>NZ_JBVPGR010000031.1:0-266262 GCF_055816895.1 Ochrobactrum sp. PL_is501 | reverse complement strand
TGCAGCTCTGGTTGCAGCTTCCGGCGCTCAGGCTGCCGACGCAATCGTCGCGCCAGAGCCAGAAGCCGTTGAATATGTCCGCGTCTGCGATGCTTACGGCGCTGGCTACTTCTACATCCCAGGCACCGAAACCTGCCTGCGTATCCATGGCTACGTTCGTTACGACGCCAAGGGCGGCGATCGCGTTTACGCTCGTTCGCTGGACGACCTCGAGCGCGACACCTGGGGCAAGAACGCCCGTGCAACGCTTCGCTTCTCGACCGCTTCGGAAACCGAACTCGGCACCCTGAAGACGTTCACCGAACTGCGTTACAACTGGAACGGCGGCGGCGACGGCGAAGAATACGCATACGGCTCGAGCGAAAACAGCTCTCTGCGTTATGCTTACATCCAGCTCGGCGGTCTGCGCGTTGGTCTCGACGAATCGGCTTTCGTAACCTTCCCTGGTTACCTCGGCAACGTCATCAACGACGACGTGATCCTCGCTGGCGGCTACCGCACCAACCTCATCAGCTACACCTTCACCGGCGGCAACGGCTTCTCGGCCATCCTGTCGCTTGAAGAAGGCGGCAACGGCGACTCCGACGTTGACGTAACGCTCAAGGACTACACGCCGCACGTTGTTGGCGGTCTGAAGTACGCTGGCGGCTGGGGCTCGATCGCTGGTGTTGTCGCTTACGACGCCCGCAACGAAGAGTGGGCTGGTAAGGTCCGCGCCGACGTCAACATCACCGACCGTTTCTCGGTTTGGGTAATGGGCGGTTACAAGTCCAACGACGACAACTACTACGTCACGCAGGAATTTGCTGACGGCAGCTGGCGCGGTATCCGCCGTATCGACTCGTTCTACGGCACCTGGGGCGGCGATTGGGCCGTTTGGGGCGGCGCAGCGTTCAAGGCAACCGAAAAGGCTACCTTCAACGTTCAGGTCGCTTACGAAGATGCAGAAACCTTCGCAGCAACTGCAAACGTTGCTTACGAACTGGTTCCTGGCTTCACCATCACCCCAGAAGTTTCCTACACCAAGTGGAACGACAAGCACTCTGAACTCAAGGGTGAAGATGCTTGGCAGGGCATGGTTCGCTTCCAGCGCTCGTTCTAATCCCTTCGGGATTGTTCAAAAGAACCCGGCAGCATCGCTGCCGGGTTTTTTGTTTTTCGATTTTCACGGTTGTGACCTTGCTTTCACCGGAAACTCAGTCTTTGTACGGATAAGAAAGCGATACGTGTTTCGTCGCTTCGTTTCCGATCATTTCCAGCGTGGAGACGCCACGACATGTTCAAATGGTTTTGGCCCGGCATAACGTGGACCGCAGCGCTGATGGCGCTTGCCCTCTGGTTCGGTGCGGACCGGGTTGAGACGGATATCGCGACGCGCACCGGCGAGGCACTCGCTCCATTCGTGTGGGCGGGCTTTGATGTGGACGGTCGCGATGTCACGCTGAAGGGCATTGCGACCGATCCAGAAGTACAGTCTGCTGCCAAAGATGCGCTGGAAAAGGTATGGGGGCTTCGCGAGGTCACCGATCTGACGAGCGTTCTACCGCTCGTGTCGCCCTACGCATTGCAGATAAAGAAGAGTGCTGACGGAATTGTCCTGTCCGGTTCAGTTCCGGATAATGACGTAAGAGACCGAATCATGACTGCCGCTGAAAGTGCGGCTCCGGGCATTCCGCTTGACGATCAAATGGCGGTAGGCCGCGGCAGCCCGCCGGACTTCGCTCATTCGGTGGAGTTTTCCCTGCAACTCCTGTCGGGATTGCGGGAAGGGGAGATCGGGATTTCCGATCGCAATATTTCGATCAAGGGCAGGGCAGCAGACGCAGCAAGCTATCAAAAGCTTCAGGCTCGATTGAGTTCTTCGCTTCCCTTCGGTCTGAAGGCTGAACGGGTTGAGATTGGCGAAGCTGAGCCTTCACAGTGAGCAAGGCCGGTCCGATTTGGAATTCATCTCCGCCAGTTTTCTGTTCGGAATTGACAGCCCGCCTGTTCGGGCCTTTCCTTTCGCACTATGAATAGGCATAGCGGAGCATATGTTCCGTTTCCGGAATAGAAAGCGGACCTGACAATGCTTTATTTAGCCGTATCGTTTTGGCCGGTTCTCGTCGTGGCGGTTCTGATTGGCGCGGTTGTCGGCTGGCTGACCGGTTCAAAGTAGTGGTTGCAAATTTGGGGCGGGGAAAATTAACGGCGAATATGTTCGTCGGGCTTGAGTAATTTGGAGTACGAGGAAACCATATGCCGTTGCTGATTGTTCAACTGGCTGTTCTTGTTGCCATCGCTTTTATTGTCGGCTGCTTTCTGGGCCGCTTCGTCAGGCGCAGAAACGCTGCAGTCCCGGACCGCGAACGCACAATCATTGCCGCAGCACGCGCCACCTTGCCCGTCGAAGAAAAGCAGGAAACGGCCAAGGAAGCTGAAGCACCAGCGGAAGCCGAAGGCCCCAGGACCTCACCGCAGCCGAGCGAGCCGCAGACGCTTTCGGTCAAAGTCGTGCCCGAGGCAGAAGTGGTTGGAAACTGGCCTTTGCAAGCCGAAAGCCAGGAGGCCGATGCGGAACCCGTTCTCGATCCGGGCCGTCCAGAGCTTCTTGAAGCTGCACGTCGTGGAAAAGCTGATGATCTCACCGTCATAAAAGGTATCGGTCGGGCCGTTCAGGGATTGCTCAACGGTATCGGCGTATTTCATTACGACCAGATTGCCAGCTGGAACGATGAAGAATCGCGCTGGATTGAGCGAAATATAGGTTTTCCGCGCCGAGTGGAGCGCGAGGATTGGATCGCGCAAGCCGCAAAACTGGTGAATGCAGCGAACAAAGCCAGTGCCAGGCATACGGAAAAGCCGCGAAAGGCGACCAAACCCAAACCGCGACGGACAAAAAAAGCAGGCGAATGAGCCTGCTTTTTCTTTGTCTTTTAATATTCCCGCTTAACGCCGGCCGTAAATCAGGTCAGCCTGGATATCGGCGCTGCCGGTCAGTCGGGCCTTGTATACCTCGTAGTTTTCCATCACCCGCTGAACGTAGTTTCGTGTCTCGGAATACGGGATGCGCTCTATCCAGTCCACCACCTGATCAATGGGCTTGCCGCGCGGATCGCCGTATTTCTCGATCCATTCCGATGCGCGGCGGGGGCCGGCATTGTATCCGGCGAAGGTGAGAACGTATGACCCGTTGAAACGATCGAGCTGTTCTCCGAGGAAATGGGCGCCAAGCGTGGCATTGTATCCTGCGTCCGTCGTGAGACGCGGTGCGGAGAAGCTCATGCCGTTACGGGTCGCCACATTCTTCGCTGTTGCAGGCATCAATTGCAGCAAGCCGCGTGCCCCGGCCTTTGAAACAGCACCAACGTTGAACTCGCTTTCCTGCCGGGCAATTGCATAGGCAAGGGCTTTGCCTGATCCGCTTATATTGGCGCTTGCCGGGATTGCGCCAAGCGGATGCGACAGGGCACCAACGTCGAGGCCGCGCAACGCAGCATTCTTGCCGACGCGCAGAGCCAGATAATGATTCTCGTTGCGTTCAGCCATGACCGCCAGCAGGGCCAGTTCGCCTACACTGTCGAGCTCTTGCGACAGCTGGTTATAGAGGGTGGTTGCCCGACTGCTGTAGCCCACCTGCTCCAACCGCTTGATTGCCTGTACCGCAGGGCGGCCGGCAAAACGCGTACGATCTGCCTCGGTTGGCTTTGGATAGATGAGTTCCGGTGCTTTTTCGCTTAGTTTGGCTGCTGAAAGCTGTCCGTAGAATGTCGTGCCGAAATGAGCGGAACGGCGATAATAGTCGCGGGCATCGCCGCCGGAACCGGCTTCAGCGGATCGCCCGAGCCAGTAGAAGGCACGGGACGCCGAAATTGGACGGGAGGAAATTTCTGCGATTCTGGCAAAATGCGGCGCAGCCGTTTTCGGCTGGTTCAGGGCGCGGAGCGCATACCATCCGGCATGGAATTCCGCTTCTGCGGCCATGGTGGGCGATTCGGCGGCATGAGCCGAAACCAGCTTGTACGCGAGCTGCGGCTTTCCAAGATCAAGTAGTTCTCGTGAAAGGATGCGGCGTTCGACCCACCATGCATCCGGATCGACAAGCGCCGACGCCTGACGCGGAGCTTTCAGCATGAGGTCTGTCGCCTCATTGTAGCGTTCGGCACGACGCAGATAGCGAATCTTCAGAAACTGATAGGCAGCATTGCCCTGCCAGCTGCGGTCGACATCCGCTATCGCCTTGGCGGCATTCGGAGATTTTTGTGCAACTGCCGCAAAGGCATTATAGAGCGATTGCGCCTGTGCAGGGCCTGCAAGCAGCTTTGCCGACTGCATGCGGTCATTATAGAGAGAGCGCAGAATGCGGCGCTGATGATCCTCGCGGGTCAGGACGCCCGAAAACTCTTTCAGTATCTTTTGCTCGTCTTCGGCAGAAAGGCGCTGCGTAGCCCACCACGGCGAAAGCAGCTCTCGCGCTTTGGCGGCATTGCCGGTGCCGATATAGGCGCGGGCAAGCACAATCATGCCTTCGGTAGTCTCTGGCCGCCTATTGCCGAGCGATGCGATGACGGTTGCAGGGGCCGGATTTTCCTTGAGCAGAGCCCGCTCGGAATTGCGCCGCAGGACTGGAGTTCCCGGCCAACCGCGCAGCTCTGCAACCGCCGTGGCGATTTCAGCGCTCGGAACGCTGTCGAGACCGGAAGTGGCAATTGCCCAGGTCAATATCTGGCGGTCAAGCGAACCATGCGGCATTCCATTGCGGAACGCAATCGCGCTCGCGGCGTCTCGGGAGGAGAGGGCGTCAAGGCCGCTCTTGAGCGTTCCGCCTATCGCGGCCGGATTTTCCATGCGGCTGACTGCTGACGTCATGACCGGATCGGGCGTATTCGGGCGCGGTTTCGGCGTTACAAGATTCATCGGCGACTGATGTGTCGCGGTCGGCGCAAACGGGCGCGCGAGCGGAGTTGGAATATCTGTCGGTAGCGACGATTGCGCGAGCGAAATCATCGGCTGCAAGGCAACCGCAACAAAGCAACTGGCGAGGAGCGCTTTTTTCTTCAAGGATATCGCTGCGACGTGTTTTGACATTGGCTAACTAGAACAAAGACTTGGTTGATGCGCAATATGTTGTTGAAATCAGGCTTTTCTTAGCCCGGCTTTTGACGGTCTATTTCGCCATTGAAGTTAGGTCCTGAGCCTAGGCTCAAGGAATGAATCTATCCTTAATAAAGCGTTATCTCCGATCTTCGCTGGCACAGACCTTCCGCAACGTTTGATGTTCTTTTAATCAATCCGGCCTATCATCGGCAGTGCACGGAACTAGCAACAAATTTTGCCGCAAAACTGCCGCATTGCGCCTGTTTTGCCAGCATACCCCGCTTGCTCCACTCGTGCTGCAAGACTATTGTGCAACGCCTCTACCTGGTCACATACCCAAGATGATCGGGGAATGAGGTCCCGTCTTTCTTTTCTCAGGAGTTCACTAATGCTGAAGGGCTCAATTACCGCGCTTGTCACGCCATTCGATTCCGAAGGAGCGTTCGACGAGAAAGCCTTTCGCGCATTCGTAAACTGGCAGATCGAAGAAGGCACCAAAGGTCTTGTTCCGGTCGGCACGACTGGTGAAACGCCAACGTTGTCGCATGACGAGCATAAGCGCGTCATCGAGGTTTGCATCGAGGTTGCGGCTGGCCGCGTTCCCGTGATTGCCGGTGCCGGCTCCAATAATACGGTGGAAGCGATCGAGCTGGCGCAGCATGCCGAAAAGGCTGGTGCTGATGCGGTTCTCGTCGTCACGCCTTATTATAACAAGCCGAACCAGCGCGGTCTTTACGAACATTTCTCGCGTGTGGCGCGCTCTATTTCGATTCCGCTCATCATCTACAATATTCCCGGCCGTTCGGTCATCGACATGACGCCGGAAACGATGGGCGCTCTTGTTCGCGACCACAAGAATATCTTGGGCGTCAAGGATGCGACCGGCAAGATCGAACGCGTTTCGGAACAGCGTGCGACCTGCGGCAAGGATTTCATTCAGCTTTCCGGTGAAGATGCCACTGCCCTCGGTTTCAATGCCCATGGCGGGGTAGGGTGCATTTCGGTTACATCCAATATCGCGCCGCGCCTTTGCGCCGAATTCCAGGATGCGTGCCAGGCCGGTAATTTCGCCAAGGCGCTCGAATTGCAGGATCGCCTCATGCCGTTGCACAAGGCGCTCTTCATCGAGCCGAATCCTTCGGGGCCTAAATATGCCTTGTCTCGTCTGGGTCGCGTCGAAAATGTGCTGCGTTCGCCGATGGTAACGGTGGAAGCCGCGACGGCAGAGAAGATCGATCAGGCCATGAAGCACGCGGGTCTGGTCAACTGACCTGCCAAGTTTACCGCTTTCGCTGATTTTTACGCTCCCGTAGCTTCGGGAGCGTTTTCATTTCCGGCATTGCACATTATATGGTGCCATCATGAACAAGCCCAAGAATTCTCCCGTGCGCAAGATTATCGCGGAAAACCGCAAGGCGCGCTTCAATTTTGAAATTCTCGATACGCTCGAAGCCGGTCTGGTTCTGACAGGCACCGAGGTCAAGTCGTTGCGCGCCAATCAGTCCAACATAGCCGAAAGCTATGCGAGCTTCGAGAACGGCGAGTTCTGGCTCATCAATTCCTATATTCCGGAATATACGCAGGGCAATCGTTTCAACCACGAGCCACGGCGCCTGCGCAAACTGCTCGTCAGCAAGCGCGAAATGTCTCGTCTGTTCAATTCCGTATCACGCGATGGAATGACCGTGGTGCCATTGAAGCTTTACTTCAATGATCGGGGCCGGGCTAAGCTGGAATTGGCGCTGGCGCGAGGCAAAAAGACTCACGACAAGCGCGAGACTGAAAAGAAGCGCGACTGGAATCGCGAAAAGGCTCGCTTGATGCGGGATAAGGGATAAATATCGGCAAAGAAAGAGCGCTTCAGGCGCTCTTTTGATTCAGATAGTTGCGCACATTGCGAAACACGGTGCGGAACATGGCGTCGGTCAGCCGTCCGGTATTCGTGTTATAGCGTGAACAGTGATAGCTGGAGAAAATCCGCAAATTGCCGATGTCGCTCACCTTGTCGTGACCGAACGGATGGCGCGCTACCGGTGCTCCAAGCGCACGGACAGTCGATTGATGCGCAATCGTTCCCAGCGTGACGACGGCTTGCAGATTTGGAAACCGGGTCAGCATTGGCGACAGGAACTGGCGGCAGTTGTTGATTTCAGAGCCGATAGGCTTGTTTTCCGGTGGCACGCATCGCACAGCATTGACAATGCTGGCATCCAGCAGGCGCAAGCTGTCATCGGGGCGGGCCTCGAATTTGCCGGTCGCGAATCCGAATTCGCACAATGTACTGTAGAGAAGATCCCCGGCATAATCGCCGGTAAAGGGGCGCCCGGTTCTGTTGGCGCCACGCAAGCCCGGTGCCAGTCCGACAATCAGGAGCCGGACATCGCTATCATGCGCAGGCAGAAATGGCGGAACCGGTGAATTGTGCCACGAAGGTTCCTTGCGCCGCCATTCCTGCAGGAAAGCATGCAGCCTTGGACAAATATCGCAATTGGGAGATGGTTCGGAAATCATGCCCTTGCATGAACCGGCTCGACGACGGCGTCAATAGCTGTCGTCGAGATCATCATCCTGACGGCGCGCCGGACGTTCTGACGGATCGCGACCGATCTCAGCCTTGAGCGAGACCAGATCGATGAAATGATCGGCCTGACGGCGCAGTTCATCCGAAATCATGGCGGGCTGTGTGGTCAGGGTCGAAACGACGGAAACCTTGCGGCCCTTGCGCTGAAGAGCTTCAGCGAGCGAGCGGAAATCACCATCACCGGAGAAAATCACAAAATGATCAACCGTATCGGTAAGCTGCATGGCATCCACGGTCAGCTCGATGTCCATGTTGCCCTTCACCTTGCGGCGTCCAGTGGAATCGGTAAATTCCTTGGCAGCTTTGGTGACGACCTTGTAGCCGTTGTAATCCAGCCAGTCGATCAAGGGCCGGATTGACGAATATTCCTGATCTTCAACCAGGGCGGTGTAATAATAGGCGCGGAGCAGATAGCCGCGCTTTTGAAATGCTTTCAAAAGCTTCCGATAATCAATATCGAACCCCAAGGTTTTTGAGGCAGCGTATAAATTGGCGCCATCAATAAAAAGCGCAATCTTTTCACGAGAATCGAACATCGTGCAATATATCCACTCTACGGCCGGACGGGAGTGGGCCGGCGACCGCTTATTCAGTTTGTTTTCTAAAACGGCGGGTGGTATCGAATTTTACCAGTGCGTTTATTGCCTTCTAAGGACATATCACAGAAAAACAAGCAACCATTGGTTGTTATTTGCCTGCACTAAATTACCTAAGAGGGAGCCTTATATCAGTAATCTCTTTTTGGTTTATAAATTATTGTGCCGTTTCGACGCATTGCGGGGTTTTATGAGGCAAATCCGTGAAATCGGCGTTAATTTGCCAGATTTCATACGGTGATGCACGAGCAATTCCGCTTTTGCTTGTAATTTGGCTCCGCACGCGTTATGTGGGGAAAAATCCAATAAAGTTCGAGAAATGAAAGGGACCGCGCATGGCCCGCGTCACTGTTGAGGACTGCGTAGATAAGGTCGAGAACCGTTTTGAGCTGGTTCTGCTGGCTGGTCACCGTGCTCGCCAGATTTCCCAGGGTGCACAGATCACCATCGACCGCGACAACGACAAGAATCCCGTCGTTGCCCTGCGCGAGATCGCCGATGAAACCCTGTCGCCGGACGATCTGAAGGAAGACCTTATCCACTCGCTGCAGAAGCATGTGGAAGTCGATGAGCCGGAAGCGGCTGCGCCTGCACAGATCGCCTCTTCGTCGGAAGACGTTGCGGAAGGCATTGCAGAAGCTGCCGAGGAAGACGTAGTTGCTTTCGACCGCATGTCGGAAGAAGAGCTGCTCGCCGGTATTGAAGGCCTCGTCGCACCAGAGAAGAACGACGATTTTTAATCGTCCTCTGGATTAAATCTTTTTGCATGCGCTGCGAGTTTCCGTCGTGGCGCATGTTTTTATGCGCGTGCTCGTGCGCGAGGGTCGGCAGCTGCGATGCTGGACGCCTGCCCGGAAGACGCGCCGCGCTCCAAATGACGAGCGGTTTCTGCCGGAAATTAATATTGTCGGCAGAAAATTAAACCTAAACGTCGAGAACTGTTCGATTTTCGGTGATTTTGGGTCACAATACCCGATATGTTTCCAAACATCGGTTTCGAAAGGGAGTTCTCGTAGATGATGCGCCAATATGAGCTTGTGGAGCGTGTGCAGCGATACAAGCCTGACGTGAATGAGGCGCTTCTCAACAAGGCATATGTCTATGCCATGCAAAAGCATGGCAGTCAGAAACGTGCTTCCGGAGATCCCTATTTTTCGCATCCGCTCGAAGTCGCCGCGATCCTCACCGATATGCATCTCGACGAAGCGACGATTGCCATCGCCCTTCTGCACGATACGATTGAAGATACCACAGCCACCCGACAGGAAATCGATCAGCTTTTCGGTCCCGAAATCGGCAAGCTCGTCGAAGGGCTGACCAAGCTCAAGAAACTCGACCTCGTTTCGAAGAAAGCAGTGCAAGCGGAAAACCTTCGCAAGCTGCTTCTGGCGATTTCCGAAGATGTCCGCGTGCTTCTGGTCAAGCTGGCCGACCGTCTGCACAATATGCGCACGCTGGGCGTGATGCGGGAAGACAAGCGCCTGCGCATTGCCGAGGAAACGATGGATATCTATGCGCCGCTTGCAGGCCGCATGGGTATGCAGGATATGCGCGAAGAGCTGGAAGAGCTGGCATTCCGCTATATCAATCCCGATGCTTGGCGTGCTGTCACGGATCGTCTGGCCGAACTTCTGGAAAAGAACCGCGGCCTGCTGCAGAAGATCGAAAAGGACCTGTCCGAGATTTTCGAAAAGCATGGCATCAAGGCCAGTGTGAAGAGCCGCCAGAAAAAGCCATGGTCCGTGTTCCGCAAGATGGAAACAAAGGGCCTGTCGTTCGAGCAGCTTTCCGACATTTTCGGCTTTCGTGTCATGGTTGATACGGTGCAGGATTGCTACCGGGCGCTCGGACTTATCCATACGACATGGTCGATGGTTCCGGGCCGGTTCAAGGACTATATTTCCACGCCCAAGCAGAACGATTATCGGTCGATCCATACCACCATTATCGGGCCGTCGCGGCAGCGCATCGAACTGCAGATACGCACGCGCGAAATGGACGAGATTGCGGAATTCGGCGTTGCTGCCCACTCGATCTACAAGGATCGCGGCAGCGCGAACAACCCGCACAAGATCTCTACCGAAACCAATGCCTATGCATGGTTGCGCCAGACAATCGAGCAGCTTTCAGAAGGCGATAATCCGGAAGAATTTCTCGAACACACCAAGCTTGAACTCTTTCAGGATCAGGTGTTTTGCTTCACGCCGAAAGGCCGTCTCATTGCTCTGCCGCGCGGTGCGACGCCGATCGATTTCGCCTATGCTGTTCACACAGATATCGGCGACAGCTGCGTTGGCGCAAAGGTCAATGGCCGCATCATGCCGCTGATGACCGAGTTGAAGAACGGTGACGAAGTGGAGATCATCCGGTCCAAGGCACAGGTGCCGCCTGCGGCCTGGGAATCGCTTGTCGCTACCGGCAAGGCGCGCGCCGCCATTCGGCGCGCTACCCGCTCGGCTGTCCGCAAGCAATATTCCGGGCTTGGCATGCGCATTCTGGAGCGCGCATTCGAGCGCGCCGGAAAGCCGTTCAGCAAGGATATTCTTAAACCCGGACTTCCGCGCCTGGCGCGCAAGGACGTGGAGGACGTTCTGGCTGCAGTCGGACGCGGTGAACTGCCGTCGACCGATGTGGTCAAGGCCGTTTATCCCGATTATCAGGATACGCGCGTGACTTCGCAGAACAGCCCCGCCAAGACTGGCGAGAAGGGCTGGTTCAACATTCAGAATGCAGCCGGCATGATATTCAAGGTGCCGGAGGGCAGCGAAGACGCGACAAAGACCGACGCCGACGCCGCACCGAAGCCGGGGAAAAAGGCGCTGCCGATTCGTGGCACCAATTCGGACCTTCCGGTGCGTTTTGCCCCGGAAGGCGCTGTGCCCGGAGACCGTATCGTCGGCATTCTCCAGCCCGGTGCCGGCATCACCATCTATCCGATCCAGTCGCCGGCGCTGACGGCCTATGACGATCAGCCGGAACGCTGGATCGATGTGCGTTGGGACATTGACGAGCAGATGAGCGAGCGTTTCCCGGCGCGTGTCAGCGTCTCGGCTATCAACTCGCCGGGCTCGCTTGCCGAGATAGCGCAGATCGTGGCGGCCAATGACGCGAATATTCACAATCTTTCCATGGTGCGCACCGCACCGGATTTCACCGAAATGATTATCGATGTCGAGGTTTGGGACCTCAAGCATCTCAACCGTATCATTTCCCAATTGAAAGAAAGCGCGAGCGTCAGCGGCGCGAAACGCGTGAACGGATAGGACTAAGATGAACACCGAAGATGTGCTTGCCGTCTTCCGCGAAGCGGGGGCGATCCTTGAAGGCCACTTTATCCTCACATCGGGCCTGCGCAGCCGTATTTTCCTTCAAAAGGCACGTGTTTTCATGCATGCCGACAAGACGGAAAAGCTTTGCAAGGCATTGGCGGAAAAGATCGAGGCGGCAAATCTCGGGACCATCGATTACGTGGTTGGACCAGCCATTGGCGGTCTCATTCCTTCCTATGAGACGTCGCGCCATCTGCACGTTCCGTCAGTCTGGGTGGAGCGCGAGAACGGGGTGTTCCGCCTGCGGCGTTTCGATGTGCCGAAAGGCGCACGCGTCGTCATCGTGGAAGATATCGTCACGACTGGACTTTCCATCCGCGAAACGATCGATTGCATGAAGGACCTCGGTATCGAAGTCGTGGCCGCAGCCTGTATCGTTGACCGCTCGGCGGGAAAGGCCGACGTCGGCACGAAGCTGATCTCTCTCGCCGAGTATGAAGTCCCAGCCTATCCCGCGGATAAATTGCCGCCAGAGCTTGCTGCAATTCCGGCAGTGAAGCCCGGTAGCCGCAACATTTAAGCAGGCAAGCCGATGGCTTTCCATGCGCTGCAGGGGGATACACCCCTGCGGCGAAATTCCGCTTTGCGGGACGCGTTATAGTTACCTATTTAAGGGTAACTGCCAGAGACGTTCTTCCGGCTTCCATAAACAGGATTCCATCGTGAGTGTAGCGCCTATCATATTCGATCCCAGATCGCCTTATCGTGCGCCATGTGGGGTATGCGTGGATTGCGATGTCCGGCGGATGGCCGTTTGCGCTGCGCTGGATGACGGCGATCTTGGCGCTCTGGAAGCAATCATGACCTCCAAGCGTCTCGATGCCAATGAGCAGCTGGTGGAGGAGGGCGAGCCGAAGCGTCGCGTCTTCAGTCTGACTTCCGGCATGTTGCGCATCTATACGTCGCTTCCTGATGGGCGTCGGCAGATTGCGGGTTTCCTGTTCCCCGGCGATTATCTTGGCCTGGCGGACGACGAGACTTACTCCCAGTCGGTTGAGGCTGTGGTGCCATCAGTCCTGTGTGCCTTTACCACCAGGGAGATGGACGATCTGATGGAGCGTTTTCCCAAATTGAAGGAGCGCCTGCATCAGATGACGCGGGCCGCGCTTCGCACGGCGCGCGACAATCAGCTTGTCCTCGGACGCCTTGCGCCGGTGGAAAAGCTTGCGAGCTTCCTGCTGGTCCTTTCTTCCCGTGCGGAAAAGCGCGGCGAGAAGCCCAACCCTGTTCATCTTTCGATGAACAGGACCGACATTGCCGACTATCTCGGCCTGACGATTGAAACCGTCAGCCGCAGCTTCACAAAGCTGAAGACGCAGGGGCTGATCCAACTGCTCGATGCTAATACGGTGGAAATCCTGTCGCGTCGTTCACTGGCAGCCGTTGCTGGAATGGACCCGGAAAGCCTCTAGCTTCAAGCCCACATCGCCAAAAGCCGGGTGAATTTCCGTTGATTCAAATCAATGCACTACCCGGCTGAACAGCCTAATCCTGACCATAGAAATTGATGCGAACCCGTCTTGGGGCGCGCGATTCAAAATGGGGAAAACAGGTGCTGTTGTGGCTGGGAATTGCAATATCGGCTGTCATGCATGCGGGCTTCCTTGCCGCATCATGCCGTCTTGCCCCGCAGAATGTCGCTCCGGTTCCGGTGCGCGCATCGGCAGGGCTTCGCCGGAGCGACCAACGCTTAAGGTGGACGCGCTATGCATGAAGAAGCGATAAGACGCTACGCCGCATTGGCTGTACCCAGATATACCTCCTTTCCGACGGCTGCGGATTTCATGCCCGTGGGCGCTGAGACCACGCATCGCTGGCTGCGCCAGATCGGGCCGGAGGAAAGCGTCTCCCTTTACATCCATGTGCCCTATTGTCGGCAGCTGTGCCACTACTGCGGTTGCCATGCAAAAATGGCTGTCCGCAACGATGTGGTCGAGAATTTCTGTACTGCTCTGCTGAGCGAAATCGAGACCGTCAGCAAGAGCCTGACCGCCCGGCCGAATGTGGTTCACCTTCATTGGGGCGGGGGGACGCCCTCGATTTTGAACCCGCGCCAGTTTATGAGCATTCTGGCGGCGCTGCGCGTTGCATTCGACTTTTCGCCTCAGATGGAACATGCCATTGAGCTTGACCCGCGCACCGTCACGCCACAGCTCGTACGTACGCTTGCGCTCATGGGCGTCAATCGTGCCAGCCTCGGCGTGCAGGATGTAGACGCCGAGGTCCAGAAAGCCATCGGTCGCATTCAACCGATAGAGACGGTCGCCAAGGCTGCAAGTCTTCTGCGCGAAGTCGGCATTGATCGCCTCAACTTCGACCTCATCTATGGCCTGCCGTTGCAGACAGTGGAGACATTGCGCGAGACCTGCGAAAAGGTCGCAATACTCAAGCCCGATCGCGTTGCCTGCTACGGCTATGCGCATCTGCCCCAGCGCCGCGCCAATCAGCGCCTCATCGATGCGAGCCTCCTGCCGGATGCCGATGAACGCTTCGCTCAGGCACGTGTCGTCGCGGAAAGCTTCATCGGTTTCGGTTATGAACCAGTGGGGATCGATCACTACGCATTGCCTGACGACAGTTTGGCCGTTGCCGCGCGCAATGGCACGCTGCACCGCAATTTCCAGGGTTATACGGATGATCGCTGCCAGACTCTGATCGGTCTCGGCCCGTCATCGATTTCGCAGTTCCCCGGCGGCTATGCCCAGAATATCTCGGACGTGACGCAATATTCCAAGCGCGCTAACGCGGGCGAACTGGCAACGGTCCGTGGTTATGCGATGCGCGAAAGCGACCGTATCCGCGCCGGTATCATCACCGCGTTGATGTGCAATTTCCGGGTCGATCTGAACGCTACGGCCCCGGGTGTGGAGTTTTCCGATGAGCTGGCCTTGTTGCGCCCTCTGGTCGCGGATGGGCTGGTGGAAGTCCGTGGCGGGGTCATCAGCGCGACAAGTGACGGCAAGCCGCTGATCCGTCTGGTTGCGGCTGCTTTTGATGAATTTCGCAGGGAGACGATGCACGGCTTCAGTTTCGCCGTCTGAACTTGCGTTGGAACAAAGATGTAGAGCGAAAGATGCTCTATCAAGAAAATGCTGCTGCACCGGGCCGTCAAGAAGGTCAGTAGCATGGGAGCACCGCCGTTGGGGGACGTGCGGTGCTCCACTATTTCAGAGCACAGCCCGAAAGCCAGGACGGCCTTCGGGCTGTGTGTTTTACGTGTCAGGCCTTGCGGTTCTTTTCCAGCTTGGGCAGGAAAATTGTCAGCAGGCCGAGCAGCGGCAGATACGAGCAGATGTTGTAGACATACTCGATGCCCTTTTGGTCAGCGACGACGCCAAGAACGGCGGCTGCGATACCGGCCATGCCGAAAGCAAAGCCGAAGAACAGGCCCGACACCATGCCGACACGTCCCGGCAGCAGTTCCTGAGCGAATACCACGATGGCCGGGAAGGCCGAGGCGAGGATCAGCCCGATGATGACCGTGAGGACAGCCGTCATTTCGAGATTCGCATAGGGCAGGGCCAGCGTGAACGGCAGGACGCCGAGGATTGAGGCCCAGATCACCTTGCGCGCACCGATCTTGTCACCAATGGGCCCGCCGATGATCGTTCCCGCGGCGACCGCGCCGAGAAACAGGAACAGAAGCAATTGCGATGCCTGCACCGTCACGCCGAAATGGCTGATGGTATAGAACGTGTAGTAGCTCGTCAGGCTGGCCATGTAGATGTACTTGGTGAAAACCAGCATCGCCAGAACGCCAACCGAGACGAGCACCTTGTTGCGCGGCAGCGGAAGGGTCTTGTCCGGTTTCGCCTTGCTGGCGTTGGCAATCCGGTAGCGATTGTACCAGTTGCTCACATACCAGAGCAGCATCATGCCGACGAGCGCGGCGACAGAGAACCAGGACACGCTGATCTGGCCGAACGGCAGGACGATGAACGCTGCCAGAAGTGGGCCGATGGACGAACCGAAATTACCGCCCACCTGAAACAGCGACTGCGCGAAGCCGTGCCGTCCGCCGGAGGCGAGCCGTGCCACGCGTGCCGCTTCCGGATGGAAGACCGACGAGCCGAAGCCGACAAAGGCCGCACCCAGAAGCAGGATCGAATAATGATGCGCGGTCGCCAGAAAGACGAGGCCGACAAGCGTGCAGCCCATGCCGAACGGCAGGGAATAAGGCATCGGCTTGCGGTCCGTGTAGATACCCACGAGCGGCTGGAGGATCGATGCCGTCATCTGGAAGGTGAACGTCAAAAGCCCGATCTGCCAGAATGACAGGCTGTAGTTGTCCTTCAGCATCGGATAGATGGCCGGAAGGAGCGACTGCATCATGTCGTTCAGGAAATGGCCCATGCTTGTGGCCAGAATAATGGCGAGGACAGTATTGTCCGCGCCGCTGTTTGATGGCTGCTGTGCAGCACTCATGCTCATACTGCTACTCCGAAGATGAAAGCCAGTCTTCTGGTGTATTTCCTGCGACACTATCTGACAGCAGGAAAAGAGATTTCAAGGAAATTGCGGATGTTGAGAGCCTGTTCCAAAAGTCGCCATGCCGGTCTGCAAATGGCAATTTTCTGCGTTCCGGTGCTCACGTACTGTTCAAGTACATTGTGCTCCGGTACTCGAAAATCGCCATTTTCGCCTCGGCCTGCCGCTTTTTGATTCAGGCTCTGATGAGAAACCGGCGAAAATTTGCGAATTTGATGCCTGAACAGGCATGTGGCTTGCTCAAACGTCAAATTCATTTCGCCAGCGAATGTCGCGACCCATTCTCAGCACACTATTAATAGGACTATTGCCTCTCGCCCGCTTTCGTGATTTGGTCCAATAGTTTCGAGAGTGGGCCAAACAAAGGGCAGAGCTGCAATGAAACCGAAGTCGCCGCCGGGCCTGCTGCTGCCGGGAAGCGAGGAACTGCAGAAGTTCCACGAGCAGCGCATCGCCATGCTGGAAGGCATGAGCGGGCCGGTGATTGCTTTGCCGACGCGCTATCCCGACGGCTATTTCGTGCCGCGCCATCGTCACAGCCGGGCGCAGCTTCTGTGTGCGTCCCAAGGGGTGGTGCTGGTGACGACCGATGCCGGACGTTGGATGATACCCAGCGATCACGCCATGTGGATACCGGCGGGTGTGGAACATTCGGTCGAAATTCTCGGCGAAGTCTTCATGCGGTCGATCTATATCTGCGTCGATGCTGTGTCGGGTGTGCCGGATTATCTTCATGTGGTCGGGCTGACCGATCTCATGCGGTGCCTCATAACCGATGCAACGGCGCAGGACAGTACGCCTGAACCTGACAGCCGCGATGCGCTGGTGATCGAACTTATATTGCGGGACCTCCACACGCTGCCGCAACGCTCGTTGGGCCTGCCTTTTCCATCCGATCCGCGCCTGGAGAAGCTGTGTCGGGAATTCGTGAAAAAGCCTTCTTCACGCGCCACAATTGACGACTGGGCGGACAGGATGGCGATGAGTCGACGCTCGTTCACCCGGCATTTCCAGCGGGAAACCGGCGTAAGCCTTTCGGTCTGGCGCCAGCAGGCATGCCTGTTCGCCGCAGTTCCCCGCCTCACGGAAGGGGAGGCGGTGACGAGCGTGGCGCTGGATCTGGGTTATGACAGCGTTTCCGCTTTCACGACGATGTTCCGCAGGATGCTCGGAGTTTCGCCACGGTTCTATTTGCCGCGGCTCGACACTGTTCCGTTTGAACGCAGCGATAGCGTCGCGGCGGAATAATAATAATTGTCTCTGCGATGGGAGCGCATTAATAGGACGACATGCTTTTTCAACGCCGTAATCCCCCGACCAGAAAAGAGCGTCTGAGGCTTCTGGTCTGGCCGCGCCGCTCCTTCTCCCGTTCCCTCCGGTACGGTGGCAAACGGATTCTGCGTATCACGGCCTCGCCGCATGCCGTTGCTGCCGGTCTGGCGGTCGGCGTGTTCTCGGCGTTTACGCCTTTCTTCGGCTTTCATCTTATCATTGCGATTGTGCTTGCCTATTTTCTCGCCGGGAATATCGCTGCCGCAGCGCTTGGCACGACGCTTGCCAACCCGCTGACGCTGCCGTTCATCTGGGGAAGCACGTTCGAGCTTGGCCGTTTCATCATGAATGGCAGCATCGATGATGCGCCGCCGGTGCGCCTCGGACGAGCCTTGGAAACTATGCGTTTCGATGAAATCTGGACCCCGCTCCTGAAACCGATGCTGTTCGGTTCCACCATTCTGGGCGCCGCATTCGCCGTGGTGGTCTATTTTGTCACCCGGTTTGCGGTTTCAGCCTTCCGTCGTCGCCGTATCGAGCGTCTTGCGGAAAAGCACCGCCTGCATCGCGCACAGGAGTCTCAGAAAGCATGATTGTCGGTATTGGCAGCGACCTCATCGATATTCGCCGTGTCGAAAGTGCGCTTGAGCGGCATGGCGACCGTTTCCGCAACAGGGTCTTTACAGAGACCGAGCAGAAGAAATCGGATGGGCGCAAGCAGCGCGCCGCATCTTATGCAAAGCGTTTCGCCGCGAAGGAAGCCTGTGCCAAGGCGCTCGGAACCGGCATAGCCCAGGGCGTTTTCTGGCGGGACATGGGCGTGGTCAATGCTCCTTCGGGAAAGCCCACCATGCATTTGACCGGCGGCGCGGCCAAACAGTTGCAGAAACTCTTGCCCGCCGGAACCCGCGCTGCCATACATCTGACAATTACCGATGATTTTCCTCTCGCGCAGGCTTTCGTTATCATCGAAGCCCTGTCTGAGACGAAATAATTGTGATTGTGACAGGCAAACTCCTGCTCATAATCGTGCGATAAACCGGCGTTCTGCCGGCGGCGTGATTGCGTCATGCATTCATAGTCGTTATTAGATCGCGTTATCGGAAGCGGAGATCCAATGAGCGTGTCCAGCAAAAGTGAGACAAAAAAATCCGGCGGCCTTGGCGAAACCATCAGCGTTATCGTGCAGGCGCTGCTGCTGGCACTGGTCATCCGCACCCTGCTTTTCCAGCCTTTCAGCATACCATCGGGCTCCATGCGCCCAACGCTTCTGGAAGGCGATTATCTGTTCGTTTCCAAATATGCCTATGGCTATTCGCGCTATTCGCTGCCGTTCGGGCTGGACCTGTTTTCGGGCCGTATCTGGAGCGCTGAGCCGAAGCGCGGCGACGTGGTGGTGTTCAAGCTGCCGAGCGATCCTTCTGTCGACTATATCAAGCGCGTGATCGGCCTGCCGGGCGACCGCGTGCAGATGCGCGGCGGTGTGCTCTATATCAACGATCAGGCGGTCAAGCGCGATCGCATCGGTACGATCAATAATCCCGATGTCACCGAGCAGAACCGCCCGGTCGAGGTTTACCGAGAAACCCTGCCGGAAGGCGTGACCTACGACACGCTCGATCTTGCGCCCAATTCCATCGGTGACGATACGCGCGTCTTCGAGGTTCCCGCCGGTCATTACTTCATGATGGGCGACAATCGCGACAACTCGCTCGATAGCCGCTTCGGTGTCGGTTATGTGCCGTTTGAAAATCTGGTCGGACGCGCCAACATCATTTTCTTCTCCATCGCCGACAAGGCAAGCCCGTTGGAAATCTGGAAATGGCCGTCCGAAGTTCGCTTTGGCCGACTGTTCAATTCAGTCAATGGCACACCGCATACAGCCGTAACCGGAAATTGAAATGGCTTCGGCAAATCAGACAGCAGCAATTCTGGAAGAGCGCACCGGACACCGTTTTCTTAATCTGAAACGGCTGGATCGTGCGCTCACCCACTCAAGTGTGCAGGCGCCATCGCGCGCAAATTATGAACGTCTCGAATTTCTCGGTGACCGCGTTCTGGGGCTGACCGTCGCCGAAATGCTGTTCGATGAATTCCCGGAAGCATCCGAAGGCGAATTGTCGGTTCGTCTCAATGCGCTGGTAAATGCCGAAACCTGTGCGGCGATTGCCGACGAGATCGGTCTTGCCGATCTCATTCATACCGGCTCCGACATCAAGTCACTGAATGACAAGCGCCTCTTGAATGTGCGGGCCGATGTCGTCGAGGCGCTGATTGCCACGATCTATCTCGATGGTGGGCTTGAAGCCGCGCGACGCTTCGTCAAGCGTTACTGGGAAAAGCGGTCCCTGCAAACGGGCGCCGCCCGCCGTGATGCCAAGACGGAACTGCAGGAATGGGCGCACCAGCAGGGCAATGTCCATCCTGCCTATTCCATCATCAGCCGCACCGGCCCGGACCATGATCCGTTGTTCACGGTGGAGGTGACGGTCAAGGGTTTTGCTGCGGAAACGGGCGAGGGCCGTTCAAAACGGATAGCCGAACAACACGCGGCGGAAGCGATGCTTTATCGTGAAGGCGTCTGGAAGCGTGACAATCCGGCTTGATGCAAGAATTGGCAATTTTTAAATCGTGATCGGTTATAATGGTCTAATACGGATAAATGCCGCTTTCGCGTGCAGTTTTGTCGTATCTGGGACGTCGTGCGCTGGAGGACGGCGGCGTTCCGCAAGGAAATATCGTCTGGAAGGATAAACAATGAATAATCGGACGACGCCGGCTGACGGCGAGAACGAAGCAGGACAGACGCGTTCCGGCTTCGTGGCGCTGATCGGGGCGCCGAATGCGGGGAAATCCACGCTGGTCAATCAGCTTGTGGGAACCAAGGTTTCAATCGTCACGCACAAGGTGCAGACGACGCGCGCCCTTGTGCGCGGCATATTCATCGAAGACCAGGCGCAGATTGTCCTGGTGGACACGCCGGGCATTTTCCGCCCGAAGCGCAGGCTCGACCGCGCCATGGTCACCACGGCCTGGGGCGGCGCCAAGGATGCCGATATCATTCTGGTGCTTCTCGATTCGCAAGGCGGCTTGAACGAAAATGCCGAAGCGCTGCTTTCGAGCATGAAGGATGTGCGCCAGAAGAAGGTTCTGGTGCTCAACAAGGTCGATCGCGTCGATCCGCCGATTCTGCTGGATCTCGCCCGCAAGGCCAACGAGCTTGTCGCATTCGACCAGACTTTCATGGTTTCCGCGCTTAACGGCTCGGGCTGCAAGGATCTGGCAAAATATCTGGCCGACAATGTTCCAAACGGCCCATGGTATTATCCGGAAGACCAGATTTCCGACATGCCGATGCGCCAGCTCGCGGCCGAAATCACCCGCGAAAAGCTCTATCTGCGTCTGCATGAAGAACTGCCCTATGCGTCGACCGTGGAAACGGAGCGCTGGGAAGAGCGCAAGGACGGCTCCGTTCGCATCGAGCAGGTCATCTATGTCGAGCGCGAAAGCCAGAAGAAGATTGTCCTCGGTCACAAGGGCGAGACGATCAAGGCAATCGGGCAGTCAGCGCGCAAGGAAATCTCCGAGATACTGGAACAGACCGTTCATCTCTTCCTTTTCGTGAAGGTGCGTGAGAACTGGGGCAACGATCCGGAACGCTATCGCGAAATGGGCCTTGATTTTCCAACCTAGAGCGCGTTTCGATCTGATGAAATCAGATCGGCGCTCTAACTTTGTACTGGCGCGCATCTTGTCCGAAAACCGTTTCACACTTTTCGGGATGCGCTAATTCATAAGACTGGCGGCCATGGAATGGCGCGATGAAGGCATAATTCTCGGGACACGACGCCATGGCGAGACAAGCGCCATCGTGGAAGTGATGACCCGTGAGCATGGCCGCCATATGGGTATGGTGCGCGGCGGGCGTTCCCGCCGCATGCAGCCTTTGCTCCAGCCGGGCAATCATGTTGATGTGACATGGTGGGCGCGGCTGGATGAGCATATGGGCAGCTTTACCATCGAACCGCTGGAGTTTGCTGCCGCGCGCCTCATCGAAACGCCGGTGGCGCTTTACGGTATCCAACTAGCGGCTTCCCATCTGCGTCTTTTGCCGGAACGCGACCCGCACCGCGGTCTTTATGAAACGCTTCGGCTTATCATCGAGCATTTTGACGACCCGCTGGCCTCCGGCGAACTGGTGCTGCGCTTTGAGGTGATGATGCTTGAGGAACTGGGCTTCGGTCTTGATCTCAAGGAATGCGCCGCGACGGGCGTCAAGGAAGACCTGATCTATGTGTCGCCAAAATCCGGACGTGCTGTCTGCCGTGATGCGGGCGCGCCCTGGGCCGACAAGCTTCTGGTTCTGCCGGGTTTCGTCAACAACACGGCCGTCCGTGCAACGTCCTATGACGACATCAATCATGCCTTCACGATGACGGGTTATTTCCTGATGCGGCACGTCTGGGAACCACGTGCGATAACGCCACCCGATGCGCGCGGCGGGTTTCTGAACGCCCTCGGGCGGGCGATCAGCCCATAGTTTCATTTAAGCATGATCTTTTCCGAAAACCGGTTCCCACTTTTCGGGATCATGCTTTCACAGCCAGGCTGAAAACCTCACCTTCAAATGCGTCTGCTCCGCGCCCGATTGCGCGTATGGCGGCAACCATCCGCCCCTGTCGCCCCAGAATATCGTCTGCGAGCGCTATGAGCCGGATATTTGGCGTAGCCGATGGAGACACACCACGCACAATCCCGGCAAGCACATTTTCATCGAGCGCGGGGTTCAAAGCCGAAGCGATGATGAAAGCCGCAGCCGTGGAACGGGAAATACCGGCGTAGCAGTGGATAAGCAAAGGCGCATCCATGGGCCAGCCCTTCGCGAAGTCCAGAAGCGCCTGCACGTGGCTTTCATCGGGAGCAACCAATCCCGCACGAGGTTCAACAATATCGTTGAATGTCAGCGAGAGGCGCACGGCATCATAGCCATCCGGCAGAGCCGCAGGTTTTTCGCTTCCAAGCGTCACAACATGGCTTGGCCGGTGCAAGGCAAGTTGTGTTGCCAGTTGCGACAAGGGCGCCACGACGATCCGGTTCATCGGTTCTGCCGAGCTTTTTCCAATGCCGCAAACCGTGCGAGGAAATCCGTCTGCACATCTTGTGTCGGGCGCGGGGTGATATCCAGTCCTGCCGGATCGAAACCGCGCGGACGCCCGAAATATTTGACGGCTTCCATCTCGGTGAAACCTGCAAGTCGCGTGGCCTCAAAGAAGGCTGCGACCTGATCGGCACGCTTGATGAGCGTCTTGAGCTGGGCGGGAACGGTGATCGGCAGTGAAAAGCGCAGGTGAATGGCGTTTTCCAGCCGCGTTTCAATCATCTTGTAACTGCCGCCCATCACCGCCTTGAAGGGCGAAATCATGTCGCCGATCACATATTCCGGCGCATCGTGCAGAAGCGAGAGTAGCTGCCATTCTATGCTGGCATCGGGCACCAGCCGGGTGAATATCTGGTCCACCAGCAGCGAATGCTGGGCAACCGAAAATGCGTGTTCACCGACAGTCTGCCCGTTCCATCGCGCAACGCGGGCCAGACCATGGGCAATGTCCTCAATCTCGATATCAAGCGGGGACGGGTCGAGCAGATCGAGACGGCGACCCGACAACATGCGTTGCCAGGCGCGCGTCTTGCCGGAAGATCGGTCGGCGCTTGCCATCAGGCGTTTCCTGCTTCGGCTTCCGGAAATCCGAACCGCACGTGCGGCGGCAAGGTGAGGGTGACTGGCGTCTCGCCCGCAAGAATGACGTTCCCGGCATCCATCGCATCCTTGACCCGGTCGATGCGTACAAGCGCGATGCCGACCATATCAGCCGAGCTTCCCATTGTGCCGATCTCACGTCCATCAACGGTGAGCGGCGTACCCATCGGCGGAAGAGGGGCCTCGGAGCGGGCCACCAGAACGCGCCGCCGTGCCGTGCCGCGATGCTGCATCCGGGACACGACTTCCTGCCCGATGAAACAGCCTTTCGGGAACGACACGCCGCCCGTCTGGTCGAAGTTGACGTCATGCGGGAACACGTCGCTGTAAGCGAAATCCGTTTCACCTTCCGCTATGCCATATTCCGCGCGCAGCTTCGTCCATGCGTTCTCATCGGTTGCGCCATCTGCCTGACCATAAATCCGGTAGACATTCAGTTCGGCTGGAAAACGGCTGTCGCGCTTGATTGAATCACTTTGTGAAGAATGTGATTCAGTTTGCCAGGAAACGCTGACAAGCGATTCTGGCAACTGCTTTATTTCGGCTTTCGCACGCAGCCGGTAGAGCGTGATACGCTTGATAAAATCGGCGGCAATGCTTGCCGGAAGATCGAAACGCAAGCCGCCATCGATGCGTGAAACGAGAAAGTCGAACAGGATTTTCCCTTGCGGAGCGAGCAAGGCTCCCGGTTTGAGGTCGTCGGCTCCCAGCTTGTCGAGATCGGTCGTAATCACAGCCTGCAGAAACTTTTCAGCCTCTTCGCCCGTGATGTGAACCAAAGCCCTGTTGGAAAGATTTACCGTTTCAGCTGCCGTCGTCATCGCTTCGTCCTTGCCTTTCGCGCCCTCGTTACGTAAGCCCCATTGCAGAGGCTCGCAAGTCCTATCAATCTGGCAGGAGACAACTATGGCCGAAACATTCGATACGATTTTGAAGGGTGCAACCATCGTCAATCACGACGGTATAGGCCAGCGCGACATCGGTATTCGCAATGGGCGCATCGCTGCCATAGGCTCTCTTTCCACTCACGCGGCGGGCGAGGTGATCGATTGCACCGGTCTGCATATTCTGCCCGGCGTGGTGGATAGCCAGGTGCATTTCCGCGAGCCCGGCCTTGAACAGAAGGAAGACCTCGAAACCGGCTCTCTTGCCGCCGTGTTGGGCGGCGTAACTTCCGTCTTTGAGATGCCGAACACGAAACCGCTCACGACTTCGGCGGAAACGCTGGAAGACAAGGTGAGACGTGGCCGTCATCGCATGCATTGCGATTTCGCTTTCTGGGTTGGTGGCACGCGCGACAATGCGAAGGACGTTGCCGAACTGGAACGCCTGCCGGGCGCTGCGGGGATCAAGGTATTCATGGGATCATCCACCGGCGATCTGCTGGTCGAGGACGACGACGGCGTGCGCTCGATCCTCAAGAACACGCGTCGCCGCGCGGCTTTCCATTCGGAAGACGAGTTCCGGCTGGAGGAGCGTAAGGGCCTGCGGGTTGAGGGCGATCCGTCGAGCCATCCGGTCTGGCGCGATGAAATTGCAGCACTTCAGTGCACCGAACGGCTTGTGCGCATCGCGCGCGACACCGGTGCGCGCATTCACGTGCTACATATCTCCACTGCCGAGGAAATCGACTTCCTGAAAGATCACAAGGATGTTGCGACGTGCGAAGCGACCCCGCACCACCTCACCTTGTCGGCAGACGATTACAAGACGCTCGGCAATCTCATCCAGATGAACCCACCGGTGCGTGACAAGCGCCACCGCGACGGTGTGTGGAAGGGCATCGATCAGGGTATTGTCGATGTCCTCGGTTCCGACCATGCCCCGCACACGCTGGAAGAAAAGCAGAAGCCCTATCCGGCTTCCCCGTCCGGCATGACGGGCGTGCAGACGCTGGTGCCGATCATGCTCGATCACATCAATTCCGGCAGGCTCACGCTGGAGCGTTTCGTCGATCTTTCCAGCCACGGCCCGAACCGCATTTTTGGCATGGCCCGCAAGGGACGCATCGCGGTCGGCTATGATGCAGACCTCACCATCGTGGACATGAAGCGCCGCGAAACGATCACGCATGAGCAAGCCGGTTCGAAAGCTGGCTGGACGCCCTATCATGGCAAGACCGTCACCGGATGGCCGGTTGGAACTTTCGTGCGCGGCATAAAGGTGATGTGGGAAGCGGAGATCGTCAACGCCAACAAGGGCGAGCCGGTGGAGTTTCTCGAAGCATTGCCGCATCGCTGAAAGTCGTCTCATGTTTGTTGTCGACCTGACCTACACCAAGCCTCTTGAGGAGATCGGGAGGCATCTTGAAGCGCATCGGGAATTTCTGGACCGGCAATATGCGGATGGTGTTTTTCTGGCTTCCGGGCCGAAAAACCCACGAAATGGCGGCGTGATCCTCGCAAGCGGTAAGGTCAGCAAGCGTGAGTTGGATTCGATACTGAAGCTCGACCCCTTCATGCAATATGGACTGGCAACTTATGATGTCGTCGAGTTTACGCCAGCAAAGTATGCGCCTCCTCTTGGTGATCTTCTTTAAGGTAAGGAGCTGGTAGCATATTGGCGTGATCTGTCCGCTCTTTGTCCGTAAGGCGGCTTTCGGTCTTGGTTGCAAGGCGTATTTTCTCTCTATAGTCTTTTGATAGGGAGAACAAAAATGTCCGCTCACGATACTGCTCTGCTGGTAATCGACGCTCAGGAGTCGTTCCGCCACCGGCCTTACTACCGGGACGAAGAGGTTGGCGGCTATATCGAGCGCCAGCAGGCGCTGATTGATGGCGCCAAGCGTGCCGGTATTCCGGTGGTGCAGATTTTTCACGTCGAGAATGAAGGACCGTTCTCGGAAGCGTCGGGTCTGGTGAAGGCAATCTCGCCGCTATCGATTGAACCTGACGCAGTTTTCCGCAAGCGCCGCCATAGCGCGCTGGTCGGAAGCGGGCTTGATGTGTGGCTGGTCGCCAACGGCATCCGCCGCGTGCTGATCTCCGGCATACGCACCGAGCAATGCTGCGAGACGACTACGCGGCAGGCTTCGGATTTCGGATATCAGGTCGATTTCGTCAGTGAAGCGACCTTGACCTTCCCGATGATGGACGCAACTGGCCGTGAATGGAGCGCTGCGGATATCAAGGCTCGTACCGAGCTTGTTCTGGCAAATCGCTTTGCCCGTATCGTAACTGTGGAACAGGCGCTGGCTGCGCCCGGAGAACGGAAGGCGGCATGAGTGGTCAAGCGGACATTGCCCGGATAGTTCCGGTTTATGTCGTTATCCCGCCCCGTGTGCTTTTGCTCGATGTGGCGGGACCGCTTGAGGTTTTGCGCAAGGCAAATCTTGAGCAGAATAAGGTGCGGTTCGATGTTCGCTATATCGGGCCCGCGCCAGCTGCGATCAGTTCCATTGGCCTCTCGGTCGCGGGTGTGGAGCCGCTGCCGGAGGCTCTGCCGGATGGCGCGCTGGTCATTGTTTCGGGTGCGGCGGACGTTCCGCTCGGAAGTGCGGAGACCGATCGATCCGCCGATGCGGTGCTGGAAAAGGACATCGTTCTGTGGCTTCGCCGGGCGGTGCGTCCGGGCGTACGGCTCGTGACGATCTGTTCCGGCGCGCTGCTCGCAGCGCGTGCGGGATTGCTGGACGGCTATTCCTGCACCACCCATCATCTGACAATTGATGAACTTGAACGACTGGCCCCCGCAGCGCGTGTTCATGAAAACAGGCTCTTCGTCGAGGATGGCGAGCGGCTGACGAGTGCGGGCATCACCGCAGGCATCGACCTGATGCTGCACATTGTTGCCGGGCTGACCGATCATGCCACGGCGCTGGCGGTCGCACGCTATCTGGTCGTCTATCTGCGTCGCAGCGGCAATGATCCGCAGCTATCGCCCTGGCTTGAAGGGCGAAATCACCTGAACCCCGTCGTGCATCGCGCACAGGATGCCATCGCGCATGATCCGGCAGCTGAATGGTCGGTGGAAAGACTGGCAAATATCGGCGGGGCCAGCCCGCGCAATTTTTCGCGGCTTTTCAACGAATATGCCGGAATGACGGTGACGGATTATGTCAACCGGCTCAAGATCAGCCTCGCGCGTGAGATGCTCATGAATTCGGAACTGGATATTGAAAATGTTGCGACAAAGGCTGGCTTTGCTTCTGCGCGCCAGTTTCGTCGGGTCTGGCAGCGGGTCTACAAGGAGCCGCCGAGCCGGTTTCGCATTGCGGTCTGATTATTCGCCCGCTGTGAAAAAGCGCCAGCTGCCGTCAGGCCCAATGCCGATACTGTAGAAAATATAGCCGCCTGCCTTCTTCATATCCTCGAAATCACCGGCGGTGACGATCTCGAAAAGCTCCACGATCTGCGGCGGTGTCAGCTTGTCGAGAGGCATGGCGTAGAAATAGGGCCAGACATAGACCTCGTCCTCCTTGCCTGCATTCAGATGGACGTAGCCCGTGTCCAGAAGATCGACGATGATTGCGAGAACTTCGCGGCCTGCTTCATCGCCCGAGAGCGATTTGAGGAAATCGATAACGTCTTCCTCGTGGTCTTCCAGCGAGAGCTGTGTCGCCTTGTCCTCGACGCCGAGAAGCGGACGTAGTTGCTCGATGTCGCCGGAACGGGCGGCTTGCAACATGCGCTCACGCATCAGCTTCACAGGTTCCGGAAGCTTGTCGAAATCCCGGTGGATTTCCGGCATGGGCTTGGAGGCAGCCGCGGCAGGCGCGCTGTCCGGCGATATTCTCGGCAGTGCGCGGGGAAGAGCGCCGGGCAGGGGAATGGGGGAAGGGTTGTCACCTTCATCCGCCACAATGCGGGCGCCGGGGCGTTGCAGGAAATCCGACTGATCCGCCAGCGCGAGATCGAACGAATTTGCCGCTGCAGCGGGCAAGGCAATGCCGCAGGCAAGGAATATCCCTGCCAGTACATTTCGAGGCGAGGCGGAGTTCCGGATCGGGAAAAACATCTGGCGCTGGAAGGGGGACGCCGGGAGGGAACTGCTGCGCCGGTCTGGTCCCGCGACCGGCGTTTTTTCTGCTCTTACTGAAGAATGCGCTGCGGCAGGAAGGTTCCTGCTACAATCTGCTCACGCATCTTTTCGATCAGCTCCAGCGCGCAGTCGTCGCCTGCCTCACGGATCAGTTCGGTAAGTGCGGTCGTGAAGGCTGCTTCGGCAAGGATTTCCGGTTCGATACCTTCCGAGATACCGTCAGCCCAGGCCTCATTATGATATTCGATTGCAACGAGCTTCTTCTCGCGCGCAATCATTTCGTCCAGATCGACCGGTGCATGTTCCATAGATTTCATCCTGGCTTTCGCCTTTCTGTCGCACTGTCGGTGTCTCACCGTTTTGCGGGAGCTCAACCGCCTGGCAACCTGACTGCCTTCTTAAGACAGTGTTAACAGATTATCACGGATTTGAACGAACTAATCCTGTCAATCCGCACAAGAGTGAATGATTGGTTAATTTCCATAGCGTGAGATGATCTCGTTCGACAAGTCCCCGCCTTCCTTCATGTAGCGATCTATCGCCGCAAGCGCCGAGGGGGTGCAGCGGGTATAATTGTCGCTGAACACGCGATAGCCGTGGTTGAAGCTTGAAATGAGCCGCACCCGTTCGGCTTCGGAGGGCTTTTCCGCCGTCACGATCGCATCCATCCGATCGCGCCATTCGCTGCCAGCCTCGCCGCACAGATTGCGCAGATAGTGAAGCGAGCCGAGTATTTCGGCGAGCCGCAACATCTTCCCTTCATAGGGCGCGTCCTGAGCGAAAGCCGGAAATGCCGCCCCGACCCATAAAGCGATCGAGAGGCAGACAGCCGGTCGAAAAAACGAAATGCCTTTCAATCGAAACCTCTCACCTGAAAATGAGCTATTGCCACAAATAGGGGCCACTTCAAGGCAGATTGCTAAACAGGATTAATATCGGAATGCTCGTCCTCGGTCTCTGCCACCGACCGGGCGACATCGAGGGTACTGTCCGTCACTTTCGCGAACGCCATTTCCTCTATGGTCAGCCAGTGAATGGATGCGGCGTCGTCCCCCGCCATTTCCCGGCCTGAAAATTCCATAGCCCGGAAGACAGACAGGAAATAGCTCTTGTCATAGGCCTTGCCTTCAAGCGCCAGGTCCACGGTTATGACGTGCGACAGAACCTTTGCATCGAGCGCTGTTTCTTCCTTGAGTTCACGAATTGCCGCTTGTTGCGGTGTTTCGCCCGGTTCGATGCTGCCGCCCGGAAAGGCGAGCCAGCCCTTCCACGGCTCTTTCCCGCGCTCGACCAGAAGAAACCGCCTTTCGCGTCTGCAGATCAGCGAAACACCATGAACCTTTGCAGGTATCGGAAATACGGGAACTGTTTTCATGATGCTCAAGCTATACCATTTGGCAATGGAAAAGCACCCCTTGACCGCTCACCAAAAAGCTTGAACATGCTGGTGTATTGAATTTGACGTTGTTGCAAACGTCAAATTCAAAAAATCCACCAGATTGATAAACTTACCAGTGGTCTTTTAGATTCCGACATTTGCTCGGCATTGGTAACAATAGGAAGCAAATGTCGGAATCAGACCACTAGCCATGTGTGGACGTTTTTCATTGACTGCAAGCCGGGAAGAGCTGGAAGCCTTCGCGGCCGCGTTAATCGCGGAGGATTTTCCTCCACGGTATAATATCGCGCCGACGCAGCCTATTCTAACCGTTATCGGCGGCGAAACGCCGCCGCCGGGGAGCAACAGGCCGGATCGCGTCGGATTGCTGGTGCGTTGGGGATTTGTGCCGTCATGGGTCAAGGACCCGAACGACTGGCCGCTGATGTTCAACATCCGCTCCGAAACGGCTGCGGAGAAGAATTCGTTTCGCGCCGCTCTCAATCATCGACGCGCCCTGATCCCGGCATCGGGCTTCTACGAATGGCGTCGCGAGGGGAAGAACAAGGCTCAGGCTTACTGGGTGCGTCCGCGAAAGGGCGGCATTGTCGCTTTCGGCGGCTTGATCGAGACATGGAGCAGCGCCGACGGCTCGCAGGTCGATACCGGAGGCATACTGACGACGAGCGCAAACGGCCTGTTGCGACCCATCCATGAAAGGATGCCGGTCGTCGTACAGCCGGAAGATTTCGCCCGCTGGCTGGACTGCAAGCGTTTTCTGCCGCGGGAAGTGGCGGATATAATGCGCCCGGCTCAGGATGATTTCTTCGAGGCGATTCCCGTGTCGGACAAGGTCAACAAGGTAGCCAACACGACGCCCGATTTGCAGGATCGTGTGGAGGAGCAGCTATCTTCGGAGCGTGCAGTAGCGAAGCGAAAGAGCAAGCCCGAATCCGATGACGGCAATGACGGGCAGCTTTCGATGTTCTGACAGCATTCGCCAGTCTTCCTGGACTGGCGCTGTTTATACGCTTTCACCGACTCCGGGTGCTGAACCAGATAAGCTTTCTCAGCCGGGCTTCTTGACGGCGAGAATGGAACGCCGACGATTGTCGTTACGACCGTCGCTGCTGCGCCGCGTTGCGTTCAGCAATGCTGCAACAAGCACGGCAGGCCCGATCTCGCGGTATTTATCAACCAGTCGGTCTTGGCGGGGTTGCAGTTCACTCTTAGACATTGGTCCTTCCTTTCGATAATGCCTGTTCACCATTTTGTGATTGATTGAGACCGAATGAAGGCTGTTTGGAGCCGGTTTTGGGGTATTCCAGTTGATGCTGTGGAGGATGTACATATGTTGCAAAATTGCAACATTTGCGACGATCTGGCCAAACTATCAGGCGCGTAGCGAAAGTTCTTGACGGAAGCACCCCTGCTGAGGATAAGTGCTGGCATGAAAACGCCGACCACGATCATTTGTATTTGTGCGATTATTATTGGCTAGCAGCCTGCTGGCCCGGCCGTTTTCGTCTCCCTTCATAAAAACTGGATGATAACGCCCCGGCTAGTTGGCTGCAGTCAGTCGCGCACTGATTTCACAGGTCTTTTTGGGGAATATTTACAATGGCTTATGCGCCGCAACTGCGTCTGTACAACACGCTGACCCGCACCAAGGAGGAATTTTCTCCCCTCGATGCCGACAATGTGCGCATGTATGTCTGCGGCCCCACGGTTTATGATTTCGCGCATATAGGCAATGCCCGTCCGGTGATCGTTTTCGACGTGTTGTTCCGCCTGCTGCGTCATATCTATGGCGCGGATCACGTTACCTATGCGCGCAACATTACGGACGTCGATGACAAGATCAACGCCCGCGCCGCGCGCGATTATCCTGACCTGCCGTTCAATGAAGCCATTCGCCGGGTGACGGAAAGCACCAACGCGCAGTTTCAGGCAGACGTGACGGCGCTTGGCAATCTGGCACCGAGCGTTCAGCCGCGAGCGACCGAGCATATGGACGAGATGCGCGCCATGATCGATCGTCTGGTGAAGCTTGGCGTGGCCTATGTGGCCGAGGATCACGTCCTCTTCTCGCCGTCCGCCATGAACGAGCGGAAGGGACCGCGCTACGGCGCGCTTGCCCGCCGTTCGCTGGATGAGATGCTGGCGGGCGCCCGCGTCGACGTTGCCTCCTACAAGCGGGACGAAATGGATTTCGTCCTGTGGAAGCCTTCGAAGGAGGGCGAGCCGGGCTGGCCATCCCCCGCAGGGATCACGGTGTTGGGCCGTCCGGGCTGGCATATCGAATGCTCGGCAATGTCGATGGCCAAACTGCTTGAGCCGTTCGGCGGTGGCCTGAAATGCGACGATCCGCTGAAGAACCAGTTCGACATTCATGGCGGCGGCATCGATCTCGTCTTTCCGCATCATGAGAATGAAATTGCGCAATCATGCTGCGCATTCGGCACCGAGCGGATGGCGAGCATCTGGATGCACAACGGCTTCTTGCAGGTCGAAGGGCAGAAGATGTCGAAATCGCTCGGCAATTTCATCACCATTCGCGATGTGCTGAATGAGGGCCTGCCGCAACTGGGCGTGTGGGACGACGCCAATGTGCGTGACCGTTGGGTTGGTCTGGCGGCGCGCCTGTCGATGTTGCAGACGCATTATCGCGAGCCGATCAACTGGACGGCGCAGCGTCTGGCGGAATCCGCCGAGGAGCTGCGTCGCTGGTATGGCCTGCTGCGCGACAGGAATTTCACGGTGCCGGAAACGCTGACCGCAGTCGGCGAGGTGGTGGAGGCCCTGTCCGACGATCTCAACAGCTGGACAGCGATCACGGCATTGCGCAAGGCTTTCAAGGCGCGCGATGTTGCCGGGTTGGGCGAGGGCATGGCGCTGCTGGGCCTGTTCGATCCGCATTTCGTAACGGCTGAAGATATTCCGGTTTTTGCGAAGGCAGAAGTGGACAGCGAAGCCGTCGAAGCCCGGATTGCGGAGCGTCTGCGCTTTATCAATGAGAAGAACTGGGCCGAGGCTGATCGCATTCGCGATGAACTGCTTGACGAAGGTATCCAGCTCAAGGATGGCAAGGACCCGGAAACGGGCGAGCGCATCACGACATGGGATGTGGTAGGTTAGCCAAAGACTGGATCAAGGGGAGGACGACATGACGCTTGATAATAAACCGATCTATACCGGCGGCTGCCAATGCGGTGCGGTGCGCTTTCGCGTCGACGGCGCGCTGGGGTCCGCATCGATCTGTCATTGCCGCATGTGCCAGAAGGCGTTCGGCAATTTCTATGCGCCGCTGGTGTCGGTGAGAGAGGCGAAACTGGAATGGACTCGCAACGAGCCGAAGCGCTTCCGTTCGTCCAATCACGTGCAGCGTGGCTTCTGCCCTGAATGCGGCACGCCGCTTACCTATGAAGCGCCCGACGGGGTCGCTCTTGCCATCGGCGCTTTCGATGCGCCGGAGGAAATCGAGCCCACCATTCAATGGGGGATCGAGAAGCAGCTGTCCTATGTGCCGAAGCTCGCAAATCTTCCCAGCTATCCAACGGAACGCGATCCGGAGAGCATCGAATATGTAAGAACGTTGGTTTCCTACCAGCATCCCGATTACGACACTGAAAGCTGGCCGCAACAGCAAGGTTGACCGAACCGCATACCCACCGACAGGCAGGCAAGAATGGCACGCGAGCGCATCTACATCTACGACACCACGCTAAGGGATGGGCAGCAGACACCCGGCATCGACTTCTCTGTGGAGGACAAGAAGTCGATTGTCGTGCTGCTGGAAGAACTGGGCGTCGACTATGTGGAAGGCGGATATCCGGGTGCCAACCCGACCGATACGGCGTTTTTCAAGCGCCGCCAGACTGCTCGCGCCAAATTCGCCGCCTTCGGCATGACGAAGCGTGCAGGCGTTTCGGCGTCCAATGATCCCGGCCTTTCCAGCCTGTTGCAAGCCTCTGCCGACGCGGTTTGCTTTGTTGCCAAAAGCTGGGACTATCATGTCCGGCTCGCGCTGGGCTGCACCAATGAGGAAAACCTGGAGTCGATCACGGCCTCGGTCACCGCTGCACGCATGGCAGGGCGGGAAGCGCTGGTCGATTGCGAGCATTTCTTCGATGGATATAAGGCCAATCCCGAATATGCGCTTGCCTGTGCCAAGGCGGCCTATTCCGCGGGTGCGCGCTGGGTCGTTCTTTGCGACACGAATGGCGGCACACAGCCGTCCGAAGTCGCCGAAATCATCGCTGCCGTTACGGCTGTGGTTCCGGGCGAAAGCCTTGGCATCCACGCCCATAACGACACGGAGCAGGCGGTTGCGGTTTCGCTTGCGGCGATCGATGCAGGCGTGCGTCACGTGCAGGGGACGCTCAACGGTATCGGCGAGCGCTGCGGCAATGCCAATCTCATTTCCCTGATCCCGACCCTTGCGCTGAAACCCTATTGGTCTGAGCGTTTTGAACTGGGGATCAAGCCAGCCGCGCTGAAAGGCATCACGCGCATTTCACGCGCCTTCGACGACATCCTGAATCGTGCACCGGCAGAGCAGGCGCCCTATACCGGCACCTCCGCTTTCGCGACCAAGGCCGGAATTCATGCCTCCGCGCTGCTCAAGGAGCCGCAGACCTACGAGCATGTGCCGCCTGAATCGGTTGGCAATGACCGGCGTGTCATGGTTTCGGATCAGGGCGGAAAGTCCAATTTCATCGCCGAACTGGAGCGCCGGGGCATTCGCGTCGCGAAAGACGATGTGCGCCTTGATACGCTGATTGCGCTGGTCAAGGAGCGCGAGGCGGAGGGCTATGCCTATGAGGGCGCGGATGCGAGTTTCGAGCTTCTGGCGCGCAACATGCTGACGCCGCAGCCGGAATTCTTCAAGGTCGAATCCTTCCGCTGTCTCGTCGAGCGGCGCTTCGATGCCAATGGCATGCTGAAGACTGTTTCGGAAGCCGTGGTCAAGGTGGAGGTCGATGGCGAGGTTCGCATGTCGGTGGCTGAAGGACACGGCCCCGTCAACGCGCTCGATATCGCACTGCGCAAGGATCTGGGGCGCTTTCAGGCCGAGATCGAGGATCTTGAACTGGTCGATTTCAAGGTGCGCATCCTCAATGGAGGAACGGCTGCTATCACGCGCGTCCTGATCGAGTCCGGCGACGCGACCGGCGCCCGCTGGCGCACAGTCGGCGTGTCGGACAATATCATCGATGCGTCGTTCCAGGCGCTGATGGATTCGGTCAATTACAAGCTGATGAAAAACCGCTCGATGGCCGGGCAGGCCGCTGCCGAGTAAACTCGTCTGTTCACGGCGATTGATGCTTGGATCAGTTTAATTGAATGGATTTTATGGATTGTTGAGCGCATAGCGGTTCCATGTTGATCCGTCTGCCAATTGCAATGGGCGGACCGTTTTCGCCCGAGGAGAGAGGCATGTCTGATCAGACCATCACCGATACGCGCCTTTCCGATGGGGCACGCGGGTTTCTGATGGCTCTTGGAGCCTATGGGCTCTGGGGTGCCTTGCCATTCTATCTCAAGGCGCTATCCCACATTCCGGCAATGGAGGTCGTGTCGCACCGTGTGATCTGGTCGGTGCCGGTCGCGCTCCTTCTGCTGGTTGCCCTCGGGCAGTTCCGGGACATTCTCAATGCGGTGCGCCAGCCGCGCATGCTGGCCATGGCGGCTTTGACAGCCGCGCTTATCACCGCCAACTGGTCGATCTATGTCTGGGCTGTTGCGCACGATCAGGTGATGGGTGCGGCGCTTGGCTATTACATCAATCCGCTGTTCAATGTCGTTCTGGGCGGGCTGTTTCTTGGCGAACGTCTGACGAAGGTCCAGTATGTTGCCGTTGGATTTGCGTTTGCGGCAGTGCTTTTGCTGACTATCAATGCCGGCGGACTGCCTTGGGTATCTCTGGCCTTGCCGATCACATTTGGTCTTTACGGATTCTTCCGTAAATCACTGCCTATGGCGCCGTTGCAGGGCTTCACGCTCGAAGTGCTGATTCTGTGCATTCCGGCGCTCGGCTATGTGCTGTGGCTGGCGGCAAACGGTCAGGACCATTTCTCGACCGGACCGGCCTTTAATGTGACGATGCTGCTTCTGGCCGGACCATTCACGGCTATCCCGCTGATCCTCTATGCAGGCGGCGCGAAGCTGCTTCGTTATACGACCATCGGTCTCATGCAATATATGACGCCGACGATGCTGTTCTTCTTCGCCATCTTCATTTTCCACGAGCCGTTTTCGGCCGCGCAGCTCGGTGCCTTCGCGCTGATCTGGGCGGGGCTTGCGCTCTATACGTGGTCGATGCTGATCGAACATCGCCGGGGGCGTGCGAAGGCCTGATCGACAACAGTTTTCTGAAACTGGTTCGCTTGCCGTGGATATCTCCGCGGCGAGCCTTATTTTAGCCGCTGTCTTTATCGCTTATCCGTCGATAATCCAGCGGTAGAGAACTGTTAAAATGGCCTTCGGATCAGCTTCAGCAAGCGAAACAAGGGCTGCTGCAACGGCGGAGCGGGAGCTTGCGGCCTTTGGCGCCGCCCTGAAGGGCGAGCCGCTTTCCTCCCACAGCTTGAAACCATTCAGGCAGGTCCGGTTTTCCTTGCATACCCATCTGCGGTTCTGTCTGGCGCTGGCAGCCGCAACGGTCATTGCCGGAGGCGGACTTCTGTTTACGACCGGGCGGCTTGTGCGCCATGGTCACGCCGCACAACCTGTCTTGGTGAACCCAACGACCCTGACCCAACATCACGCTGCACTGAAAGAGGCGCGACTGCTGCCAGCAGTAAATGCCGATCCGGCCAGCCGCATATCGCGGCGTATCGATATCGCCGAAGGCGTCGAGGATGGTGACGCGCGTCTCTACACCTATCAGCATGTGGTTCTCGACCTCAAAGGTTCCAACCGATCTCAGATCGATGACACATTGCGCGGAGGGAACTCCGAACGGAAATCCATGCCGAAACGACCCGAGGAAGAACTGGAGCGAGGCGTGCCGATCAATGTCAGCCTCGCCAAACCGGCGGTTGGTGCGGGGGCAAAAGTGCATGAGATTGTCGTTGCGCCACAGTCTCGCGAACGATTAGGCGCGTTGTTGCAGGCGGCCGGTATCGCTGTCGAGGACAGCGCGCGCCTGGAAGAAGCCCTGGCACGCACCGAACTGGTGCCGGGCGATAATCTTGAGCTGCTGGTCGACAAGTCCCGGCAGCAGGCCGATGGAGAGCAGCATATCGCGCTTGCGCGCTTCGTGCATGGCGATATCGATAAGGCAATTTATGGGCGAGCTGACGACGGCGTTTTTCGGGCCACCGGCAACGAACGTCTCTTTGCCCGCTTGTCACGCGATGCGATGCTGACGGCCTATCGCCCGCAAAAGGCACCGGACAGCAGCGGCTCCATTCCGTCCCGGCTGGAGCAGGCAGGCGCGCCGGGCGCCATCGTCAGCGAGGTCGAAAAGCTGGCTTCGCAGAACGGCATTTCGCTGAATGGCGCCAGAGAGCCGGACATGATCGACCTTCTGTTCCGCAGGAGTGCCGAGACGGAACCGGAACTGGTTTTCGTCGAGTTCACGACAGACGGGAAAAGCCGTCGCCTGTACCGACATGAAGGCGATGGCGGTGCCGGATATTTTAATGAAGATGGCTCGTCCATGACGAAATATCTCATGCCGAAGCCGCTGCCCAATGGCCGTCTCAACGATGGTTTCGGCTGGCGCGTTCATCCCGTTCTGCATGTGCGCAAACATCACAATGGCGTCGACTATGACGCGCCGACCGGCTCGCCCATCGTTGCGGCAGGCGATGGCGTGGTGGAACTGATCTCGTATCAAAAAGGATATGGCAAATATGTCCGTATCCGCCATCAGGGCGGCTATAGCACGACCTATGCGCATCTTTCATCGGCCAGAAAGGGCTTGAGGGTCGGCGAAAAGGTCAAGCAGGGAGAGGTGATCGCCTATGTCGGCTCGACGGGCTACTCGACCGGCCCGCATCTCTATTACGAGCTCAAGGTCGGCGATCAGTATGTCGACCCGCTGACAGCGCGTCTCAACGCTGGTGAAAAGCTGACCGGCTCATCCCTGAACAGCTTCCGCGAGGAAATCGACCATGTGGGGCAGATCGTCAACGAAATGAAGCTGCCCGTCATGCCTGCTGTACCCGAAACCACAAAGTCAGCCGCGGGTAAAAGCAGCCGTCACCACTGATTACTTTATCGGTCGATAGGCATTCGCCAGCGCGACAAATTCCTCGACGCTGAGCGTTTCGGCGCGGCGTGTTCCGTCGATACCTGTTTTTTCGAGAAGCTCGGCTCCGCCAACCGGTTTCAGGCTCTGGCGCAGCATTTTGCGGCGCTGCCCGAAAGCAGCTTGCGTGATCTGGCCGAGGGCCTGCGCGTCGCAGGGCAGCGGATCTTCCCGAGGGATGATATGCACGACCGACGACATGACCTTCGGTGGCGGCGAGAATGCCTGCGGCGGCACGTCGAAGCTGATCTTGGAAACGGTTCGCCATCCGGCAAGCACACCCAGACGCCCATAGTGATCGCTGTCGGGCGCCGCGACGATGCGTTCGGCAACCTCGCGCTGGAACATCAGCGTCATGGACGAATAGAAGGGCGGCCATGGCTCGACCAGCAGCCAGTTGAGCAGAAGCTGGGTGCCGACATTGTAAGGCAGATTGGCAACGATGCGCGGCTTCGGCCCGTCCGGAAACAGGGCCGAAAAATCCTGCTCCAGTGCGTCGCCGGAGATAATGCGCAGACGACCCGGATAATGTGCCTCGATTTCGGCCAGCGCATCCAGGCATCGTTCATCGCGCTCGATTGCCGTGACATAAGCGCCTTGCGCAAGAAGCGCGCGGGTCAGGCCGCCGGGGCCGGGGCCGACTTCAATAACGGGCTGGTCTTGCAGATTGCCTGCCAGGCGCGCAATTTTCGAGGTCAGATTGAGATCGAAGAGAAAATTCTGACCGAGCGATTTCTTCGGCATCAGGTCATGCCGTTCGATCACTTCACGCAAGGGAGGAAGATTATCTATGCTCATGCTCAACCGTTCGCCGCGTTTTCTGCCAGTTGCTGCGCCAGACGAATAGCGGCCACGAGGCTGTCCGGCCGGGCGATACCCTTGCCTGCAATATCGAAAGCGGTGCCGTGGTCGGGCGACGTGCGAATAAAGGGAAGGCCCAGCGTCACATTTACCGTTTCGTCAAAGGCCAGCGCTTTGGCGGGGATGAGCGCCTGATCGTGATACATGCAGATCGCGGCATCATAGGTTGCGCGGGCAGGCGCGTGAAACATGGTATCGGCAGGCAGGGGGCCGCGAGCGTCTACCCCTTCGCGGCGCAACGCCTCGATTGCAGGAAGGATGATGGCGTCGTCCTCCTTGCCCATGGTCCCGCCTTCGCCAGCATGCGGGTTAAGCCCGGATATGGCCAGTCGCGGGGAAGGAATGCCGAAGCGTATTTTCAGTTCGGCGGCGGTAATCCGCGAAATTTCGATGATATCCGCCGTGTTCAGCCGCACGGGAACTTCGGAAAGCGGAATATGAATGGTGACTGGAACAGCGCGAAGCTGCGGCCCTGCCAGCATCATGACCGGCGTTACCGGCTTATCCGTGTGTTTGCCTGCAAGTTCTGCCAGAAATTCCGTATGGCCGGGATGCTGGAATCCTGCTTCGTAAAGCGGTTTCTTCGAGATCGGGCTGGTGACGACTGCCGCTGCCTCACCCTTCTGGGTAAGTTCAACCGCCCGCTCAATAGCTTCAATAATGCCCGCAGCGTTTTCCGGCAGAGGCTTGCCAACACTCTCGGTCAGCTTGTTCACAAGCGGAATCACCGGCAATGCGTGAGCAAATACACGGCTTGCGGCGGAAACGGCGGTGATGTCCTCAATCTCGATTTGAAGTCCGAGATGTCGCGCACGCGCGGCCAGTTGCAGCGGATCTGCCAGCAAGGCAAAGGGCGGCAACGAAAGCTCGTTGCTCCGCAACCATGCCGCAAGCGCAACATCGGGGCCTATGCCGGATGGATCGCCAATGCTGAGGGCGAGAGGAGGAACAGGTGCTGCCGACATCGCGTCAATATTCCATGGAGACAGATGAAACCGTCAGGGTTTTGCGTTGAAAAATGCGACAAAACAAGCAGTTAAAGCGGTTCCGACGTTTCCATTTAAACCGGAAATGCTCTAGCGATTGATGATTTTCGCCTTCTCGCGCAGTTCGCCCAGATATTTCTCGCTGAGCTGTTCCGCCTTCTTTTCCTGTCCCTCAGGAGAATCTGCGCCTTCCATGGAGAAAACCAGCTGGGCAACGCGGTCATCCGATACCTGCTTGGTTGAGCAGACAGCCAGGAACTCTACGCCCTTTTCGGTTTCCTGCGGCGGGGTGGTGCCGCCAACCGACGTGGACTTGATCGCTTTCGACCATTCGTTCGGCAATTGCTGCTCGATGATGCGGCCAAGATCGCGAACGGTCACATCAAGAATGCCCTTGGCCTGCTGACGGGTCGCATCGCAGCTCTGAAAGCGCGAGCGGAGCGCATTTGCCTCCTGCTTGCGCTTGGCAAGCAGGGCGGGGGAGCGCTTGGAAGCAGGCACCACGAAAATGACCTGCTGGAGGCGGTATTCGGTTGCGACGGGCTTCTTGCCGCCTTCCTTCAGCATGCGCTGGACCGCATCCTGCTCGCTGACCATGCCGGTCGCACGGAAGCGGGCGCTGACAAGACGACCCCAGCCCATTTGGACCATGATGTACTTCTTGAAATGATCCGGCGTGACGCCCGACTGGTTCATCAACTGGTTCAGTTGCGCCAGGCTCATCTTGTTGCGGCTGGCAAATCCGGCATAAGCCTCGTCGACCTGCTGATCCGAAATGTTGATGCCGCGCGATTTCATTTCGATGCGTTTCAACATTTCGTCGGTCAGCTCCTGTTTGGCAACCTGACTGAGATTGCCGCCCTTGCGCTGCAATTTCAGGAAGGCCATGCGGTGCTGAATGTCGCTATTGGTGATGGCGTTGCCGGAAACGATGACCTTGACCTCAGAACCCGCACCTGCAGCGAATGCCGGAACTGCAACCGTCCCCAGCGTGGTCAGGCAGATCGCGGCGCTCAGCATGGAGGCGAAAAGAGGTCTTGCAATCATCATCTTTCTTTCCCGATTCCTTCCGGTTAGCCAACGACAATTCTCACCGGACATATCCCCGGCATGGTCATTGCCGCCATTCAGCCGAGCAATAATCATATCAGCGGCTCATCATAAGCTGCCTGTATAAATGAGCCAGTGCGGCGAAACAATGACCCAAAAGCTATTTTACGAAGCTTGTATCGTCTGAATACTGCAAAAAGGAAGCCAGATTAAGCTCTGAAGTGTAAATTTCTGTATCGAATGAAATGAAAAGACCGGAAGCATTTCCAACGCTTCCGGTCTCTTAAGTTTAGAAGGTCTGGCTGCCGCTGCCTATATCACCCAGTGTGCGCAGCGAAATGTTGAAGCCGACGCCATGGGATGCTTTATCATCGCCCGGGTTACGGGTCTGGATATAATTCATAGAGTAGGTGAAGCACTCGTCATCATAGGCGAGGCCTGACGATGCGCGGACCAGTGTTTCGGAAACCAGATCATAGGTGCCTGAACCGAAAACGCGCCAGTTCGTGTTGATACGCGCTGTGGCCGAACCGGTGATTTCCTGACGAAGGTCGTTATATCCGTAAGCTGGCTGAGGCGCGATATAGGCATATTGCGCCGAAACCGTCAGCTTCTGCCAGCTCTGCTGGGCTTCAAGTTCGCCGCGACGAACCGAGAAGCTATCCTTGTCGAAGCGTCCGCGAGCAGCGAGGGCAAGACCCCTCGAGTTGGATGTGCCGATCATGGCCACATAGTCGGAGCGTGCATCCTGCAGGCCGGAATCTGCGCCGACATTCAGGAAATCGCTCGTGCCGTACGAGTTCACGCCGCCCAGTTGGAAGGACTGGCCGCCAAGGGCGTAAAGAGCCCAGTCGCTATTGTCGAAGTTGCCCGAATAGCGCAGGCCGAGATTGGCGCGTGTGCCACCTTCAACACGGTCATAACCGGAGAACTTGTCACGCGAGAACAGGTTGGTTGCGTCGAAGACGAAGCTCTGTGCGTCCTCATTCGGCAATTCGCCTGCATAGCGTTCGTTATTGCGAATATAAAGCTGCGCAATCGGCTCGATAATATGGGTCGAGCTGGTGCTCGAGAACAGGATCGGCCAGCGCAGTTCAAGCCCGGCGGTCGCCATGGCGCGAAACGCCTCCGAACGCACGAGCGCATCCGTATAACCGGCATCTGCCAGATTGAAGTTCGTATTGGCGCCAATCGCGTCGCCGCGCAACGCCAGCAACGGCGTGATGACCAGACCGGCAGGCGTGATGAATGTACGCTTCCATTCCGCTTCTGTGGTCAGGCGCGCATTGGTTCCATCGAAGCCCGGAACACGGGGATAACGAGGGCCGATAAGGTTGCCGTTAACATCCCTGACCGCAGGCGTATAATTCGCATTCTGGCGATAAAGAACCTGCAGATTGGTATTGAAGTTCAGCTCGCCGCCATAGACCGGATCAGGCACCGTGTACGAATAATCCAGGCTCGGGAGGACCCAAGGCTGCTTCGAGTGCATCTCGTACGGGCTGTCCGCGAGAAGGGATTCCTGCACGTTGAAGCGATAGAAATTCAGGTCGAAATAGTTACGGTTATTGATACCCGTGAGGTAGATCTTCGAAACCTGCGTTCCGGCATTATAGCCGTCAATGCTGTAGGTGCGGCTGAAATTCCGGTCGGTCTGTGCCATCACATCCCAACCGAAGCGCCAGCGCGAATTGAGCTCGAAATCGCCCTTCGAGGCGACCATGCCGCGATTGTCTTCGTAGCGGTCTACAGAAGCCGCATCGAATTTTTCCGGCTTCATCTGGTGAATGCCGGCAATGCGAAGATTGTAGGTGCCGTTTTCAAGACGATGGCGCCATTCCGCTTCGGTGAGGAAGCCCTGCTTGGTATAGCCGGTCGTGGAAAGCGTCAGGTCGTAGTTCGGGGCGAGCGCCCAGAAATACGAATTCTTGATGCCGACACCCAGTTCATCCTTGTAGGAAAAGCCCGGAAACAGGAAGCCGCTCTTGCGCTTCACCGTCGGGTCGGCCATTTCGAACGCCGGGAACCAAGCAAGCGGCATGCCGAGGAACTCGAAGCGGCCACGCTCGAAACGAACGGTCTTGGTCGCGCTATTCCAGATGATCTTGCGGGCCTTGATCTGCCAGAGAACGGGCTTGTCGGGGTTCTTGGCGCAAGGTTCGCAGGCCGTATAGACGCCATTGTTGAACGTTGTGATTTCGCCATTGCTGCGCTCGGCGCTTTCGGCGGCAAAACGGGTATTGTCCGTCGTCTCGACGCGCAGGCCGTTTACGAAGCCGTCGCGGAAACTGTCGGTAATATCCATATGGTCGGAGTAGATCTTGTTACCGTCGCGCTCGACGATCTCAACATTCCCCGTTGCGGTCATGCGCCGCGTCTGCTGGTTATAGGTCACCTTGTCGGCAACCAGATGATTGCCGTCATATTCGATGCGCACCTTGCCCTGTGCCGTGACGGTGTTCACATCGCGGTCATAGACGAGCTCGTCAGCTTGCAGAAGCATGCGGGCATTCGGATCGCTCTGGTAATTGGCGCCGAGAGCGTCCTGAGCCGATGCGGGTGAGGGCAGGGCCGCGACAGAAATGAAAGGCAAAGCAAGGACGCACGCCAAGGCCGTCCCGCGCGCAAGGCGCGAGAGTGAATGGGGCAATACCATGCGGGCGTTACTCGAACCCACTAACCATCCTCCTTATGCAACAGAAAGGAGACACCAAAGAATGTCGCGATAATAACCGGAACCCAGGCAGCCACGAACGGCGGAACGAATCCCGCATTCCCGAATGCCTTCACCAGCACCGAAACGACATAAAGCATGAAGCCTGCAATAACGCCACCCAGAATCATCGCTCCCGACTGGCCAAATCGCACAAATTTCAGCGACACTGTTGCAGCAATGAGAGTCATCGCCATCAGCAATGCCGGCAAAGCCAGAAGTGACTGGTATTGCATGTCAAATGCGTTTGCGGAGTAGCCGAAGGAACGTGCGACCTCGATCTTGCGGCGCAACTGCGTGAAGGGGATTGTGTCCGGCGTCGCGAGCTTTTCTTCCACATATTCCGGGCGCAGCTGCGTCTCGATCTGGAAACTCGCCATTTTCTGGGGTTCTTGGCCGCGCGCGAATCGCGTCACGTCGGTCAACTGCCAATGTCCGTCCTTTAGCTGCGCCGTGCGTGCGTCGTAGCGTTCCTTGATATTCTTCTTTTCATCGAACTGAATGAAAGTCGCGTCGGCAAGCGTCGCGCCCTGATCGAGAATGCTTTTTGCGCCGATGATGGTTTCGCCTTCGTCGGTCTTCTGGCGCAGCCACGGATCGCGCAGGGCGGAAACATCGGTAATCTTGCCGGTCTTCCAGGTGGAAGCGATTTCATCGGCTTTTGCAAAGCCGTAAGCGGCGAACGGATTGAGGACGAAGATCGTGGCCAGCCCGAACAGGAAGGCGCCAAAGCAGGCGGGCAGAAGAAACTGCCAGGCCGACACGCCGACCGAGCGGGCGACGACCAGCTCGTATTTTCTGTTGAGCGAAATCAGTGTCGCCATTGCCGAGAACAGGGCGACGAAGGGGATCATCTGCTGCATGATGAAGGGCACGCGCATGGCGGAAAGCCCAAGCGCTGCCCACACGGAATAATCCGGCAGGTTTGAAAGCTTGCTCGCATTCTCGGTGAAATCGAGAAGCAGCGACAAAGCAAAAATGCCGAGCAGAAAATAGAGCGTGATCTGCACGTAGCGGATGAAGAAATAGCGCCCAAGCGTCCAGCCGATCATGCCTTTCCTCCGGCATTATTGCGCGAACGTCCGGTGAGGCGGGCATAGAGTGCCGAGCCCTGGCGTCTCAAACTGTCGAAACCGTCAAGAATGCGGTCGTTCCATTTGTCGGGCAGGCCGATGCGTCGCCCGGTGGCGAGCGCAAAGCCCGTCACGAGGATGACGGCAAGCGGGACGAGGTACATCACGACGATATAGCCGGCATCCTTGTCGGCGCGGTCAGAGGCGAAATAGCCTGCCCAATAGACGAGAAGGGCGGTGCTGATCGCCGAGAAGGACGCGGACACACGCGCCTCGCGATGCGAACGGGAATCGCCTGCGAAGGCCAGCGCAATCATCGCAAACACAACCGGATAGAGCCATTGCGTCAGGCGCCGGTGCAATTCGGCCTTGTAGCGCAGCGGACGCGTCTGGAGGATGGGATCGTTCGGGTCCGGGTTCAGCAGATAGGAAAGCGGCCGGTCCTTCGCATAGATAACGAAATCATCGCCTGCCGAGGCAAACTGGCTGAGATCGAACGCATAGGAATTGAACTTGATGATCGAAACCGTGCCATCCGATACATCACGGCGCTGCACTTCGCCGTTCTGCATCAAAAGCATGTCGCCGCTCGGCGTCGAAGCGATCGCGCCATCGGCCGCATAATAGATGAGGTCGAGCGCCGGATCGCGGGAATCGGCAATGAAAAGCCCGCCGATGCTGCCATCGGCGCGCCGTTCCGCGACCTGGATATAGAGATTGTCCGCAAGTTTGCGGAAATTGCCTTCCTGAACGATGACATTCATGAGGTCGGCGCTGGCATTGGCGATCATCGCGCGCATGTTCATGCGCGCATAGGGATCGACATAATTGGCCACCAGAAACGAAACGATGGAAATGGCCGCAGCGAGAATCAGGATCGGGCGCATGACCGCGCTGCGCGGTGCGCCGGACGCATTGATGACGACAAGCTCGGAATCCTGGTTCATGGTGGAAAGCGTCTGCGTGATCGCAATAATCAGCGCAAACGGCATCACAAGCGGGATGGCCGAGGGTATCAAAAGCGAACTGAACTGAACGATGGTCTGGAATGTCTGGCCGCTTGTGGTCAGAAAGTCGATGCGCTGGAGCACCTGCACGGTCCAGGTGATTCCGACCGCAGCGCCAAGCACTGCGAGGAACATGATCGCCACCCGGCGCAGGATGTACAACTCGATCAATCGCATAGGTGGAGTCTACATCCCGGTTCCGTTGATGAGCGCGCACCCGGAAAAGGCGGCGGCACTCGTGATAATCACTAAACTAATGACGCTTGGCTAAGATTGACCCAATAAACGCGGTTAACAGATTACTAAAACCATCACGAAGATGCCAGCTCTCGTGTTCCTGTTAACGGGTCCCGTTAATGAGCGATGAGTCGGCTCAAGGCAACCAGTTTTTGCATGGAGCGGGTAAGACAGGCTCGCAATTGTGTCTTGCACGGTTTTCCTCGGCCTAAAACTGGAACAATCTTGGTTCCACTCTTGCTGTTTCGCCATATTCGTCTCACATGAGTGGGGAAAAGTCGCGACACAATCGTGTCATTCTTAAATCGACATCAGGTTTGGAGTTGTCATGTCTAAACGTCCTTCGATCTCTTTCAGCGATTTTGCAGTACCGGAAAGAGGCGTGTCCATCGTGCTCGTCGCCAAGGGCGGCGGCTTTGCGGACGAGGCGGCCGCGGCTGCTGGCGGTGCGGAAAAGATCAAGCGTATTGCTGAAATTTCCGGGTTCACCGGTGCTTTGGGCAAGACGGCGGAAGCGATCGAGACGACTTCCAGCGGTGTCGACAAGATCGTTCTGGTCGGCGTCGGAGAACCGGGCAAGCTTGGCAATGATGACTGGTTGAAGATTGGCGGCGCTGCATTTGCCCGAATCGGCAAGGCGGAACGCGCAACCGTTACGCTCGCCTTGCCCGAGACCACCATTGCCGGAGATGAAGCAGCCGATCTCGCCTTGGGCATGATTCTGCGCTCCTACAAGTTTGAACGCTACAAGACGCGCAAGAACAATGAGGACAATGGCGATCCGAAACACGCGGCCAAGGTCAGCATCTGCGTTGCCGATCCGCATACGGCAAAGCGTGCCTTCGAAGTTGCCGAAGCAGTGGCGGACGGCGTTATCCAGGCGCGCAATCTCGTCAACGAGCCTGCGAATATTCTGGGACCCGTCGAGTTTGCGCAGGAAGCCGAAAAGCTCGAAAAGCTTGGTGTGAAGGTCGAGATTCTTGGCGAAAAGGAAATGAAGAAACTCGGCATGGGCGCGCTTCTGGGCGTGGCGCAGGGTTCCGTTCGTCCGCCGCGGCTGGTCGTCACGGAATGGCAGGGCGCGAAGAGCAAGGAAAAGCCGATTGCCTTCGTCGGCAAGGGCGTGGTGTTCGATACGGGCGGCATCTCCATCAAGCCTGCTGCCGGTATGGAAGATATGAAGGGCGACATGGGCGGCGCGGCAGCCGTCACCGGGTTGATGCGCGCGCTGGCCGGGCGCAAGGCAAAGGTCAATGCCATCGGCGTTATCGGCCTCGTGGAAAACATGCCCGACGGCAACGCCCAGCGTCCGGGCGATATCGTTACCTCCATGTCCGGGCAGACGATTGAAGTCATCAATACCGATGCTGAAGGCCGCCTCGTTCTGGCCGATGCGCTGCACTATACGAACGACCGTTTCAAGCCGCGCTTCATCATCAATCTGGCCACGCTTACGGGCGCTGTCATGGTCGCGCTCGGCCAGTATCATGCCGGTCTCTTCTCCAATGACGACGAACTTGCGGACCAGCTCTACGATGCGGGCCAGTCGACCGGCGAAAAGCTGTGGCGCCTGCCGCTTGGCACTGAATACGACAAGATGATCGATTCGAAGTTCGCCGATATGAAGAACAGCGCTGGCCGTTATGGCGGTTCCATCACGGCGGCGCAGTTCCTCAAGCGCTTTGTTGGCGAGACCCCTTGGGCGCATCTCGACATTGCCGGAACCGCCATGGGTTCGCCTGCCAACGAATATAGCCAGACCTGGTCTTCCGGCTATGGCGTCCGTCTGCTGGACCGCCTTGTCCGGGATCATTTCGAAAGTTAAAACAATAAGATGGGTGGAGAAGCGGAATCAGTTTCTCCACCCTTTCGCGAAACGGATAGTGCATGGCGGAAATTCTCTTCTACCATCTGACGGAATCCACACTCGATGAGGCCTTGCCGGGTCTGGTCGAGCGCTCACTCGGGCGCGGCTGGCGCGTCGCGATCCAGACCGTCAGTGAAGAAAGACGCGATGCGCTCGACGGCTTGCTCTGGACCTTCTCCGACACCTCTTTCGTGGCGCATGGCACCGACAAGGAGCCTCACCCCGAACACCAGCCGGTCCTGCTGACCACGAGTGAAGCCAACCCGAATGGCGCGACGGTGCGCTTTCTCGTAGAAGGTGCGGGGCTGGAACAGGCGGATGCCTATGAGCGGCTTGTCGTCATGTTCGACGGGCACGATCAGGAGCAGCTCGATATTGCCCGGGCGCAATGGAAGAGCTTCAAGGCGGAGAACCACGATTTGACCTATTGGCAGCAAACGCCGGATCGCCGCTGGGAGCGCAAGGCGTGATGCGGGCATTTTTCATTTTGATGATCATCGCCGGTTTTGGTCTTGCTATCGGCTATCCCTGGTATATGCGCCATTTCACGGGCAGCGAGATTGGCCGCTGGACCATGCTGGAAAACCGGCAGAGTGACTTCAAGATACAGGAAGTCAGGCTGTCGGCGGCTGATGGTCCGGTGCGCGTGTTCATCGATGCGACGCCCTTGCCGGGCTATGTCCCAGCCGAACGGCGTTCGGCGGTGACGCTTGCTGTCAGCCGCGACGGGATGCCTGTTCTTTCGCAGGGGCTTGATTTTGCCTCGACCAGCGGCTCCATCAATACGGACCGCCCGCAGGACGGCAGCGTTCTGCGCCAGAGCGCAGGCGATATCGATCCCGTTATTCCGGGGCTTTATGCATTTCGTCTGGTACAGGGAAATACGGACGGGCTTCAGCTTTCAAAAGCCGATCTCGTGTTGCGGCGCGGGGCGGAAACGCCCGATGAGGTTTATACGACCATCGGCTTGATCCTCGGTGCATTCGGTCTTTATGCCTTGATGCGCACACGACTGCGTCCCCAGAGCTGATTGATAACGATGCTTGGCCGGATTTCCGATAGATTGCTGCTGTTGCTGCTTTCGGCTCTGGTGGCGCTTCTCGCGCTGATACCGCTCGAAAGGCTGGGGCTCTTCGGTTCCTCTTTCGAGGGGCAAAGCGGTTATGCCGCTCTTTATTTTGGATTTCCGGTTCTGACCGTCGTTTTCGCGATTCTGGCGGTGCGGTTGATGCCTCGTCCCTTGCCGGTCGCCATGCGCGTTATCGGCTGGGTTGTGCTTGCAATCGCGCTTTTCTTGATGGCCGCATAGACTACGGATCTAGAGCATGTCTCCCGAAAGTGGAGCCGGTTTCGGGATAAAGACATGCGTAAAAACAAATAGATAGAGCGGTCCCAATGACTCCGTTTTAACCGGAATCACTCTAAGAAATGGCCGCTTTTAATCGGCCATTGCTTCTTCATATTCGGCCGACATTTCCAGCCATTTGTCCTCAGCATCCGCAAGGGCAGAGCGTGCATCGCTCATGTCCTTGTTGATGCGGATCGCCTTTTGCGGCTCCTTCTCGTAAAGGGCCGGGTCTTCGAGTTGTGACGAGAAGACTTGAATCTGTTTCTGCAGCTTTTGAATCAAGGCCTCGGTTTCCTTGATCTTTTTTTGCAGTGGCGCCATGGCCTCGCGCTTCTGGGCAGCGAGTTTTCGCTGTTCGGCCTTGTTGACCTTGGCACTGTCGTCACGGTCGGAAGCCGGTTCCCCCTTGGCGTCGGCCAGAACGATCTGACGGTATTCATCGAGATCGCCTTCAAAGGCCTTCACGCCGCCTTCGCGCACCAGCCAGAGGCGTTCCATCGTGGCTTCGATCAGATGGCGGTCGTGGGCGATCAGGATCACCGCGCCGTTGAACGCGTTGAGCGCATGCACAAGCTCTTCGCGGCTGTCGATATCGAGATGGTTGGTCGGTTCGTCGAGGATCAGCAGGTTCGGACCGTGGAAGGTCGCAAGGCCCATCAGGAGGCGCGCTTTTTCGCCGCCGGAAAGGTCTTTCGCCGGTGTCAGCATCTTTTCCGTCGAAAGGCCCATCTGTGCGACACGAGCGCGGACTTTTGCTTCAGGCTCTGTCGGCATCAGCTTGCGCACATGCTCGATGGCATTGTCTTCCGGTATGAGGTCATCCAGCTGATGCTGCGCGAAGAAGGCAACTTTCAGATTGGGCGAAACCGTGAGCGTGCCTTTTTCGGGCGTCAGGCGACCGGCAATCAGCTTGGCCAGCGTGGATTTGCCGTTGCCGTTCGAGCCGAGGAGGGCGATGCGGTCGTCATTGTCGATGCGCAGCGTCACATTGCGCAGCACCGGCTTGCCCGGCACGTAGCCGACATCGGCGTTGTCCAGCGCGATGATGGGGGAGGCGGCCTTCTTTTCCGCATCCGGAAAGCGGAAGGGCTGCACATGGCTTTCGACATAAAGCTCAATGGGTTTGAGCTTTTGCAGCGCCTTCAAGCGCGACTGGGCCTGCCGGGCCTTGGTGGCCTTGGCGCGGAACCGCTCCACGAAGCTTTCCATATGCTTGCGGTGGGCTTCCTGCTTGGCATGGGCCTTTTGCTGCAATTCCAGCATCTCGTGCCGCTGGCGCTCGAACTGGTCGTAATTGCCGCGCCAGAAGCTGATCTTCTTCTGGTCGAGATGCATGATCGAGCTGGTGGCCGAGTTCAGGAGATCGCGGTCGTGGCTGATGATGATGACTGTGTGCGGATAACGCTTCACATAGTCGACCAGCCACAGCACGCCTTCAAGGTCGAGATAGTTGGTCGGCTCGTCGAGCAGCAGCAGGTCCGGCTCGGCGAAGAGAACGGCAGCCAGTGCCACGCGCATGCGCCAGCCGCCAGAGAAAGCTGACGCTGGCTGGCGTTGCGCTTCCGCGCTGAAACCGAGGCCGGAGAGGATGGCGCCAGCGCGCGCTTCCGCTGAATGGGCGTCGATATCGGCAAGGCGCGTATGAATTTCGGCGATGCGATGCGGATCGGTGGCGGTGGCCGCTTCTTCAAGAAGTGCCGCGCGCTCCTTGTCCGCTTTCATGACGATTTCGATCAGCGCTTCGTCGGTGCCGGGCGCTTCCTGCGCGACCTGACCGATACGGGTGTTTTTCGGCAATGAGATGTTGCCGGTTTCTGGCGCGAGATCGCCCGTAATCACGCGAAACAGCGTGGATTTGCCGGTGCCGTTGCGTCCCACGAAACCCGTCTTCGATCCCGCTGGCAGCGTCACGCTGGCGTGGTCGATCAGGAGGCGTCCGGCGATGCGTACGGAAATGTCGTCAAGGATAAGCATGATGAAAGCGCTTTTGCACGGCTTGAAGCGTTTCCGCAAGTATCAACATCAGTCAGGCGAAACGCCGCCCGCCTTCCGTTCGCAGGAAATGCATGAGATCGAGTGACGGCGCTTCCGTCCCCAGTCTTGTGAACGCGGTATGGATCTGTCCGCGATGATGCGTCTGATGATTGAACATATGGGCAAGCGACGGAGCCAGCCGCTGGCTTATCGTGCGCATTTCATTGAGCGCCGTGTAGCTGTAGCGACCGCTAAGCTTCTGGGTGTCGAGCTCGTCCGCATAGCGGCATATGCGCGCGTCTTCCGCCTGCCGCAGATCGCGCAGCATGATGAAATTGTCGGAAATGATTGCATCGAGCGTCTTCGGATGGTCGCCTTCGGTGGTGAACCGTTTCATCCAGATGCGGTCTGCAACCAGTATGTGATTGAGCGTGCGATGGATGGAGCCGAAGAACAGGCCGAGATCAAGCCTGTATTCCTCGTCGCTCAACTCGGCGGCGGCGGCATAGACCAGTTCATTTGCCCATCGGTTGTAATAGGCGAACATTTGAAAGTGCTGTTCCATGAAAGCCCCTAGCTGTCGCTCCCTGCGCGGTTGAATCGACGCGGCACCATCTATGCAATCAATTTTCTGTCGTCTCAAGGTGCTAATCGGTTCGCCTCTTGGCAATCGGGCCTATCGACGGTATAGAGCCTCACTTTTCTGAAAATCCCAGCACAAGGTGTCATAATGGCAATCGAACGTACCTTCTCCATGATCAAGCCCGATGCGACCCGCCGCAACCTGACCGGCGCCATCACCGCCAAGCTCGAAGCAGCTGGCCTGCGCGTCGTCGCTTCGAAGCGCGTCTGGATGAGCCTGCGTGAAGCTGAAGGCTTCTATGCTGTTCACAAGGATCGCCCTTTCTTCGGCGAACTGACCGAATTCATGTCCTCTGGCCCGACGGTCGTTCAGGTTCTGGAAGGCGAAAACGCCATCGCCAAGAACCGCGAAGTCATGGGCGCAACCAACCCGGCAAACGCTGACGAAGGCACCATCCGCAAGGAATTCGCCCTGTCGATCGGCGAAAATTCCGTACACGGTTCGGACGCTCCGGAAACCGCCGCGGAAGAAATCGCATACTGGTTCTCGGGCACCGAAATCGTCGGCTGATCCTAACGAGAATATAAAGAAAAAGCCCGGTTCGACCGGGCTTTTTTGTTGCTTGGGCGATGTGTGGAAACACGTTTCAAAGGCTCTGCGCGAGCCTTGCCACTTCCTTCCCGTCGTCGTCGAAGAGAACGAGCTTGCCCATGTCGATCTTGTAGGATCTGGTCTTGCCGAGCACGTCGAGGAACTTGCGCTCCTGATTCATGAGGGCAGGCGGGCACTGGACATAGGTCGATCCGATCTCGGCGAAGGAAATATTTTCCCCGGTGACAGTTGCCTTGCTGAAATAGCGGTTGCAGCCGCCGGAGCCGCTGACGGCGCCATCGGTCGAAACCGTCAGGGTCGTCTGGGCATTGTCGATCACGCCGCCGCCCTGAATGTCTTCCGCGAGCCAGTCCTTGCCCTCGATGCCGATGGCTGCACCTTCATCGCCGCTCTTGCGCACCATGACCACCCTGATTTCCGCCGGTTCGCCGGGGTTCTCGGGATCAATGGCGTAGCGCTCGTCATTGACGAACCAGAGCGTGTCGCCAGCGGAAATCCGCGCCTGCAAGGCGTAGGAATGGCCGGACTGGATCTGGTCCGTATCGAAATTGATGGCGAACGGGATCGGCGAACCCTGAACGGATTCGATCCGCGTTTCACCAATGACCTTGGAGGGCGCATCGGCCAGCGAGACGTCGGAAAGCTGAACCGTCAGGCTTGCTTCCGGCGGCAGCGCGATGCGCTCGCGATACATGACCTTGCCGCTGATGGTTTTTTCCGCCGCCAGGCTGCTTGTCGGCATCGAGGTGGTCAGGAACAAGGCAGCGCCGCCAAGCGCGCCAATGCCGACCACGAGTGCCGCAGCAATTGAAAGGGTTTTCGCCAGTCCATTTCGCATCGTCAAAGCCCGAAACTTCCGTTCCCGCATGCGTTGTTTGTTACAAGACAGATGGCGCTGATGCGGATTCCAACCTGTCTGTCATCATCGCCTGTCGGTGTCTGATTCATACCGCCGACATTAGCGAAATCTTCATGTGAAAATTATGGCGGCGCAAGAACACGTCACCTGAATTACCCAATATTCTAGGGGGTTAAATAGTTAATTCGCGATTAAAATAAAAAATCGAGATCAATTGTGAAACCTCAAAGCATCGGCCCGAACATCGGAATCGATTTTCGGAAAGCACGATGCGTAGATTCAATAGGTTGGAGCGACCTTCGTGCGTCCGTAAGGACGCACGGCGCTCTAATCGGAAGATCAGTCCAGTTTCCAGCGTTCGCGTATCTTCTCGTCTTCCTCCTTGGATGACACCCACCCGCCGACCGAACCGTCCGCGAGATGCTCCCGCTTCCAGAACGGCGCGTTGGTTTTCATGTAATCCATCAGGAATGAGGCGGCCTCGAAAGCCGCATGGCGATGCGATGACGCCGCGGCCACCAGAACGATGTTTTCGCCTGGTTTTATAAGTCCGTAACGGTGAATGATCGTCAGCGCTGTTATCGGCCAGCGCGCGATGGCTTGTTGGGCGATGCGGGTGATTTCCGCCTCCGCCATGCCCGGATAATGCTCCAGTTCCAGTGCGCAAAGCGTGCCGCTTTCATCACGGCAAAGCCCGGTGAAAGTGACGATGGCGCCGATATCCGTGCGCCCCTGTTGAAGCTTGCGCAGTTCCGCCGCCGTGTCGAAATCTTCGCTTCTTATGCCGACGAAAAGTGGGCACGAAGTTTGCCCGCTCATTTCATCCTCCCGTCATGGGCGGAAAGAGCGCAACCTCGTCGCCGTCATTCACCAGTTCAGTGTGTTCGGCATGTTCCTGATTGATCGCCGCCCGAATGACATGCTCATGCTCGAAGGCGGCTTCATATTCGTCGCCACGCGATTTCAGATGGCCGATCAGACCGCCGACGGTCGTTGTGGGTGAGGGGAGTTCAATAGTCTCCTCGCCCTTGCCGATTTTCTCGCGCACCCATGCGAAATAGACGAGTTTTACCGCCACTGGATCAATCCATCACGTGTTTGAGGCCCGCCTTGAAGTAATCCCAGCCCGTGTAAAGCGTCAGAAGGGCCGATACCCAAAGCAGGACAATGCCTGTTTCCGTTACATAGGGCATGATTTTGTCACCGGCAGGGCCTGCCAGCAGGAAAGCAAGCGCGATCATCTGCGCGGTCGTCTTCCATTTGGCGAGACGCGAAACGGGAACGCTGACTTTCAGCTCGGCAAGATATTCGCGCAGGCCCGAAACCAGGATTTCGCGGCACAGGATGATGATGGCGGCCCAAAGCGTCCAGCCGGCAATGGTGCCGTCGGCAGCAAGCAGCAGGAGACAGGCGGAGACAAGAAGCTTGTCGGCAATCGGGTCCAGCATGCGGCCGATGGTCGAGGTCTGCTTCCAGATGCGGGCGAGATAGCCGTCAAAAAAGTCGGTGATGCTGGCGACTGCAAACAATCCAAGGGCTGTCCAGCGGGCAAAATCGCTCGACTCCAGCCGTCCCTCAATAAAGAAACACAATACCACAAGGGGAACGGCGATGATCCGGCCGTAAGTGAGGATATTGGGTAGGGAGAGGGTATGATTCTTCTGCATTGTTCCGCCGCATCGTTCGTTTGGGCACATCATCAGGGATGACACATAAAATCAACACCTGCGGACGTGTTCTGCCGGGACGTAATGACGCTCGCGCCCCGATCCCGGACAAAATTAGCGCATAATCCGACCGGAGTGAAACGACGATCGACAAGATTATGCTTGAAATAGAAAAGCTTGGAGCGCCGATCTGATTCAATCAGATCGAAACGCGCTCCAGATCATTTGTCGCGAAAATGGTCGTGAATTGTCTTTGCCATCGCTTCGGAAATGCCGTCAATCTGCATGAGGTCCTCGACGGCGGCGCGTGAAACGGCCTTCGCGGTTCCGAAATGGTGCAGAAGCGCACGCTTGCGCGACGGGCCGATTCCCGCGATTTCATCAAGCGGGTTCTTGACCATTTCCTTCTTGCGCCGGGCGCGGTGCGTGCCGATGGCGAACCGGTGGGCTTCGTCGCGCAGGCGCTGGATGAAATAAAGCACGGGATCGCGCGGCGGCAGCGTGAAGGGCTGCTTGCCTTCCACGAAGAAACGCTCGCGTCCCGCCTCGCGGTCGACGCCCTTCGCGATGCCGATTGCATTGACGAGATGGCTGATGCCAAGCTCGCCAAGAATTTGCCGCACGGCACCCACCTGACCTTGCCCGCCGTCGATCAGGATGACATCGGGCCAGGCGGGAAACGCATCGGTCGCCTCAGCATTGGTCTGTTCTTCCGGCGCGCCGTGTTCCTTCACCAGCCGCGAGAAGCGCCGCTCGATCACCTCGCGCATCATGCCGAAATCGTCGCCCGGCGTAATGTCCGTCGAGCGGATGTTGAACTTGCGGTACTGGTTTTTGACAAAACCTTCCGGCCCGGCGACGATCATGCCGCCGACAGCGTTTGTGCCCATGATATGCGAGTTGTCATAGACCTCGATCCGGCGCGGCGGCTGCGACAGACCGAAGGTTTCGGCCATGCCTTGCAAGAGGCGCGCCTGCGACGAGGTTTCGGCGAGCCGCCGCCCAAGCGCTTCGCGCGCATTGGTGAGTGCGTGATCGACAAGATCCTTCTTCTCGCCGCGTTGCGGCACGTTGACCTGCACCTTGTGTCCCGCGCGCGTCGACAGCGCTTCGGCGATCAGCGATTGTTCCTCCACAGTCTCGGACAAGAGAACAAGACGCGGGCACGGCTTGTCGTCGTAGAACTGGGACAGGAAGGCCCCGAGAACCTCTGCCGGCCCGAGCGAACTGTCGGCTTTCGGGAAATAGGCACGGTTGCCCCAGTTCTGGCCGGTGCGGAAGAAGAAGACCTGGATGCAGGTCATGCCGCCTTCCTGATGAATGGCGAAAACGTCTGCCTCTTCCACCGTCTGCGGATTGATGCCCTGATGCGACTGAACATGGGAAAGTGCGGCCAGACGGTCGCGGTAGACCGCCGCATGTTCAAAATCGAGATCAGCGGATGCGGCCTGCATCGCGGCTGCCAGATGGTCCTTGACCGACTGGCTTTTGCCGGACAGGAACGCCTTGGCTTCGCTCACCAGCTCGGCATAGTCCGCGTCGCTGATTTCATGCGTGCAGGGACCGGAACATCGCTTGATCTGATAGAGAAGACAGGGACGGGTTCGGGTTTCAAAAACCGAATCCGTGCAGGTTCGCAGCAGGAATGCGCGCTGAAGCGCGTTGATCGTACGGCCCACGGCGCCAGCCGAGGCGAAGGGGCCGAAATAGTCGCCCTTGCGGGACCGCGCGCCGCGATGCTTGAAGATGCCGGGCGCCCGATGGTCGCCGGTCAGCAGAATATAAGGAAACGACTTGTCGTCGCGCATCAGCACATTGAAGCGCGGGCGCAATCTCTTGATGAGATTGGCTTCCAGCAGCAATGCTTCGGTTTCCGTGCGGGTAACGACAAATTCCATCATCGCCGTCTCACGGATCATCCGCACGATGCGATTCGAATGGGCTATGCCGCGCGCATAGTTGGAGACGCGCTTTTTGAGATTGCGCGCCTTGCCGACATAAAGCACGTCACCATCGCTGTTGAACATGCGATAGACGCCCGGATTGTTGGGCAAGCGCTTGACGAAGGCGTTGATGATGTCCTGCCCGCTCAGGCCCTCGATATCCGGCAGGCCATCGGAGGAATCCCATTGAATGGAATCGGCGGCAGACGGCGCTGCCGGAACGTCGATTATGTCGTCGCCCTCATCGTCCTCTTCGGTTTCCGCGTCGCCAATGATGATACCGGCCACGTCCTGCTCGTCATCCGACGGCAGGTTCGCGGCAGCATCATCATTGTTTTTGCGGTTTCCAGTCATTCGGTGATTCCTGCGATATCCGGGGTTTCCCATGCCAGATGCTGGCCGCCATCAAGCGCGATCATCTGGCCGGTGACGGAGCGGCTTTCCCAGAAATAACGAACAGTACGCCCAAATTCCGACAATTCCGGTGCACGCTGCAAAAGAAGTTTCTCGACCTGCTGTTCGAAATCACCCGGCTTCTGCCTTTCGCTCGGCAATGTGGGGCCGGGGGCGATTGCATTGACTCGGATTCGCGGCGCAAGCGCCTGCGTCATGGTGCGGGTGGCATTCCACAGCGCCGTTTTCGAGAGCGTATAGGAAAAGAAGTTCGGATTGAGCTTCCACACGCGCTGGTCGATCACGTTGACCACAAGCCCATCCTCGCCATCGGGCAAGGCATTCGCCATTTCTTCGGCCAGCAGGACTGGGGCTTTCAGGTGAATGGCAAAATGCTTGTCCCACAGCGCCATGTCCAGTTGCCCGATGCGGTCATCTTCAAAAAGTGAGGCATTATTGACCAGAAGCCGGATCGGCCCGATCTGGTTCGACGCATCTTTTACCAGATTGCGCACATCGGCTTCGGACGAAAGGTCTGCGCGTACCACGCAGGCGGTGCCGCCTCGCTCGTTTATGGCGCTCGCAAGGGCCGCGCCTTCATTGATGGAGTGATTATAGTGTATGGCGACCGGGAAGCCATGAGCGGCAAGGTCTTCGACGATTGCCTTTCCAATGCGCCGCGCGCCGCCGGTTACCAGAACCGGACATTTGGCAAGCAGGCGAGGCTCGTGATCATTCAACACGGTAAACACTTTCTTATCGAGATTCTTCAGTCGATTTCATGCCACTTCGATCGGAAAAATGCAGCTAAAAACAGCGCGCCCAATATTCATAGCTGACAAATTTGTAGGGATTTCAGCGGCTTCGTTCAACCTTGCCGGACGCCGCGGGGCACCGCAACCGGCATGCACCAACTATATAGGCGGGTATATTCGGCGTTGCGATAATGCAACATCGCATTTTTGCCATTTTCTCGACAGTTTATCTCCACAGAAGCGGGCATTTCGTGCCGCATTTACCGCCGATATACCGATCCGGTCAGCGCGGCATGGACGATTTGCTCCCAAGGCCGTCCGCCCGATAAGGGACCGCGCGAAATGTAATTTGTGTAAGGAGAATGCTATGCGCACTCTTAAGTCTCTCGTAATCGCCTCGGCTGCGCTGCTGCCGTTCTCTGCGACTGCTTTCGCTGCTGATGCCATCCAGGAACAGCCTCCTGTTCCGGCTCCGGTCGAAATGGCTCCGCAGTACAGCTGGGCTGGCGGCTACACCGGTCTGTACCTCGGCTACGGCTGGAACAAGGTCAAGACCAACACCGACGGCAGCATCAAGCCGGATGACATGAAGGCTGGCGCTTACGCTGGCTGGAACTTCCAGCAGGACCAGTTCGTATACGGTGTTGAAGGCGACGCCGGCTACTCCTGGGCCAAGAAGTCCAAGAACGGCCTGGAAGTCAAGGAAGGCTTCGAAGGCTCGCTGCGTGGCCGTCTCGGCTACGACCTGAACCCGGTCATGCCGTACATCACCGCCGGTGTTGCTGGTAAGCAGGTCAAGCTCGACAACGGCTTCGACGACGAAAGCAAGTTCCGCGTTGGTTGGACTGCTGGCGCCGGTCTGGAAGCCAAGCTCACGGACAACATCCTGGGCCGCGTCGAATACCGTTACACCCAGTTCGGCAACAAGACCTATGATCTTGGCACCGAGTCGGTCCGTAACAAGCTCGACACCCACGACATCCGCGTCGGCGTTGGCTACAAGTTCTAATTATCTGATAATTGAACACGGAAAACCGGGCAGGCGACTGCCCGGTTTTTTGTTGCGTTGTTTTTGAATTCAGCTGTTTGCTGTCTCCATCAGCCAGCCGCGAAAGGCCGACATCGCCTCGGTTTCCGCCCGCGATTGCAGCCGCGTCAGCCAATAACTGCCCATCGTCACCGTCGTTTCGAAGGGCTGCATGACGGCTTCCGACAGCAATTGCCGGGAAAACATCAGCGGCGGCGCAAGCGCGACGCCTGCTCCCTGCATGGCGGCTTCCATCATGGCAAGCGACGAATCGAACATGATGCTGCGGGGCAGGGGCATGTCACCCGTAACGCCCGCCGCCAGAAACCACTGCGCCCATTCATCGGCACGATAGGAGCGCAGCAGCGTTTGGCGCGCAAGATCGGCCGGTGTTCGCAATTCGCGCGCGAGCTCCGGAATGCATAGTGGCGACAAGGGCGCTTCCAGCAATCGGGTTGCATCGATCCCGTGCCAGGCGCCGCTGCCGAATCGGATGGCGTAATCGAGCCCCTCCGCCGCAATATCCACCCGGTTATTGTTGGTCGAAAGCCGCAAGTCGATGAACGGATAGCGATTCTGAAAATCGCGCAGGCGCGGCAGAAGCCAGCCGACGGCAAGCGTCCCGACCGCACCCACCCGCAATATCTCCCGGTAATGCCCAGCCTCGAAACGCTCAAGCGTTCCGGCAATCCTGTCGAATGCGTCCTTCAATGTGGGAAGCAGCGTTTCTCCTTCGCTGGTCAGCATCAGCCCGCGCGGCAGGCGCTCGAAGAGCGTCACATTGAGGCGGGTCTCAAGGCTTTTGACCTGATGGCTGACAGCGGCCTGCGTGACGCAAAGCTCAATGGCGGCCTTGGTGAAACTGAGGTGACGCGCCGACGCTTCAAAGGCGCGCAGCGAATTGAGCGGGAGATGCGGGCGAACCATGGAAACCCAAATTTTTCTAATGCCAAATGCTAGATAACGTCGTTTGTCGTTGCTGCGCAAGCATCGTATATCAGCAGGGCCTGAAAGGCTTGCATCCCGCAGATAACGGGTTTCAGTATAATGGATCGCGCAGCGACGGCTATGTCTTGATTAAGATGCAGCCGAACGCATAATCATGAGGTTTATTCATCTGTCATGAGAAAATCTACGACACTTTTGATCGGTTTCCTTGCTGGCGCGGCTGTCATTCCCGCCAGCGGCGCGCTGGCGGCTGGCAAGCTGAACGATGACGACCTGCGCCGCATTGTCGATGAAACTGTGCGCCCGCTCATGGCCGAGCAGAAAATCCCCGGCATGGGCGTTGCCATAACCATCGACGGCAAAAGCCATTTCTTCGGCTATGGGGTGGCATCGAAGGACAGCGGGCAGAAAGTCGATGAGAATACGCTTTTCGAGATAGGCTCGATCAGCAAGACCTTCACTGCAACGCTTGGCGGTTATGGATTGGCGACCGGCGCATTCTCCCTGTCCGATCCCGCAACCAGATGGGCTCCCGAACTCAAAGACAGCAGTTTCGACAGGATTACCATGCTGGATCTTGGAACCTATACGCCGGGGGGATTGCCCTTGCAGTTTCCCGATGCAGTCACCGACGACAGTTCCATGCTGGCCTATTTCAAGAAGTGGAAGCCGGACTATCCGGCGGGTACGCAGCGCCGTTATTCCAACCCCAGCATCGGCCTGTTCGGCTATCTCGCGGCGCGCAGCATGGGCCAGCCGTTCGACGTGTTGATGGAGCAGAAGCTTCTGCCCGCATTCGGCCTGAAAAACACGTTCGTCCATGTGCCGGAAAGCCGGATGAAGAACTATGCCTACGGCTATACCAAGGCCGATAAGCCGACCTGGGTATCGGCAGGCACGCTGGATGCGGAGGCCTACGGCATCAAGACCACGGCGCCCGACCTCCTTCGTTTCGTCGCGCTGAATATCGACAGCTCGCCGCTTGCTCCCGACTTTCAGAAAGCCGTCGCCGCAACCCATACGAGTTACTACCGTGTCGGCGCGAACCATCAGGGGCTCGGCTGGGAAATCTATGCCAATCCGGTCACGCTCGACACGCTTCTGGCGGGCAATTCGTCCGACATGGCGCGGAAATCCCATAAGGTCGAGAAATTCGATCCCCCGCACGCGCCCTCGGCGGATATGTTCATCAACAAGACAGGCTCCACCAATGGTTTCGGTGCCTATGCGGCCTTTATTCCAGCGAAGCAGGCGGGAATCGTTCTGCTCGCCAACCGGAACTATCCGAACGACGAGCGCATAAAAGCTGCGTATCGGATTTTGCAGGCGATCGATAAAAGCCAATGAACCGCAAGAGAAAACCCCGGGAAATCCGGGGTTTTATTCGTTCCAGACCAATCAGCCGCGCGGCAAAAGTTCCGTCAGTTCCGGATGCAGTTCCTGAAAACGCTTCATCCAGCGCTTGAGCTTGGAGCGGTTGCGCTCCCACTTGCCTTCAAAACGGAGCGCCAGATAGCCAAGCGCCGCTGCAACGGCGATATGTCCCGCATGCAGCTTGCCCGCCAGACGCGGCGGCGCTTCATTCAGAAGGTCGAGCGCGCGTTCGGCCTTGCGCCACTGCAGGTCGAGCCAGGGCTGGTGAACCTTCTCTTCCGGGCGCATGCGCCGTTCATAGACATGCGCCAGAAGCACGTCGCAAAGACCATCGGCAATGGCTTCAAAACGCTCCGCGTCGGTGCGCTTTTCGGCATTGCGCGGGAAAAGCTTCTTGCCGGAAACCCGGTCCAGATACTGGACGATCGCACGACTGTCGAAAACGGATTTGCCGTCATCCGTCACCAGTGTCGGAATTTTCCCGAGCGGATTGGCATGGATGAGGTTCTCCGGTTCAGCCGCGGTATTGACGACAACGCTTTCAAACGGAATGCCCGCATAGTGCGCGGCCATGCGAACCTTCGCGCTATAGGGCGAAGCAGGTGAATAGAGGATCTGTGTCATCGTAATTTCCTGAACAGGCTAAGTAGGGTCTATTGCGTGGCGGGCATCATCACGGAGCGGCTTCGGCAGGCATTGGCGTCCACCTCGCCACAGGAACGGAATTGCAGGTCCTTTGTCATGCAGATGCGGACTTCCTGCAGGTAATTCCGCTTGCAACTGATCGAAATACCGTCCGGCTTCATGCCGGGATTGGCAGCGACGAAGGCTTTTTCAACAAGCATGGGATCGACGCGCCGCCCGCCAGCCAGCCCACTGCCAAGACTGCGCAGGCTTGGCGGAATATTGACCTGATCGAAAGCGTTGCGCAGCGTGTCGAAATAATCATTCTGTGAAAGGCCCGAGCAACTGCCGTGCTTGCGCCATTGATAGGCGACGAGACCGGCAGCGGGCATGATGTCCGAGAGGCTGGAAATAATCCGTCGCGGCACATAGCTGCCGCCGCTTCGATTATTGTCAAGCTGGCAGTTCGCTGGATAACCCCATTCGTTCTGCGGCCACAGGCCATGCACCACGAAACCGAAAGGCCGGTTGGTGCCGCATTGCTGCTTGTTGGCGCGCGGGCCTTCCGATGCGCAGTAGCTTGGCGACCAGGAGAGGGCGAGTACATAAAAGTCGAACTCGCCCGGAATGTCATCGGCGCGTACAGGCAGGACGTTCGCCATCGCCGCTGCAAGCAACGTGATCGCAGCAGCGCCAAACTTCCGCAGCATATGCCCTCCACTCAATGGTTGCCCTGAGGCTTCAGTGCCTGAATCAAAAAGCGGCAGGCCGGCATCACGAAGAATGCAACTGTAGTGTTAGCGAAGAACGCGGCACCGGGCGTCATATACATACCAGCGGTCGAAACCGTCGACGCAGAACTCGACGTTGCGGCCCATGGAGGCAAAGCCCTGGCCTTCCTCAACCATATACCAGACCGAACGATACTGGCCATCGGTCAGAACGGCGGTTGCCTTGCAATAGGTGCGCTCGATCTGGGCCGGGTTGGTCTTTGGTTCATAGCGCGTCAGCTGAACGTCGCTCATGGCCGTGATGCCGACTTGCGGCAGGTTCGGAACGTGGCGCACCTGATAGCCGAAATCGGAAACCACCGAGCGCAGGACGCTCTGCTGGCTGCACGCGCCCGCATCGGCAACCCCTGCGGGAGCCGGAGCAAGATAGTCTGCGGCGCTCGCGGGCAGGGAAGCCAGCGTCAGGGGAAGGACGGCTGCGGCGAAAGCGGCTGCGCGTGAAAATCGTCCGATGCGATCCAGGGTTCGTTGCATATCTCTATCCTGTCCGAAATTGCGAGCCAGCTCGCTGAATTCTGTGATGGCCGAAGCCTCGTCAAGGCGCAGTTTCTGCTAGCAATTTCTCCGGGTCAAGTGCGATCCGTCTCGCTGCGCACCCACTTGATGCTGAAATTGCTCCCCTTTTCCTCGGCCAGAAGCTTGGTAAGGCAGGGAAGCAGGATTTGCATCTCACTTTCGAGTGTAAAAGGCGGATTGACCACAATCATGCCCGTGCCATCAAGGCGCGGTTCGGCGGAAGGCGCGCGAATCGCAAGCTCGATCTGCATGATCTTGGGAATGCCGGTTTCACGCAGGCGGCGGGTGAAACGTTCGGTTTCCCTGCGGTCTTTTACCGGATACCAAAGCGCGTAGATGCCGCCGCCGAAACGCTTGTGCGCCTTGACGAGGCCGTCGACCAGACGATCGAATTCGCCTTCCTTTTCAAAAGGCGGATCGACCAGCACCATGCCGCGTTTTTCCTTCGGCGGCAGGTGGGCGCCAAGCGCAAGCCAGCCGTCGAGCTCGGTCACGCGCACCTGATAGTCACCGTCGAAGAGTTTCGCCAGCCTGGCCGAATCCTGCGGGTGCAGTTCCAGCGCGGACAAACGGTCCTGCTTGCGCAGCAAATGCCGCACCAGAAGCGGTGAACCCGGATAATGGCGAAGCGCTTCGCCTTCGTTGACGGCACGGACGGCGCCAAGATAAGGCTCCAGCAATTCCAGCGCGGGCTGCTCGATCTGGCCTTTCTGGATGGCTTCCACGATGCGGTCGATGCCGCCCGTCCATTCGCCGGTCTTGCCGGCTTCCACGCCCTTCAGATCGTAAAGCCCGATGCCCGCATGGGTGTCGATGACGCGAAAGGCCTGCTCCTTGCGCTTCAGATATTCGACGAGACGGGCCAGGATGACGTGCTTGACGACATCCGCAAAATTTCCGGCGTGATAGGCGTGACGATAATTCATGGCTGCGCTTGTTTCATGTCGGCCTGTTTTCGGCAAGGGGCAGAAATGCTCAAAAGGCATCGGTCTGCGTCGTTCCTGCAATATCTCTTCTGTCACAAATGTGACATACAACTTTCAGCATCCGCTCCTTATCCTTTGAGTCGAGTCCTGAATGTCTGGTGGCGTCCTTCTGATCGTCCTCTTTGGCGCGTTCCTCCACGCGAGCTGGAACGCAATCGTCAAGGGCAGCGGAGACAAGTTTTTCGGCGCTGCCAGTGTTACCGGCGCTGCCGGGCTGATCGCTCTTTTCATCCTGCCTTTTTTGCCGCTGCCGAACCCGGCAAGCTGGATTTACATGCTTCTGTCGACGGTCACGCAGACCTTCTACATGTCGCTGGTGGCAGCAGCCTATAAGTCCGGCGATATGAGCGAAGCCTATCCGATCATGCGTGGTACGCCGCCCTTGCTGGTGGCGCTGGTAAGCGCGCCTCTGGTCGGCGAGGTGATGGGCTGGCAAAGCTGGCTTGGCATCATTCTGATCTGTTCCGGCGTTCTGGCGATGGCGCTTGACGCCCGGCGCAGAAATCGCGGTGCTTCAAGCCGCACCGCCTTGCTGGCCCTCACCAATGCCGGTTTCATTGCCAGCTATACGATCATCGATGGCCTTGGCGTCCGCGTTTCGGGCGAGCCATTGTCCTATACGCTTTGGCTGTTCCTGATGAACGCCATTCCGCTTGCCGGTTGGGCATTTTATCGCGAGCCGGACCGGTTCATCCAATATCTGCGCAATCACTGGCGACCGGCCATGATCGGCGGGGTGGGCACATTGGGGTCGTATGGCCTGGCGCTCTGGGCGATGACGATGGCTCCAATTGCCGTCGTCGCGGCACTGCGGGAGACGGCGATCCTCTTCGGCGTGCTCATTTCCTTCCTGGTGCTGAAAGAAAAAGTCGGCCTGTCGCGTTTTGTGGCTGCCGGGCTTATTGTCTTCGGTGCGATTTCATTGCGCCTGTCGTGAAAATTTATTTCGTCACAGTGACAATCTTCCGGCAGAAATTCGTTTCTGCGGCAAGTGGCTTGAGCTAATAAAGTAGTATGAACCAGCACGCCCCCATTTCGAATACCAAGATCGGTCATTCGGCCTGTCCGCATGATTGCCCGTCAACCTGCGCACTCGACGTGGAAATTCTCGACGAGCGCACCATCGGGCGCGTGCGCGGCGCGAAGGACAACAGCTACACGGCTGGCGTCATCTGCGCCAAGGTCGCGCGCTATGCCGAACGCGTCCATCATCCCGACCGCCTGAAGCATCCGCTGGTTCGCGCTGGCGCGAAAGGCGAGGGGCAGTGGAAACAGGCATCATGGGAAGCAGCCCTTGATCTTGTTGCCGAGCGCTTTCTGAAAGCCGAGCAGGATTATGGCAGCGAGAGCGTCTGGCCCTATTACTATGCAGGCACGATGGGGCTGGTGCAGCGCGACTCGATCAATCGTCTGCGCTTTGCCAAGCGCTATTCCAATCAGTTCGACAGTTTCTGCACCAATATGGCCTGGACCGGCTATTTTGCCGGAACCGGAAGCCTGACCGGCCCCGATCCGCGTGAAATGGCCAAAGCCGATGTCGTGGTCATCTGGGGCACCAATGCCGCGGCCACGCAGGTCAATGTCATGACCCATGCGGTTCGCGCGCGCAAGGAGCGCGGCGCGAAGATCGTCGTCATCGACGTTTACGCCAATGCGACCGTCCGGCAGGCGGATATGGGCATTGTGCTGAAGCCCGGAACCGATGGCGCCTTTGCCTGTGCGGTCATGCATGTGCTGTTCCGCGACGGTCTGGCCGACTGGGATTATCTGGAGCGTTATACCGACGATCCCAAGGGGCTTGAAAAGCATCTTCAGACCCGCACGCCGGAATGGGCAGCGGCGATTACCGGCTTGTCCGTTGAAGAGATCGAGGCCTTCGCTCATCTCGTCGGCAAGACCAAGCGCACCTATTTCCGGCTGGGCTATGGTTTCACCCGCCAGCGCAATGGCGCGGTGAACATGCATGCCGCTGCTTCGATTGCCTGCGTCACGGGCGCATTCCTCCATGAAGGCGGCGGGGCTTTTCATTCCAATTCCGGCATCTTCAAGATGGACAAGCGCGAGATCGAAGGCCGCGCCATGCAGGATGTCGGCATTCGCTTTCTCGATCAGTCGAAGATCGGTCGCATTCTCACCGGTGACCGGCAAGCGCTTTTTGATGGTCCGCCCGTCATGGCGATGCTGATCCAGAACACCAATCCGGCCAATGTCACCCCGGAACAGCGGCTGGTCCGCAAGGGCTTCGCGCGTGAGGATTTGTTCGTCGCCGTGCACGAACAGTTCATGACCGATACGGCGAAGATGGCCGATGTCGTCCTGCCTGCGACTACATTCCTTGAGCACGACGATATTTATCGCGGCGGCGGGCAGCAGCATGTGGTTCTGGGGCCGAAGCTGATCGAGCCTCTCGCCGATGCGCGCCCGAACATCTTCGTCATCAACGAACTGGCCAAACGGCTTGGCGTCGGGCATCTGCCCGGCTTCGACCTCGACGAGCGCACGCTGATCGACAACATGAATGCCAATAGCGATTTGCCGCATTTCGACGAATTGAAGGAAAAGCGGTTTGTCGATCTGCAGCCGCCCTTCGAGGAAGCGCATTATATCAATGGCTTCAAATGGCCTGACGGCAAGTTCCGCTTCCGCCCCGACTGGACCGGAAGCCCTTCGCCGAACAAGCCGCCGGAAGTCATGGGGCTTCAGGGGCCTCATCAGTCGATACCGGAATTTCCGGACCATTGGGAAGTGATTGAAACGGCGGATGCCGAACATCCGTTCCGCATGACAACCTCACCCGCCCATAATTTCCTGAACTCGACCTTTGCCGAAACGCCGACCTCGCTTGCCAAGGAAATCCGGCCCGAACTTCTGATCCATCCCGACGATGCGGCAGAGCTTGGCATCGAGGACGGCGAGCGCATCGAGATTGGCAATCATCGCGGCGAGCTGGTGCTTCATGCCGTGCTGCGCACCGGGCAAAAACGCGGTGTCGTCGTGTCGGAGGGCATTTTCCCGAACTCGGCATTCGAGCGCGGCGAGGGGATCAACATCCTGGTTGGCGCTGAACCTGCCGCCCCCTATGGCGGGCTGGCGGTGCATGACACCAAAATCTGGATACGCAAAATAAATGCATAAATACTAATCCAACAACGCCGGGCGCATATATAAACTATATATGCGCCCGGCGTTGTTGGAATTCGCGCCGCTTGTTAGCCAGCGTAACGCAGCTTCAGCTTGGAAACGCCGACAGCTGCATTCAGACCACGCTGGCCCTGAAGTGAAATCGGCTGAAGCGAAATCGTCTTCCACGAACCGCCGGTCAGGATATTGGTGCCGAAGCCGACGCCAATGGCTGCATTGGCGGAAGCGCCAACGTAGCGGCCCTGAAGCGCGCCTTCCGGACGAACGCTTGGGGCCCATACCGCCCAGGCGACACGGCCGCCATTGATGAAGCCGACATCGACGCCGAGCTTGGTGATGGTGCCGGTGTAATGCTCAATCGGGCCGCGACCGCGGGCAGGCTGGAATACGCAATCCACATCCTGCTGGCTGCCGATGATCACGCCGATCGCCGGGGAGATATCGCAGGACAGCATACCGACTTCCGAGCGCGGCTGGGTGCGACCCGAAGCGGGAGGAGCTACGAAGTCGGCTGCGATGGCTGGAGCCGTAACCGCAATGCCGGAAACCACGGCCATTGCGGACAGGAAGGAAGTCGAAAAACGGAGAGACATGTCTTTGTCCTCTTCTAAAAACATATTGAAAGAGACGTTTCTCACGACTCTTAACGGGGTTTGCCGAAGCAAGTTCCGTTAGGAGGGGGAATTAGAGCTTTTTGCGGGTGATTAAAGTTTTGTTAACAAAAAACTTCGTGTGTGATGAATTTGCCGCGGTCAGACGCTAACAACCACGCAGTCTGCCGGTTCATCTGACTGGTCCCCTGCCTGTCCGGCGGCAAATTTGCGCAGGGCGGCTGCATAGAGCTGATGTTCGGCTTTCAGGACACGCGCTGCAAGTGTTTCCGCATTATCTCCGGGGCGCACCGGCACCGCCGCCTGCGCCAGGATTGGACCTTCATCCATGCCTTCGGTCACCAGATGAACGGTGCAGCCAGCGACCTTCATCCCCGCATCGAGGGCCCGCTGATGGGTGTGCAGTCCGGGGAACAGCGGCAGCAGGGAAGGGTGAATATTGAGAATGTGGCCTTCATAGGGGGCAATGAAGCGGCCCGACAGAAGGCGCATGTATCCGGCAAGGCAGATGATATCCGGCTTCAAGGCGGCAAGCGCTTCGAGAATGGCATCTTCATGCGCTTCCTTCGAGGCATAATCCTTGCGCTTGAAAACTTGCGTGGCAATGCCTGCGCCTTGCGCCTTGGCAAGACCGCCAGCTTCTGCCTTGTCGGAGAATACAGCCACTATTTCGGCTGGAAAATCCGCAGCTTCGGCGGCACGGATCAGCGCCTCCATATTGGAGCCGCCGCCCGAAATGAAGATGACGACCCGCTTGCGGCTCATAGCGGGAGCTGGCCCTTGTAGACGACGCCATCTTTCTCGCGCTTGACCATCCGGCCAAGCGCGACGACCTTTTCGCCTTCAGCGGCAAGGGCGGCTACGACTTCCTCGACCTTCTCAGGCTTCACGACGGCAATCATGCCGATGCCGCAATTGAAGGTGCGCAGCATTTCGTTCGGCTCGACGCCGCCGGTTTTGGCAAGCCAGGAGAAGACCGGCGGAACGGAAATGGAGGCAAGGTCGATTTCGGCGGCAAGACCTTCCGGCAGGACGCGCGGAATATTGTCCGGAAAACCGCCGCCAGTGATGTGCGCCAGCGCCTTGATGCCATCCGAAGCGCGGATCGCGGCGAGAAGCGGCTTCACATAGATGCGTGTGGGGGTAAGCAGCGCTTCACCGAGCGTGGCGCCCGGCTGGAACGGTGCATCGGACTTCCAGCCGAGGCCGGAAAGCTCGACGATGCGGCGCACCAGCGAAAATCCGTTGGAATGAACGCCGGACGAAGCAAGGCCGAGGATGACGTCGCCTTCGGCAATGTCGCCGCGCGGCAGCAGGCGGTCGCGCTCAGCCGCGCCAACCGCGAAACCGGCAAGATCATAATCGCCGTCGCGGTACATGCCCGGCATTTCAGCGGTTTCGCCGCCGATCAGCGCGCAACCGGCCTGACGGCATCCTTCGGCAATGCCCGCAACGATATCGACACCCTGATCCGGCGAAAGCTTGCCGGTGGCAAAATAGTCGAGGAAGAAGAGCGGTTCGGCACCCTGCACGACCAGATCGTTGACGCACATGGCAACAAGGTCAATGCCCACTGTGTCGTGCTTGTCGGCATCGATGGCGATCTTCAGCTTGGTGCCGACACCGTCATTGGCGGCAACGAGCACCGGGTCCTTGAAGCCCGCAGCCTTGAGGTCGAACAGGCCGCCAAAGCCGCCGATCTCTCCGTCCGCACCGGGGCGGCGCGTGGAACGCACGAGCGGCTTGATCTTCTCGACCATCAGGTTGCCAGCATCGATGTCGACGCCAGCCTGCGCATAGGTCAGGCCATTCTGGGCAGCAGACTTGTCGGCGGGCTTATTGGCGGGCTTGTTTTCCATGGTCATGGCCTGCTCCTGAAAGGGGGTGCTTATCCACGCAGTTGTCTAATGCATTTTCGGCAAAAGCGTATAACGGTTTTGCTTGAGAAAATGCGATAAACAGAGAATGTGCGCGCAATGACACGAGACGGCGCTGCCCGCAAGGCCACAAAGCCGGAAAAGAGCGAATTAGCGCAGGATTCTGCCTGGAATCGTGATGGATCATTTCTCTTGCGATAGAGGGTTGTGCTTCGAGCGACCTTTCGATCAAGCATTGCAATTCAGGCAGGCCGTTCTAACTTGTCGCCGTTCGCACTAAGATATCCGTAACGCCATCCTGCTATCAGGACAGGCTTATCAAGCTTATTTCCTGGAAAATGGACGCCCATGGTCAAGAAACCGACACCAACGCGCACGACCGCCAGCCGAACGATCCGTCAATCGGAAGCGACGGTTCGCGATGGCGACATTCACGTCAATGTGGAAGTCGGTGCGCTGACCGGCTCTTCGGTGCGCCGTCAGGCAATGTTCTGGATCGGCGCTGTCGCGGTCTTCGTCCTGTTCCTTGTCGTGTTCAGTTCCGTCCTGCTGCCTTTCGTGGCCGGGATGGCGCTGGCCTACTTCCTTGATCCCGTTGCGGACAGGCTGGAGCGCCTCGGCCTTTCGCGGCTTGCGGCCACGGTCGTCATCCTGCTCATCTTCCTGATGGCGCTGATCCTCGGCCTGATGATCGTCGTGCCGATCCTCGCAACGCAGCTTGCGGATTTCATTTCCAAAATCCCCGAATATATCACCCAGTTGCAGTCCCTGCTGGCGAATGAGGATTCGCACTGGCTGAAGAAATATATCGGCATTGACAGTTCCGTCATTCAGCAGAATCTGAGTTCGCTGCTCCAGCAGGGCGCCGGTTTCCTCTCGACCTTGCTTCAGTCCCTGTGGAATTCGGGGAAATCCCTGATTGATATTGCGGGGCTTTTCGTCGTTACGCCGGTGGTCGCGTTCTACATGCTTCTGGACTGGGACCGCATGGTCTCAAGCATCGATTCATGGGTGCCGCGTCGCCAGCTTCACACCGTGCGCGGCATTGCGCGCGAGATGAATGCCGCCGTCGCCGGTTTCATTCGCGGACAGGGCACACTCTGCCTCATTCTGGGAACCTATTACGCCATCGGCCTTACGCTGACGGGGCTCAATTTCGGCCTGCTGATCGGCTTTTTCGCCGGTCTCATCAGCTTTATTCCCTATATCGGTTCCTTTGTCGGCCTGGCGCTCGCCATCGGCGTGGCGCTGGTCCAGTTCTGGCCTGACTGGATCATGATCTGTGCCGTTGCGGGCGTGTTTTTCCTTGGCCAGTTCGTGGAAGGCAACATCCTCCAGCCGAAGCTCGTCGGCTCGTCCGTGGGGCTGCATCCGGTCTGGCTCATGTTCGCGCTTTTCGCCTTTGGCTCGCTGTTCGGCTTCACCGGAATGCTGGTGGCTGTGCCTGCCGCAGCCGCGGTCGGGGTGCTTGTGCGCTTCGCATTGAATAGCTATCTCCAATCACCGATGTATGATCCTGCCTATCATCACCCGGACCCGGATGCGGGGCCGCTGATCGAGGCAGGCGAGAATGCGGGCAGAGAGAAATGAGATTGGGTCGTAACCGGCCAGGCGTTACAACAGGATGTGCAGGAGGCCGCGATGCGTGAGGCACCGCGCCAGATTCCGTTGAACCTTGAGCATCAGCCCGGTTATCACCGGGAGGACCTGATCGTCACGGGCTCCAACCGCGCCGCCGTTGATCTCATTGATCGCTGGCCGAACTGGCTGTCGCCGGTCACCATTCTTGCCGGGCCGACTGGCTCGGGCAAGACGCATCTTGCGGAAATCTGGCGTGCCGGAACGGGCGCGCTTCTGGTTGATCCATCCAACATCACCGAAGAAGCCGTGAATGGCGCTGCCGAATATCCGGTACTGATCGACGATATCGGCGGCACGCCTTTCGACGAAACCGGGCTTTTCCATCTCATCAACAGCGTCCGGCAGAATGCGGCTCAAGGGCTTGGGCCTTCACTGCTGATGACGTCCCGCCTGTGGCCTGCGAACTGGAACGTCAAGCTTCCCGATCTTGCCTCGCGCCTCAAGGCCGCGACCGTTGTGGAAATTGCCGAACCCGACGACCTCTTGCTTTCCGGAGTCATTCACAAGCTTTTCGCGGACAGGCAGGTGAGCGTGGAGCCGCATGTCGTCGCCTATCTGGTCAGCCGGATCGAGCGCTCGCTTCTGTCTGCAATCCGCATTGTCGACAAGCTCGACCGCGCGGCGCTGGAACAGAAAAGCCGCATCACGCGCACGCTTGCCGCACAGGTTCTGGCCGACAGCGAACAGCCGGAACGCTGAGGATGAGAATAGCGGTCACCGGGGCAGGCGGTTTTATCGGAAGCGCACTCACTCAAATGCTGGCCGGGGAGGGGCACGAAGTGCTGCCTTTGTCCCGCAATGACCTGTCAGATCCAGACTTTTCAGGCGTGGAAACACTCGTCCATTGCGCAGCGCTCGCGCATCGCACCGGCGCGGAACGCCCGGATGCAGCAACGTTCGACGCGGTCAATCATCGGCTGGCGGTGGAGCTTGCCGTCAGGGCAAAAGCTGCTGGTGTCAGGCGCTTCGTCTTTGTCTCGACGATTTATACGGTTGCCGGAAACCCGTCGCCGCTGACGCCGGACATGCGGCTGAACCCTCGCGATGATTATGGTCGCGCCAAGGCCAAGGCGGAAGCTGATCTGCGGGAATTAAGCGGGATCGAGATTGTCATCGCACGCCCGGTTCTCGTTTACGGTCCCGGAGCGCGGGCGAACCTGAAAGCGTTGATAAAGCTTTGCGATAGCGGATTGCCGTTGCCTTTCGGTCTGGCAAACAACAGGCGCAGTTTCGTGTCTCTTGAGAATGTCGCGCGTGCGCTGACGTTTTTAAGCGTTGCGCCTGCGGACAAGGTCGCCGGGCGCGTGTTCCATCTTGCCGAGCCGCAACCGCGCTCCACAAAGGAACTCGTGACGAAGCTTCGGGCTGCCTTGGGAAAGCCTTCGCGGCTTTTGCCCCTTCCGCCGGTCTTCATGCGGCTCCTGCTTTCGGCTGCGGGCAAAAGCGGCCTTTACGACCAGCTTTATGGCGATCTGGTCGCGGACAGTTCATCGCTGATTGAAGCAGGGTTCGACTATCTGCCGGGCGACCGGCAGTTGGAAGCAATGGCACGTCGCCCGGATTAGTTCTTCTGGCCGACAGCCTTGGGCGGCTCCATGCGCGAATGCGCTGGTCGGGGAGACTGTTTGGGCGCGGCTGCGGTTGCAGTTTGCTGCTTCTTCGCAACGGAGCCGGTGATCAGGCTGGCGCTGTCCGGCTTGTTGCGTCCGCCGATAAGCTGGTCCTCGTGCACCCAGCCAATCATGTTGGTCTTCGGGACGATCACGCGATGCCAGCGCCCCGTCTTTCCATAGGAACGCATCTCGCGGCCTTTTTCCACGACGCCGATGGATGGCGACTTATCCCAGGCATTCTTGTGGATGGTGAGGCGCGCCTTGGCATAGATCACCGATGGCGAGCTTGCCGGCGTGTTGATGCCGCGCGGCGGCATTGAGCGCAGCGCAGCCGTAGGCGGCGGGGGCGGAGGCGCAACGACCTGACTTGCGGGGCGCGGCGGGGTGGCGGTCTGGATTGCAGCCTGCTGGACAGGCTTTTGCGGCGTGGGTGCCGCAACGGGCGCGGACGGACGCGGCACAGGGCCGACGGCAGCGCCATAATCCTTCGCCGGTGCTTTGCTTTCAGGAGCCTTGCTGGTGGCGGTCGCCTTCGGTTCCGTTCTCGCGGCGGGCTGCGCAACCGGCTTGGAGGCAGGGCGCTGGAACAGCGCTGTTAACGCGGCTTGCGGGCTCTTGTGCTGGGTGGTTGCCCACAGGCTGAAAGCACCGAGGCCCAGAATGGCGGCTAGCGCGAGCAGGGGAGTGGACGAGCCGGAAGATTTGCCCGACGACTTGCTTGAACGCTTGGTGGAGCGCTTGGGCGAGCGGGTGGTGCGTTTGCGTGCAGCCATCGTCTGTCTCCTGTTCGAATCGCGATAGGGAGACGCTACCAATTGTTCCTTCGCATTTGGTTACCGGAGCTTCAGGCGGGTGCGGCCCGACCGATGCAACGCAAACAAAAAACGCCGCTTTCGCGGCGTTTCGAGGCAGGTTGGTAAGACTTACTGGTGGCCAGACGTCTTGTGATCGCAGGAAGTCTGGCCTGATGCCTTTTCCTGCTGCCGTTGGTTGGCTTCGCTTGCTTCAACCGCGTTGCGCAGCTCTGCCCATTCGCGTTCATGACGACGATAAAGCTCATCGGAAACAGTCTGGATACCCATTTGGTCCTCCGTTTTATCTGGTGCCCCAAATAACATGGCGAGGGCGAAAACGTTTCATCACAAAGCGTAAGCGCTTGAAATCTTAATCGGTTTATATGTTTATAACTTCGGTTCGATCCTAATTTTCCTGAATGGAAACGCCGTCTTCTCCGATTTTCATCTCGATCCCGGCGGGTTTGGTCTCTTCGCGATAGACATAGACCGCCAAGCCGGCGGCTACGACGATCAGCGCGCCAATAATCAGATAAAGCCCGTTTCTATTCACACTCAGTCTCCAACAGGTTGGTCGTGAAGTGTGAACGCGCGCGTGTGGGATTTGGTTCCGCCTGCGCATCGGCGCGCAATAAGCGCAAAGTGATCGCGTGGAGAGTACCTCCTCATATGATGATGCTGATATTGATCGTGCGATTGAAAAACTGGAGGGAACTGAAGTTAATGCGCTCCGCCGGCGATAAAAATACGTGCAAAATGGTCGCCGACAGATTTACTTCCCGGGTAAAATATCGTCTTCCAGATTTCCGGTTCGAGTTCGTCATCCTGTTCGAGGGGGCGGCGCCTTCCGGATAAGATGTACGTAAATACAAAAGATTAAAGCGCCGATCAGATTTAGTCGGATCGAAATGCGCTCGAATATAATGCTTTCTCCCGAGAGAAAGATGTCGCCAAGGGGGTATTGGAGTTCATTCTGATATTTTTCTTGGCGAGCGTTGTGTTTTACATGGTTTTCCGTGCGGTGGTTTGTTGAATGAATAGTGTTTATAAAAATACTGCCTCTTACAAAGGTATAAGCCTGAATTTCATCTTCATGTGCGTTCTCTTCATTGGGTCGGGTGTCGCGCTTTTTCGCGAAGCCACTCAGTCGCTTGTGGCTGTCTTCGTTTTTGTTGCTTCAGGCTGGATAATTTCGCTCTGCATGCATGAGGGTGCGCACGCCTTGGCTGCCTATATGGGGGGTGACCGGTCCGTCGTTTCAAAAGGATATCTAAGCCTCGATCCGTTTGCATATGCTCACCCGTTGACGAGCTTCGGTCTGCCGCTTGTTTATCTGATGCTCGGTGGCATAGGCTTGCCCGGCGGCGCGGTTTCGATCGACAGGAGCGCGGTGCGCAGCAAGCATTGGGGAGCGCTGATTTCAGCGGCGGGCCCGCTGGCAAATCTGGTCGTTCTTCTGGCCCTGAGTCTGCCCTTTGTGAGTGGCTGGGCCTATGCGATGGACAATGACGATTTCTGGTCGGCCGTGGCGTTTCTGGCCGCGCTTCAGGCTTCGGCGGTGGTTCTCAATCTTCTGCCAATACCAGGGCTGGATGGGTTCGGGATTTTGTCGCCTTACCTGCCGGAGGAAATGCAGAAACAGGCCTATGCTTTCACACCGCTTCTGGGGCCATTCCTAATCATGATTTTTCTCAATAAATCTGTCGGCCTTGCGATCTGGAACGCGGTTTCTACGCTCACGACAAAGCTCGATATCGCACCTTCCTACATTTTTACGGGCCTCTCACTGTTCAGGTTCTGGGCTGAATAGCTGCCGACGCAGGTCGAGTGCGAGCCCGATCCGACAATTGAGATGCGGACAATAACGGCACGGCGTTGTCCAATTCCATCAGCGGTTCGGCTGGCAGACGCGCGCAACAGACCCAGAAGAACAGACCGATAGATTTAGCCCGCATCCCGAAAAGTGAGAAACGCCTGGCAGGGAAATCAGTCCACTGGACGGATTTCTGATCCTGCTTCGATCTAATGCCCGCGTTTCGGTCGCGATGTCGGAACAATAGTGTCCCTTCATGAGTTTGTCCCGCGTGGCGGTTCCAGTGTCCTGTTTTGGCCTGAGCCGCTCCCGCCGACAGCGATGGAGGGCAAAATGGGTGAGTTCTTGTTCTGGATCGTACTGATCGGATTGCCTGTGCTTCTCGTCGGCGGTTTCGGATATGCGCACTATCTGAAACGCACCGGGGGAACCACCCGGCATGAAGATGGCGCTTGAAAAGAGCAAGGCAATCCATGGCACCCCGTGCAAACTGGAAAGGCCAGTTGAAAATCGAACAGCTTCTGTGTCCTGTTGCGCTGTTCACCGCCGCATCGACCTCCGAACGCGTTTCGTTTCATCTGGTCAATCGCAAGACAGGAAATCGTCTCAGCCGGGAATTCGTGGACAGCGATACGGGCAAGCCCGTGCCGCGCGAGAAACAGGTCAAGGGATACGAGGTTTCATCCGGCTCTTATTTGAGCTTTGACGAAGAGGAGATCGCGTCCGCTATTCCCGAAAGCGACAAGACGCTGAATGTCACCCGTTTCGTCAAATGCGATGAGATCGACGATGTCTATCTCGACCGGCCATATTATCTGGCTCCGGCGGGAGATGACGAGAGTTTCGTACTCGTGCGCGAGGGCATGAAGGCCGAAAAGGTAGCCGCAATTGCGGAAACGGTTCTCTTTCGTCGTGCGCGACAGGTTCTCATTCGCCCATATGACGACGGCCTGATCGCGACTACCCTCAATTTCGAGTATGAGGTGCGCGCCGCATCAGACGCATTTGCCGATCTGGGCGCGTTCAGCTTCGATCAGGAAATGCTCGATCTGGCAAAACACATCATCGACACCAAAATGGGCAGTTTTGACCCTGCCGGTTTCGACGATCGCTACGATACGGCGCTGGCTGACTTGATCAAGGCAAAGATTGAAGGAAAGCCGCTCAGGAAGCCGGCTGCGCCGAAAACTGCCGAGGTCATCGATCTCAAGGAGGCTCTCCGCAAGAGCGCCGGTCTGGGCGGGGGGCGAGCATCGGCCAAAACTGCAAAAGGCAGGACGAAATCCCGGGCTAAACCCGATGCGAAGTCTGCCAAAAGGGCTGGCTGATCATGGGACAGCCGCTCGAAACCTATCGCAAGAAACGCGATTTTACCCTGACCAGGGAGCCGCGCGGCAAGTCCTCCCGCGCGAAAGGTGATCTTTTCGTCGTGCAGAAGCATGATGCCCGGAGATTGCATTATGATTTTCGGCTTGAGATGGACGGCGTGCTGAAAAGCTGGGCCGTAACGCGGGGCCCGAGCCTCGTTCCCGGCGAAAAGCGCCTTGCCGTGCATGTAGAGGATCATCCTCTTGAATATGTAGGCTTCGAAGGCACAATACCCAAGGGCGAATATGGCGGCGGCACAGTCATCGTTTGGGATACGGGGCGTTGGAAATCCACCGGCGATGCGCACAAGCAATACAAGAAAGGGCATCTTGAGTTTGAGCTTGCCGGAGAAAAACTCAAAGGGCGCTGGCATCTGGTCCGTATGCACGGAAAGCCGGGCGAGAAGCGGGAAAACTGGCTTCTCATCAAGGGAGAGGACGAGTTTGCCAGAGACGAGAACGAGCCTGACATTCTTGAAGAACAGCCCCAATCCGTAAAGACCGGCCGCGGCATCGCCGATGTTGAGGACGAGGCGCCGGGCTGGTCATCGAAAACCGGGGCAATCAAGAAGAAGGCCGCCGCTCCAAAGAAGCCTGTGAGGCCGGTTCCTAAAAATGCGCATCCGGGGCCGATGCCGGGTTTCGTCAAGCCTGAGCTTGCCACGCTTGTACCGGCTGCGCCGGAGGGAAGCCGCTGGCTTCACGAGATAAAATTCGATGGCTATCGCATCCAGGCCCACGTTGCGCGCGGCGAGGCCACGCTTTATTCGCGCAGCGGCCTGGATTGGACGGGCAAGTTTGGCCAGTCGATCATTGACGATCTCGTTGGGACTGGAGTGGACGAAGCCATATTTGACGGTGAGATCGTTGTAGAAAACCGGTCGGGACTGTCCGATTTTTCAGCTTTGCAGGAAGATTTGAGCGAGGGGCGTTCGGATCGGTTCGCTTATTATCTCTTCGATCTTCTTTATGTCGATGGGCAGGACCTTCGCCGGTCTCCCTTGGTCGAGCGCAAGAAGCTGCTTGAAAAACTGGTCCCTGCCAAATCATCGACCTTGCGCTTCAGCGAGGCCTTTGATGCCGATGGGGCTGCGGTGCTGAAGAATGCCTGCGGGCTCGGGCTTGAAGGCATTGTGTCGAAGCTGGAGAACGCATCCTATAAAAGCGGGCGCAGCGGCGACTGGCGCAAATCGAAATGCATCGGACGGCAGGAATTCGTCATCGCGGGTTATGTTCCCTCAACGGCAATGCGAGGGGCAATCGGCTCGTTGCTGCTGGGGGTGCACGATAAAAAGGGGCTGGTCCCGGTGGGCCGGGTGGGAACGGGCTTTTCTGTCAATATTGCGAAGGAACTTTACAAGCGGCTGCATGCCATGCGGCTGGAGGAAAGCCCCTTTGCCGTGCCTCTGACCGCGGATGAAAGGCGAGGCGCCAGCTTCGCCAAGCCGAAGCTGGTAGCGGAAATCGAATTTCGCGCGTGGACTGCCGACAAGCGATTGCGTCACGCTTCCTTCAGGGGGCTGCGCGAGGATAAGGCCGCCAGCGATGTAATATGGGAGGAGCAAGCCGTGTCAGCTCGTGTTTCCGACAAAGGCACCGGGGAAATCGACGTGAAACTCACACATCCCGACCGCGTTTACTGGCCGGAGGAGGGCGTTACAAAACAAGGGCTTGCGGATTACTATGCCGAAGTCTGGCCCCGTATCGAACCTTTTATCGTCAACCGTCCTCTGGCGCTGGTGCGCTGTCCGACCGGCATCGAAGGGGAGCACTTCTTCCAGAAGCACGCATGGAAAGGGTTGAACGAATATATTGTCGAGGTTCAGGACCCAAAGGACAAGGCGGAGGAACCCTATATCAGCATCCGGGATTTCAACGGGCTGATCGGTCTGGTGCAGGCCGGAACGCTGGAAATTCATCCGTGGGGATCGACGCTCAAGAACTGGGAATTGCCGGATATACTGACGATGGATCTTGATCCGGGCGAGGGCGTTCCCTGGTCACGCGTGATTGAAGCAGCTTTGGAAGTCAGGGAGCGTCTGGAGAAAACCGGATTGGCGGCGTTTGTCAAAACATCCGGGGGCAAGGGGCTGCATGTGGTGGCGCCGCTCAAGCCCAAGGCTGACTGGGACGCGCTGAAAAGTTTTACCAAGGCTATTGCCGACCAGATGGCAGCGGATAGCCCCGATCGTTACGTATCGACGATCTCCAAGGCCAAGCGCAAAGGCAGGATTCTCATCGATTACCTGCGCAATCAGCGTGGCATGACTGCCGTAGCGCCTTACTCCCCGCGGGCGCGCCCCGGCGCTGCGGTTTCCATGCCGCTTGCATGGGATGAAGTCACGCAGGCGATAGGTCCAGCCCATTTTACCATTCCCAACACGCCGACCCGGCTGGCCGCGCTGGAAAGCGATCCCTGGCAGGATTTCCGCAGCGCGGAAACGCCATTGCCGAAAATGAAAAAATAAGAAGTGGCAACACCTACACCGCTCCAGCGCCCGGAGCGGTTGGCTTTACGATTTCTTGCCTTCCCTGCTGAGACTTTTGCGCAAGGCGTCCATGATATTGATGACATTGCCCTCCGTTGCCGGTGCTGCCTTGCGGGGCTTCGATCCGGCTGCCGGTTTCTTTTTCTTTTTGGCGGAAATCATGGACTGGAGGTTCTTCTGCACGGGGTCCTGAAGGAAATCGGGATTCCAGTCTTCCGTCTTGTCCTTGATAAGCTTGCGGACCATGGAAAACAGCTTCGTGTCCGGTTTGCTTTCCTCAATGGCGGAAAAATAATCGGCGGCTTTCCGCACCTCATCGCCGAAGCGCAGCGTCCACAGGACAATCCCGCGCCCGCAAGGTTCGAGAAGCACCGCTCTTTCACGCCTGTACATGACGAGGCGGGCCAGGCCGAAGACCGAACTTTTCTCCATCGCCTCCCGGATGACGGCAAAGGCCTCCTGACCGACCTTGTCGGAAGGGGCAAGATAATGCGGCTTGTCGTACCAGATCCAGCCGATGCTGTCGCGTGGCACGAACTTGTCGATGTCTATCGTTCTCGTGCTCTCAAGCGCCACGGCTTCCAGTTCGTCCTCTTCAAGAAGGATATAGCTGCCATCGTCTTTCTCGAAGCCTTTCGCCTCGTCGTCATCGCGCACGGGCTTGCGCGTAACCGAATCCACATAGCGGCTGATCACCCGGTTTCCGGTCTCGGCATTCAGGGTGTGAAAGCGCACCTTTTCGCTGTCGCTGGTCGCAGGCGTCAGTTCCACCGCGCATGTGACGAGCGAGAGTTTGAGATAGCCTTTCCAGAAACTGTGGGGCACGGCCTGATCCTCCGGGAAGAACAGGATAACCCGCCTGGAGCCGGATGGTTCCCGTTCGGATTTATGCAACCCCGGGAACCTGTCGAGCTTTAACCGCCGAAATTTCGCCCGTCTGCCCGCCTTGCAAAGCGCAGCACGATGAAACCGGCAAGTCCGGCGACAAGCGAGCCAATCAGGATTCCGATCTTCGCTTCATTTTGCAGCATGGTGTCATTGAAGGCGAGAAGCGAGATAAACAGGCTCATGGTGAAGCCGATGCCGCATAGAAGCGTCGTGCCCAGCATTTGCGTCCAGCTTGCGCCGGCTGGCAGGTCCACAATTCCGCTTCTTACCAGCAGCGACACTGCGCCGAAAATGCCCACGAGCTTGCCGACTGCCAGACCGGCGGCGACGCCCACGGTCACCGGCGCGAAAAACGCTTCCGTGCCGAGGCCCGCAAAGCTGACGCCTGCATTGGCGAAGCCGAATATGGGCACGATGATAAACGAAACCGGCTTGATCAGGCTATGCTCGAGCAGATGCAGCGGGCTTTCGGCAATCGTCGCTTCGGGTTTCGCGGGCGTGCGCTTGATTGGAATGGTCAGCGCCAGCAGGACGCCCGCAATGGTCGCGTGAACGCCGGAGCGGTAGGTGAAAAACCACAGTGCGAGACCCAATAGCAGATAGGGCGTCAAACGTTTTACGCCGCTCAGGTTCAAGACCAGCAGCGCGGCTACGACAGCCGCAGCCAGTCCCAGATCGATCAGAGAAACGCCGGTTGTGTAGAACAACCCGATGACAATTACCGCGCCGAGATCGTCGATGATCGCAAGGGCGGCGAGAAACACCTTCAGTGACGTGGGAACTCTCGGTCCCAGCAAGGAAATGACACCGAGCGCAAATGCAATGTCGGTCGCCGCCGGGATCGCCCAGCCGTGAGATGCGCCGCTATCGAGGTTGAAGGACAGATAGACCAGAGCAGGCACCGCCATGCCTGCCGCAGCAGCTACGCCCGGCAAAATGCGGCGCGGCCAGGAGGAAAGATGGCCGTCGACCATCTCGCGCTTGATCTCCAGCCCGACCATCAGGAAGAACACCGCCATCAGCGCGTCATTGACCCAATGCTGGACCGAAAGCGGGCCGAGATAGGCATGGAGAGCGCTGAAATAGGTTTCCGAAAGCGGCGAGTTCGCCACCAGCAGCGCCGCTATGGCCGCAGCTATGAGCAACAGGCCGCCTGACGACTCACTATCGAGAAAATTGCGTATAGTATTTTGAATGCGACCAGCCATTGGCAGCTCCCTGACAGAAACGGTTAAAAACAGTCTCCGTATTCAGGGTTTTCCCTGGGCGCACGCAGCACACGCCATGAAAGTAAGATAGCGAGAAAATCTGTAGATTCAAGTCATATGATCAATCCGTGACGGGATTATCGATGGGCGACGTATTGTAGGATTATAAGTTGATTGAATAGAGAAAATCTATTTTATGGTCATGGATTATTATTTTATGAATGTTATGTGTTAGTCTCATTATTATTTGAGATTTGCATTTTTCCACAATTGTTGATTTGCCATTCTCGGAATGAAGTGAATAAGGTAAGCAAGGCCTGGCGTGCCCCTGAGAGAAGCGTGAAGGAGCGTTGGCAGATTAGCGATCCCGGAAGTGGTGCTTGACAAGCCGCGTCGGTCTTTCCATGTTCGGCGACACAATTTGAACAAAATTATCCAGGGAACGGAGAACAGTTATGACATTGGGAAAAATCACCCGGCGCGGTGTGGTTGCCGCCTTTGCAGGCATTTTTGCTGTCGGGGCCAGCATTGCCGTCGCGCAGTCTCCGGCCTTCTTCCGCATCGGCACCGGCGGCACGGCTGGCACCTATTATCCGATAGGCGGGTTGATCGCCAATGCGATTTCCGGGGCAGGGGACAAGGGCGTACCCGGTCTGGTGGCCACGGCGGTTTCATCGAACGGTTCGGTCGCGAACATCAACGCTATCCAGTCCGGCTCGCTCGAATCGGGCTTCACCCAGTCCGACGTCGCCTATTGGGCGCATACGGGCACCGGCCTTTATGAGGGCAAGGGCAAGGTCGAGGACCTGCGCCTGATTGCTACGCTCTATCCCGAGACGATCCATCTGGTCGCTCGCAAGGATGCGGGAATCAAATCCGTTGCCGATCTCAAGGGAAAGCGCGTTTCCATCGATGAGCCGGGCTCAGGCACGATTGTCGATGCCCGCATCGTTCTGGAAGCATATGGCTTGAGCGAAAGCGACATCAAGGCCGAGCATCTGAAGCCCGGTCCGGCCGGCGAGCGTCTGAAGGACGGCGCGCTTGATGCCTATTTCTTCGTTGGCGGCTATCCGACTGGCGCAATCTCGGAACTGGCGACGTCGAACGGCATTTCGCTGGTCCCGATATCCGGTCCGGAAGCGCAGAAGATTCTGGAAAAATATTCGTTCTTCTCCAAGGATACGGTGCCGACCGACACCTACAAGGATGTCGGCGAAACTGAAACGCTGGCGGTCGCGGCACAGTGGGTCACGAACGCCAAGCAGCCGGATGAATTGGTCTACAACATCACCAAGACCCTGTTCAACGACGACAGCAGAAAGGCTTTCGATGCCGGACATGCGAAAGGCAAGCTGATCAAGCTCGATACGGCGACGACGAGCCTCGGCATTCCGCTGCATCCCGGTGCGGAGCGTTTCTACAAGGAAGCAGGCGTACTGAAATAAGTCGCCCATTCCGGTTCGAATGAACAAGATGCACGGAGTTTCACCCGAACTCCGTGCATTTTCTTCCAGTTCGAAAAAGCATCTTTCATATCGATAATTTTGTTAAAACAAGCGGTTAGAGCGATTTCCCGATTCAGTTGAATCGGCTGCGCTCTGAATGGAGAGGACAGTATGGCGAGCGAGCAAGAGACGAAACTGTCGCCCATGGAACTGGATGAGGCCAAGGCGCGCGAGCTGGAAGAAAAGTTCGACTCCGAGATACGCTTTCGCCCGCTGGCACCGCTGGCAGCGCGCATCGTCGGCGGGCTGCTCATCATACTTTCCCTCTTCCACTATTACACGGCGGGCTTTGGCCTTTTGTCGGAAATGGTGCATCGCGGCATCCATCTTTCCTTCGTGCTTGGTCTGGTCTTCCTCGTCTTTCCGTTTTCCCGCAAGGGCTACGACCAGCCCACGACGTCGTCATGGCTGAGGCCGCTTGGCATTTCCATCATCGACTGGGCGCTGGCGATCATCGCGGTCGTGTCCGTTGCCCATGTTCCGATGATTCCGCTTGACGATCTGGCGTTCCGTGTCGGCAATCCGACGACGACGGACGTTGTGCTTGGCGGTCTTCTCATTCTGGTTCTGCTGGAAGCGACACGGCGCTCGGTCGGGTGGCCGCTGCCGATCATATCGGTCCTGTTCATGCTCTATGCCATTTACGGGCAGCATATGCCGGGCATTCTCGTCCATCCCGGCGCGACCGTCAGCCAGCTCGTCGACCATCTTTATCTGACGACGCAGGGCATCTACGGCATCGCGCTTGGCGTGGTCGCAACCTATGTCTTCCATTTCGTGCTGTTCGGGGTGTTTGCCACCCGCATCGGCCTTGGCCAGCTATTTCTGGATTGCGCGGCATGGGTGGCGGGCCGTTTCGCGGGCGGCCCGGCAAAAGTCTCCATTTTCGGGTCGGCCCTTTTCGGCATGATTTCCGGTTCGTCGGTCGCCAATACGGTGACGGTCGGTTCGCTCACCATCCCGGCGATGATCCGGCTTGGCTACAAGCGCCATTTCGCCGCCGCCGTCGAGTCCGCATCGTCGACAGGCGGGCAGATCACGCCGCCGATCATGGGCGCTGCCGCATTCCTGATGATCGAATTCCTGAACCTGCCTTACACGACGATCATTCTGGCGGCCATCGTGCCGGCCTTCATGCACTTCTTCGGCGTCTTGATGCAGGTCCATTTCGAAGCAAAGCGCAACGGCTTGCGCGGCATGACCAAGGAAGAGCTGCCCGACCTCAAGGAAGCTTTCAAGCGCGACTGGCCGACCGTCATTCCGTTGGTCGTGCTGATCGGGGTGCTTCTGTCGGGCTACACGCCTTATCTGGCTGCATTCTGGGGCATTACGCTGTGTATCGCGGTGGGTTTGCTCAATCCGCGCAAGCGCATGTCGATAGGCGAGATTTTTGACGGATTGCGCGATGGCGCCAAATATGCGCTCGCCGTGGGCGCGGCGGCGGCGACTGTCGGCATTATCGTCGGTGTGGTCACGCTTACCGGCGTCGGCTTCAAGATTTCCTATATCGTGACGTCGACGGCGGCGCAGCTCGCCACCTATTTCGGTACCATTCTGCCTGCCGCCTGGTTTGGTCCGCAGACCCTGACGCTGCTTTTCACGCTCATCATGACGGGGATCGTCTGCATTTTGATGGGCTGCGGCATCCCGACGACGGCCAATTACATCATCATGGCGACCATCGCCGCACCTGCGCTGGGGCTGCTGGGTGTCGAGCCGATCGTGGCCCATTTCTTCGTTTTCTATTATGGCGTGCTGGCGGACATCACCCCGCCCGTCGCGCTCGCCGCTTATGCGGCGGCGGGAATGGCGGGCGCTGATCCGTTCAAGACCGGCAATACAGCCTTCCGGCTCGGTCTCGGCAAGGTGCTTGTGCCATTCGTGTTTGTATTCTCTCCGTCGCTGCTGCTGGTCACGTCGGGTTTCAACTGGCTGGATTTCTCCGTGGCCTTCCTCGGTTGCGCCATCGGCATTACCGCGCTTGGTGCCGCACTGTCGGGCTTTTTCCTGGTGCGCACCAAGGCATGGGAAAATGTCCTGCTGATCGTGGCCGCGATCCTTCTGGTTGCGCCGGAGATTTACTCCTCGCTCGTGGGGCTGGCGCTGCTGGTGCCGGTTGTGGTTCGCCACCTCTCGTCGGTGCGACAGCCTCAAGCTGCTTGAGGCACATCGCGAAAATTGCCTGTCCGGCTCAGCCAGTCATCATCCGATAGATCGCTGGCAGAGCGAATGGCAGTTTCGACAGTTTGGCGACGAGCGCATAGTTTCTCCGGCCGAAAAGTGCGGGGAGATAGCTGCTCGCCTCGCGGTCGACCGTCACGGCAAAGACGTTGACGCCTCTGGCGCGCGCTTCTTGGACCGCTCTGCGGCTGTCTTCGAGCGCGAACCGGCCTTCATAGTGATCGACATCGTTCGGTTTGCCGTCGGTCAGCACCAGCAGAAGCTTCTTTCGGTTGGGCTGTTCGGCAAGCTTTGCCGTCGAATGGCGGATGGCCGCTCCCATGCGCGTGTAGAAACCGGGTTTCAGCGCCGCAATGCGGTGCTCGACCGCTGGCCCGAAAGCTTCGTCAAAGTCCTTCACCGTCTCGACCCGCACCCATGAGCGGCGGCGCGAGGTAAAGGTCTGGATGGAGCAGCGGTCGCCACAGGCAGCAATGCCATTGGCCAGAACCAGAAGCGCCTCCTTTTCCACATCCAGCACACGCCGGTTGTCGATCCACGCATCGGTGGATAGCGACACATCGACCAGAATGGTAACGGCAAGGTCGTTTGCCTTGGGGCGGCTCATCAGATGCACACGGTCGCTGCCCTGACCGCCAGCGGCAAAGTCGCATCGCGAACGGACCACGGCATCGAGGTCGAGATCATTGCCATCGAGCTGTGCACGCATCAATTCTCGGCCCGGACGCAGGATCTCGAACTGGCGGCGCACGCGGCGCACGAGGCTTCGCGCTTCGTCATCCAGTTCCAGAGCGTCTTCGCGGGCCTGCGCCGGTGCCGCCAGAACGCTGCAATGATCCTGAAGATAGGTCGCCTTGCGGTAATCCCATTCCGGATAGGTCAGTTTGGCGGAAAGAGCCGCCCGATCGACGGCTTCGGGCGGCAGATCGAGGTCGAACCGGAAACGCGCAGCCGGTCTGCCCTTGCGCTCGCCCAATGTGAGATCGTCAAGCTCATCGGCGGATTTGGCGTTCTGTTCATCGCTATCGTCGGTTGGCCGGTCGACGCTTACCATTTCGGCCATGGCCAGGATTTTCTCGAAACGGTTGAGAATGAACGGGCTACGGTCGGCCAGTCTCGGGTCCTGCTTTTCGCGGTTGGCGATCTGCCGCCCGGTTTCCACACCTTCCACCTTGCTGCCGGGCACCGGCTGGTCGTCGCTGTCACGCGGCGCGGTTTCCTCCCGCCTTATCAATTCCGGCCAGAGCGGAACGGGCAGGGCAGGCAGATAGCCCGCTGGCGCGCAATGTGGAAAGATCGTGGGGAGGCTGTCATCCGGCAATCCGGCCCCCTGCTTCAGAAGCGCCAGAATGCGCTCTTCCACCTGTCGCTCCAGCCCATGGAGCGAACGTTTCGGACGTACAGCGAGCAACGCTTCGCACAGGCGCGCATAGCGGTTCTGCAAACCGGGAAAAACCCGGCAAGTCTTCGCAACCGTCTCCGACGCCAACGCAAGCGACGCAAGATTGCGGCGCAGCGGATCGGTGGAAGGCTCGTTCACCTCAACCGGCATGACCGCCATGTAACCGGCAAGCCAGACGTAAAGATCGTAATTGAGCGCGCTGTCGGGAAAGAGCGCGATCTCCGGCGGCAGCATCAAAGTCGCTTCGTCCCGCAATGGCTGGCTGAGTTTTTCCTCGCCCAGAGCCATGCGCTGCCGCAACCCCAGCCTATGCCCGGAAGTTCGGGCGCGGGCAGGGGCAATCTGCACGGCAACATCGCCGCCAAAACCACGAAAGCAGATGGCGAGCTTCTGGCGAATATCGCCAAGCTGTACGGCGTGCTCGGGATAATGCGGCCACGATCCCGTCTTGCCGATCAGGCGATGCCACGCCCGACCGACTGTTTCCTCCAGTTCCAGAAAATCCAGCATTGCGGCCCCGCCTATTTCAGCATTGCATCAGCGACTTCAATCAGGGCGGCTTTCACGTCCGGCTCATCGGTCAGCGGCTCGATCATCGCGGCGCGCGCCGCTTCGCGTTGCGACATGCCTGCCTCGATCAGCGTCGCGCAGTAGACCAGCAAGCGTGTGGAAACGCCTTCTTCCAGATCATGCCCTTTCAAGCCGCGTAAGCGGTGAGCCAGTGCCACCAGCGGCGCGACCATGTGGGCAGCGAGGCCGCTTTCTTCACTCACCACTGCGATTTCCTGTTCCTTGGGCAGAAAGTCGAACTCGATGGCGACGAAGCGCTGGCGTGTGCTTGGCTTGAGGGACTTCAGCAGGTTCTGGTAGCCCGGATTATAGGACACGACGAGCATGAAGCCATCCGGCGCTTCCAGCAGTTCGCCGGTGCGTTCCAATGGCAGAAGGCGGCGGTCGTCAGTCAGCGGATGCAGAACCACGGCCACATCCTTGCGCGCTTCGACAATCTCGTCGAGATAGCAGATGCCGCCCTCGCGCACGGCGCGGGTCAGCGGGCCGTCGACCCATATTGTATCGCCGCCCTTCAGCAGATAGCGCCCGGTCAGATCGGCAGCAGCCAGATCGTCATGGCAGGAAACCGTCGAGAGCGGCAGGCCGAGCTTTGCGGCCATATGGCTTACAAACCGTGTCTTGCCGCAGCCGGTCGGGCCTTTCAGCAGCAGCGGCAGCTTGCGCGTCCAGGCCATTTCAAAGAGCGCACATTCGTTGCCGGACGGGCTGTATGGCGGGATCGAGACATTGGCATTTTCTACATTTCTGAGAATGGGGTTCATGGCCGTTTTCCTTTGTGTCAGACAATGAAGCCCCGCCAATGGCGGGGCTTGTTGGCAGCGATCATTCGGCAGGCTGTATCAAGGGGCTTGCGTTTTCGCGGCGTTCCTTGCCCGGAACCAGCACGGCCCAGATGAACATGAAGGCCGAGATCACCACCACGACGCCGGAGCCGAGGCGTATCCAGTAGAATACGGCCAGCTGGTCCTGCACATTCATGAATCCTTCTCCCAACACACGCTGGAGATGGGTCTGGACGACGCCTGCGAAGGTCAGCGCGAAGGTCATCACGGACATGGCGGTGCACATGGCCCAGAAGCTCACCATGGAAAGCATCTGGTTATAGGGCGCCCGCCCGCGCAGTTCGGGGATCGCATAGGCCATGACTGCGAGGTTGAGCATGACATAGGCGCCGAAGAAGGCGAGGTGTCCGTGGGCGGCAGTAAGCTGCGTGCCGTGGGTGTAGTAGTTGACCGACGACAGCGTATGCAGGAAGCCCCATACGCCTGCCCCGAAGAAGGCCATTACCGAACAGCCGATGGACCACAGAAGGGCCGCACGGTTCGGGTGTTTGCGACCGGCCTTCCATGTCATCACGAAGGTGAAGATGACCATGGTGAAGAACGGCGCGACTTCCAGCGTGGAGAACAGCGAGCCGATCCACTGCCAGTAACCGGGTGCGCCGATCCAGTAATAATGGTGGCCGGTGCCGAGAATGCCGGAAAACAGGGCGAGACCGACAATGACATAGAGCCATTTTTCCACGACTTCGCGGTCGATGCCATTGAGCTTGATCATCAGGAAGGCGAGGATCGACGCCATGATCAGTTCCCACACGCCTTCAACCCACAGATGGATGACGTACCACCAGTAAAGCTTGTCGAGCGCGAGATTGATCGGATTGTAGAAGGCGAAGAGGAAGAACAGCGCCAGCCCCCACAGACCGAACAGAAGAATGTTGGTCACGGTGGTCTTGCGGCCCTTGAGCGCCGTCAGCGTGATGTTGAACAGGAATATCAGGCAGACAACGACGATGCCGACCTTGATGATGAATGGCTGTTCGAGAAATTCACGCCCCTCGTGAATATGGAACAGGTAACCGACAACGGCGATACCTGCCGCCACGAAGAACAGCCAGAACTGGATGACAGCAAGCTTGGTGCTGTAAAGTTCGGTTTCGGTTTCTTCCGGCAGCAGATAATAGGTCGAACCCATGAACCCCATCAAAAGCCACACGACCAGCGCGTTGGTGTGGATCATGCGGACGATGTTGAAGGGCAGAAGCTCGGAGAGCGTATTGGGCAGAACATAGATCGTACCGGCGAGAACGCCGAATGCGACCTGCGCGATGAACAGCACGAGTGCTCCATAAAAATAGAGCATCGCGACCTTTTGGCTTTCATATTTCATAATGTGTAACTCCGTTCATCCCGCGCTCAGCCTGCCTCGTTGGGCGGCCAGTCCTGCGTCTTGATGCGGCTGGTCCATTCAAGGAAATCAGCCAGATCGTTGAGTTCCTGTTCGCTCAGGTTGAACTGGGGCATCTGGCGACGCCCTTCGATCCCCGTGGGTTGTGCCTGCATCCACGCTTTCATCGTCTCACGTGCGCCTTCCGGGTCTTCTTCGCCGCCCCAGCGCTTCCAGACATTGCCAAGCTCAGGCGCGAAATAGGCGCCTTCGCCAAGCAGCGTGTGGCAGTTGATGCAGGAGTTTTTCTCCCAGATGTGCTTGCCGCGGGCGACCGAGGCCGTCAGCGTGGATTCATCCGTGGATGTCGTTTTCATGTAATAGTGGCTGTGCGCCGTCAGCCCCACGAAGATCGCGAAAAAGAAAATAGACCCGCCATAGAAGACGTTTCGGGCGCCGGTCTTGGTTAGGCGTTCTGCCATCCCTTCGTCCTTTCATATGCCGGGGGACAAGGCCCCGGCAAAAAATCCCCCCGTCGATAATGCGGCTGGTCATTCCCCTCGCCAGCATCACGGGATAGGACTGTTCTATCGGTCGGAGGAAAGCCTTCTTTGCGATTTGGCAAAGACCAATACAGATGTTCAGAAGAGAGCACGCACAATGATGGAGCGCGCCAGCGCAAGCGCCAGCAAAATGGCGGGCCAGGCCAGAAGGGTCGGCTTCAATGTGCCGCTGGTTCCGCGCATTTCCATGAAATCGAGGATGACGAACCAGCCTTTCGCAAAAGCCAGAATCAACACCACGACGATGGCGGCGAGCATTCCGCCGCTGGTGGCTGCGATGAATGCGCCGCTCACCGCAAGGAGAACGAGAAAAACGAATGTTCGGGTCAGGGAAGGATCACGGTCGGACACTGCGGGCCTCAGGCAAGATAAAGGACAGGAAACATCACCAGCCATACGAGGTCGATGGCGTGCCAGAGCGTCGTGATCAGCAGGACATTGGAGCGTGTCGGTCGCCAAGCGACGAGCGCCAGAATGAGCGAGCCGAACAGCACATGCATCAGGTGAAAGCCGGTCAGCAGAAAATAAAGCTCGAAGAAGGAACCAGCCGCCTCATCGCCCGCGAACCGGATTTCATGCGAATATTCAACGAGCTTGATCGCCACGAAACCCAGGCCGAAAAAGGCGGCAAATAAAAGCGGACGGCGAGCCTGGCTCAGATCGTTGCGCCTGCGCACGGCAATTGCCGCCTGCCAGCCGCTCATCAGGAGCACGACGGTATTGGTCGCGGCGAGGGCAGGGTTCAGATGCGAACGCAACCGCGCCACCCCTTCTACGTCGATGATAGACATCACCATGAAAGCGACCAGCAGGATCGCGAAGGCGACGAGCTCGCTCCACACGAGAATCCACAGCAGAAGATCGTCTTCCGGGCGATCCTCTGCCCCCACTGCAACTATGCTCAAATCTTCGGTTCCAGACATGGAACATGCCTAGCGCCCGCAATTGGGAGCTTCTTTGCGTTTTGGCAAAGAACAAGCGCACTGATGGCGACATTGTATCGCCACCATAGCAAAGGGAATTTCAATGACGGACGCACAGATCGGACTCATGGTCGCGACACCGGCGATCATCGGCTTTTCACTGGTTCTCTATCGCATGGGAGCCTTGCAAGGCGCTGGCACCCTGTCCGCCGTTGCGGCTTCCATCGTGATTGCCGCCGTCCTTTTCCTCGGTCAGTAGGCGAGGGAGACGGGCGCCATGAATGCGCTGCCCGTCATCCCGAATCTCTTTGAAAAGAACTATCTTTAAATATTTGTTTTAGTTGGGTTTCAGTTCGTTGTTGGCGGCTGTTTTCGCCGAAATTTTCGTGTCTGCCCGCCGCTCTATCGCTCGCCGTCGGCAAGCCGCCTGATGCCCGACATATTGAGAACGGTCAGTTTCTGGCGTCCGCCGCGAACGAATCCCTGCGCTTCCCAGCCGGTGAGAATGCGCGACACCGTATGCAGCGTCGTCCCGGTCATTTCGGCGATATCCTGCTTGGTGATCGGAAAATCGATGCGGATGCCGTCTTCTTCTTTGCGTCCGGCCTGACGCGCAAGGCGCAGAACCGTGTGCGCGACGCGCCGTTCCACTTCTTCCGTCGACATTTCGCGGATGCGCGTATGGGCTTCTTCCAGCCGCTTGCCGATGGTCTGGATTGCATTCATCGCCAGACCGGGATTCTGCTCGACGAAATAGTCCCAAAGCTCGGTCGGCCAGGCGAGAACGATGCTTTCCGCCACGGCGACCGCCGTGCCGGGATAATCGCTTCTCTGCAAGGCTTTGGCAAATCCGAAAAGATCGCCCGGATGCACCATGCGGACGATGATCTGCTGTCCGTCCGGCGTCACCTGATTGACCTTCAATCGCCCATGCAGGAGGAGATAGAAAAGAACCGCATCGTCACCTTGTTCAAAGATCGCTTCTCCAGGAGGAACACGCTTTGTAGTTGCATAGGAAACAAGCTTGTCGAGTTCACCGTCACTCATTTTGGCGAACAGGGACAGTTTCCTGACGAGTCCGCGATCTATCATGGACATTGCGTTTCTCACACTCCAAATCCTGCGTCTACCTTAGCACAGCAATGCAGGCTTGGAATTGTTTTCGGAGCCGGGGATCGGGCATTCACAGCTAATCCCTCATGCGCCGATGTTCTGGATACGCTTCCACACCACGGCATACCAGCGGTTGTCGCGCACCAGCCTGAAACCGAGATTGTCGGGCGGGACGCCGACGCTGCATCCTCCGGTTTTCGGGTTGCGGATGAACGAGCTCATCGCGGCGCGGTGCTTGCCGTTGACCACATAAACACCGCACGAGGGCACTTCCGCAACCTGCTTGCCATAGGCATCGATATTGACACGGCGGTGGCAGGTCTGCGTCCATTCCCACACATTGCCTGCAATGTCGGCTACTCCGAGTTCATTGACGCCGAATGCTCCGGCAGGGCGTCGCGCCGGGCTTCTGTCCAGCTTGCGGGCGCTTTGCTTTTCATAGTCCCTCAGCCAGCGGACTGCCGGATTGCTGGCGGAATCATCCTCGATGCCCAGCGCATCATCGGGAAAGCGCGAGCCTGCGGCGAAAGCCCATTGCTCGTCTGTCGGCAGGTGCCAGTTTTCGCCGGTCTTGCGCGACAGCCAGTCGGCATAGGCCTGTGCGTCATCGTAACTGACGCCGACGACAGGTGCCTCGGCACCCGGTGCATCGTGATTGTGCGGCAGGGCCTCGGCTGGCTGGCATGCGCCGTCCTCTACGCAAAGCTCGTAGTCAGCCGTGCCGACCTGATATTTCATGATCTCGAATGGCCGTGACAGCCTGCGGGTCGTCAACGGGGCGTCCACCGGATAATTGTTCTTCTGGAAGTCGCCATCGGCCCGATAAGTCATGGTGCGGGGCGTGATGACAACCGTTTCGGGACGCAGCGCGGACGCACCCGGCAGCGACTGGCCCGGACGTCCCACGGCGTCAACGACGAACAGTCCCGCGACGACCGCCAGCAGAACCGCCGGAACGGCCACCGCAAGCTCACGCAGGCACTTCTTTCCTTTGCACTTGTCCATCGGATAACAGGGGACCGCATCCATCCGGGAGGCAGACGGATGCAGCCCCGAGCCTTTCATCCTAAAGCATCATTGGGGAAGATTTAGCCAAAGGCGCCCCGGGAGGCGAAGCGCCTTCATGCATTTGCCTTATGTGCCCGACGGCGCGAGAACCGAGGTCATCAGGTCGTCGTTCCATTCGCCGGTGACCTTGAAATGGGCTGCCGCGCCAAGTTCAAAAGCCTCGATCAGATTGTGGTTCACATAGGCATAGATGCCCGGCTGCTGGAACGTATAGAAAGCTGCTCCGGCTGCGCCGCCCGGGATGAACCAGGTTTCCTGATCGACGTCCGGCGGGGTGTTGAACTTGCCGGTCGACCAGACATAATCCCCGTGACCTCCGATCAGGTGCGGCCTGGTATCGCGATTGGCCTGCGAATGGACGATCAGGACCTTCTCGCCAACTGCCGCCGTCATCGCCTTGTCGCCGGTGAGGGCGCCGACAGCACCGTTGAACACAACATGGGTCGGGGTGAGGGTGCGCATGACCTTGACGGTGTCTTCATATGCGTCGCCCGGCGCATCGTATTTCTTGAATTTCCCGTTCTCGTCACGCGGCACATAGAAATCCTGCTCGCCGACATAATAGATCTTGTCATAGGTCAGGGCTTTGCCCTTGCCGTCATGCAGTCCCTCGCGCGGCAGCACCATGATCGCGCCGTTCATGCCCGAGACGACATGCCACGGAACCATTCCGGGAGGTGCGCAGTGGTAGACGAAGACGCCGGGCTTGGTCGCCTTGAAGCGCAGGATGGTCTTCTCGCCCGGATTGATTTCGGTCAGCCCGCCGCCGCCAAGCGCACCCGTTGCCGCATGGAAATCGATATTGTGCATCAGCGTGTTGGTTTCGGGGTTGATGAGCGTCAGCTCGACATAATCGTCCTGATGCACGACCATCAGCGGTCCCGGAACCGTGCCGTTGAACGCCATGGCGTGAACTTCGGTTCCCGCGTCATCGATGACGATCTTCTTTTCCTCGATCACCATGGTGAATTCGATCACCTTGGGGCCGCCCTCGGCAACCTGAGTGTGGGCGTGCACGAAGGGAGGGTCCACCAACTCCACCTTCTGGCGCGGCAGCGCCGCTATCTCCGCAGCACTTGCCTTCCGCACCGCGCCCTGTCCCCAGGCCGATGTGGTTGCCAGCACCGGCGCGAGCGCCCCAGCCAGGGCGGCTCCCGCCAATATGCTGCGGCGGCTGATTTGCATCTGGTCGACCATCGATACTCTCCTTTACGATAGGACCGAGCATTTCCTGCTCTGTCATGACGACTATAGAAAAGGCCGTGTGGATGGTCCTTGACTGCGATCAAGGTGACGCAGAAAATCGGGTAATATTAATAATGCAATATCAATGGCTTATCTTGATTGATTGATTTATGTTTCGTCTTGTTTGCGCTGGCGCAAAGGCTTGACGGCAAAAAGGTTCTGCCCAAACAGAAACCAGCGAACAGTCTGGCACCGTTCGCTGGTTGCGATGATAGTTCGCGTGGCTTTGGATTATTCTCCAAATCGGGCCTGTACTTCAGGCGCTGCCATCTCCGGAATCCACTCCGGTTCATAGGTCAGTTCGACATTCACCGCGCGAACGCCTTCGACGGATTCGACGCTGGCGCGCACGGCATCGGTCAGAAAACCGGCTGCCGGGCAACCGGGTGTCGTGGTCGTCATGCTGATATCGACAACGCCGCCGTTCTGTATGTCGATGCTGTAGATCATGCCAAGGTCGATCAGGTTGAACCCGAGTTCGGGATCGAGCACCAGACGGAGATTATCGATGATTTGCTGTTCCATCGGGGCATCGGCTGCGGGATGCATGGCAACTACCTCGGCTGTCCGATGCGTATCATGATGCGATAGGCATTGCCGGTTTCGTCGAAATTGCCGACCCATGCATGGCCGCGATTCTCAAGCTCGGGGAACAGGAACAAAGGCTCCCGGTGCAGGAGGGCGAACAGAACCGCACCAGCGGGCATGTCCTCCACTTCGGCAAGAATGCGCACCATGGGTTCCGGCGGCTGCATGTCGGAACAGTCGAGATAGCGCGACGGTTCGGGCCAGACATCCGGCGAAACGACATTCTCCGAAAACCGCAATTCCGGCGCAGTATCCGCCGCCGGGCTGAAAAGCACCTGCCAGTCGCCGTTTTCCAGAGGCTCGGCTTTTGCGGAAAAGCCTTTCCGTTCCATGACGCTGAAAAGCGGTGCTGGTTTGAACGGCGCGATCAGCAGGAGGCTTTGCCCCGGCGCAAGGCCGTCGACTGCTTCCATGATGGCATTGAACGGTTCCACGCCGCCCTTGATCAGCGGGCGCACATCCAGCACATGGTGTGCGATGTCCTGAACTGAGGGTGTCATTTCGATCTCCTGAAAATTGGTTCACCGGCATAGATCAGATGCGGCAGGGTTGCCCCTTTTGGCAGACGCAGGCCGTTGGGTACATCAAGAAGCCGCCGGGCGCGAAAGAAGTGCACGGTCAATCCGAGTATGGCGACGAGATTCAAACCTGCGGCCAGACGAAACACGGTCGGATAACCGGCGATGAGGGCCAGCGTCCCGACTGCAACGCCGCTATAATAAAGAGCGAACCATTGCCGCGCGCGGCGTTCGCTGACCATATCCTGCACGCGCGGCGTCGGCGCGCGTCCCATGACGGGGCCATAGCATTCCAGCCAGGTCAGGAACGGTACGATCTTGTAGAGTTGGGCGAGGCTCAGGCCGCTCAGCCAGCCGAAGGTGAAGAGATAGACGAGACCGGCAATCATCTGATCGGAGGTGCCTGTCCAGAACAGGGCAATCGCCAGCAGAAGAGAAAGTCCAAGCGCGATGAAGGCCGGAATACTGGCGGCGCTGTTCAATTCAATCGTCTTGCGTTTGCGTTGCCGGTAGATCGCCTGAATATCGATCATATAAAGAGCGACGCAGGCGATGCCGGGAACGAGAGCCGCTGTGACGGCAACCTCGGTCGATCCCATTTCCATCGCTGCAATGACGATCCCGGCTGCAAGGATGGTGAGGGCGGCAGCACCTTCCCACCATATGATTCTGGTTGTCTGCCGCACGGCGTCGGGCGAAAGCATGAACATGGTCAGAAGTCTGTAGCTGACGCCCATGGCGGTAAACGTCATCCAGCCGCCAAGGCCAAGTGCGGCGTGAACCGGCAAGGCTGATCCCGCAATATCGAGCAGGACCGCCTGTTCCGCCAATCCGGAAAGCGTGAATGTGAAAACGCTGCCGAGCAGGGCGGTTATCACAAGGCAGCATATGCCGGCCGCGACGAACCGCGCGGGCAGGGCGATCGGGCGGGCAAGCCAGAGCGTCATGCCCAATATTGCGAAAATGATGGAGAAACCGCAGGTCAGCAGGATGCCGGATACCGGCAGCAGCCATGCCGGACTTTCCGCCAGCCCCGCCATGCCCGCAAAGCCGGTGAGCAGGCCGCAAAGGCCCGCCACCAGCAGAAGCAAGGCGGGAAGGCTCGCACGGCTTCCCCATAAGCGCCCGTTCACCAGAACCGGCACGAATTGCATGAGTGCGCCGCTCATCAGCAGGGCCAGCCATCCGATGGAAACGGCATGCACGACGATGAGCGTCTCGGCGGCGCGAATCCCATGAACCGGAAAGCCGAAACCACCCGTCATCAATCCAAGCCCAAAGACGAGGAAAGCCAGCGAAGCGGTAAAATAGGACAGGGTCCAACGGGAAAGCGTCGCGCCGATCATCTCAATTCGTCCGGGTCAGGGTGCCTATGAGACTTCAGTGATTGCCGCAGGTGCATTCATGGCCCGCGCCATGATGGACTTTTCGGCGGCCGATCTCGACCCGCCACAGCGGGCCTGTTTCCTTGTAGACCCAGGAGAAAGTGGCCGGATTGCGGGTTTCAAGCTGGTGGCGCAGCGGCACCGGATCGTGATCGTTGACGATTTCCAGCGCTTCGCCGGGTTCAAGCGCATCGATCATTGAGAAGATCGTCGCGTGCCGCGAAATGGGCGGTATGGTGCGAACATCAATTACCGGGGTTGGGGAGACAGGTTCTGCCGACATTTTTATTGTTCCGTGGCTGTCAGGCTTCGAAGCATGATGACGACAGCCGCATCATCATTGGAGCCATTCTAGAGTGACAGGCGCAAACCGGATTTGTTGTATCTCAAAGAAGACGGGAATTTCTGTCCGATATTCCATTCAATCGATGATGCGGGGCGGGCAATCTTTGTTGCCACCCCCGCACCTCATTCGTGAAACGGCGTTACTGGTTGATTTCAGGCTCGACCAGCTTCTTCAGCTTTTCGAGGGATTCCTGCCAGCCGAGATAGCAGGCCTCAGCGGGAATGATATCCGGCACGCCCTGCTGTTCGATATTGATTTCCGTCCCGACCGATACGGCTTTCAGCGTGATCGTGACTTTCATTTCGCCCGGCAGGTTGGGATCGTCGAAACTGTCCGTATAGACGAGCCTTTCTCCCGGAACGAGTTCGACATATGTGCCGCCGAATGAGTGGCATTGGCCCGTCGTAAAGTTCCGGAAAGACATTCTGTGCTTGCCGCCCACCTTTGCCTCCAGCTCATGGACGGTGCAGACAAAGCCATAGGGCGGCAGCCAGCTGGCGATGGCGTCCGGCTCGATGAAAGCGCGATAGACCTTTTCCGGCTTGGTGGCGAATACGCGGTGCAGGCGAATTGTGCTGGGCATGGTTTCCTCCCATGTGGTCCTCAGTTGGCGGGGTGCTTGAAAAGCAGGCTTATATATCGCTTGAGATGGTCGATGCTCTCGACCGCGCGCCGCGGATCGCCGCTTGCCTTGGCGATGATGAAGGCGCCCTGGATAACCGCCTGCGTATGAAGAGCGAGGCTTTCGGCGGTGAAATCACCGGCGACCGCATAGCGTTCCATCGCGGCTGCGATATCGGGGACAAGCGTGTCCGCATGGCTTGAAATGCTGGCCCAGCAGGCATCCCGGATAACGGAACTGGTCTCGTAGACCTCCTGCGTCATGGTGCCGACGAGACAGGTGAAATCCGGCAGTTCGCCTTGAATGAGCTGCTTGCGTAACTCGACATAGGCCAGCACGCGCTCAAGCGGCTCTTCCAGAGCGTGATAGGCGGCATCCGCAAAAAGCGCTCCCGTTGTTTCCGACCAGTAGTTCGCGGCGGCAACGGCCAGATCTTCCTTGCTGGAAAAATGGTGAAAGAAAGCGCCTTTCGACAGCGATGCCTTGGCGCATATGTCGTCCACCGTGGTCGCGGCGTAGCCCTTGGTGCGAATAACGCCAAGCGCTGCATCAAGCAGATTGGGCCGGGTTGATGGATTCTGTTTGCGTGCCATGAACGTACTCCTCAATAAACAATACCAACCAGTCGGTTTGAAATCAAGCAGGCAATTGCAGCCTGCCTGTTGCCGCGAGGAAGTGCGTGCTGGCGGAGGCGACCCGGATGATTCTGAAAACCGGGCTCGATTTAAGGCCGGAGCGGACTTGTGGATAAGTTCGATCCTATTGAAAAAGCCCGGAAATCGGGTCTTTTGCCGCAAAAGCGAAAATTCTTATCCTTTCTTCGTGACCCTTGCTTGACACTTGTTCGAGAACCCCTTAAACGACCGCTCACACCGGACGGAAACGCCGGTGCGACGCAGCCTCAGGGCTGCCGAGAAATGCGCGGGTGTAGCTCAGTTGGTTAGAGTGCCGGCCTGTCACGCCGGAGGTCGCGGGTTCGAGCCCCGTCACTCGCGCCACTTTCCTCTCAACATATCGATAGATTGAAGTTGACACGAAAGTGGCGCCCACCGCCTTTTCACTTCTTTTCCAGCCAGAACATTTCCAGCAAAGCGCGAAGCGGTTTTGCGCAGGATAGTGCGTGGAAGGGAGAGAGCTTGTCCAGTGATTCAGTTTAACTGGAATGCTGGAGAATTGCTCACACCGGGAAGGCGTCGAAGCTTCCTGTGAATGATTTTCACAATATCGCGATTCTTCTCCAAACACGCGCTTGACACTTGTTCGAGAACCCCTTAAACGACCGCTCACACCGGACGGAAACGCCGGTGCGACGCAGCCTCAGGGTTGCCGAAAAATGCGCGGGTGTAGCTCAGTTGGTTAGAGTGCCGGCCTGTCACGCCGGAGGTCGCGGGTTCGAGCCCCGTCACTCGCGCCACTTTCCTCTCAACATATCGATAGATTGAAGTTGATGCGAAAGTGGCGCCCACCGCCTCGTTTTCGAAGAATCTCCAGGAAATCACCGGGTCGCGGCTGTTATTTGGAAAACTGCTTCCACGACAGATAAGCGACCGACAGTATGATCGCTGCGATGGCGAGAAGATCGCCGCTGGCGAGCAGGTAATGGCTCATGCGTGACCTCCTTGTAGTCGACAATAGGCTCCATGATAGCCGGTGCGACTGCGATCTGAAGGCATGGCTTCGCAAGGCTTTCGGCATTTGATGCGCTTCCATTCCAAGTTTGACCGCAAACGCGAACGGAATTTTCCATCCTCGGGGCAGGCGCCCTTACGCCTTGAAAAGTCGCTACGGAAAACCGGCCGCCTTGCCCGTGCATTGCCAAGGGCCTGATTTCCTGTTTTCAATCGCGTGGAACCGGATCACAGGAACGGATCGCTGCGACGATGACCCGACACGCTTTTCTTGGTGTGCTTGCAACGTTTTTGATTCTTTCCGGCTGTGACACGCCGCGCGCCGTGTTGTGGCACGGGCCGAATTCAAGCCCGCAATCGGTGGCAGCGGCTGAAGCCGCCATCGTCAAGCCGGCGACGCCCGCGGCGGTGGTGCCCATCTATGTTGCGACGAGCCGCCAGCGCTCGGCCGATTTCTCGCAGCCCTACAATTCAAATCGCTCGAAAACGCTGAATTTCGCGCAGGTCGATGTCGGCATTCCCGCAGCCCATGTCAAAGGACAGGTCGAGTCGACCGGCTACAAGCCGGACCCGGCCAGAAATTTCGCGGCGACCGCATTCCAGCCATACGACAATGCGGAACAATTTCTCGCACAATTGAATGCAGCCCTGGCGAAGCAGGGGCCGAAGGACAGGGAAATCCTGATCTTCGTGCATGGCTACAACAATAATTTTGCCGACAGCACATTCCGCACCGCGCAGTTCGTCCATGATTACAAGATGAAGTCGGTGGCGGTCGAATATGCCTGGCCATCGGGCGGCGATCTCGGCCTTTATGTCTATGATCGCGACAGCGCCGACTTTGCGCGGGACGGTCTGGCGCGGCTGCTCGAGCTTGTCGCCCGCAGCAAGGCCGAACGCATTGTTCTGGTCGGCCATTCCATGGGCGGCTTTGTCACCATGGAGGCTTTGAGAACCCTGTCGCTGCTGGGCGAGAAGGATGTGCTGCGTCGCATCACGGCGCTGCTGCTCGCCGCGCCCGACATAGATCTCGACGTCTTTGAAAAGCAGATAAAGGATATCAACCCCATGCCGCATCCGACGGCGGTGATGACATCGCGCAGCGATCGGGCGCTCGGCGTCTCTTCCTTCATTACCGGCGGTCATGCGCGGGTAGGGGACGGCACCAGTATTCCGACGCTCCAGAAATACGGAATCGCCGTGATAGACGCGACCGATCTGGATGGTGGCGCGCACAATGTCTTTGCATCTTCGCCGTCACTCATGGCTCTGGTCAGCGACGGCACTCTCTCGCTGGGGGCATTGAACGCGCGGGCAAGCCAGGCGACGGGGCAGGCGGTGCTGGCGGACGGCGCTTCCGCAATCAGGGGTGCGGCATCGCTTGTGCTGTATCTGCCTGGCAGGTTGGTCGGCGCGGGGGCTTCCGCCGCTCCTTGAGTGTATTTTCAGGCGGGTTGGGCCCGCCGATTTTTATTCCCAAGTTGCTGGCAATTGATTCTCCCGGCGATTGCCGAGTGAGGCAGGCCGTGCGACTTTTCCTCACGAAATTATGATCTTTTCATGTTATAGGGGTTTTAAGGGCGATAAGCGGGCCGGATGCATGGCTTGTTAAGCATCTTGGCGCGACTTTGCCCAACAGAACGTGCCGGAGGGGTTGCGCTTGCGCGTGCGCTGCGATAACCGTCCGGGCGAAAAGCGCTTAGTTCGCACGGTATGCCTTTTGAAGCTGCTTGGGCGACGAGGTTGCAACAGATGCAATGTGTCGCATGGCCGTGAGCTTCAAAAAGCTTATGACAGGCGGCGCAGCCTCGTATTCAAGCCGGATAAAGGACCATGAACGAGCTTTTAAGTTCCTACCTGCCGATCGTCATCTTTCTCGGCATTGCGATGGTAATTGGTGTAGCCCTTCTGGTTGCGCCGTTTCTTGTCGCTTACAGACAGCCCGACCCGGAAAAGCTTTCCGCTTACGAGTGCGGCTTCAATGCCTTCGATGACGCCCGTATGAAGTTCGACATCCGTTTCTATCTGGTGTCGATTCTCTTCATCATCTTCGATCTGGAAGTCGCCTTCCTTTTCCCATGGGCTGTGTCCTTTGGTGAAATCGGCTGGTTCGGCTTTGCGTCGATGATGGTGTTCCTTGGCGTTCTGACCATCGGCTTCATTTATGAATGGAAGAAGGGAGCGCTGGAATGGGATTGACCTCAGCCAACACGACGCTCGTGGCTCCGCAGCCGAAGGGCATTCTTGACCCGCGCACGGGCAAGCCTGTCGGTTCCGACGATGCATTCTTCAACGATCTGAACAGCGAGCTTTCCGACAAGGGATTCATCGTCACCTCCGCTGACGCTCTGATTACCTGGGCGCGTACCGGCTCGCTGATGTGGATGACCTTCGGCCTCGCATGCTGCGCCGTGGAAATGATGCACATTTCCATGCCGCGTTACGACGCCGAGCGTTTCGGTATCGCTCCGCGCGCTTCGCCGCGTCAGTCCGACGTGATGATCGTCGCCGGCACGCTGACCAACAAGATGGCGCCCGCTCTGCGCAAGGTCTACGACCAGATGCCGGAGCCGCGTTACGTTATCTCGATGGGTTCCTGCGCCAATGGCGGCGGCTACTACCACTATTCCTATTCAGTGGTGCGTGGCTGCGATCGCGTGGTTCCGGTCGATATTTACGTTCCGGGCTGCCCGCCGACCGCTGAGGCGCTGCTCTACGGCATTCTCATGCTGCAGAAGAAGATCCGCCGTACCGGCACCATTGAACGCTAAGGCCGAAGAAAAGGACATTTGATCATGAGCGAAGAAGCTCTCGGTGAACTTTCCGGCTACATCAAGGAACGTCTCGGCGATGCGATCGAAGAGGCGAAGCTGGCCTATGGCGAGTTGACCCTGTCGGTTCCGGCCGCCAGCATCATCAGCGTTCTGACCTTCCTGCGTGATGATGTGCAGTGCCAGTTCGTCAACCTGACGGATATTTCGGGCGTCGACTATCCGCAGCGCGCCAAGCGCTTCGATGTCGTCTACCAGCTTATGTCTCCGCGCCAGAACCAGCGCATCCGCGTCAAGGTTCAAGCTGACGAAGATACGCTGGTGCCGTCTGCCGTTCCGGTCTTCGTTGGCGCTGAATGGTTCGAGCGCGAAACCTACGACATGTACGGCGTCCTGTTCTCCGGCCATCCGGACCTGCGCCGCATCCTGACCGACTACGGTTTCGAAGGCCATCCGCTGCGCAAGGACTTCCCGCTCACCGGCTTCGTCGAGGTTCGTTACAACAACGAGCTGAAGCGCGTCGCCTACGAGCCGGTACAGCTGCGCCAGGAGTTCCGCAACTTCGACTTCCTCTCGCCATGGGAAGGAACGGACTACGTTCTGCCGGGCGACGAGAAAGCCAAGGCGAACTGAGGACATGCTCATGGGCGCAGGCGAGAGATTGAACGGTCAATGTCTTTGCGGCGCGGTGAAATTCACCGCTGCTCCGGCAAAGATGGAAATGGATGTTTGCCATTGCAGCATGTGCCGGCGCTGGTCCGGCGGCACGTTCATGGCTGTGATGTGCGATACGTCGGTCCAGATCGAGAACGAAGCCGCGCTCAGCGTCTATCGTTCCTCGGAATGGGGCGAGCGCCTGTTCTGCTCGACATGCGGTTCGTCGCTGTTCTGGCGCGGCGCGCATGACGGCAAGATGGCCGTTTCCATGCAAGCCTTCGCCGAGCCGGAGCGTTTCCATTTCGCCGAAGAAATCTTCATCGATAACAAGCCTGCGAATTACGATTTTGCCAATGACACCCACCGGATGACCGGCGAGGAGTTCTTGGCGGCTCTTGCAGCCAAACAGGAAGCTGAACATGGCTGAGACTCAGGTCCGCAATTTCAATATCAACTTCGGTCCGCAGCACCCTGCCGCGCACGGCGTGCTGCGTCTGGTGCTTGAGCTCGACGGCGAAGTGGTCGAGCGCGTCGATCCGCATATCGGTCTGTTGCATCGCGGCACCGAAAAGCTGATGGAAGCCAAGACCTATCTTCAGGCTCTGCCTTATCTCGACCGCCTCGATTACGTGGCGCCGATGAATCAGGAACATGCCTATGCGCTCGCCGTCGAACGCCTGCTCGGCATCGACGTGCCGAAGCGCGGCCAGCTCATCCGCGTTCTCTATTCGGAAATCGGCCGTATCCTGAACCACCTGCTGAACGTCACCACGCAGGCCATGGACGTTGGCGCGCTGACGCCGCCGCTCTGGGGCTTCGAGGAGCGCGAAAAGCTGATGGTCTTCTATGAACGCGCCTGCGGCGCGCGCATGCACGCAGCCTATTTCCGTCCGGGCGGCGTCCATCAGGACCTGCCGGATCAGCTCGTTGAAGACATCGGCAAATGGATCGATCCGTTCTTCAAGACGCTCAACAATCTTGACGACCTCATCACGCCGAACCGTATTTTCAAGCAGCGTAACGTCGATATCGGCGTCGTCTCGCTGGAAGACGCATGGGCATGGGGCTTCTCGGGCGTCATGGTGCGCGGTTCGGGCGCTGCATGGGATCTGCGCAAGTCGCAGCCTTATGAGTGCTACAACGAGATGGAATTCGACATTCCGGTCGGCAAGAACGGCGACTGCTATGATCGTTACCTGATCCGCATGGAAGAAATGCGCCAGTCGGCGAAGATAATGCGCCAGTGCGTTGACCTGCTTCTCGGCAAGGAACGCGTCGGTCCGGTTTCCAACGCCGACAACAAGATCGTGCCGCCGAAGCGCGGCGAGATGAAGCGCTCGATGGAAGCGCTCATCCATCACTTCAAGCTTTACACGGAAGGCTACCATGTGCCTGCCGGTGAAGTTTACGCAGCAGTTGAAGCGCCGAAGGGTGAATTTGGCGTCTTCCTCGTATCGGATGGCTCCAACAAGCCTTATCGCTGCAAGCTGCGCGCTCCGGGCTTTGCCCATCTTCAAGCCATGGATTTCCTGTGCCGCGGCCATATGCTGGCCGACGTGTCGGCAATTCTTGGCTCGCTCGATATCGTGTTTGGTGAGGTTGACCGCTGATGTCCGTTCGCCGTCTCGCAGATGATGCCGTCCAGCCAGCCGCTTTCGCGTTCAACGCGGAAAATCAGGCATGGGCGCACAAGACGATCGCAAAATTCCCTGAAGGCCGTCAGCAGTCGGCCGTCATTCCGTTGCTCATGCGCGCGCAGGAGCAGGATGGCTGGGTAACGAAAGCCGCTATTGAACACGTAGCAGGCATGCTCGACATGCCGCTGATCCGCGTTCTGGAAGTGGCAACCTTCTATACGCAGTTCCAGCTGAAGCCGGTTGGCACGCGCGCCCACATTCAGGTTTGCGGCACCACGCCGTGCATGCTGCGCGGTTCGGAAGCGCTGATGGATGTCTGCCGCCACAAGATCAACCACGACCCGTTCGAGCTCAATGCCGACGGTACCCTGTCGTGGGAAGAGGTGGAATGCCAGGGCGCTTGCGCCAATGCGCCGATGGTCATGATCTTCAAGGACGCCTATGAAGACCTGACGCCGGAACGCCTCGCCGAAATCATCGACGCTTTCGAAGCTGGCAAGGGCGATACCGTCAAGCCGGGCCCGCAGGTCGGTCGTGAAACCTCCAATCCGGTCAATGGCCTGACGTCGCTGACGGAAGACCTGGACTACAAGAAGATCGGCCTCGAAACCCGCAAGGCATCGGACGCTGCCGCAGCCAAGGCGAAGGCCGAAGCGGAAGCAAAGGCAAAGGCGGAAGCCGAAGTTGCAGCGGCCACGCCGTCGAATACGGCCAAGCCCGTAACCAATGCGCCTGAAACCGCTCCGGCGCTCAAGTCGCCTTCCGAGGTCAAGGTTTCGAATGCAGCCGAAAAGGCCGCTTCGGTCGAAGCGAAGCAGGAATACAAGCTTGACGACAAGAACCGTCCGGTTGCCATGGAGCGCCCGGAGGCGGTTGACGATCTCAAGCTGATTTCCGGCGTCGGTCCGAAGATCGAGGCGACCCTGCACGAGCTTGGCATCTTCACCTACAAGCAGGTTGCTTCCTGGAAGAAGGCCGAGCGCGAATGGGTCGACGGTTATCTCAGCTTCCACGGTCGTATCGAGCGCGAGGACTGGGTAAAGCAGGCCAAGGCTTTGGCCAAGGGCGGCGTCGAGGAATACATCAAGGTATTCGGAAAGAAGCCGGTATGATGACTTCGATATTGGCAAACACGAACGGAAACAGGTGAGACATGCTGGCTGATAAAGATCGCATCTTCACCAATATTTACGGCTTCAAGGATCGCTCCCTGAAGGGTGCAATGGCGCGCGGCCATTGGGACAACACCAGCGGGCTGATCGAAAAGGGCCGTGACTGGATCATCGAGGAGATGAAGGCGTCGGGCCTGCGTGGCCGTGGCGGTGCTGGCTTCCCGACGGGTCTCAAGTGGTCGTTCATGCCCAAGCAGAGCGACGGTCGTCCGCATTATCTGGTTGTCAACGCCGACGAATCCGAGCCCGGCACCTGCAAGGACCGCGAAATCCTGCGCCACGATCCGCATACGCTGATCGAAGGCTGCGTGATCGCCGGTTGCGCCATGGGCGCACACACCGCCTATATCTACATGCGCGGCGAATTCATGCGCGAGCGTGAAGCCCTCCAGGCGGCAATCGACGAATGCTACGAAGCCGGTCTTCTCGGCAAGGGCAACAAGTGCGGCTGGGATATGGACATTTATGTCACCCACGGCGCTGGCGCTTACATCTGCGGTGAAGAAACCGCGCTGCTCGAAAGCCTTGAAGGCAAGAAGGGCCAGCCGCGCCTCAAGCCTCCATTCCCGGCCAATATGGGCCTGTACGGTTGCCCGACCACCGTCAACAACGTGGAATCGATTGCTGTTGCGCCGACGATCCTGCGTCGTGGCGCGGCATGGTTCTCGTCCATCGGACGCCCGAACAATGTCGGCACCAAGCTGTTCCAGATTTCCGGTCACGTGAACACGCCTTGCGTCATCGAAGAAGGCCTCGGCATTCCGTTCCGCGAGCTGATCGAAAAGCATGGCGGCGGCATTCGCGGCGGCTGGGACAATCTGCTGGCGGTCATTCCCGGCGGCGCGTCGTGCCCGGTCATCAAGGGCGAGGACATGATGGACGCCATCATGGATTTCGACGGCATGCGCGACAAGAAATCGTCGTTCGGCACCGGCGGTCTGATCGTCATGGACAAGTCCACCGACATCATCAAGGCGATTGCCCGTCTGGCAGCGTTCTTCAAGCACGAAAGCTGCGGCCAGTGCACGCCGTGTCGTGAAGGCACCGGCTGGATGTGGCGCGTGATGGAACGCATGGTCAAGGGTAACGCGCAGAAGCGCGAGATCGACATGCTGTTCGACGTGACCAAGCAGATTGAAGGTCACACGATCTGCGCGCTCGGCGACGCGGCTGCATGGCCTATTCAGGGCCTGATCCGCAATTTCCGTCCGGAAATTGAAAAGCGCATTGACGATTATACCCGCAACGCAGTTCAGAGCCGCAATATCCGTCTGGAAGCGGCTGAATAAGTTGTGTGAGCCTGCCCGGCAGGGCATGGCCCCGAAAAGTGCCTGGCGGTTTTCGGAAAAGGCCATGCCAATACAAAGGCAGGCACGAGTTTGAGATCTGGAAAATGCGGCTTAAGCCGCAGGTTTGGATAAACGATGGCAAAGATCAAGGTTGACGGCACAGAGATCGAAGTACCCGATCACTATACGCTCCTTCAGGCTGCCGAAGCCGCGGGCGCCGAAGTGCCGCGTTTCTGTTTCCACGAACGGCTTTCCATCGCCGGAAATTGCCGTATGTGCCTGGTTGAAGTGAAGGGCGGACCGCCGAAGCCGGCGGCATCCTGCGCCATGGGCGTGCGCGATCTGCGTCCCGGCCCGAATGGCGAGGCGCCTGAAATCTTCACCAACACGCCGATGGTCAAGAAGGCCCGCGAAGGCGTGATGGAATTCCTGCTCATCAACCACCCGCTGGATTGCCCGATCTGCGATCAGGGCGGCGAGTGCGATTTGCAGGATCAGGCAATGGCCTTCGGCACCGACGGTTCGCGCTATCGCGAGAACAAGCGTGCGGTCGAAAACAAATATATCGGCCCGCTCGTCAAGACGGTGATGACGCGCTGCATTCACTGCACGCGCTGCGTCCGCTTCACGACGGAAGTTGCAGGCATTTCCGAACTCGGCCTCATTGGCCGCGGTGAAGACGCCGAGATCACCACCTATCTCGAACGCGCCATGACCTCGGAATTGCAGGGCAATGTCATCGATCTTTGCCCGGTCGGCGCACTGACCTCGCGTCCTTACGCTTTCCAGGCGCGTCCGTGGGAGCTGAACAAGACCGAAACCATCGACGTGATGGATGCGGTCGGCTCGAACATCCGCGTCGACACCCGTGGCCGCGAAGTGATGCGCGTCATGCCGCGCGTCAATGAAGCGGTGAACGAAGAGTGGATTTCCGACAAGACCCGCTTCATCTGGGACGGCCTGCGCACCCAGCGCCTCGACCGCCCATATGTCCGCAAGGATGGCCGTCTGGTCGCCGCAAGCTGGCCGGAAGCTTTCGCTGCTATCGCTGCCAAGGTTTCCGCTACCTCCGCCGATAAGATCGGTGCTGTTGCCGGCGATCTGGCTTCGGTTGAAGAAATCTATGCGCTGAAGGGCCTGATGGCTTCGCTCGGCACTGCCAATATCGACAGCCGCCAGGATGGCGCAGCTCTCGATCCGGCTCTGGGCCGCGCAACCTATCTCTTCAACTCGACCATTGAAGGCATTGAAAACGCTGATGCTTTGCTCATCATCGGTTCCAATCCCCGCGTTGAAGCCGCTGTTCTGAACGCACGCATTCGCAAGCGTCAGCGCATGGGCCATTTCCCGGTCGCGCTGATCGGCGAACAGGCTGAACTGCGTTACAACTACGAATATCTGGGTGCTGGCGCCGAGACGCTCGCAGCCGTAGCTTCCGGCAAGAACGCTTTCCGCGACGTGCTGGCCAAGGCTGAGCGTCCGCTGATCATCATCGGTCAGGGCGCGCTCACCGGCGAAAACGGTCGTGCCGTTCTGTCGGCTGCTGCCAAGCTCGCCCAGGACGTCGGCGCGATCAAGGATGAGTGGAACGGCTTCTCCGTTCTGCACACCGCCGCTTCGCGCGTTGGCGCTCTGGACCTCGGCTTCGTGCCGGGTGAGGGCGGCAAGGCCGCAGGCGACATGCTGGGCAATCTCGATGTTGTGTTCCTGCTCGGCGCAGACGAACTCGACATGACGAAGAAGGGCTCGAGCTTCGTCGTTTACATCGGCACGCATGGCGATGCCGGTGCGCACGCCGCCGATGTTATCCTGCCGGGCGCAGCCTATACGGAAAAGTCGGGCACCTGGCTCAACACCGAAGGTCGCGTGCAGCTTGGCAACCGCGCCGGTTTCGCACCGGGCGAGGCAAAGGAAGACTGGGCGATTTTGCGCGCTCTTTCCGACAGCCTTGGCAAGCGCCTGCCATTCGACAGCCTGCAGCAGCTTCGCGCCAAGCTTTATGCGGACTATCCGCATATGGCGGCCATCGACACCATCACGCCTGCTTCCGCCGACGATCTCGTCGCGCTGGCGGCGAAAGCATCCAATCCAGGCAACGGCGCTGCGTTCGTTTCCCCGGTCAAGGACTTCTACCTGACGAACCCAATCGCGCGCGCTTCCGCCGTCATGGCCGAATGCTCGGCGCTCGCGGCCGGCGGCTTCCAACAGGCAGCTGAGTAAGCGAGAGAGAGACGGAACAATGGAAGGAATTTTTGCAGCTTACGTCTTGCCCGCGCTTATCATAGCGCTGAAGTCGGTCGTTCTGCTCGTCGTATTGCTGATCGTCGTCGCTTACCTGCTTTACGCGGATCGCAAGATCTGGGCAGCGGTACAGCTTCGTCGCGGCCCGAACGTTGTCGGTCCTTGGGGTCTGTTCCAGGCCTTCGCCGACTTGTTGAAGTTCGTCTTCAAGGAACCGATCATCCCGTCTGGCGCAAACAAGGGTGTCTTCCTCCTTGCGCCTTTCGTTTCCGCCGTTCTGGCAATGGCGACCTGGGCGGTCATTCCGGTCAATGAAGGCTGGGCGGTTGCCAATATCAATGTCGGCATGCTCTATATCTTCGCCATTTCTTCGCTCGAAGTTTACGGCGTGATCATGGGCGGCTGGGCGTCGAACTCGAAATATCCGTTCCTCGGCGCGCTGCGTTCTGCCGCGCAGATGGTGTCTTACGAAGTCTCCATCGGCTTTGTGATCGTGACGGTGCTTCTGACGGCCGGTTCGCTGAACCTGACCGATATCGTTCTGTCGCAGAACACCGGCCTTGGCACGATGCTTGGCCTGCCGGGTTCGTTCCTCGACTGGAACTGGCTCTGCCTGTTCCCGATGTTCGTGATCTTCTTCATCTCGGCTCTGGCTGAAACCAACCGTCCGCCATTCGACCTTGTTGAAGCGGAATCGGAACTCGTGGCCGGTCACATGATCGAATATTCGTCCACGCCGTTCCTTCTGTTCTTCCTCGGCGAATATGTGGCGATCACGCTGATGTGCGCCCTGATGACGATCCTGTTCCTTGGCGGCTGGCTGCCTCCGGTGGATATCGCGGTCCTCAACTGGGTTCCGGGCATCATCTGGTTCATGCTGAAGCTCTGCTTCTGCTTCTTCCTCTTCGCAATGGTGAAGGCTTTCGTTCCGCGTTATCGCTACGACCAGCTGATGCGCCTTGGCTGGAAAGTGTTCCTGCCGATCTCGCTCTTCATGGTTGTCGCAACCGCGACCTTCCTCAAAGTCTTCGGTCTGGCGTAAGGAGTAAAACTCATGGCTTCATTCGCTCAAGCGGCCAAATCGCTCCTGCTCAAGGAATTCGTCGGCGCGTTCTTTCTCTCCATGCGCCAGTTCTTCGCGCCCAAGGCGACGTTGAACTACCCGCATGAAAAAGGCCCTGTTTCCCCGCGTTTTCGCGGTGAACATGCGCTGCGCCGTTATCCCAACGGCGAAGAACGCTGCATCGCCTGCAAGCTTTGCGAAGCGATCTGCCCGGCGCAGGCCATCACCATCGAGGCCGGTCCGCGCCGCAACGACGGCACCCGCCGCACGGTGCGTTACGACATCGACATGGTGAAGTGCATCTATTGCGGTTTCTGCCAGGAAGCATGTCCGGTGGATGCCATCGTGGAAGGTCCGAATTTCGAATTCGCGACCGAAACCCGCGAAGAACTCTACTATGACAAGGAAAAGCTCCTTGCCAATGGCGACCGCTGGGAACGCGAAATCGCGCGCAATATCGCGATGGATGCGCCTTATCGCTGATTGGTTTGGAGCATTTCCGGCAAAAGCGCGAAGCGGTTTTGCTTGGGACAATGCGATAAAGGGTTTAGGCATCGGTTTTTGGAAATCTTTTGAAAACCGATGCTTGAACATGATTTTGAATAAAGCGGGCGAAGCAATAGGGCTTTGCTCACGGAAAGGTGTTGGGGGAACCCCATGCTGACAGGTATTGCGGCAGCGTTTTTCTATCTGTTCGCCTTCATCATGATCGCATCCGCGTTCATGGTGATCGCGGCACGCAACCCCGTGCATTCGGTGCTGTTTCTGATCCTCACATTCTTCAACGCGGCGGCGCTGTTCCTGCTGACGGGGGCCGAGTTCCTCGCCATGATCCTGCTCGTCGTTTATGTCGGTGCTGTGGCGGTTCTCTTCCTCTTCGTCGTCATGATGCTGGATGTGGATTTCTCCGAACTGAAGCGCGGCGCGCTGCAATATGCGCCGGTCGGCGCTCTGGTCGGGCTGATCCTGCTGGGCGAGCTGATCTTCGTGTTCGCAAGCCGCATGTTCACGCCGAAGCTGGGGCAGGGCGCTGTGCCGATCCCGAATGTAGCCGAGCGGACCAACACCGCTGCTCTGGGCGACATTCTCTACACCGACTTCGTTTTCTACTTCCAGGTTGCTGGTCTCGTCCTTCTGGTCGCGATGATCGGCGCCATCGTTCTGACGCTGCGGCACAAGCCGAATGTCAAGCGCCAGTCCATTCCGACCCAGGTTGCTCGCACGCCCGAAACGGCGATCGAGATCAAGAAGGTCGAAACGGGCAAAGGCATCTGAGGATAAGCATATGGAAATCGGTATCGCCCACTATCTGACCGTTTCGGCCATCCTGTTCACGCTTGGCGTCTTCGGCATCTTCCTGAACCGCAAGAACGTCATCGTCATCCTGATGTCGATCGAACTGATCCTTCTTTCGGTCAATCTCAACTTCGTGGCGTTCTCCAGCCAGCTCGGCGACATGGTCGGGCAGGTCTTCGCCCTTTTCGTTCTGACCGTCGCGGCTGCTGAGGCGGCCATCGGTCTGGCAATTCTCGTTGTTTTCTTCCGTAATCGCGGCTCCATCGCGGTGGAAGACGTCAATGTTATGAAAGGTTGACGGGCAAATGCTCTACTACGCGATCGTCTTCCTTCCGCTTCTCGGCTTCCTGATTGCCGGTCTCTTCGGCAATCAGATCGGGGCCAAGGCGAGCGAATACATCACTTCCGGTTTCATGGTCATCGTCGCGATCCTGTCATGGGTCGTGTTCTTCCAGATACCGCTCGGCCACGACGCGGAAACCGTCCGCATCCCGGTCCTGCACTGGGTAAGCTCGGGCGCGCTTTCGTTCGATTGGGCGTTGCGCATCGATACGCTCACCGGCGTCATGCTGGTGGTGGTGAACTCGGTGTCGGCTCTCGTGCATATCTACTCCATTGGATATATGCACCACGATCCGCATCGTCCGCGCTTCTTCGCCTATCTGTCGCTCTTCACCTTCGCCATGCTCATGCTGGTCACGTCGGACAATCTGGTCCAGATGTTCTTCGGCTGGGAAGGCGTGGGTCTGGCTTCGTACCTCCTGATCGGTTTCTGGTTCCAGAAGCCTTCGGCCAATGCTGCCGCCATGAAGGCCTTCGTTGTTAACCGCGTTGGTGACTTCGGCTTCCTGCTTGGCATCTTCGGCGTGTTCGCGCTGTTCCAGTCGGTCGACTACAACACGATCTTCGCAGCAGCCGCCAACTATCTGCCGGCTGAAGGCGCTGCCGATGCCAACCAGGTCGTTCTGAACTTCCTCGGCTATCAGCTCGACAAGCAGGGTGCGATCACGATCACCTGCCTGCTGCTCTTCATGGGCGCGATGGGCAAGTCGGCGCAGTTCCTGCTGCACACCTGGCTGCCGGACGCCATGGAAGGCCCGACCCCGGTTTCGGCTCTCATTCACGCCGCTACCATGGTTACCGCGGGCGTGTTCATGGTCGCCCGCATGTCGCCGATCTTCGAACTGTCGCAGACGGCACTTCTGGTCGTGACCATCATCGGCGCGACGACCGCCTTCTTCGCGGCAACGGTCGCCCTCGTGCAGAACGACATCAAGCGCGTCATCGCCTATTCGACCTGTTCGCAGCTCGGCTACATGTTTGCGGCACTTGGCGTCGGCGCTTATGGCGCGGCTGTGTTCCACCTGTTCACGCACGCTTTCTTCAAGGCGCTTCTGTTCCTTTGCGCCGGTTCGGTCATCCATGCCGTATCGGAAGAGCAGGACATGCGCCGCATGGGCGGCCTGCGCAAGCTGATCCCGATCACCTACTGGATGATGGTCATCGGTACGGTCGCCATTACCGGCCTCGGCATTCCGGGCACGGTTATCGGCACCGCCGGTTTCTTCTCCAAGGATGCGATCATCGAATCCGTCTTCGCTTCGCACAGTGCTGCCAGCGGCTACGCTTCGACGCTTCTCATCATCGCCGCGCTCTTCACGAGCTTCTATTCATGGCGCCTGATTTTCATGACCTTCCACGGCAAGCCGCGCGCTTCGGCGGAAGTCATGCATCACGTCCATGAATCGCCTGCCGTCATGTTCGTTCCGCTGCTGATCCTCGGCGTCGGCGCGCTCTTTGCCGGTGTGCTGTTCAAGGAACTCTTCTTCGGCCACGAATATGCCGAGTTCTGGAAGGGCGCGCTGTTCACCTCGGCTGCCAACCAGATCCTTGAGGAATATCACCATGTTCCTCTGTGGGTTAAGCTGTCGCCGTTCATCTCGATGGTTCTTGGCTTCATCGTCGCCTGGATCTTCTACATCCGTTCGCCGGAAACGCCGAAGGAGCTGGCCGCCCGTCATCGTGGTCTCTACCAGTTCCTCCTCAACAAGTGGTACTTCGACGAGCTGTACGATTTCCTCTTCGTGCGTCCGGCTCGCTGGCTTGGCCGCGTGTTCTGGAAGGGTGGCGACGGCTGGCTTATTGACGGCTTCGGCCCGGATGGCGTCTCGGCCCGTGTGCTCGACGTTACCAACCGCGTCGTCAAGATGCAGTCCGGATACCTTTATCACTACGCATTCGCGATGCTGATCGGCGTCGCCGCGCTCGTCACTTGGATGATGCTCGGGAGCTCTTTCTGATGACCGACTGGCCAATTCTCTCAACGGTCACGTTTCTGCCGCTCGTCGGCGCGTTACTGATCCTTCTGATCAAGGACGACAGCGAGGCTTCGCGTCGCAATATCCGCAACGTCGCGCTGCTGACGACGATATTCGTCTTCATCCTGTCGCTCGTCGTCTGGGCGGGGTTCGATAATTCGAACGCTGGCTTCCAGATGGTCGAGCAGGTCGACTGGATGGGCGGCGGCATCAGCTACCACATGGGCGTGGACGGTATTTCCGTCCTGTTCGTGGTGCTGTCGGCTTTCCTCATGCCCTTCTGCATTCTGGCAAGCTGGGTGTCGGTGGAAAAGCGCGTCAAGGAATACATGATCGCGTTCCTCATTCTGGAAACGCTGATGATCGGCGTGTTCTGCGCGCTCGACCTGTTCCTGTTCTACGTGTTCTTCGAAGCAAGCCTTATCCCGATGTTCATCATCATCGGCGTGTGGGGCGGCAAGCGTCGCGTCTATGCAAGCCTGAAGTTCTTCCTCTACACGCTTCTGGGCTCGGTGCTGATGCTCATCGCCATCATGGCCATGTACTGGCAGGCTGGCACGATGAACATCGTCGAGCTTTTGAAGTACGACTTCCCGGCCGGTATGCAGACATGGCTATGGCTTGCCTTCTTCGCGTCCTTCGCGGTGAAGATGCCGATGTGGCCGGTCCACACCTGGTTGCCGGATGCGCACGTTGAAGCACCGACGGCAGGCTCGGTCATTCTGGCCGGTATCCTCCTGAAGCTCGGCGGCTATGGTTTCATCCGCTTCTCGCTGCCGATGTTCCCGCTGGCTTCCGCTGATTTCGCGCCGTTCATCTTCGCGCTGTCGGTCATCGCCATCATCTACACCTCGCTCGTCGCGATGGTGCAGGAAGATATGAAGAAGCTGATCGCCTATTCGTCGGTTGCGCACATGGCCTATGTGACCATGGGTATTTTCGCAGCCAATGAGCAGGGTATCCAGGGCGCCATCTTCCAGATGCTGTCGCACGGTATCGTGTCGGGCGCGCTCTTCCTCTGCGTCGGCGTGATCTATGACCGCATGCATACCCGTGAAATCGCGGCCTTCGGCGGTCTGGTGAACAACATGCCGAAATATGCGGTGGCCTTCCTCATCTTCACGATGGCGAATGTCGGCCTGCCGGGTACTTCGGGCTTCATCGGCGAGTTCCTGACGCTGTTCGGCGTGTTCCGGGTCAATACCTGGGTGGCGCTGTTCGCAACCACGGGCGTCATCCTCTCGGCGGCCTATGCGCTCTGGCTCTATCGTCAGGTGATCTTCGGCGCGCTGACCAAGGAAAGCCTGAAGGCGCTCCTCGACCTCAGCCCGCGTGAGAAGCTCATTCTCTATCCGCTTGTGGCGCTTACCATCTTCTTCGGCGTCTATCCGACCCCGGTCTTCGATGTGACCGCCGGTGCCGTGAACGCCCTGGTCCAACATTACGACGCAGCACTCGCGAGCACCGCGAGCGCCGTGCCGGCACAGTAAGAAATAAAGGCGTAGGTCATGCAGACTGATCTGATAGCTCATCTGACCCTTGCAGCACCGGAGGTTCTCCTTGCTGTGGGCGCCTTGGCACTGCTCATGATTGGCGTGTTCTCCGGCGAACGGGCGACGACGCTCGTCAACGGATTATCCGTCGCGGTGCTTATTGCGGCGCTGGCACTGGTCATCCTTTTCCCGACGAACGGCGCCGCATTCGGCGGAGCCATCGTCAATGACGGTTTCAGCCGCTTCATGAAAGTGCTGACGCTGATCGGCTCCATCGTGACGCTGATCATGTCGGTCGGTTTCGCCAAGGCGGAAAAGTTCGACAAGTTCGAATTCCCGGTCCTGATCGTGATTTCCACGCTCGGCATGCTGCTGATGGTTTCGGCCTCCAACATGCTGTCGCTCTATCTCGGCCTCGAACTGCAATCGCTGGCGCTCTACGTTCTGGCAGCGTTCAACCGCGATAGCGTCCGCTCGACGGAAGCCGGCCTGAAATATTTCGTCCTTGGCTCGCTGTCCTCGGGCATGCTGCTTTACGGCATTTCGCTCGTCTATGGTTACACCGGACATATCGGCTTTGCCGAAATCGCGCAGGCCGTCTCCGGCGGCCAGCGTGAACTCGGCCTCGTCTTCGGTCTGGTCTTCATCCTGGCCGGTCTGGCATTCAAGATTTCCGCCGTTCCGTTCCACATGTGGACGCCGGACGTCTATGAAGGCGCGCCGACCCCGGTAACGGCATTCTTCGCCGCCGCTCCGAAGATGGCCGCCATGGCGCTCATCATCCGCGTCGTCTCGGAAGCCTTTGCCCCGGTCACCCATGACTGGCAGCAGGTCGTGATCTTCATCGCGCTCGCCTCGATGATCCTCGGTGCCTTTGCCGCTATCGGCCAGCGCAACATCAAGCGCCTGATGGCTTATTCTTCGATCAGCCATATGGGCTATGCGCTCGTTGGTCTGGCCGCCGGAACGGTGATCGGCGTGAAGGGCGTGATGATCTACATGGCGATCTACCTTGCCATGACGCTCGGCACCTTCGCGTTCATCCTCGCAATGCGCACCAAGGATGGCAATGTCGAGAACATCGACGATCTGGCCGGTCTGTCCCGCACCAATCCGGTGCTGGCAACGATCATGACCATCTTCCTGTTCTCGCTCGCTGGCATCCCGCCGCTCGCTGGCTTCTTCGGCAAGTGGTACACCTTCCTTGCCGCTGTGCAGGCTGGTCTCCTGCCGCTCGCCATCATCGGTATCGTGGCTTCGGTCGTGGGTGCGTTCTACTACCTACGCATGATCAAAATCATGTGGTTCGATGAGCCGACGGGCGGTTTCGTGCCGGTTGCGGGCGAGCTTCGCCTCGTCCTCGGCGTAACGGGTGCCTTCGTGCTGTTCTACGTCTTCATTGCTGGCCCGATCGGCGGTTTTGCCGAAGCCGCAGCCAAGACGTTCTTCTGACCAATGCATGAGGCGGAAGCATAGATGAGTTTTACGCTTTCGCCTGTTGCGAAAAATGAGGGCTACCGTCTCGAAAGCTTCGAGACGGTAGGTTCCACCAATGCGGTTGCTCTGGAACGGGCAGCCGCGGGTGATCCGGGCAAGCTTTGGCTCGTTTCGAAGAGGCAGGAAAGCGGTCGCGGAAGAAGGGGCCGTGCCTGGTCCACGCCGGAAGGTAATCTTGCCTCCACGCTTCTCCTTGTCGAATCCTATGAAATGAAGACGGCGGCAACGCTCGGGTTTGTCGCGGGCCTGTCGCTCGCCGATGCGCTTGACGCGGTATTTTCCGCAACCGGGCCCGCCGTGCCGCCGACGATCGGCCTCAAATGGCCGAATGACGTTCTGGTCAACGGCGCCAAACTGTCGGGCATCCTGCTCGAATCCTCCATTCTGGCGACAAACCTGTTCGCCGTTGCCATCGGGATCGGGACCAATGTGGTCGCGTTTCCGGATGACTTGCCTTATCCGGCAACCTCCCTGCGTGCGCTTGGCAGCAAATGCGATGCGGAGACCTTGTTCGCAGCCCTGTCGGATGCATGGTCCGTCAATTATCGCGTCTGGAACGAGGGGCGCGGCCTTGATGATATTCGCAAGCGCTGGCTGCAGCGCGCCCATGGCCTTGGCCAGGATGTCACCATGCAGGTTGAAGGGCGCATCATCGAGGGGCGTTTTGATACGATCGACGAGGCATGCCGTTTTGTTATTCGCGAAGATGATGGCTCGCGGGTTGCGGTAACGGCTGGCGATGTCTATTTCGGGACTGCTGCTACAATACGCAAATAATTGCTTTGTTTTGTCTTGCCAGGGTTGCAACAGGACAACTTTAGGTCCAGTTGATGCGGCAAGACCGCTCGATAGTCATAGAGGAAATTTCATGGCCCGATCCAATACTACGGAACTCGTCTTTCTGCCGCTTGGCGGCGTGGGCGAAATCGGCATGAATTTGGCCATGTACGGCTTCGGCCCCGCGGATAATCGCGAGTGGCTGGTCGTGGATATGGGGGTCAGCTTCGCCGGGCCGGAACAGCCGGGCGCCGATCTCATCCTTCCGGATATCCGCTATCTCGAAGCTGAAAAGCACAATCTGCGCGGCATCGTCATCACCCATGCGCATGAAGACCATTTTGGCGCGCTGCTCGATCTGTGGCCGCGCCTCAAGGTTCCGGTCTATGCGACGCCGTTTACGGCTGGCCTGCTGGAAGCCAAGCGCCAGTCCGAATTTGGCGCGCCTGATATTCCGATCACGATCTACAAGGCTGGCGAAAAGTTTGAAGTCGGGCCTTTCAAGGTCGAAGCGGTTGCCGTCACGCACTCGATCCCAGAGCCGGTCTCTCTCGCCATTACGACGCCGCTCGGTACGGTCGTGCACACGGGCGACTGGAAGATGGACCCAGAACCGTCGCTGGGGCCGGTTATCGATGAGGCGCGTTTCCGCGCCATTGGCGATGCGGGCGTGCTGGCGCTGATCTGCGATTCCACCAATGCGCTGCGCGAAGGGGAATCGCCTTCGGAGCGTCAGGTGGGTGATAGCCTGCGTGAACTGATTGAAAATGCGCGTGGCCGTGTCGCGATTACGACCTTCTCTTCCAATGTCGGTCGTATCCGCTCGATTACCGAGGCGGCGCGTGACGCTGGCCGTCAGGTGCTGGTGGTCGGGCGTTCGATGAAGCGCGCCATCTCCGTTGCGACCGAGCTTGGCTATATGGAAGGCCTGCCGGAATATCTCAGCGAAGAGGATTACGGCTATATTCCGCGCGAAAACGTGGTGATGATCCTGACCGGCAGCCAGGGCGAGCCGCGAGCCGCACTTGCCAAGCTGGCGCGTGATGAAATGCGCAGCCTTGCTCTTACGGCAGGCGACACGGTCATCTACTCGTCGCGTGCCATTCCGGGCAACGAGAAGGCCATTCTCGACATCAAGAACCGCCTGATCGATCGCGGCATCAAGATCATCGGCGATGAGGATGCACTGGTTCATGTGTCCGGCCATCCGCGCCGCAGCGAATTGCGCCGCATGTATTCGTGGGTTCGCCCGCAGATTCTGGTGCCGGTGCATGGCGAGGCCGCTCACCTAGTTGCGCAGGGATCGCTTGGCGCCATGGAAGGCATCGAGCAGGTCGCGCAGGTGCGTGACGGCGACATGCTGCGTCTGGCGCCCGGCAAGGCCGAAATCATCGATGAAGCGCCGGTAGGCCGCATCTACAAGGACGGCAAGCTGATCGGCGACGAGGAAGAAATCGGCATGGTCGAGCGCCGCAAGCTCGCCTATGTCGGCCACGTGGCCGTTTCGGTGCTGCTGGACCGTGAACACAAGATCATCGATGAGCCTGACCTCGTGACTTTCGGCGTGCCGGAAGAAAACGCCGTGGGCGACCTGATGGAAGACATTCTGCTGGATGCGGCCATTGAGGCAATCGACAGCATTCCGCGCGTTCGCCGCAAGGATATCGAGCTGGTGCGTGAGTCCGTGCGCCGTGCCGTTCGCGCTGCGGCAAATGACGCATGGGGCAAAAAGCCGGTGGTGACCGTATTCGTGAATAGGATACGCTGAGCCGCAACGGATAACAGCAAGGGAGGTGCTGATGCTCGAACGCTTGAACCATGTGGCGATTGCCGTTCCGGATATTGATGCCGCAGCCGCGCTTTATCGCGGCAAGCTCGGTGCCAAGGTTACCGAGCCGCAGGCGCTGCCTGAACATGGCGTGACCGTGGTTTTCATCGACGTCGGCAACACCAAGATCGAATTGCTGGAGCCGTTGGGCGAGGGGTCGCCCATCGCGGCCTTTCTGGAAAAGAACCCGTCCGGCGGCATGCATCATCTGTGCTACGAGGTTGCCGACATCATCGCCGCGCGCGACAGGCTCAAGGCGGAGGGCGCGCGCATCCTCGGTGACGGAGAACCGAAGACCGGCGCGCACGGCAAGCCGGTCCTGTTCCTTCATCCCAAGGATTTCAATGGTACGCTGATCGAGCTTGAAGAGGTGTAATCATGTCTCTGATTTCTGGCATCGCGATCTACTTCATCATCTGGTGGACAACGCTTTTTGCGCTGCTGCCGGTTGGCTTGCGCACGCAGGCTGAAGAAAATGAAGTGACTTTGGGGACGGTGGCAAGCGCTCCCGCCAAGCCACGCATCGGACGCGCCTTCCTGCGGACGACGGCGGTCGCAACGCTCATTTTCGGGCTCTATTATTATCTGACGCAGGTCAGCGGTTTCGGCCTCGACGATATCCCGCATTTCTTCCCCGACCTGACGTGACCTGACCCGCTATCGCGACACGCATTTGGAGGCTGCTTAAAAATTAGGCAGCCTTTTTTTTGTATAAAGAAAGATGGAACGCTCTACCAAAAGTTGTATCCAATAGGGGGCATAGAGCGTAACCTATTGAATCTGCGGCAGGCTGCAACCTGCCGTCATTTGTGACGGGGAGGCAGTTTTCCAAGGAGTTTTGGGTGAATAAATCGATTTATACTTAAGTGAAATTTAATACTTGGATGCGCAGAGGGCGCTGCGATAAATCCCACAAAATCAATGTGTTATTCGCGCATAAAAAACAGCGGAACTGCGGAGAGGAGGGCCATTCTGCAAGTGCAAAAAAAAAGCAAGGCTTTCGCCTTGCTAATCAAATACGCGTTCGATCCGTTTCCATTTGACTGGCGGCTGCGAAAGTCGCGCCTGGATCCATCCTCCCAAGACTTTGACCGCGTGAAACCAACGGTTTTATTCCGTTGTTGCTCTTATGCTGAAAAAAATAGCGAACTGCACAGCTTTTGTCACGAAAAATCTTCTATGGCGTCATAATTCTTTCGCAAATTTTCGCGAAGGACCGTGATATATCTGTAATATATTGAATTTGAATGTGAATCTGGATGCCCTGTTTCGCGCGGACCGTTCATTCGGCAGGCGATCATGGCTGTGGATGGGGAAATCCGCTGCCGCGAAAGCTTTTCCAGGCGGGTTTCCAACCGATCTAGAACCCGGTAAGAAACCGACGAATATGCTTAATTTTTGCCTGATTCTTGAAGCATTCAGGCAGTCCCTCTTGATTGGTGGTTACGATGCGTCTGTCGCGGTATTTTTTGCCTATTCTGAAGGAAAACCCCAAGGAGGCGGAAATCGTCTCCCACAGGCTGATGCTGCGTTCGGGCATGATCCGTCAACAGTCGGCCGGCATTTATGCCTGGCTGCCGATCGGCCTGAAGGTGCTGAACAAGGTCTGCGACATCATTCGTGAAGAGCAGAACCGCGCCGGCGCCAATGAAATCCTGATGCCGACCATCCAGTCCGCCGACCTGTGGCGCGAAAGCGGCCGCTATGACGCCTATGGCAAGGAAATGCTGCGCATCCAGGACCGCCAGGAGCGCGAAATGCTCTTCGGCCCGACCAACGAGGAAATGGTCACCGACATTTTCCGCTCCTATGTGCGCTCCTACAAGGACCTGCCGCTCAATCTCTACCACATCCAGTGGAAGTTCCGCGACGAAGTGCGCCCGCGTTTCGGCGTCATGCGCTCGCGCGAATTTCTGATGAAGGACGCCTATTCGTTCGACCTCGATTATGAGGGCGCGAAGATGGCTTACTACCGCATGTTCGTGTCTTACCTGCGCACCTTTGCCCGCGTCGGCTTGCAGGCGATCCCGATGCGCGCCGATACCGGCCCGATTGGCGGCGATCTTTCCCACGAATTCATCATTCTAGCGGAAACCGGCGAAAGCCAGGTTTTCTGCGACAAGGCCTATCTCGATCTGGCCGTGCCGGGCGCGGACACCGATTTCCGCAACGATGCGCAGCTGACCGAGATCGTCCAGCGCTGGACGACGCCTTACGCGGCGACAGACGAAATGCACGACGAGGCCGACTGGGCCAAGGTGAAGCCTGAAAATCAGGTTTCCGCGCGCGGCATCGAAGTCGGCCACATCTTCCATTTCGGCACCAAATATTCCGAACCGATGGGCGCGAAAGTGCAGGGCCCGGACGGCAAGGAACATCTGGTTTCCATGGGTTCCTACGGCATCGGCCCGTCGCGCCTTGTCGCGGCCGCCATCGAAGCCTTCCACGACGATGCAGGCATTATCTGGCCGAAGGCCATCGCGCCGTTCGGTGCCGGTATCGTCAACATGAAGCCGGGCGATGAAGGTTGCGACGCCGTGAGCGAAAAGCTCTACGAGGCGCTGACCAATGCAGGCGTCGATCCGCTGCTCGACGACACGGATGACCGTCCGGGCGCGAAGTTCGCCACGATGGACCTGATCGGCCTGCCGACGCAGGTGATCGTCGGCCCGCGCGGCGTTGCCGCCGGTGAAGTCGAAATCAAGGATCGCAAGACCGGCGAACGCCAGAACCTGAGCGTTGAAGCCGCAATCAATCTCTTGACGGCAGAAGCATGAGCAACGCGGCGGCAGCAACATCCGGGGACAAGGCAAAGGTAGCCCAAAAGGCTCCGAAGTCAGGTCCATTCTCGGCCTTTGAGCGGATGATCGCCTGGCGATATCTGCGTGCGCGCCGCCGCGAGACTTTCATCTCGGTCATTGCCGGGTTTTCCTTCACCGGCATCATGCTGGGTGTGGCGACCCTCATCATCGTCATGGCGGTGATGAACGGCTTCCGCGCCGAGCTTCTTTCGCGCATTCTCGGCATCAACGGCCATCTCATCATGCAGCCGATTGACCGTCCGCTGGACGATTATGCCGATCTCATCAAGCGGATCGACGGCATTTCCGGCATCAAGTTCGCCATTCCCGTGGTGGAAGGGCAAGCGCTTGTGCAGGGCAATATCGGCGCTGGCAACGGCGCGCTGATCCGGGGCTTGCGTGAGGAAGATCTCGAAAAGCTCAAGCTCGTTTCCAGCAATATTCGCCAGGGCACGCTCCAGGGCTTCGATCAGGCGGGCGGCGTCGCCATCGGCACCCGCATGGCCGAAAATCTCGGCCTTTCCATCGGCGATACGCTGCGCGTGATCTCGCCCGATGGCGATGTGACCCCCTTCGGCGTCAATCCGCGCGTGAAGGCCTATCCGATTGTCGCCATCTTCGAGATCGGCATGTCGGAATATGACGCGTCGATTGTCATGATGCCGCTTTCCGAGGCGCAGCTTTTCTTCAATCAGGAAGGCAAGGTGCAATCGCTTGAAATCTTTGTCGATAATCCCGACAAGGTGGATGCGATGCGCGCGCCTGTGGAAGAGGCGGCAGGACGCCAGCTCTCGCTCGTCGACTGGCGCCAGCGCAACCAGACTTTCTTCTCGGCGCTGGAAGTCGAGCGCAATGTCATGTTCATGATCCTGACGCTGATCGTGCTCGTGGCGGCGCTCAACATCATTTCCGGCCTCATCATGCTGGTGAAGGACAAGGGGCATGATATTGCGATCCTGCGCACCATGGGGGCAACCCGCGGCGCGGTGATGCGCATATTCCTGATGACGGGTGCTGCCATCGGCGTCACCGGCACTGTGGCCGGTGTGGTTCTGGGCGTCGTCGTGTGCCTCAATGTCGAGCGTATCCGCGAGTTTTTCTCGTGGCTCTCTGGCACCACGCTTTTCAATCCGGAACTTTATTTCCTGAGCCAACTGCCTGCGAAAATGGACCCGGGCGAGACGATTTCCGTCATCGTCATGGCTCTGGTGCTTTCGTTCATCGCCACCATTTTCCCGGCCTGGCGCGCTGCCAAGCTCGATCCGGTCGAAGCATTGAGGTATGAATAATGGCGGCTGAAATCATCATGCGGCTGCAACGGGTCGGCCGCGCCTATAAGGAAGCCGACCGTGAACTGGTGATCCTTAAGGATGCCGATTTCACGCTTCGTCGCGGTGAGATGGTTGCGCTTGTCGCGCCATCGGGCGCAGGCAAGTCAACCTTGCTGCACACCGCTGGCCTTCTGGAACGTCCCGATGAGGGAGAGGTTTTCCTTGACGGGCGCTCCTGCAGCAAGCTTTCCGACGATGAGCGGACAGCGGTGCGCCGCAACGACATCGGCTTCGTCTATCAGTTCCATCACCTCCTGCCGGAATTTTCCGCGCTGGAAAACGTGATGATGCCGCAAATGATCCGCGGATTGTCGAAGAAGCAGGCAGCGGAGCGCGCACAGCAGCTTCTTGAATATATGAAGATCGGCAAGCGTGCCTCGCATCGCCCGTCCGAACTTTCCGGCGGCGAGCAGCAGCGTGTTGCCATTGCCCGCGCCGTCGCCAATGCGCCGCTCGTCCTTCTGGCGGACGAGCCGACCGGCAACCTCGACCCGACGACATCCTCTTATGTCTTCGGCGCCCTGGAAGCGCTCGTGCGCCAGTCGGGGCTTGCTGCCCTCATCGCCACCCACAATCACGAACTGGCTGGCCGCATGGACCGGCGCGTGACGCTGAAGGACGGCAAGGTCGTCGACCTGTAAAACTTCCATACTACATAGCACCTCATCCTGAGGAGCTGCCGCAGGCGGCGTCTCGAAGGCGAGGTGCGGTTCCGCTATCAGCGTGTTCCGGCCTGATCGACGCTCTGGCCATTTGCTCTGGCCATTTGATCTGGCCAGTTGCTTTGGGTTGAATGTACTCAGGGCAGATGCGGTTCGCTGAATTGCATTTCTATGTGGGGCATCGCGTTTTGCCAGAGCGCGGCCCAGCACCTCATCCTGAGGAGCCGCCGCAGGCGGCGTCTCGAAGGGCGAGGTGCGTCTCCGCCTGAACAGGCCCTCGTTCAAAGCCCGGCAGCACTACCATCCCACTGTTCTTCCGTGGTCCGTGCTGCGGTTGTGTATTCACTATTCGTAAACCCTAAAATGAATGCCGTTGCAAAACGGGTGTTGACTTTGGAACAAAAATAGAACAAAAAATAAACATACGTGAACATAGAGGAGTTTCTCACATGACCGATCTCGTCCACGACGTTCTGTCTTTCATTTCGGTAAGCCTGTTCATTGCAACTTTCGCCATCTGGGTGAGCGCGATTTGAAGGAAATAGAGCATGTCTCCCAAAGGCGGGAACCGGTTTTGGGGACAAGGACATGCGCAAAAACTGGAAATGCTTCGGCGGGTTCCTGTGAACCCGCGCCAGGGCGGCGATAGTCTCACTGGACATCGCCACATCATTCCCCGAAACTGATGCTTTCAGGCGACAGAGTCGCCAGCCGTGATGAATCACGAATGTGGTTCATGCTTGAAGCAATGTGCTATCACGCGGCTACTGTATCGGCTCGAAGATCGAAATCGATTTTCGGAAAGTCCGATGCATGGATTTGGAGCGCCGGATGTATGTCCATCCGGGCGGCTCGGCAGATGATCGGGGTCGATGGAATGAGTGATGCAGCAGCAGCCAGCGCAGCAAATGACGGTGCTTTGACGCCACGTTTCGTGCATCTGCGTGTACACTCGGCCTATTCCTTGCTGGAGGGCGCATTGCCGCTCGGCAAGATCATCAAACAGGCGATTGCCGATGAGGCACCGGCTATCGCAGTCACCGACACCAACAATCTGTTCGGTGCGCTTGAATTTGCGCAGAAGGCATCGAAGGACGGGCTGCAACCCATCATCGGTTGTCAGGTCGATGTCGCCTTCGGCGACCACAATGATAATGGCCGCAGCGTCAATCGCCGTGTTGCGCTGGACCTTGCCCCGATCGTGCTGCTCGCGGCAACGGAAGAGGGCTATGCGAACATCGTGCGGCTCGTCAGTCGCGCGTTTCTGGAAACACCGGCAGGTGATCCGGTGCATATTGAGGCCAGCTGGCTGCCGCCATTGGCGAAAGATGTCATCGTGCTTTCAGGCGGCGCACTGGGACCGATCGGCCGGGCTTTTGCCGCCGACCGTCCCGACAGGGCCGAGGCGCGGCTGGCTTTCCTGCGGGAAGCCTTCGGCGACAGGCTCTACGTCGAATTGCAGCGTCAGGCAGGCTACGACCGTGCGCTGGAGGCAAAGACGGTGGCGCTTGCCTATGAGATGGACCTGCCTCTGGTGGCCACCAATGAGGCGTTCTTTCTCAAGGCGGAAGATTTTGAGGCCCATGATGCGCTTCTCGCCATTGCGGAAGGCCAGATTCTCTCAAATGATGATCGCCGCCGCCTGACGCCGGATCATCATCTGAAAAGCCGTGCGGAAATGGCGGCACTCTTTGCCGATCTGCCGGAAGCGCTCGAAAACACGGTGGAGATTGCCCAGCGCTGCAGCTGGTACACACAGACGCGCAAGCCGATCCTGCCGCGCTTCACGGGCGAATCGGACGATCCGGAAGCGGCCGTTCAGGCCGAGGCTGACGAGCTGGCGCGGCAGGCGCGCGAAGGCCTGAAGATGCGCCTTGAAACGGCGGGCCTCGCGGAAGGCTATACGGCGGAGCAATATGCCGAGCGTCTCGAATACGAGATCGGCATCATCACCCGCATGAAGTTCCCCGGCTACTTCCTGATCGTTGCCGACTTCATCAAATGGGCCAAGGCCCATGGCATTCCGGTCGGGCCTGGCCGTGGTTCGGGTGCCGGTTCGCTCGTCGCCTATGCGCTGACGATTACCGACGTCGATCCACTGCGTTTCTCCCTGCTTTTCGAACGCTTCCTGAACCCGGACCGCGTTTCGATGCCCGACTTCGATATCGATTTCTGTCAGGATCGCCGCGAAGAGGTGATCCGCTATGTGCAGGAAAAATACGGGCGCGATCAGGTTGCGCAGATCATCACTTTCGGAACCTTGCAGGCCCGCGCCGTGCTGCGCGACGTGGGGCGCGTTCTGGAAATGCCTTACGGTCAGGTCGACCGTCTCTGCAAGCTGGTGCCGCAGAACCCGGCCAATCCTGTGTCGCTGGCGCAGGCAATCGACACCGAGCCGAAGATCAACGAGGAGCGCGAGAAGGAGCCGGTCGTCGGGCGGCTTCTCGATATGGCGCTCAAGCTGGAGGGGCTTTACCGCCACGCCTCGACCCACGCCGCCGGTATCGTGATCGGCGACCGTCCGTTGTCGGAACTGGTGCCCATGTATCGCGATCCGCGCTCCGACATGCCGGTCACCCAGTTCAACATGAAATGGGTCGAGCAGGCGGGACTGGTCAAGTTCGACTTTCTCGGCCTCAAGACGCTGACCGTTCTGGAAACGGCGGTCAAGCTGGTGGCGCGCAAGGGCATCGAGATCGACCTGTCCCATGTGCCGCTCGATGATCCGCTCACCTATGAAATGCTGTCGCGCGGCGAAACGGTCGGCGTGTTCCAGGTTGAAAGTGCGGGTATGCGTAAAGCGCTGCTCGGCATGCGCCCGGACCGGATTGAGGACATTATTGCGCTTGTGGCGCTTTATCGTCCCGGCCCGATGGAGAATATCCCGACCTATAATGCGCGCAAGAACGGCGAGGAGGAGATTGCCTCCATTCACCCGAAGATCGACCACCTGATCAAGGAAACGCAGGGCGTTATCGTCTATCAGGAACAGGTGATGCAGATCGCGCAGGTGCTGTCCGGCTATTCGCTCGGTGAAGCTGACCTTCTGCGCCGCGCCATGGGCAAGAAGATCCGCGAGGAGATGGACAAGCAGCGCGTCCGTTTTGTGGATGGCGCGATTGAGGGCGGCGTCGACAAGGCGCAGGCCAACATGATCTTCGACTTGCTGGCCAAGTTCGCCGACTATGGCTTCAACAAGTCGCACGCCGCCGCTTATGCCATCGTCTCCTACCAGACGGCCTATATGAAGGCGCATTACCCGGTCGAGTTCCTCGCCGCGTCGATGACCTACGATATGTCGAACACCGACAAGCTCAACGATTTCCGCCGCGAGGCGAACCGTCTGGGCATTGAGGTCGTGCCGCCATCGGTGATGACTTCCTTCCGTCCGTTCGAGGTTGGCGAGAAAAAGATTTTCTACTCGCTCGCCGCCATCAAGGGCGTCGGCGAGGCGGCTGTCGATCATATTGTCGAGGTGCGGGCCGAAAAGCCTTTTGAAAGCCTTGAGGATTTCTGCGAGCGGGTCGATCCGCGCATCGTCAACCGGCGAGTGCTGGAAAGCCTCATCAATGCCGGCGCGATGGATTGCTTCGGTCGCGAACGCCCGGCCATGAGTGCGGGCATGGACCGCATCATGGGCTTTGCCCAGCGCACGCAGGAAAATGCCGCAAGCGGCCAGTCCGATATTTTCGGCCTGTCCGGCGCGCCCAAGGAAAAGCTTATCCTGCCGCAGGCAGCACCCTGGCTGCCATCGGAAATGCTGCATCGCGAGTTTCAGGCGGTCGGCTTCTATCTGTCGGCGCATCCGCTCGATGAATATCGCGACGTGCTGAACCGCATGCGCGTTCAAAGCTGGGCGGATTTCTCCGCCGCCGTCAAGCGCGGCGCCAATGCCGGGCGTCTGGCAGGCACCGTCACAGCGCGGCAGGAGCGCAAGACCCGCACCGGCAACAAGATGGGTATTGTGTCATTGTCGGACGCCAGCGGCCAGTTCGAGGCGGTGCTGTTTTCAGAAGGTCTGGCGCAATATCGCGATCTGCTGGAAAGCGGCAAGTCGGTGGTGATCACGGTTCAGGCGGAAAACCGTCCCGAGGGCATTGGCTTGCGCATCCAGACAGTGCAGTCGCTCGAAGATGAGGCCTGCCGGATGCAAAAGGCGATGCGGCTTTATCTGCGCTCGGCCGATGCGGTCCGTCATATCGCGCCGCATTTCAACACGCGCGGCGACGGGCAGGTGAGTCTCATCGTCATCAAGGATAACGGCCAGCGGGAAGTCGAGATCGAGCTGCCGCATCGCTATCGCGTCAGTCCGCAGATCGCCAGCGCCATGAAATCCATCCAGGGCGTCGTGGACGTGGAGCTGGTTTGAGATAATTAAGGCAAAACGGGGGCGGACCCGTTTTGCGGTCTGCTTGCGCGAAAAACCGGTGGCGACGGAGCTTTTTCACCACCGATTTTGCGGCGAACGCCTGTCAAAAACATGGCGTTTTTGTGATTGGCATCAATAGGCGGCTGTGAAGCGCTTGCGGATATGCTGGCCTTTTTCTGCCTCGTCCAGAATGGCGACGGCCAGATCAGCGACCGAAATCTTGCTTTCGCCCTTGTCGTCGAACACTGGTTCGTCTCCGCCGAGACGATATTTTCCGGTGCGTTCACCCGGCTGGAGAATGATCGCTGGCGACACCAATGTCCATTCCAGTCCATCCTCGCCGCGCAGGTCTTCAAGTGCCTGACGCGCCCCGAGCGCGCCTTCCTTCCATTCAGCAGGGAACTCTGGCGAGTCGACCAATTGCTTGCCGTTGATCGAAAGGCTGCCAGCGCCGCCAACCGCTATCAGGCGCTTGATGCCGACTTTCTTGGTGGCTTCGGTGATGGAGCGGCTGCCATTGATGTGCTTTTCGCGGATATCCTTGTCGCTCCAGCCCGGATTGTAGGCCGAAATTACGATGTCGTGGCCTGCAAGCTGGCTTGCAAGCGCATCGGTGTCGAACACGTCAGCCTTCACTGCGGTAACATTGGCAAGCTTTTCAACTTTCTCGGGATGGCGAACCAGCGCGGTCACCTGATTGCCGCGTGCTGCGGCTTCCTTGAGAATTGCGGCGCCCACAAATCCCGTTGCGCCGATGAGTGCGATCTTGACCATGATATTCTCCTTCTCGCATCGAACGAATTAAGGTATGTTTCACAAGCAAGTTATTTCTGATAACCACATAAGTCATGCCGCAATGCTTGTGAAGAACGCACTTTTACATGGTCAGGATACATGGAAGTAACCGTGCCAAAGGCAAGGGTTCAGAGGAGGGAAGGAGCTTCCCAGTCTGTTTATAGCATTGTTTTAAAACATTATTTTCCGTATGCCGCCGCGCTTCTGGAAGGAAGCCAGCGTCGACGGTGAAATGGAGGGCCGGTTTTTCCGGAGAAACAAGATGACCATACCGACACGTCCTGATGGCAAGACGCCTTTGCTCTCTTCGACGCCTGCCTTTGAAACCGGTGATGACGGTTCCTGCCCGATCCGCGAAGTGCTGGACCGGGTTGGCGACACCTGGAGCATCCTCGTCATTTTCAACCTTCAGGGTGGTTCCATGCGTTTCAATGCGCTGCGGCGCGCCATTGAAGGAATCTCGCAGCGCATGCTGACTGTCACGCTGCGGTCGCTGGAGCGGGATGGCCTTGTGTCACGGCATGTGCGTCCGACATCCCCGCCGGAAGTGGAATATTCGCTGACCGAACTGGGGCATTCTCTGGCTGTTCCCATCGACGTGCTGGGTCAGTGGGCCGTCAGAAACCGCGCAGCCCTTCGCGTTGCGCGTTCACGTTTTGACGGAAACGGCGATTAATCCGGAACCGGCCCCCTCCATATGCGTTCCTCCTGTCGAAACAGGGAGAAGGCTAATGCCCGCAAAATCACAGGCCCAACAGAAAGCAGCCGGTGCAGCCCTTGCCGCCAAGCGCGGTGAAATGAAGAAGAGCGAACTCTTTGGTGCGTCGAAACAAATGTATGAATCGATGAGCGAAAAGGAACTGGAAGAATTCGCGGAGACCAGACGCAAGGGGTTGCCGCAGCACAAGGAAAGCGGAAAGAAGCATTGAATGAAATGGCGAGCGCCATCAGGCACTCGCCGCAATTGTTGTATCTTACTTGCCCGCCGCGCTTGGAGCGAGTTCGATCGCCTTCAGCTTGCCGTCGGTAATGCCGCAGCGCAGCATGATGCTGTCCCATTTCGCAGAAACGCCCTTGTTGCGCGCTCCGCCGGGAACCGAAATCACAGCGGAAACCTTACGCGGGTCGCTGGAACTGAATTTCGAAGACTTGTCATTGGTTTGAGCAGCAGAAATGTCGTCCTTGGTAAAGCCGAGGCGGTCATATTTCTTGCTTTTCTTCACATAATCATAGGCGCTCGCAATGCAGTCCGCGATCTGTGGGGCTGCCTGTTGATCCTTCACCAGAGTCTGGTAATTCGCCGTAAAATCCTTCGTTCTCTTCGGAACGGCGTCCGCATGAGCGGCGGCGGAAAAGCCAAGTGCGAAAAAGACGGAAAATATGAGTTTGGTCGATTTCATGCCCATGTCCTTCTGGAAACCCGCCATTCACCGCGATTGGCAGGATTGAACCGATAATGGAAAGCAGCTTACAGGCGCAATTCTGATTTTTTTATGAAATTCCGATGCTTACGATAGCTCATTGGCAAATGCGTGCAAGACAGGATTTGCCATGGCACCCCTGATCGAGATGCATGTTGGTGCGATGCGCGGCATCGCCGTCCGGACCGATGACGGTCATGAAAAGCTTGCAACTTGCGCTGTGCACCGCACGCCAGAAAGCCTTTTCCTTGTCCGCGCCATTCCAGCCGCTTTCCAGCCGGGTTTTGCTGCCGTCTGAAAACGTAAACGACATGATGTCGAGCGCATTGGCGAAGGCGTGCTCGGAAACCCGCCCCGACGAAGCGCCGTTTACCTTCCGGCATTGATAATTCGAGCCGACGCCGATTTCGGTGATTTTTGAACCCGGACCGTAAACATCCTTCGCGACCTTTGCGACCGCGGTGCTCCACTGCGCCAGCGTCACCGCCATCGCGCAATTCGTGGTCACCGCATTGGCGAATTTCAAAGGCTCTTCCTTGCCGATGGCGGTCAGGGACAAAGGGGAATGAACGCCGCATTGCTCGCCGTCCTTGATCGGAGGCAGGAGCTTGCCCTCGACTTCTCCGGAAATCAGGGCCGGGCAGGACACCTGATAGATTCGCTCGGAGCTTTCCGGCTTGGCTTCCTGCCGCTTGTCGTCCGTCTGCTTCGGACTGCCAGCCGGTTCTGAAGGTTTCGCCGGAAGATCCGGGGGTGGAGGAGGGGCGGTGCGCGGCTGCTCCTGCGGTTTCGTATCCGGCTTTTCCTCGGGAACGGGTGTGGTTTCCGGTTCCGGTTTAATCTTTCCCGGTTCCTCGGGGCGCGGGGCGGGGATTGGCACGGGCAGGGCGATGCCGGGTTCTGCTTCAGCCTTTGGTGTGGGTCTTGCCGTTTGTTGCTTTGCGGGGGATTTCCTTTGTGTGTGCCTCGCCGCCGGGCGTTTGCGATGTGGCTTTGCCTTCTGTGCGTCCTGTTTGAGAATGCGTTCGATGAAGGTCTGCGCCTGCGCCTCGCCGGAAAAAGTGCCGGATAAAGACGGTATCGTAACGAGCCCAAGCGCGATCAGAGCGGTAAATGCATCCTTGCCGGACGGAAGCAAAAACAGAGCCATTGAAGCCTCATGAGTAGAAGTTCAGTCAGGGCTAATGATGAAACAGGGAATGGCGTTCCTTCACGCTTGATGGCAGGGCGTAGCAAATGGTAGGAAACACGTGCCGAACACCGGTTTTTCCGGCTTTTTCGACCCTGCGCGCTTGACAAGACAATAGCTGCATGACTAAAAGCCGCCCATCGCTGGCGCGTATTCGCACCGGCGTTTCATTTGACGTGTCCCGTGGATGAAGATTGCGCTCGCGCGCTTCATCCTGTCAGTTCTCCGAAAGGAGGGCAGAGGAGGGCGCGTTTCCTCCAGCGCCTCCGGCGCTATAACCTTTGAAGGAAATGCGATGAGCAAGCGCGAATCCGCTAAGTACAAAATTGATCGCCGTCTTGGCGAAAACATCTGGGGCCGTCCGAAGTCCCCGGTAAACCGTCGTGAATATGGCCCGGGCCAGCACGGCCAGCGCCGCAAGGGCAAGCTGTCGGACTTCGGTGTGCAGCTGCGCGCAAAGCAGAAGCTCAAGGGCTTCTACGGCGACATCTCCGAAAAGCAGTTCCGCAAGACCTATGAAGAAGCCGCTCGCCGCAAGGGCGACACCGGTGAAAACCTGATCGGTCTGCTGGAATCGCGTCTCGACGCAGTCGTATACCGCGCCAAGTTCGTTCCGACGATCTTCGCTGCCCGCCAGTTCATCAACCACGGCCACGTGAATGTGAACGGTCGCCGCGTCAACATCCAGTCCTACCGCCTGAAGGCCGGTGACGTTGTTGAAGTCCGCGAAAAGTCGAAGCAGCTGGTTATCGTTCTCGAAGCTATTCAGCTCGCAGAACGTGATGTTCCGGAATATATCGAAGTCGATCACAACAAGCTGGTTGCGACCTACTCCCGCGTTCCGACCCTTTCGGATGTGCCTTACGCCGTCCAGATGGAACCGAACCTGGTCGTTGAATTCTATTCGCGTTAATCCTGTGCGCGCTCAGGCGCGCCGGATATATACCGAAATCGAAAAGCCGCGCTGTGCATGCAGCGCGGCTTTTTCCTTTTCAGCAAAAGTGCGACGCAGTTTTGCGTAGGATCGGGCACTTCACGGCAAAGAATTGCGGTTTCCCGGTTTTCCCTGCGCCAGCTTTTGGGTATGAAGCCTGCAACATCCTCAATTTTTCGGGAAGCCCGATGAACGCTTTCGATCCTGATATTGCCGAAGACGCCGACGGCAGCGGCTGTCATCCCCTGTTCCGCGATGTGCCGGCCACGGTGGAATTCAACAAGTTGCGCAAGCGCCTCCTGCGTCTGACGCGACAGGCCATCGAGGATTTCTCGATGGTGAAGCCCGGCGAGCGCTGGATGGTCTGCCTTTCAGGTGGCAAGGATTCCTACGGTCTGCTGGCGCTGCTGCTTGATCTCAAATGGCGCGGCCTGCTGCCGGTGGAACTGCTGGCGGTCAATCTCGATCAGGGCCAGCCGAATTTTCCCAAGCATATTTTGCCGGATTTTCTCAATCGTTACGGGATCGAACACCGGATCGAATATCAGGATACCTATTCCATCGTCACCGACAAGCTGCCGGAAACGAGCACCTATTGCTCGCTCTGCTCGCGCCTGCGTCGTGGCAATCTCTATAGGGTTGCGCGTGAGGAAGGCTGTTCGGCGGTTGTTCTCGGTCATCACCGGGAAGACATTCTCGAAACCTTTTTCATGAACCTGTTCCACGGCGGACGGCTGGCTGCGATGCCGCCGAAGCTGGTCAATGACGAGGGCGACCTGATGGTGTTCCGCCCGCTGGCTTATGCGGCGGAAGACGATCTCGAAAAATTTGCGACTGCGATGCAGTTCCCGATCATTCCATGCGATCTGTGCGGCAGTCAGGACGGGTTGCAGCGCAACGCGATGAAAGCCATGCTGACCGACATCGAAAAGCGCATGCCGGGGCGCAAGGACACGATGATCCGCGCCATGACGAATGTGCGCCCGAGCCATCTGCTGGATCGCAAGCTGTTCGATTTCGCAGGACTGATGTTGAACGGCGAGGGCGATCATGCGGTTTGATGAAGGGCAGATGGAATGGCTGGCGGATTTGCTGGCCGATGCGGCGCGACAGGAAATCATGCCGCGATTCCGCAGGCTGGATGCTGGCGATATAAGGCAGAAGACCTCAGCCGCCGATCTGGTGACGGAAGCGGATGTGAATGCTGAACGGTACATCACCGCAAGGCTCAAGGAACGCTTTGCCGACGCGGTGATTGTCGGTGAGGAAGCGTGTTCCGACGATCCCGCTTTGCTTGGCGGTCTCGATGATGCGGAGCTTGCCTTCACAATTGACCCCGTTGACGGCACTTTCAACTTTGCCTCCGGCGTTCCGCTTTTTGGCGTGATGCTGGCGGTTGTGTCGAAAGGTGAAACCGTTGCCGGTATCATTCACGATCCTGTCGGTAATGACTGGATCATGGCTTCGAAGGGCGGCGGGAGCTACATTCGCCGCGCCAGTGGCGATGTGAGCCGGGTCAGCGTTGCCGAACCGGCTCCGATCGATCAGATGACCGGCTCGATTTCGTGGCAGTATACAGCGGAGCCGATGCGGTCGCGCCTGGCGCGCAATCATACGAAATTCCTGTCGCAGATTGGCTATCGCTGCGCGGCGCACGAATATCGGATTATCGCAACCGGCGGCGCGCATTTCGCGGTCTATAACAAGTTGATGCCCTGGGATCATCTGCCCGGAGCCTTGATCCATCAGGAAGCGGGCGGCTATCTGGCGCGGTGGGATGGAAGCGCATATCTGCCGTCCCACACCGGCGGCGGGCTTCTGGTGGCGCCGAGCAAGGAGAGCTGGCAGTCCATTCAGGCCGCACTTTGGGAAGAATAGCTGGTCGTGGCTGCCAGCTTGTGTTTTCCGCGGTAGCGCATTATATTGGCGGAGTGGGTTGGAAGCGCCTACTCCCAACCCGTTTCGCTTACGTAAAGAATGTGACCCGCACGTAGCATTGCCAGCCCGTGCGGGTTTTCTTTATCGTCAGCGTGATACTCACGGGTAATAGACCCATTTGCGTCACTCCGGTTCGAGAGCAAAGCTCTTGCCAAAGTCGAGGTGGCTTATCCTCCCCGATGCGCCTGCTGGCCGACGCGTTCTGCTTTTGCTCCCGAAACACCAATTGATAACATGTGTATGGCATAAGAAAAGCCCGCTAATGATGAGCGGGCTTTGATCGTTTCTTACTGATATTTAAATCAGATCACGTGTTCCGCGCGCGGGTTCTGCGCCCGGAACAACCGTCCGCGTTCGGCAATCAGTACGCAGCCCAGAGCCACAAATCCGAGCACGCAATAGCCGGTCGCAACTGGTGTCGTGGTGCCGTCGAAGGACTGGCCAATGACTGCGCCCAATGCCGCGCCGATCACGGTCTGGGCGAAGCCCAGAACGGAGGAGGCCGTCCCGGCAACCTCACCGAGCGGCTCCATTGCTAGCGCGTTGAAATTGGCGGTCACGAGGCTGAACGAGAACATGATGGTCATGTAGATCGCCATCAGGATCGGAAAGGGAACCGGCCCTTCCATCATGACCGACAGCACCATCCACAAAAGGCTGAACCCGGTGAAGACAAGCAGCATCGTCTGGGAAATCCGGCGCATGCCGAAGCGGCCAACCAGGCGCGAGTTCAGGAACGAAGCAAGCGCCAGCGTCATGGCGACGGCGGCAAAAGCGACCGGGAACAACGCGCCGAGCTTGTAAATTTCGACGAAAATCTGCTGTGCGGAATTGATATAGCCGAACAGTGCGCCGAGGATGAACGAGGTGCCGAGCGTGTAGAACAGGGCGACGCGGTTCGACAGAACGATTCCGAAGCCGCCGATCACGCTCTTGACCGTCAGCGGGCGCCGATTGGATACAGGCAGCGTTTCGGGCAGGCGAAGGAAGGCCCATATGCCGACAATGAGCGCCATCACGGCCATCGACAGAAAGATCAGGTGCCACTCGCCGAAAAGCATGATGAGCTGGCCCGTCGCCGGTGCAACCACAGGCAGGATCATGAATACCATCGTGACAAGCGACATGACTTCGGCCATCTGGCGTCCGGCGAACTTGTCGCGGACGACCGAGACGGCGATCACGCGGGTACCGGCTGCGCCGAGGCCCTGCAATACGCGCAGGACGATAAGCGTCGTAAAATCGGTCACGACCGCCGCTGCAAGGGCTGCCGCGATATAGATGGCCAGTCCGCCGAACAGCGGCAGCCTGCGGCCGAAGCGGTCGCTCAACGGTCCATAGAACAGCTGTGAAACGCCGAAACCGAGCAGATAGGCGGTAATGACGAACTGGACGTGGTTTTCCGACTGAATGCCAAGGCTTGCGCCGATCTGCGGGAGGCCGGGCAGCATGACGTCCACCGCCAGCGCATTGATGGCCATGATGGCTGCGATAAGCGCGATGAATTCGCCACGCCCATACATGGAGGTTTTCTGGTCCGGCGAACCGTTCTTGATGTCGAGCGGCATGACTGGCATTCCCTGGCAAGGTGACGCATCGCGTCGGGAGACACGATACGAAAGACAAAATTTTGAAAGCAGAAGCCGACAGATCGAATCCGTCGTTGAGCATCTAGCAAAACGCGAAAGGCGCCGTTGAACGGCGCCTTTGAAAAAGTGAGACTAAAGCCGTATAACCGGCAATTAATCCTCAAGCAGCCTTGGTTGCAATACCTTTATCGGTAAAAAGTGCCTGCAACTCGTTTGACTGGAACATTTCGCGCACGATATCGCAGCCGCCGACGAATTCGCCCTTCACATAAAGCTGGGGGATGGTTGGCCAGCTGGAATATTCCTTGATGCCCTGACGCAGTTCGTCAGAGGACAGGACGTTGACGCCCTTATATTCCACGCCGAGATAGTCGAGGATCTGGACGACCTGACCGGAGAAACCGCACTGCGGGAAACCCGGCGTGCCCTTCATGAAAAGCACGACGTCGTTGGTCTTCACTTCATTGTCGATGAAATCGTTGATGCCGGTCATTTGCGGTCCTTTCAAAATGCCGGCCCAAATTCCGGCACAGGATGGGAGGATATCTCCCATATAATCGCTTTGAATGCTGGTAACCACCCGGATCGGGTGAAAGCAAGTCAAATGCGCGAGAAATTTGCTTTCGCGGGAGCAACATCTTGCCGCAGCGGACGCTGTTCCCGCGAAAGAACCCGTATTACTCCGGTACGCTCGTCTGCAATGCGAGCGCGTGCAGCACGCCGCCCATATTGCCCTTCAGCGCATCATAGACCATCTGGTGCTGCTGCACGCGGGACTTGCCACGAAAACTTTCCGCGACAACCTCGGCGGCATAATGGTCTCCGTCACCGGCAAGGTCGCGGATCGTCACCTTTGCGTCGGGAATCCCCTCGCGTATCAGTTTTTCGATCTCATGTGCGTCCATAGCCATGCAAAATCTCCTGCCGTTTCCGGCCTTTTCTTATCGTTCTGTCGAATCGTAACGCACCATCGTGGAACGTCAACAACCATCTGTCTAACGCTTAAATCAAAGACAAGCAAACCGCCCGGACAGGCTTTCCATCCGGGCGGCAATTAAAGCATTTCCAGCAAAAGTGCGAAGCGGTTTTGCGTAGGATAATGCGTAAAATAAAGAGTTCAGGCGTGCGGGGCAGGTCAGTTATCGCTGACCGGCTCGCCACTCATGAAGCCGGGGAACCAGCCTTCAAAGGCACCAGCCAGATCGGCGACGCTGACATCGACAAGGCTGCCAATCTTCAGGCGGTCGCCGCCAACCGTGCCGAGCACGCGGAACGGAACGCCTGCGCCTTCGGCATTCAGCGCAACGAGCTTTGCCATTTCCGCCGTGGCCGCGACGACATAGCGCGCCTGATCTTCACCGAAAAGAACGGCATGCGGCAGGCCGTCGCCGGCATCGAGTTCAGCGCCCTTGCCGGACTTGATCGCCATTTCGGCAACCGCAATCGCCAGACCGCCATCGGAGAGGTCATGGCAGGCCGTAACCTGACCGTTGCGGATGGCGGAGCGGACAAACTCGCCGTTGCGCTTTTCAAGCGCGAGATCGACGAAAGGCGCGGGGCCATCGGCGCGGTCGAACAGATCGCGCAGATAGACCGACTGGCCAAGATGCGTGCCGTCACCGCCAAGCAGAATGAGCGTATCGCCGTCCTGCATGCCGCCGATCTTCGCCATCTGCGACCAGTCGGGGATGAGGCCCACGCCCGCAATGGTCGGGGTCGGCAGAATGGCCTGGCCGTTGGTCTCGTTATAAAGCGAGACATTGCCGGAAACGATCGGGAAATCCAGCGCGCGGCAGGCTTCGCCAATGCCTTCGATGGCCTTGACGAGCTGGCCCATGATTTCCGGCTTTTCAGGGTTGCCGAAGTTCAGATTGTCGGTAGCAGCCAGCGGTTCCGCGCCGGTCGCGGTGATGTTGCGCCAGCATTCGGCAACGGCCTGCTTGCCGCCTTCAAACGGGTCCGCTTCGCAATAGCGCGGCGTCACGTCCGACGAGAAGGCGAGCGCCTTGGTTTCATGGCCTTCGACGCGGATCACACCGGCGTCGCCGCCCGGCACCTGCAAGGAATTGCCCTGAATGAGCGTATCATACTGCTCATAGACCCAGCGGCGCGACGAAAGATCGGGCGAGCCGATCAGCTTGAGCAGGGCAGCGGAATAGTCTTCCACCTGCGGCACATTGCTGGCAGGCAGCGGCGCGTGCTTGCCCGGCTCCATCCACGGACGATCATATTCCGGCGCTTCATCGCCCAGGTCCTTGATCGGCAGATTGGCGACTTCCTCGCCCTGATGGATGACGCGGAAGCGCAGATCGTCAGTCGTCTTGCCAACGATGGCGAAGTCGAGGCCCCATTTGCGGAAAATGGCCTGAGCTTCTGCTTCCTTTTCCGGCTTCAGAACCATGAGCATGCGCTCCTGGCTTTCCGAAAGCATCATTTCATAGGCCGTCATGCTCTCTTCGCGGACCGGAACATGATCGAGGATCAGTTCGATTCCGAGATCGCCCTTGGCGCCCATTTCGACCGCCGAGCAGGTGAGGCCCGCCGCGCCCATGTCCTGAATGGCGATGACCGCGCCGGAAGCCATCAGTTCGAGGCAGGCTTCAAGCAGGCATTTTTCGGTAAATGGATCGCCCACCTGAACGGTCGGGCGCTTTTCCTCGATCGACTCGTCGAATTCAGCCGATGCCATCGTTGCGCCGCCGACGCCATCGCGGCCCGTCTTCGCGCCAAGATAAACGACCGGCAGGCCGACGCCCTTGGCTTCCGACAGGAAGATGCCGTCATGCTTGGCCAGACCGGCAGCAAATGCATTGACGAGGATGTTGCCGTTATAACGCTTGTCGAAATTCACCTCGCCGCCAACGGTTGGCACGCCAAAGGCATTGCCATAACCGCCAACGCCGGAAACGACGCCCGAGACGAGGTGACGGGTTTTGGGATGGTCCGGTTCGCCGAAGCGCAGCGCATTCATGGCTGCTACAGGGCGCGCGCCCATGGTGAACACGTCGCGCAGGATGCCGCCAACGCCGGTCGCCGCACCCTGATAGGGCTCGATATAGGAGGGGTGGTTGTGGCTTTCCATCTTGAAGACGACGCAATCGCCATCACCAATATCCACCACGCCCGCGTTTTCACCGGGGCCCTGAATAACGCGCGGCCCGGTTGTCGGAAGCGTGCGCAGCCATTTCTTGGAGGACTTGTAGGAGCAATGCTCGTTCCACATGGCCGAGAAAATCCCCAGCTCCGTGAAGGTGGGTTCGCGTCCGATCAGTTCAAGAATGCGCTGATACTCGTCCGGCTTAAGACCATGCGCTTCGATCAATTCCGGCGTGATGTCTCGCGTATTGGAAATAGTCATGGAAATGGGGAACCCCGTCACAGGCTGCGGCACCCGAAAAACCCTCTGCCGAAGGCTGGATACCTAAGGTTTCAAGGCGCCTCTTTAACCTATGTTTTCACGAAGTGCGACAGGAAAATACCGCTTTCCCGGCCTCAATCGCATATCAGTAACGATAAAACGGAGCGAAGCCTGTCAGACGCTTCCCTCATATCCGGCCTGTTCGTTTTCAAGCAGGCGACGCAGCGTCAGAAAACCGTTTTCGACCACCTCGCGATCGGCGGGCGAGGAGAAGGCAACGCGGACCCGGTGATAAATCTGGTCCACACGTCCGGCCTTGAACTCGTCCTCATCATCGATCAGGATTCCGCTTTCATAGGCTGCGGCCTTGAAGGTTCCCGAAAGCCACGGTTCGGGCAAGCTCATCCACAGAAACGGGATCGTGGGTCGGGAGACAAAATCGAACCCGCTGAAAGTTTTGCGGGCTATTTCCTCGCGCGCGATGGTTTCTTCACGGCATTTGGCGTGAATGGCATCTGCCTCGCCGGACAATACAAGCTGTGCGCCGGTTTCAGCGAGCAGGAATGCTGCGCCGCCCGTAACCATCTTGTGCGTCACCTTCACCCGCTGCGCGCAATGCGCCGGGCAGGCGACCCATCCGCTGCGTATGCCTGCGGCCACGGCCTTGGACAGACCGGAAACAACGAATGTGCGTTCCGGCGCAAGGCTTGCCAGGGGCGGCATCGGGCTCTGGCACATAACGCCGTAAATATCGTCCTCAATCAGCCAGACATTGTAACGCCGGGCAATGTCGGCAATGGCGCGACGCCGTTCTTCCGGCATGACGGACAAAGTCGGATTGTGCAGGGTCGGCATCAGGAAGGCGAGGGTCGGGTGCTGCTGGCGGCAGGCGCGTTCGAATTCTTCCGGGATCAGGCCATATTCATCCAGCCCCGCCTGAATGGTGCGCCGCCCGAGCAGGCGTACCGAGCGGCTGATCTGGGCATAGGTCAGATTTTCGAAAAGGATGCGATCGCCGGGATTCGTGAAGGCTGTGATAATGGCAATGCTTGCCGCCTGCGCGCCATTGGTGACGACAATGTTGTCGAGGTCCGGCTGCCAGCCCGCTCGCGAAAGCCATTTTTGCCCGGCTTCCAGCCAGTGCTGCGGAAAGTAGCGCGAATAGCTTGCTATATCCTGCGGAAAATCCCGGTGAACATCCGCATTGATACTGGCCAGAATTTCGTGCTGGCCGACATCCGGCGCCGCCGTGGTGTCGAAGCGAATTTTCCCCGCAGGAACATCGGCAGGCTTGGTCCCGGCAATGCCGGAGGCGGACAGCGCATTGTCTGCCGGTTCTTCGCCCAGAACATAGGTTCCCCGGCCAACTTCGCCGGTGACAAGGCCGCGCTCATGGGCGAGGGCGTAGGCGCGCCCGATTGTGCCGATTGTCACCTTCAGGTCGAAGGCCAGATTGCGTTGCGGCGGCAGCTTCGTGCCCGCAGGCAATCCGCCATTTCCGATTGCCTCTTCGATGGCGTCGGCAAGCTGCAGGTAAAACGGGCCGGTCTTGCCGGAAAGGTCTGGAAGCCAATTTGTCATGGTGACAACTTATAAATTGTACCTATTGCCAAGTCAATTATAGAGTCAATTCGTCGCTATTTAGAGCGTATCCCGAAAAGCGTGAAACGGTTTCAGGCGCACAAACGCCTGGCTATCTGCTTTCCAGCTCCCAACTGGCAAAGAATGGACCGAGACAATGTTCTACTTCAGACCGCAGACCGAGACAATAGATACAATTCTTCCCATGCCCGTGGCTGATACGGCTGCGGATCTGCCGAAAGGATTGCAGGTGCATCTGGCAACAGCCGCACAGCCGCGAGGCGGATATTTACGGTGGGTCTTGAATTGGCTGTCTTATCGAATGATGCTGCGGCGCAGCCGGATCGCCCTGGGTGAACTGACCGATGATCAGTTACGCGACATCGGCCTCCAGCGTTGTGAAGCAGAGCGCGAAGCGCGCAAGGTGCGCTTTCACCTACGTTGAAATCTGTCGCGGAAAGCCAATTTCGGCGTTTCCGCGACGCATCTTGTGATTACTGGCAGCCGCTCTGGCCCGACGCCCAGCGGTTGACATCGGCGGCGATGCGTCCGCCGTGGCTTTCTCCCATCATGGGGCCGAAGGTCTCGACACGAGCCGGATTTCCCTGCGCCTGCACGACAAGCAATGGACGCGATGCCGGATTGCGGGCTGGCACGACCAGAATGCGCGGACGTCCGGTAAAGGAGTTCAGCTCCGGCGCAAGCGTATAACCGCGGAAATCCTTGTCCTTGGATTTGAACCAGCAGCTATTTGCTGCCAGCGCGATGCGCTCCATGGTTGGAAGCGCCGCCTTTTTGACATCGACGGCAGTGGGTGCCGTGGGTTTGCTGGAGGTGCAGGCCGCAAGCATTGCAATGGCCGGGAGGGCCAGAAGAGCGAAAGTCTTGGTCTTCAAGGAGGGGCTCCGATAGTGCGTGCCTTCCAAAAGGCACGCATGAGATGTGGGCGGGGGTAAATATTTCAGGCGAGTTGCGGCATGAAGGCCTTCAGTCCGTCGCTCATCTCGTTCCAGATGCGCTCGAAAGCCGGATGCTGTTTCGCCTTGGCTTCATATGCATCAAATTTCGGGAATTCGTCCAGCAAATCCGCTTTGTCGGAAAGCTTCTTCAACGGTTCCATGAGAAAACGCACCGGCAACAGCCAGCAGTCGGCAAGGGTCGGCTCGTCTCCGGCGGCGAAAGCCTTGTCCGAGAGGCGGCTTTCAACCACTTTCAGTCCCGTATGCATCTTGTCGAACAGGCGCTCGATGCTTGCGCTGTCACGCTCCGGCTTGCTCAACAGGATGAACAGTTTCATTGCGGGGCCGAGAACTTCAAGCTCCGTCACGCGCGCCAGAAGCCGGATCAGGGCGCGTTCGCGCGGGGTGCCGGGCAACACAGGCGTTTCGGGGAAATGATCTTCGAGATATTCGGCGATGACCGCGGCTTCGAACAGCGTTTCGCCGGAACTGGTGGTCAACACCGGAATGCGGCGCAGCGGCGTGATATTGGCGAAATCGGCCGGAAACGGGTAGGGCAGGTTCATGGGCTTGAACGGCAGGTCCTTGAGATAGAGAACGCCGCGCACGAAAGATGAGTAGGGGGAGAGAGGCCTGGAATATAGCTGCATGATTGAATATCCCCTGATTCTTTATCGCTAAAATCTGTGAGGCATTTCCAGCAAAAATGTGGACGATTTGTGCCGGGAAAACGCACGAAACAAGTATGAAGGCGACCCCGACGGTTTGTCCTTTGTCAAAGGTCTCCTGAAGCCAAGCTGCCACGAAACACGGTGCTTTGCCAGTGCAGTTTTGAGGCGCAGCAGGCGCAATAAAAAAGGCGGCTCGATGGGAGCCGCCTTTTCCGTTCATATGTCAGCCAGCTTACGCCGCGATGCCGAGTGCGCCCGCAAAAAGCGCCCGGCCATCAACACCGCCATGGGCCGCTTCGATCAGGTTTTCCGGGTGCGGCATCATGCCGAGCACATTGCCGCGTGCATTGACGATGCCGGCGATGTCGTTGACCGACCCGTTCGGATTGGTGCCTTCGGCATAGCGGAACACGACCTGGCCTTCGCCTTCAATGCGCTTCAGCGTTTCGGCATCGGCGAAATAATTGCCGTCATGATGCGCAACCGGGCAGCGGATGATCTGGCCCGGCTGGTAGCCACGCGTGAACGACGTGTTGGCGTTGGTCACTTCGAGCTTCACTTCGCGGCAGACGAATTTCAGCGAGGCGTTGCGCATCAGCGCGCCCGGCAGAAGTCCGGCTTCGACGAGGATCTGGAAGCCGTTGCAGACGCCCATGACCATGACGCCCTTTTCGGCCTTCTCGCGGACGGCCTGCATGACAGGCATACGGGCTGCAATGGCGCCGCAACGCAGATAGTCGCCATAGGAGAAGCCACCGGGAATGAGGATCAGGTCCACATCGTCGGGAATGCTGGTGTCAGTCTGCCAGACGGTCACCGGAGCCTGTCCGGTGATCTTGGTCAGCGCAGCGATCATGTCGCGATCGCGATTGAGACCGGGAAGGAGAATGACTGCGGATTTCATGGCGACTGCTTCCTTATTGGGCTCAGGCGATGGCGATAGAATAATCTTCAATCACGGTGTTGGCGAGCAGCTTCTCGCACATGGCTTTCAGGTCTGCTTCGGCCTTGGCCTTGTCCGAGCCTTCCAGTTCCAGATCGAACACCTTGCCCTGACGTGCGGAGCTGACGCCGTCGAAACCGAGGCTGCCGAGCGCGCCGACGATTGCCTTGCCCTGCGGGTCGAGAACGCCGTTTTTCAGTGTAACGGTGACGCGTGCCTTGATCACTCTGTAGTTCCTGCAATTTTAGAACGAATGAAACAGCCCGGAAGGGTTGTTTTGGCATGATCTGGTCCGAAAAACCGTGTCGACCTTTCGGGATCATGCCCTTCCGGGCTGGGCGGATATTATTTCACGAGCGTTGGGCCGGATGGGCGCGGCGTGTCGTTCTCGTTCATGATGCCGAGACGGCGCGCAACTTCCTGATAGGCCTCGACCAGCCCGCCCATATCGCGGCGGAAACGGTCCTTGTCGAGCTTGTCATTGGTGGTGATATCCCAAAGACGAGCTGAATCCGGCGAAATCTCGTCGGCGACGACGATGCGCATCATGTCGCCTTCCCACAGGCGACCGCATTCCATCTTGAAGTCGACAAGCTGGATGCCGATGCCGAGGAACAGGCCGGTGAGGAAGTCGTTGACGCGAATGGCGAGCGCCATGATGTCGTCGATTTCCGGCGGGCTTGCCCAGCCGAAAGCCGTGATATGCTCTTCGGTGACCATCGGGTCATCGAGCGCGTCGGCCTTGTAATAGAACTCGATGATCGAGCGCGGCAGGATGGTGCCTTCTTCCAGGCCAAGGCGCTTGGCCAGCGAACCGGCGGCCACATTGCGCACAACCACTTCAAGCGGAATGATTTCCACTTCCTTGATCAGCTGCTCACGCATGTTGAGGCGGCGGATGAAGTGCGTCGGAATGCCGATGCGGTTGAGCTGGGTGAAGATATGTTCGGAAATGCGGTTGTTCAGCACGCCTTTTCCGTCGATGACTTCATGCTTCTTTGCATTGAAGGCAGTTGCATCATCTTTGAAGAATTGGACTAACGTACCGGGTTCAGGGCCTTCGTAAAGAATCTTGGCCTTGCCCTCGTAAATACGGCGGCGACGGTTCATGGCTTTTCTCGGATTTCCATATTTATGGTGATCGGCTCTCAGCCGCTATTCTCGCGGGCTACCTATAGCAATTGTGGGCTTTTAACAATCCTGCTTTGTGCCCGTTCCCCCGTTTTCGGCGTTTCTGACGCAAGTTTACGTATGAGTCGCAAGAAAGTAGTCTTTAAGCCCTTGTATAATCTTGCGCCCCTTGCCAGCTTTAGGCAAGAGAACGGATGACGATCTCTTCTAACTTGTAAGTCTGGGAGCTTTAGGAATGACCACTGGCATGGATGATCGCCGCGACGCTTTTGAAAAGAAATTCGCGCTTGATGCGGAACTGCGCTTCAAGGCGGAGGCACGCCGCAACAAGCTTCTGGGACTCTGGGCCGCAGACCAGCTTGGCAAGAAGGATGCGGAGGCGGAAGCCTATGCCAAGGAAGTCGTTGCCGCCGACTTCGAGGAAGCCGGTGACGAGGATGTTTTCCGCAAGATCCGTGCCGACTTCGATGCTGCCAATGTCAGCGTAGCCGATGAAGCAATCCGCGAGAAGATGTTCGCTTTCCTTGAGGAAGCCATTCGTCAGGTGAAGCAGGATTGATGAATAATTCAGGGCGGATGTGCCGGTGGCATTTCCGCCCTGAGCTTATGAAATGAAGGAAATTCGAATGTCGTTGTCGTCGCGCCTTCGCGCCGGGGAAACAGTGCTTTCCGCATGGTCCTCCCTTCCTGAACCCCTGACGGTCGAAATTCTCGCCCATAGCGCTTTCGACGCCGTAACGCTCGACATGCAGCATGGCGGCCACGATGAGGCGAGCGTGCTTCGCTCGCTGGGCCTTATCCTGAATGCGGGCAAGCCGCCCGTCGTGCGCATTCCCGTCGGCCGTTTCGACATGGCAAGCCGCGCGCTGGATTTCGGCGCGCAGGCGGTCATCGCCCCGATGATCAATTCGGTCGAGGATGCGCGCCGGTTTGCAGCCGCCATGAAATATCCGCCGGTGGGCGAGCGTTCATGGGGCGTGTTCCGGGCCAATGCGGATTACGGCACGCCGGGTTCCAACGATTATCTGACGACCGCAAATCACGACACACTTGCTTTCGCGATGATCGAAACGCGAGACGCCTATGATGCGCTGGATGCCATTCTGGACGTGCGCGGCATCGATGGCGTTTTCGTAGGACCGGCGGATTTCTCCATCGCCTGGAGCAATGGACGCGAGGCCAATCCACATTCGGATGCGATTGTGGAGCCGATCGGCAATATTGCGCGCAAGGCAATTGCGGCTGGCAAGTTTGCAGGCATCTATTCGCCGACTGCGGAATTTGCGCGCCGCTACATTCCGCTTGGCTTCCGCTTCCTGACGCTCAGCAATGATGGCGGCTATATCCGCCTCGCAGCCGAAACGCTGACAAAAGCGGTTCGCGATTAAACTCGTCGTAATAGACAAGACGGAAAAGGCGGGCTCGGGGCCCGCCTTTTTCATGCAATTTGCACAAAGATCAGTGGTGCTTGGGCGGCTGTAGCTGCGTCATGAACTCGGCAAATACCATCGAGCCTTCCGGCCATGGGCCATGACCGGATTCCGAATTGATATGTCCGGATTCGCCGGCATCGATCAGCATCGCGCCCCAGTCCTTCACGACATCTTCCGCGGCTTCAAAGCTGGAGAAGGGATCGTTGCGGCTGACAACGGTGATCGTCGGGAACGGCAGGGGGTCACGCGGGTAGGGACCGAACGTCATCAGGTGTTTGGGCCTGATCTTGTCATTGGAAACATCCGGCGGCGCAACAAAAAACGCGCCCGCAATCTTGTGCTGGATATGCGGCAGCGCATGAACGGCAGTGGCGACACCCAGCGAATGCGCAACCAGAACAATCGGCCTGGTGGCGGCATTGGCGGCCTTTACCACTTCACCGATCCAGTCTTCACGAACTGGCTTGGTCCATTCGGCCTGCTGTACGCGCCGCGCCGTCGAGAGTTTGCTCTCCCAGCGGGTCTGCCAGTGATCGGGGCCGGAATTGGTATAGCCGGGGATGATGAGGATATCTGCGTCTTTGACTTTCATGGCTCCCCATTTAGAGAGGCTTTGTGACTTCTTCAAGCGGCGCGTATCGCGTGCAACGCATAGAAGGCATGTGAATGATGAACAGCCTGTTCGCTGATCGCGATCTTGTGAAACACGCTCCAAATGGTGATGTTTAGGGCGCATCCCGAAAAGTGTGAAACGGTTTTCGGAACAAGATGCGCGCCAACAGTTAGAGTTCGGACATGATCCCAATCAGATCGAAATGCGCTCCGGACCAGATTTGAAACGCGACGGAGTCAATGGCATGGCAATCAGCAGACGTAAGGTCCTCGGCGCTGCCGGGACTGCTGTCATGGCCCACATTCTTCCTGTTCGCGCAGAAATGCCGTCGAAGGAGGGCGACATGACACAGCAACTGAGAGCAACGGCAGTCGAAACCGAACGCCCGGTCGCTCCGCTTCCTTTCGCAATGACCACGCCAATGCGTGTGGCGCGCGTCGGCCTCAAGGCGCGCGATGCTGAAACGCTGGCTGAATATTATCGTGACGTCGTCGGCTTGCGAGAAATGACCCGCCGCGGCGCATCGATTGTACTTGGTGCAGGCGACCGCGAACTGATGGAAATAGAGCAGTTTTCAGCCGCCAAGCCGGATGATCCGCGCAGCGCCGGTCTTTATCACACCGCGTTTTTGCTGCCCACGCGAGGAGACCTTGCGCGCTGGTCGCGCCGCGCCATCGATAAACAACTGCCGGTCAGCGGCGCGTCGGATCACAAGGTGAGCGAAGCCATCTATCTGACCGACCCCGAAGGCAACGGCATCGAAATCTATACCGACCGTCCGCACGACCAATGGCAATGGAATGGCGATCGCGTGGCCATGAGCACCGATCCGCTTGATGTCGGCAATTTGCTGGATGTCATCAAGCAGGAAGGCGGAGAATGGACCTTTGCGCCGCAGAACACGGTCGTGGGCCATGTTCACCTGCGCGTTGGTAATGCCCATGAAGCCGAAACCTTCTGGCACAATGAACTCGGCCTCGAAACCGTTCAGACCTATGGCGACCGGGCGGTTTTCATGTCCACCGGGCGCTATCACCACCATATCGCAGCCAATGCCTGGCAGAGCGCCGGTGCGGGAAAACGCGATATGGATCGCACTGGCCTTGCGTGGGTCGAGCTGGAGGATACGCGCGGCGGCGACAACAGCACATTCGTCGATCCGTGGGGCAATGTGGTCAATACGATCAAGACCAAAGCATAAAAGCTACGCCATTATGGATAATAAAAAGCCCCATGTTTTCAAAAACATGGGGCTTTTTTCGGATTCAATTTATGAGGCCCTCAAAGGGGCGCGGTCCAGATTTTGGTTATGGCGTGGCGAAAATGGTGGGTTTCGAGAACCGAAGCGGAGCGTACTCCCAAGCATAGCCCCGAAAAGTTGTAGACTTTTCGGATAAGGCTATGCGTCAGAGAAAACGACGTGAGCACCGGAAGCTTCGCATAATCTCGAAAAGTTGCAGACTTTTCGGATCAGATTATGCGACTGCAAAACTCAAGACGCCATTTGCAGCCCGCCAGAGCCGAAATCTCAACCGAAGACGCGTTTGAAAATCGTATCCACATGCTTGGTGTGGTAGCCGAGATCGAATTTTTCGCGGATATGTTCTTCGGAAAGCGCTGCGCGCACTTCCGTGTCGGCCAGCAGTTCTTCAAGGAAGTCGGCGCCCTGTTCCCAGACCTTCATGGCATTGCGCTGCACGAGACGATAAGCGTCTTCACGCGAAACGCCTGCCTGCGTCAGCGCCAGAAGCACGCGCTGCGAATGCACCAGGCCACGGAACTTGTTCATGTTTTTCAGCATGTTGTCCGGGTAGATCACCAGCTTTTCGATCACGCCAGCCAGACGATTGAGCGCGAAGTCGAGCGTGATGGTGGTGTCCGGGCCAATGGCGCGTTCGACGCTCGAATGGGAGATATCGCGTTCGTGCCAGAGGGCCACGTTTTCCATGGCAGGTGTTACCGACATGCGCACCAGACGGGCAAGGCCGGTCAGGTTTTCGGTCAGGACCGGATTGCGCTTGTGCGGCATGGCGGACGAACCCTTCTGGCCCGGCGAGAAGAATTCTTCTGCTTCCAGAACTTCGGTGCGCTGCATGTGGCGGATTTCGATGGCGATGTTTTCCATCGAGGAGGCGATGACGCCGAGCGTTGCGAAGAACATGGCGTGGCGGTCGCGCGGGATGACCTGTGTCGAGACAGGTTCCGCCTCAAGGCCAAGCTTGGCGCAGACATATTCTTCCACACGCGGGTCGATATTGGCGAAAGTGCCGACAGCGCCGGAAATAGCGCCTGTTGCGATTTCCGCACGGGCCGCAACGAGGCGGGCGCGGCCACGCGCCATCTCCGCATAGAAACGCGCAAAGGTGAGGCCCATCGTCGTCGGTTCTGCATGGATGCCATGGCTGCGACCAATGCGAACCGTATCCTTATGCTCGAAAGCGCGCTTCTTCAGGGCTTCCAGCACGCGGTCTATGTCGGCGAGCAGCAGATCGGCAGCGCGTACGAGCTGGACGTTGAGCGTGGTATCGAGCACGTCCGATGAGGTCATGCCCTGATGCACAAAACGGCTGTCCGGGCCGATGAATTCGGCCAGATGCGTCAGGAAGGCGATGACGTCATGCTTGGTGACGGCTTCGATCTCGTCGATGCGGGCGACGTCGAATTTCGCCACGCTGCCCTTTTCCCAGATGGTCTTTGCCGCGTCCTTTGGAATGACGCCCAGTTGCGCCAGCGCCTCGCAGGCATAGGCTTCGATCTCGAACCAGATGCGAAATTTCGTTTCTGGCGACCAGATGGCGACCATTTCAGGCCGGGAATAGCGCGGGATCATGGGCGTATCCTGTAGACGTGTGAGTTTAACGGTTGCGCGCAGCTTCGGCTGCGGCACGAATGGCATCGATATTGGCGCGGTAGCTCTCGACCGAATTGCCCTTGTAGACAGCCGAGCCGGCCACAAGAATGTTGGCGCCAGCGGCAACGACCGAGCCTGCGGTTTCAGGCGTGATGCCGCCATCGACTTCAATGTCGATAGGGCGGTCGCCGACCATTTCGCGGACGCGCTTGATCTTGTCGAGCATCGGGGCAATGAATTTCTGGCCGCCAAAGCCGGGATTGACGGTCATGACGAGGACGAGATCGACATCTTCGATGACGTTGGTCAGCGCTTCGGCAGGCGTTGCGGGGTTCAAAGCCAGACCGGCCTTCTTGCCGAGGGCGCGGATCGATTGCAGCGAGCGGTGCGTGTGCGGACCGGCTTCCGCATGAATTGTGATGAGATCGCAACCGGCATCGGCAAACGGCGCCAGATAGGGATCGCAAGGCGCAATCATCAGATGCGCATCGAAGAATGCCTTGGTGCGCGGACGGATCGCTTTCACCACTTGCGGGCCGAAAGTGATGTTCGGCACAAAATGCCCGTCCATGACGTCGATATGCACCCAGTCGGCACCGGCTTCCAGCACGGCGTCGACTTCTTCACCAAGGCGGGCGAAATCGGCGGAAAGGATGGACGGGGCGATGGCGATGGGGCGCATATGTGATCTCCGTAACTTTGGCCAGCCCCTAGCACATGAGGGGCGAGAATCCTATCCCCAGCGCTTGTGGAACCACATCCACTGGCCGGGATATTCGCGCACCCATGTTTCCACGGTATCGTTCAGAAGCTGCGCGGTTGCGGCTACATCGATCTCGCCCTTGTCGTCGCGCGGCAATTCCATGCGCTCGTAGAGTTCGAGGCGATAACGTCCGCCGGGAAGGCGGATGCAGCGCGCCGGATAGACGTCGCAATCATATTGGCGCGCAAGCTTGGCCAATAGCGGATTGGTCTTCACCGGACGATTGAAGAAAGTGGAAGGCACGCCGCGACGGAACTTCTGGTCCACCAGCATGCCGACATTGCCGCCTTCATCGAGGATATGCGCAAGCGACCATGCCGCACCGGCTTTCGACGGAACCAGATGGCCCATATTGGTGCGGCGCGCCTTCAGCACCTTGTCGGCGATATAGGGATTGTTCGGCGGACGAAAGAGGGCCGTGACATTGAGGCCAAAGGTGGCGGCACAGATCGGCAGAAGCTCGAAATTGCCGGTATGGGCGGTAAAGAAGATATGCGGCTTCTTCTCGTCGCGCAGGCGCTCGAAAATCGGAATGCCTTCCACTTCGACCAGCCCCGGCGTGGTTGCATGGGGATCGAAATCGAAGACCGCATCGAGGAAGATATATTCCGCGAAGAGGCGCGCCATCGAATCCCACATTTCGCGGGCGATATCCTCGATTTCAGCGTCGCTTTTCTCTGGATATGCCTGACGCAGATTATCGGTCGCCACCTTGTGGCGTGGCGTCAGCGGCCCGACCAGACGGGCCACCTTTGCCGAAAAGCTGATCGCTGCCTTCGCCGGGAACAGGCGCAGCAGGCCGAGCAGCAGAAATACGGCCTGTGCCCAGAGCCAGTAGTTGAACTGCTTCAGCTTGCGGGTCCAGCGGAAGAGCAAAAGTTTCAGCTTGAACATCATGGAATTGCGGCTCAGTCGATCTCAAGAATGATCTTGCCGAAGACGTCGCGGCCTTCCATGCGCTTCAGCGCCGTGTCGATATCGTTGAAGCCGACCACAGTGTCGATGACCGGATGCACGATGCCACGCGCCATTTTCTGCATGGCGTCGGCCATGTTTTCCATGCGGCAACCGAAGGAGCCGAAAATCTTGAGCTGCTGCTGGAAGAGCTGCATCAGGTTCATGTTGGTGGAAACGCCTGAGGTCGAGCCGCAGGTGACGAGACGCGCGCCGCGCTTCATGCACAGCATCGAACCCGCCCAGGTGTCCGCGCCCACATGCTCGAACACCACGTCCACGCCCTTTTTCTTGGTGAGCTTGCGCACCACACCTTCGAAGCGGTCTTCGCGGTAATTGATGACGTGATCGGCACCAAGCGCCTTGGCTTTCTCGATCTTGTCGTCGGAGCCGACAGTGGTGATGACCGTGCAGCCCATCTTCTTGGCAAGCTGGATCGCCGCCGTGCCGATGCCGGAGCCGCCAGCCTGAACGAGCACGGTTTCGCCGGGCTCAAGCTTGGCATTGTCGAACAGCATATGTTCCACCGTGCCGAAGGTAACAGGCGCGACAGCTGCGCCGATGGCGTCCACGCCGGGAGGGGCGGGAACGAGCAGGCGGGCAGGCAAGTTCACCGCTTCGCAGGCAAAGCCGTCGAGATGGAAACCATGCACGCCGCCGACATGCTCGCACAGATTGTCACGGCCTTCGCGGCAGGCGCGGCAAAGGCCGCAGGTGCGCGCACCATAGATCGAAACAAGCTGGCCGGGCAGGAGGTTGGAAACGCCGGGGCCGACAGCATCGACGATACCGGAGGCTTCCGCACCGATAACCAGCGGCATCTTGCGCTTGGCAAATGCCATGCCGCGCCAGCCCCACACGTCGATGTGGTTGAGCGCGACGGCCTTGATCCGCACGGTCACCTCGCCGATGCCGGGGGCGGGCGGCGGTGTGATATCGGTGATTTCAAGGCGGCGGTCATCGAGAAGCTGCAAGGCGCGCATGAAGTAATCCTTTTCAAGACATAATCCCGGAAACGGCGAACCGTCCGGGATCATGGGAAAATTCGTATTTGCCGGACCGATTAATTCGGATTTGCCGCCAAAACAAGGCTCGTATTCTGTCCGCCGAAACCAAACGAGTTGGAAAGCACGGCAGAAACCTCCGCCTGACGCTTCACATTCGGCACGACATCAAGCGGAATAGCGGGGTCCGGATTGTCGTAATTGATGGTCGGCGGCAGCGTGCCTGTCTGGATCGTCAGAAGCGAGAAGACGGCTTCGATGGCGCCCGCTGCGGTCAGCGTATGGCCGATCATCGACTTGTTGGAGGAAACCGGAATGGAGGCCAGCTTGTCGGCGAATACGGACGAAAGCGCCAGATATTCCATCTTGTCGTTTTCCGGCGTCGAGGTGCCGTGGGCGTTGATGTAGGAAATCTGGTCTTCGGTGAGACCGGCATCCGCAAGGGCGGCGCGCACCGTGCCGATGGCAGGCGAGGCATCCGGCTTGGAACGGGTGCGGTGGAAATCATCGGCCTTTTCGCCGCAACCGGCAAGAATGCCCAGAACCTTGGCGCCACGCGCAACCGCGCTTTCCAGCGATTCCATCACCAGAGCGCCAGAACCCTCCGACATGGCAAAGCCGTCGCGATCCTTGGAGAAGGGCTTGGAAGCCTTTTCCGGCTTATCGTTCTGGGTGGAAAGGGCCGACAGCAGCGAGAAGCGGATCAGCGCTTCGGCAGAGACGGAACCGTCGGTTCCGATAGAGAGAACCCGGTCGCTTTCGCCGCGACGGATGGCTTCCACGCCGAGCTGGATCGCGGTTGCGCCCGAGGCACACGCCGTCGACAGCGTGATCGGCAGGCCGCGCGTGCCGAAAGCTTCCGACAGGCGTTCGGCGATATAGCCAAACTGGGTGGTGTTGAAGAGGTCGTCCTGACGCGCGCGACGGCAGGCCTCCAGCAGAAGCTGATAGCTGGCCGGGCCTTCATTCTTCACGGTTGCATCAAGCGCAAAGCGGCTTTTCCAATCGAGTTCGACCGGGGGAGCCGCGAGAAACAGCGGGCCGCCGAAATCGGTCGATGAAAGGCCGGACTGGGCGAGGGCTTCCTCGCCAGCGAGCCGGGCCAGCGCTTCGGAAAGCGCCGATGCGCCCACATCGCTTTCAGGCAGGAAATCGACCGTGCCGGAAAAGCGCGTATTGAGATTGTCGGTCGGAAAGCGGGTGATGGTGTGGATGCCCGATTTCCCGCTGGTCAATGCAGCCCAGTTGTCTTCCTTGCCCTGACCGAGCGAGGAAACCACGCCAGCGCCGGTGATGGCGACAATGGGACGGCCGAGATGGTCTGTATATTTCGTCATCTTACACTCTCACCAGCTTTGCTGCGCCTTCGGCACGCGTGGCGCCGACGATGGTGACAATTGCTTCGCTGATCGGGCCACTGGCGTCCTTTTCGGAAGCATCCAGCGGCGCGAAAGCCTCGCCCTTCCAGACGGAAATGGCTGCAAGCGCCAGCGCCAGCGGGAACTGCGCCTCGCGCATGTGGCCGGTCAAGCCGGAAATGCCGCGATAGGCTGCCGACAGGGCGTCCAGTGCGGTTTTCTCCGCGCCGGTCGCTTCATGCGCGCCGGAAGCGCCGGAAACAACATAGGACGGTTCCTTGCCGTCATTGGCAGCAAGCACGAGTTCGCGGATCGTGTTGGCAAGGTCGGCATTGTCGCGGCGGATCTGTGCGCTTTCAATCCCGGTCACTTCCGCATAGGCGCGCGCGCCACGCTTTGCGGCGTGATCGGCGCTTTCCAGAACGAGGAACACGCCGCCGGAACCGGAAACCATGCCGCCGCCTGCCGAACCGTCGCGGCTCCATAGCGGAGCCCAGCCGTCATGCTTGAGCAGGCCGCCAAGCTCATGGCCGAGAATCATGTCGAAATGTTCGGCATTGTAGGAGCCGCCAACCAGTGCGTGGGTGCTCTGGCCGGTGCGGATGCGTGCGGCTGCGGTCTCGATGGCCGAAAGGCCGGAACCTTCTTCGCCCATGAAGGTACGCGAGGAACCCGTAACCTTGTGCACGATGGAAATATTGCCTGCGAGCAGGTTGGAAAGCTGCGCCAGAAACAGGGTCGGGCGCAGTTCGGTCGAGAGTTTCTCGTTCAGCATGACGCCGCGATCATTGCGGGTGCGGCCTTCATCCAGAATCTGCATGTCGACGGTAATATCGCGCTCGCCGCCACCGGCTCCGACGACCATATCCATGGTCGCGCAGAGCGCCTCGTCATCCTTCATGCCCGCATCCTGAAGCGCCAGCCCGGCAGCGTAAGTGCCGAGGCGCTGCCAGGTTTCCATCTGGCGCTGGTCGCCGCGCTTTGGAATTTGCAGGCTCCAGTCCACTTCGCCGAGCGGATGAACCGTATAGGGCGCAAAGGCTTGCTTTTCGAGACGCGGTTCACTGCCAGCCTTCGAGAAAGCGTTCCAATGCACGTCTATCCCTTCGCCGAGCGAAGAAAGAATGCCGATGCCTGTGATGACGACTTTATTGTTCTGCATGAGTTGCGTTCTGCCCGTGCTGCTGAAACTGCTCCAGAAACGGAATCAGGGCGAACATTTCTGCCCACCCTTGAATACCGTCATATTATGCTCTGGCTCAGGCCTTCTTGGCTGCAACCAGCTCGTCGATTTTTGCGCAGAGGTTCTTGAGAACGAAATATTCCTCAGTAGGAACCTTGCCTTCGTTCACTTCCTGGGTCCACTGCTCAAGCGGAATCTTGATGCCGAAAGCCTTGTCGATAGCGAAGACGATGTCGAGGAAGTCGAGGCTGTCGATGCCCAGATCGTCGATGGTGTGGCTATCAGGCGTGATGGTGTCACGGTCGATTTCACTGGTTTCGGCGATGATGTCGGCGACTTTGTCAAAAGTAGAGGACAAGTTTCGATTCCTTTATTCATGGCGGTGCCACAGATGGCACGCATCTGACTGTTTGCGCGTGTCTAGCGTTTTTCCGGTGATAGGGAAAGTCATATTACTTTCACAAGCACCGGGCTTTCGAATGCGCATATAAGGCGCGCAACATGCGAAGCGCAACATAAAGGCAAACTCTTGTTTTGGAAATATTCTCAAAGCCCGGTTGTTGCGATGCCGTCAGGGTTCGCTTCTGACCCGCCTGATAAAGTACCATAGACCTACGGCAGCGCAGGCGATCATGATGATCGCAAGCGCATATTGCACCGGGCCATTCCCGGATACAATCGCCGCGAGGCCCGATGCGACGCTGCCCATTGTGCCCAGGGCTTCCGGATGCATCAAGGCAGATGTGAAGGCCGTATCGCCCTGGCGGGCTTTCGGTGCGACCTCGTTCATGACGGCGACCGGGCGTGGGACCGGCGATTTGTCGGCGAGCGCCAGCGCGCGCGAGCGTACCCGCTCGACACGGGCGAGCCAGCCTTTTCCGAAGGTCGATGCCGTCGACAGGCCTTTCAGCCAGGTTGCGCGGGCATCGCACAAGGCATTGATGATATCGCCGGCGGGCCGCATGTTCGCAGCCGCAACCGTCTTTGCGCCAATCACGCCATCCTCCGGTACGCCCAGAACGCCTTGCAGCATCTTTGCCGCGCGTCCGGGACCTGAATTGACTGCAAAGTCGAACACTGCGTAGTCGATGCCGGAAGGCAGGCTGTCGCCGTCGATCTTGTTCCAGAATTGCGCCTGATAGATTTTCGTGGCGGTCGCCTCTGTCAGGTTCTTTACGTCTTCAGGCGATACGCGATGCCCTTCCCACGCAGACAGGGTTGCGATGGTGATGCCCATATTGGTTGCGCCGCCGGGGTCGGCGGGGTTGTCGACATAGCCGCCTTCTTCACTAAAAACATAAGGCATGACTTTCTGGAAATTCGACTTCATTTGAAAAGCCTCTAAATTAGTCTTTAGCCATAATAATCAATAGTTTGAGCATCATCATAACATCAGTTTGCAGCGGGAAAACAGCCCGAAATGCATCGGTTATTCTGTTCGATCAAGTTTTGTTCAAAATCATTATTTGATCATCATGCATCTTGCGCCCCGCGCATGGATGCGGATTCATGGGCATCTCAACGCTGCATCATTTACAGGCGGGCAAACGTGAATTCGGAAATCTTTGGATATGCACCGGACGGGCAGGCGGTTCACCGGCTCACTATCTCCAACGGCCCGCTGACGGCCAAGATCATAAGCTGGGGCGCGGCCATTCAGGATTTGCGCATGGAAGGCCACGCAGCCCCGCTTGTGATCGGTTATCGCGACTTTGCCGATTATCCGGCGCATTCGCCGCATCTGGGGGCGATTGCAGGCCGTTCGGCCAACCGCATCCGCAATGCCCGGTTTGAACTGGACGGAACGACCTATGAGGTGGAGCCGAATTTTCAGGATCGCCATAACCTGCATGGCGGCAGCAAGGGATTGGGCAATCGTGTCTGGACGATAACCGCGACAGGCCCGGATTTCGTGACGCTTGCAACGGTGGCCGCGGATGGCGAAATGGGCTTTCCCGGCAATCTGAATGTAAGCTGCACCTACATGCTCAACGAGGAGGGAGCGCTGATCGTGCGGCTGGAGGCTGTGACCGACAAGCCGACTGTCTGCAACCTGCTGCATCACAGCTACTTCAATCTCGATGACGGCGGCGAGGGCGATATTCTCGACCACCAGCTTAAAATCGAGGCAGATGCCTATATGCCGGTCGACGAGGCTCTCATTCCGGACGGACGCGTTCTGCCGGTCAAAGGGACGCCATATGATTTCAGGGAGTTTCGCCCGATTCGCTTCGAGGAGAACGGCCATCAGGTCCAATATGACAGCAATTTCTGCCTCGCGGCGGCGCGGGGACCATTGCGTCCATGTGCGTCGGTGAAGGGCGCGCGTTCCGGCATTCGCCTCGATATTTCAACGACAGAGCCGGGTGTTCAGTTCTATGCTGGCAATACGATGGCCAATGATTGCATAGGCCTCACGGGCAAACCCTACGGAAAACATGCAGGATTCTGCCTGGAGCCGCAGATATGGCCCGGATCGCTGGAATATCCGTATTTCCCGCAGGCAATATTGCGTCCGGGCGAGATTTACGCCCAGACCAGCCATTTCAGCTTCTCACGCGACACGCTTTAAGTTTTTGTTTTCACGCATGTTTTTCTCCCCAAACCGGGGCCCACGTTGGGGAGACATGCTTTGATCAATCAGCAAAAGCGGCGCGTGCGGTTTCCATTGGAGCAAGCGCGCCGCGTATCTCGACCACGCGGGCCGCAACCAAGTGCGCCTTGCGGGCTGCTTCCACGGGAGAAAGCCCGTTCAGGCGCGCAGCGAGATAGGCGCCGTTGAAACTGTCGCCTGCGCCCGTCGTGTCGACAGCTTGCGCAACGACGGATGGCACCAGCACTCTTTCACCGTCGGCGACAAGCAGGGCCGGTTCCGTGCCATCCTTGACGACGATTTCCTTTACGCCAAGTGCGGCAAGGCGGTCAGCGCAGGCGCTGGCATCCTTGTCGCCGAACAGCGCCTGTTCGTCCGGGAAGGTGGGCAGGGCAATATCGGCGATGCGCATTGCTTCGCTGATGATATCCTGTGCGGCCTTGCGGTCCGGCCATAGCTGGTGCCGGAAATTCGGGTCGAAGGCAATGCGCGAACCGGCGGCGCGGCATTGGCGCAGGACATCGAAAAACGTGTCGCGATGCTCGGGCAGGATGATGGCGACCGAAATGCCGGAAAAATAGATGATGTCGCGGCCGGTCAGGCTCTTTTCCAGCGCGTCGCGGTCACTGGCCAGACGCCTTGCAGCAGCGTCGCTGCGCCAATAGGTGAAGGAGCGCTCGGCACCGGTGAGCGTGATGGCGTAAAGGCCGGGATGCAGCCCGTCGATGATCGGGCTATGGGCTATACCGATACCGTTGGAGGTCAGGAACACACGTTGTTTCTGGGAAAAACTGTCCTGGCCGAACGCGGTTACATATTCGACGGGATAGGATTTTTCCATCAGCGCCCGCATGTACCACGCAGTGTTGAGCGTATCGCCCGCAAACCCCATGCGCCACTGGTCGCCTTCGTTGCCCGAAAGCTCGATCATGCATTCGCCGATAGATGCAAATCCGCCCATGTCAGTCTCCTCGCTTGAAACGGGGCTAACGCCTATACTAATTTTCGCCCATGTAAAATCGGTTTGTCGGCATTTCGTCAGCAGTGTCATGTGACCTTTATCGACTTGCCACATTCATTGTGTAAGCATCCGCCGACCGCATCGCCCTTAGAATCGGGAAATGCTCTCGTTGATATTTTGGAGTTCCGCTGACGCCGTGTCGCGAACCTCGCCTAAGGATTTGACATGCGTTATGCGATTTATTTCACGCCGCCATCCAATGATGCGCTTTTGAAGGTTGCCGCGAACTGGCTCGGGCGCAATGCGTTCAGCGGCGAGCCGGTCAAGATGCCTGCGATTCGCTCGCTTGCGACCGATGAAATCGTCCGGCTGACCGAAGAGCCGCGCCGCTACGGTTTTCATGCGACGATGAAGGCTCCGTTTCGTCTGGATGAGCAACACGCCGAAAACGACCTGCTTTCGGCCTTGATGCATTTCGCCTCGTCGGCGTCGCCCGTCATCATTCCGCGTCTCAAGCTGCACGCAATCGGGCCGTTCTTCGCGCTTGTGCCGGAAGAGCCGGTTGCCGAATTGAACCAGCTCGCCAATGATGTCGTCGTTGCTTTCGACCGGTTTCGCGCCCCGCTCAACGAGGCGGAAATTGCGAAGCGACGGCCGGAGCGCCTCAGCGAGGCACAGCGGCACAATATCGAGCGCTGGGGCTATCCTTATGTTTTTGAGGAGTTCCGCTTTCATATGACGCTGACCGGCCCGGTGGAAGAGAAAGACCGCGCCCGCGTGGAGCGAACGCTGGACGACTTCTTCACGCCGCTGCTGGGCGATGCCGTGGAGGTTGCGAACCTCGCTTTGTTCGTGGAACCTGAGAAAGGTGCTCCTTTCGAGATACATTCGCTGCATCCTCTGACCGGCGGCAAGGTTACATCGGCCCGGGCCTCACGAGCGGTTGGGAGGCCGTAACCGATGGGAAATGAAACGGTTTTGCGCAACGCCCGCATCGTGCTTGCCGACGATGTCGTGCTCGGTTCCCTGAAGCTCGTGGATGGCAAGATTGCCGATATCTCTACCGGCGCATCAAGCCTCGGCGAGGATATGGAAGGCGATTTCCTGACGCCCGGACTGGTAGAGCTGCACACGGATCATCTCGAAGGGCACTATGCTCCGCGTCCAAAAGTGCGCTGGAACCCGATTGCCGCCGTGCAGGCGCATGACGCCCAGATTGCCGCCTCCGGGATCACCACTGTTTTCGACGCATTGCGCATCGGCTTCGATGACGATGCCGAGACAGGTATCGACGATATGCGCAAGCTTTCTTCGGCGATTGCCGAGGGCCGCGCGGCTGGCCGCTTGCGCGCCGACCATTTCCTGCATTTGCGTTGTGAGGTTTCGGCACCCGACTGCCTTCCGGCCTTTGAAAAATTCGGCGCTCAGCCGCTGGTCAGGCTGGTATCCCTGATGGACCATGCGCCGGGACAGCGTCAGTTTACGGATATCGAGACCTACAAGACCTATTTCATCCGCAAGCTGAAATTCTCGGAAGAAGAGTTCAGGCTCTATTGCGAGCGGCGTATCGGGCAATCGCAGCAATATTCAGCGCCAACGCGCAAGGCGATTGCTGACCTCTGCCACCAGCGCGGCGTTATTCTGGCAAGCCATGATGACGCGACGGTGGACCATGTGGCGGAAGCGCAGGCGCAGGGAATAAAGGTTGCGGAATTTCCCACGACACACACGGCTGCGAAGGCGTCAAAGGAGTCCGGAATGTCGGTTCTCATGGGCGCGCCAAATGTCGTGCGCGGCGGTTCGCATTCGGGAAATGTCTCCGCGCGCGAACTGGCCGAAGCTGGAAATCTCGACATTATTTCGTCGGACTACATCCCGGCCAGCATGATGCAATCAGCGTTTTTCCTCGCGGATGTCGTCCCGAATATCTCACTGCCGCAAGCCATTCGGCTGGTTTCGGCCAACCCTGCCAAAGCGGTAGGGCTGGATGATCGCGGCGAGATCGTTGCGGGCAAGCGGGCCGATCTGGTTCGGGTGCAGATCGCCGACCATGTTCCGATCATCCGCACCGTCTGGCGGGAAGGACGGCGGGTTATTTAACCCACCGAGATTGGCGTGGTCGGTTCCAGCGCCAGCTTGCCATCGTCCAGAATGTCGAGTCGAAGATAGCGATAGCTTTCAATGCTGAGATGGGATGTTTTCGGGGAATGCGGGTGCGTTGCCGTCACCACGACGACGCTCGCACCGGCAGTTTCTCCGGCAACGATACCGGCTGGGGCATCCTCGAACACAAGGCAATCACGCGCATCGAAGCCAAGACGTTTCGCTCCGAGCTGGAAGCATTCAGGGCTTGGCTTGCCACGCTCCACGTCTTCGGCGGAAACAATCGTCTTCGGCATCGGCAACCCGGCGGCAGCGATGCGACGGCGCGCCAGTTCGAGCGGCGCCGAGGTTACAATTGCCCAGCGATCTTCCGGCAGCGCGCTCAGAAACTCATGGGCGCCGTCGATGGGCGCGATGCCTTCCAGATCCGCCATCTCGGCCTGAAGCAATATTTCCGCCTCGCGGATCGGGTCGACACCCGGCAGGGCAAGGCGGCGGACAGTTTCCACTGCGCGAACACCGTGGATGGTCGGCAGGAACGTAACCGGATCGATGCCGTGGCGTATCGCCCATTCGGCCCACACCCGTTCGGTTGCCTCGATGGAACTCAATATCGTGCCGTCCATGTCGAACAGAAACGCATCGAATGATTTGCCGAAAGGGGAAAAGGAGGTCACGCCGAATTTCCTTGAACTGGAGCATGTCTCCCGAAAGTGGGAACCGGTTTCGGGATAAAGACATGCATAAAACAGAAAGATAGAGCATTTTCAAAACAGGAAATGCTCGCGCAGATGAGAATCGGGAGAATGCTTCTGCACTCAATCATAGTGCGTCTTGAACGAGAAGACAGTCGTGGAGGGAGCAGACTTTGTCTCTGGTGTGAATTTTTCTGCGCTTCACTATATAAAGCGCTGGTGACCGCGATAGCGGCGAAACTTGATCATTTCGATCAATTGTGGCTTTTGGCACCCTTCCGAATTTAAATAAATGCCGAAAGCGCCGATTGCGACTGAATCGCATTCTCAGGATTGTTGTATAAATGACTGAAATAAAATCAAAAAGCTGCAACTATCCCGATATCCGCTTTGCGGTTGCGCCGATGATCGATTGGTCTGACAGGCATTGCCGTTATTTTCACAGGCTCTTTTCCAGACACGCATTGCTCTATACCGAAATGGTCGTGGCAGACGCCATCATTCATGGCCCGCGTGACCGGCTGCTCGGCTTCGACGCAGCCGAACATCCCGTGGCGCTGCAACTCGGCGGTTCCGACCCGGTAAAGCTGACAGAGGCGGCGAAGATCGGCGCCGATTACGGCTATGATGAAATCAATCTCAATGTCGGTTGCCCGTCGGACCGCGTACAGTCAGGCACATTCGGAGCGTGCCTCATGCAGACGCCGGATGTGGTGGCGCGCTGTGTTTCAGCAATGAAAGAGGCGGTTTCCATACCCGTTACCGTCAAATGCCGTATCGGCGTTGACGATCAGGATGTGGAGGTTGCGCTCGATACTTTGGCCGATCTCACGCTTGCCGCGGGAGCGGACGCGCTTTGGGTCCACGCTCGCAAGGCCTGGCTCAAAGGGTTGTCGCCTAAGGAAAACCGCGAGATTCCGCCGCTCGACTACGATCGTGTCTACCGCCTCAAGGAGCGGCTGAGCGATGTTTTCGTCGGCATCAACGGCGGCATCAATACGCTGGATGAGGCGCAAGCGCATTTGCGGAAGGTCGATGCGGTGATGCTGGGCCGCGCTGCTTATCATAACCCCGAACTTCTCGCAGAGGTGGATGCGCGTCTGTATGGGGTTGAGAAGGGGCAAATTGCCATGGCGGACATCATCGATGATATGTGCGCCTATATTGATCGCCACATCGCAGCAGGCGGCAGGCTTTCCCATGTGAGCCGCCATATGGTGGGGCTTTTCACCGGACAGCCGGGTGCACGGCGCTGGCGGCAGATTCTTTCGACGGATGCCACCAAGCCGGGAGCAACCAGCGATGTTCTGCGTCAGGCCTATGCGGTGGTGACTGAAGCGGCAGCAGAAGCAGCTTAATCAATTAGAATAAGCTGGTCGCCCCGGACGGTGAAACCGCCGAGTGTTTGCAGGAAATTCATGCCGAGCAGGCTGCCGGTCATCAGACCTTCCCTGGTCACCATGGCGCGCACATTCTGGCGTTCGATATCGCCAATCTGCAAAGTCGCAATAGTGATGACTGCCGCGCTTGCCGTGCCATTGGCCGTCATGATCGGAACGGAATAGTTGAGCGAGGCCGTGTCTATGCCTGCGCGCTCCGCATCTTGCTGTGACAGGACGACCGATGATGCGCCGGTATCGACCAGAAAGTGAACGCGTTCGCCGTTCACACGTCCATTCACTTCGAAATGGCCGTTTGCGGCCTTTGCAAGCGTTACAGTCAGCGCGCCATCGGCATTGCGGCCCGAGATAGGGCTTCCGGGGATCAATCCAGCCGTGACCCGGCTTGCAACATCCTGCAACTCGTAACGGTATTGGTAGCCCGCAACGAGGCCGAGAATGATCACGGCCCACATGGCCATGTTGCGTGCAAAGTCGGTCAGCTTGATGCCGGAGCCGAGCAGACCGGCGGCAAGCACGACGCCCCATATGCCCAGATAGGCTGCGCGGGCAAACACGTCATTGTCCATGCCCAGCGTTGAACCGCCGTCATTGTTGGACATCAGCAGCAGCACAACAATCGCGACTGCCGCAATAATGAGCCAGAAAAAGCGCCCCATCAGCCAATTCTCTTTTCTACGATGGTCTCATGCCTGTCGGCGAGAAGGGACAGGACGGCCATTCGCTCTTCCGCGCTCATGCTGGACCAGCGTGCGATCTCATCCAGCGTCCGCGCGCAGCCGAGGCAGAAGCCGGTTTCGGTGTCGATCGTGCAGACCAATATGCACGGGGATTCGATGGTTGTCGTGTCCATGGGTGCAATGTGGTTGCATCAAAGGGCCATGACAAGCCCGGCGAGAACGGCAATCGAACCGATCTGCTGTGCCGCGCCCAGAGTGTCGCCCGTTTGTCCGCCTATTTTTGCCATGCAAAGTCGAGCAAAGCCGAAAAGCAGGACGGTCACCAACACCAGCGCATTGATGAGCGAGAGGAAGCCGCCAGAAGGCATGAGTGTAAAGACAAGAACGGCCAGCCCGATTCCCGAGCCGCAAACCACGGTCTCCCATTGCGGCTGGCCAACACTGTCGGACAACCCGCCAGGGCGCGCCGAGGGCAGGGCGTGCCAGAATGCCAGCATGCCAGCGCGGCTTGCCGCTTCACCGCCAATCAGCGCAAGCACTGCGTATCCTGCACCCGCATGATCGATGATCTCCATAAGGAAAGACGCTTTCACGCCGACAAAGATGATCAGGGTGAGCGCGGCGAAAGTCCCGATGCGGGAATCCTTCATGATATCCAACCGGCGATCAGCGGAAGAGGCTCCAAAAAAGCCATCGGCTGTATCGCCAAGACCGTCTTCATGAAGCGCGCCGGTCATCGCCGTCAAGGCGCCAATCGCGAGCAGCGCGCAGGCAAGGGGCGGCAGCTTCATTTCATGAGTCGCATAAAGCACAATGCCAGCCAGCAGGCCCAGAACCGCTCCGGCGAGGGGAAAGGCACGGGCATTGCGCGGCAACGAATCATCGCCGTTCTCGAACCAGCCTCGCGGAAGCGGGAGGCGGCTTAGAAAGCCCAGAGACCGGATCGTGTCGCCAAGGAGACTATTTCGCTGCAAGTGACTGTTCCACTTTGTTTCCGAAACGGATTTTCGCGATAATTCGCCTCAATGTTGCTTCAACTCAAAGAGGTGATTTGAAAATTCGCGTCAGTGCTTATAGGACGAGCCCAACGATTTTACACCTCCCATCATTGATTGGACTGAACCTATGAGCGCCAGCGGCCTACCTTTTGACGATTTCCGGGAACTGATCCGCAATCTGCCGGGGCCTGATCTGGGCGCGGAAAGGGCCGTCCGCGAACGCGAAGCTACGCTGACCAAGCCTGCTGGCTCGCTTGGACGCATGGAAGAGATCGTGGCATGGCTTGCCGCATGGACGGGCAAGCGCACGCCGCAGATCAACCGCCCGCTGGTCGCGGTCTTCGCTGGCAATCACGGCGTTACGGCCAAGAATATCACGCCGTTTCCGCCAAGCGTCACGGCACAGATGGTCGAGAATTTTGCCGCCGGTGGCGCTGCCATCAACCAGATCTGCATCGCCAACGATCTCGGCCTGAAAGTTTTCGATCTGGCGCTGGAACATCCGACCGGGGACATTACAGAAGAACCTGCCATGGATGAGCGCACCTGTGCTGCGACCATGGCCTTTGGCATGGAAGCGATTGCTGGCGGAACCGATCTCCTGTGCATAGGCGAAATGGGTATCGGCAATACCACGATCGCGGCGGCTATCGCGCTCGCGCTTTTCGGCGGAACGGCGGAAGATTGGGTTGGACCAGGCACGGGCTCGACGGGTGAACTGCTTGAACGCAAGCTTGCCGCCGTGCGTAAGGCGGTTGCGCTCCATCAGACGCATCTCGGCGATCCGCTGGAGGTGTTGAGCCGTCTTGGCGGCCGTGAAGTTGCCGCCATGGCTGGCGCAATTCTGGCCGCGCGCATGGAGAAAATTCCGGTCATCGTCGACGGCTTCGTGGCAAGCGCTGCCGCAGCGGTCCTTTATGCTGCCAATCCGGAAGCCATCGATCATTGCCTGTTCGGTCATGTTTCCGCCGAGCCGGGCCATCGCAAGCTGCTGGAAAAGATGGGCAAGGAGCCGCTTCTCGATATGGGGATGCGTCTTGGTGAAGGAACCGGCGCTGCTCTCGCTGCCGGTATCGTCAAGGCGGCCGCACTTTGCCATAGCGGTATGGCGACGTTCGAACAGGCTGGAATATCCGGCGCGAAATAACGCTCGCCAGATCATCAAAAAAGCCCGCCATTTTGGCGGGCTTTTCTTTTAAAACAAATATTTAGAGCGGTTCCTCGATTCCGTTTTAACTGGAGCTGCGCTAGTTGTTATCTTTGTCGAGCACCATGTAATCGAGCGGCAGTTCGGTCGTGTACTTGATCTGCTCCATGGCGAAGGATGAAGATACGTCGCGAATTTCGATCTTGCTGATCAGGCGCTTGTAGAAGGCGTCATAGGCGGCAATATCCGGCACGGCCACGCGCAGCAGATAATCGACGTCGCCGCTCATACGGTAGAATTCGATCACTTCAGGAAATTCCTGAACCACTTCGGAAAAGCGCTTCAGCCATTCGTGGCTGTGCGAGCTTGTGCGCACCGATACGAACACCGTGACCCGCGCATTAACGCGGGCGGGATCGAGAATGGCGACGCGGCGCTTGATGACGCCATCTTCCTCGAGTTTCTGGATGCGGCGCCAGCATGGCGTTGTGGAAAGGCCAACTTTCTTGGCAACGTCTGCCACAGCAAGTGTCGCGTCTTCCTGCAATAAGCGCAGTATCTTCCTGTCTAGCCTGTCCATGCGTTTCCGTTCCCGGTTTTAGAAATCGTTTCCCGAACTTTGCGAATAGGTGAAACGTCATACCTTATGGTTCGCAATGAGCCGAAGTTACAGGAAAAATATTCTGATGAAAACGAATTGAGTAAAAATTATTTATCGCCACCCAGCAGATGACGGACTTTTGCCTGAAGAACAGGCACGACTTCAGCGTCAAACCACGGATTTCGCTTGAGCCAACCGCTGTTGCGCCAGGAAGGGTGAGGCAGGGGCAGCGCGATTCGTCCGGCCTGATTGGGGGCCTCCATGAAGTGCCGCCAGTTCTTCACGGTTTCAGTCAGGTTGCGGCCCCGATAGTCGGGCAGGTGATAGGCAAGGGCGTATTGTCCAACAACAAGAATGAATTCCAGCTGCGGCATCGCAGCGAAAACGTGGTCATGCCACGTCTGGCGGCATTCGCGGCGCGGCGGAAGATCGCCGCCATGTTTGTCATAGCCGGGGAAGCAGAAGCCCATCGGAACGATGGCGAAGCGTGACGGATCATAGAACTCTTCGCGTGACACGCCGAGCCATTGCCGCAGCCGATCCCCGGACGGATCGTTGAACGGCAGCGAAGTATTGTGCACCCGGACGCCTGGAGCCTGACCGCAAATGGCTATTTTCGCTGTATCGGAGACGATGCAGACAGGATTGGGTTCGTGCGGCAAGGGCGGCTGAAACCGCGGTGTGTCGCGGCAGATGCGGCAAGCCCGGATCGAGTGTTTGAGCTCGTCCAGTTTTTCCATGAATTCCATCAGCTCCGGGGATAAATCATTTCAATGAGATTGCGAATGTGTTCCCTTATATAGGTAAACGCATCGCGTATTACAGCCAGGGGCGGTTTGTGCTCGATTGGCTGTTCAATGTGCTGGTTGTGATGCTCCTTGCGCCACAGTGACGGTTGCTCGAATTTTCCGGCCCATATGCCGCGCTGGCTGCGGCGCGCATCTCTTTCCTCACGCTGATAATCGCCATAGGAGACGGCCCATCCCTGTTCGACCATCCAGCCATTGAGATCGGTTTCTGCAAGATAACAGCGAGCCAGCTCGCGGCCATACTGATCCCGTCCTTCCTTCTCACAGCGAATCGAGGACTTGCCGATTCTGGATCGCAATATGTTGCGAGCCTCCCTGCCGCAATCATAAGGCGTGCCGCCCTGCACGCATTGCTGTTGCATCTCCGGCGCGTCGATACCCTTGAGGCGTATATGGATCTTGCCAAGGATGACTGTGTCGCCGTCGATTACATAGACCGGGCCGGTCAATGCCTCTCTGGGTGCCGGTTGGATCGGCAGATAGGCGATCAGCAGGGCTAAAAAAGAAAAAAGTAATATAGTCAATAAGATACTGCGAAAACTTATGCCGTTGCTTTTGCGGGGCTGGCGATAGGGACGCCTGTAGGGGCGGCGGTATTTGCTCATAGGTGGCTTTCCGGCTCCATGGCATCCTTCATTTGCGACAGAGTGTGAGCTCGCGTGGCTCGCGTCAACTTGGGTAAATTGTTGGTCACAACAACAGTCAGTTTGTTGTCAATTAGCAACAGTCTTTACCGATGCTTTAGGCTAGAAACAGCGAAGGCTCATTTTGCCCATTTCCCGCCACAAACAGGCGTCACCGATCAGCGGAAAGGCAGAAGCCTATAAAATATTGGGAGCCGCGAGCTCCGGCAGGACAGGCAGAAATGACGAAGGGCGCTTTGTTGCACGGCAAACAAATTGGAAACAGGATCAGCCCTGTTCGCGTACCTTTTATTCTTTCCAATGATGGTAAGGCTTTTTTCGGCCAAGATCGGGTCTCAGTCTTGACGAAAACAGCGTGCATTCTGTCCTCTATGAATGTTTCCTCCACTGTGTGTGAAAGACCAGCGTTGTGATGCGTATCCGCAGTTTTTCATATAGCGCCCTTGCCATGGCTCTCGGCTTCGCCATTGCCTGTAACAGCGCCTTTGCTTTCGACCTCAATGACGATTCAGAAAAGTCGAGAAGCCCGTTTGAACTCTTCAAGTTCGGTTTCTCCGCATACAAGAACGGTCATAAGGACGAGGCGATCAAGGCGCTGCGTTATGCTGCGGATCGTGGTCATCAGGGCGCGAAGTGGAAACTGGCCCGCATGTATGCCGACGGTGACGGCGTGCCTGAGAACGACTACGAAGCCTACAAGATTTTTGAAAAGATCGTTCGCGAAGGTTCGGAGCCGGGGTCGGAAAACGACTCCTATGTGGCTGATGCCCTCGTGGCGCTTGCGGGTTATGTAAAGCGCGGCATTCCGGGCTCGCCGGTCAATGCCAATCCGAGCATGGCGCGCAATCTCTATGTGCAGGCCGCTTCGAATTTCGGTGATTCCGCCGCTCAGTTCGAACTTGGAAAAATGCTGCTGGACGGTGACGGCGGAGAACGCAATTCCGTTCAGGCCGCGCGCTGGTTCCAGCTTGCCGCCAAGAAAGGCAATGTTGGCGCACAGGCTATGCTGGGCAACATGCTGTTTCAGGCTGGCAAGACCGTCCGTGGCCTTGCCATGATGACCGCAGCTTTCGAACGCTGCCCGACGGAAGATTGCCCGTGGATACGCGATATGCAGGAGCAGGCGTTCTCCATCGCCGGTGAAGCGGATCGCCGTAACGCGATCGCTCTCTCCAGTGACTATGTCACGAAAGATGACTTCTGATCTTCTTCTGATTTATCGCGCCCGTCTGCACAGGGCGCAGCAGATCCTTAGATCGAAAGCGTTATCGTCACCGGCACATGGTCGGATGGCTTTTCCCAGGCGCGGACGTGCTTTTCCACATCACTCGCTATGAAGCGGTTGGCAGCTTCCGGCGACAGCATCAGGTGATCGATGCGAATGCCGTTGTTCTTCTGCCATGCACCGGCTTGATAATCCCAGAACGAGTAAATTCCGGCATCATCTGTTGATGCTCGAATGGCATCAGTAAAGCCCAGATTCTCCAGTCTCCGGAATGCCTGGCGTGATTGCGGCTGAAAGAGCGCATCGCCAACCCACTGGCCGGGGTTTCTGGCGTCCTCCGGTTCAGGAATGACGTTATAGTCACCGGCAAGCACGAGCGGCTCTTCAAGGGCGAGGCGGTCTTTGGCCCAAAGCTCCAACCGCTGCATCCAGGAAAGCTTGTATGGAAACTTCTCCGTGTCCACCGGATTGCCATTCGGCAGGTAAAGCGAAACGACACGGACGACGCCCTTGTCGGTCGAATAGACGCCCTCGATGAAGCGCGCCTGTTCATCGCTATCGTCGCCGGGAAGACCGCGATTGACCTCATCGGGTGATTTTTTCGACAGAAGCGCGACGCCGTTGAAGCCTTTCTGTCCATGTGTTTCCACATGATAGCCGAGCGCTTCGATCTCCAGCCGTGGAAACTGCTCATCGACCGATTTGATTTCCTGCAGGCAGGCAATATCGGGCGAGGACTCCTTCAGCCAATGCTGGAGGTTGTCGATACGGGCTTTGACGCCGTTGATGTTCCAGGTCGCGATTTTCATGCCGCTATGATTATGCGCTTGGGGATGCGAGGGCAAGCAGCGCGCAATCACGCATCACAGCTTTTCATCGGCTGCAATTTCAATTTCCGCTCATATTTCGGCACTGGACCCTTTGTATTGGCGGTTTTGCATTCCTATTTGCTCTGGACAGGAGCCAAACAGGAGATATTCGAATGTTCGACGCCAAGAAACTTCTCGAACAGTTTCTGGGATCACAAATACCAGGTACGTCGGGAAGCGTCCGCGACAAGGCCGGGCAGGTGACCGATCTGGCAAAGAAGAACCCGCTCGCGACCGGTGCCATTGCCGCCGCCATTCTTGGCACGAAGACGGGGCGCAAGCTCGCGGGCAATGTGGCAACTGTGGGAGGCATCGCGGCCATCGCCGGATTGGGGTATCTCGCCTACAAGAATTACAAATCCGGTCAGGCGCCGCAAACGGCGGAACAGCCGGTTGCCAAGGAGCCTGAACTTCTCCCGCCGCCTCCGGCCGATTCTCCGTTCCACCCGCAATCTCCAGCAATGAGCAACAGTTTTGCGCTGACGCTGGTGCAGGCGATGATTGCCGCAGCCAAGGCCGACGGCCATATCGATGACGCCGAGCGCGCCCGCATCATGGAGAAGGTGAAGATTTCCGGCCTCGACGATGAAGCGGAAGCATTTCTTGAGAAAGAGCTGGCCGAACCCGTCGATATCGCGGTTCTGGTTTCCGCCGCACAGACAGAGGAGCAGAAGGTCGAGCTTTATACGGCGTCACGTCTTGCCATAGACCCGGATAACCGGGCTGAACGCGGATATCTGGATATGCTGGCCGGTCGTCTCGGCCTGCCGGATGCTCTGGTAGACCATATCGAGGCGACTGTCGCTTCGGTCAAGGTTTGAGGCTGGCTAGCAGTCATGAAAAAAACCGGCTGCCTATCGACAGCCGGTTTCCAATTTCTCTTTCAAGCGCGGATCAGATGGCGAAGCTGGTTCCGCAGCCGCAGGATGAGGTGGCGTTCGGATTGCGTATCTGGAACGACTGCCCCATCAGGTCATCGACAAAATCGATTTCTGAACCGTCCATATAGGGAACCGAAATGGAATCGATCAGCACCTTGGCGCCGAGCTTTTCGATAACGATGTCGTCGTCGGTCTGCTCATCGACCAGATCGTACTTATAGGAGAAACCGGAACACCCGCCGCCTTCGACAGAAACGCGAAGGGCAGTCTTTCCCGGTTCCGATCCGAGAATCTTGGCGATCCGCTTTGCTGCGGAGTCTGAAACGGTAATGCCTGTCATCTGCCTTGTTCCGTTTGCAAATGCGAATATCGAACTGGACTATTTCTCCAGATTTCCGATAGCCGCATACTTGCCTTCATGATTAGCTGATAGCTATGAACGCGAATAGCGGAAGTCAATGTCTGTACCGGGTTCGCACCGGTTTGTGTAATCATATTACAGTGAGGGATGCATCGCAATGTCGCTGGAAGGAATAGGCTTCGGTTATCGCGAACGCGCGCCCTATGCCTGTGATCCTGCGCGGAGCCGTGGTCGTCTGGTGCCGGAGCCGGAGAGCCCGACCCGCACGCCATTCCAACGGGATCGCGACCGGATCATCCATTCCACCGCCTTTCGCCGCCTGAAGCACAAGACGCAGGTTTTCATCGCGCATGAGGGCGATCATTACCGGACCCGGCTCACGCACACGATAGAGGTCGCCCAGATTGCGCGCGCTTTGGCTCGCGCATTGCGGCTCGATGAAGATCTGGCCGAAGCAGTGGCGCTCGTCCACGATTTCGGCCACACGCCCTTCGGCCATACCGGCGAGGAGGCGCTCAACGAACGCATGAAAGCCTACGGCGGCTTCGATCACAATGCACAGTCGCTCCGAATCGTGACCAAGCTTGAGCATCGCTATGCCGATTTCGATGGCCTTAATCTTTCATGGGAAACGCTGGAAGGACTGGTCAAGCACAATGGCCCCCTGCTGGGCGCGTATGCGACACATCCGGATATCCCAGTTCCGTTGCCGATTCTCGATTTCAACGAACGCTATGATCTGGAATTGACGCGCTTTGCCAGTCTGGAAGCGCAATGCGCGGCCATTGCCGACGATATCGCCTATAACGCCCATGATATCGATGACGGTCTGCGGGCAGGGCTGCTAAGCCTTGATGCGCTGGATGAGGTGCCGTTGACGAAACGCCTGCTCGATCTGGTGCGGACGCGCTATCCCGATCTCGATCCTGTTCGCACCGGGCATGAACTCGTGCGCAGGCAAATCACCATCATGGTGGAAGATGTGATTGAGGAAGCTCAACGTCGCCTGGCCGTGGCAAAGCCGCAAAGCGTGGAGGACGTGCATGGTCAATCGGGCCCGCTGGTGGCGTTTTCCGATACCATGAGAACGGATGAGAAGGTGCTGAAGCGGTTTCTGTTCAAGAACCTCTATTTCCACGACAGCGTCGTGGTGCGCCGGCATGCGGCCGACAAGATATTACAGGACCTTTTTGATACCTGTTTCGCCGATCCGTCGCACATGCCGCCAGAGTGGCAGTCGGGCTGCGAGAGGCTGGATGAGGCGGCACGGGCGCGGCGGGTTGCCGACTATCTTGCCGGGATGACTGACAATTATGCCGTGCGAGAACACCGACGATTGTTTGACCGCACACCCGATTTAGCTTAATCGGGGCCAAACGAAGCGGCAATTCCGGCAGACTGGTCGGGTTCCGTAGGAAATTTAAAGCATTTCCAGCAAAAGTGCGAAGCGGTTTTGCGTCGGACAATGCGGGAAAACAAAGCATTTCCAGCAAAAGTGCGAAGCGGTTTTGCGTCGGACAATGCGAGAAAACAAAGCATTTCCAGCAAAAGTGCGAAGCGGTTTTGCGTTGGATAATGCGAGAAAACCAAGCCCGGCGTAAGCCTGACAGGACAGACCATGAATATCTTTGCAGATTTCGACGCACGTATCAAAAAGACGTTGCAAGATATTGATCTGAAACCGAAAGATGGTGGCGAACTTGATCTTTCGCGCATCGGTGTCGAGCCGCCGCGAGACGCTTCCCATGGCGATATTGCAACCAATGCTGCAATGGTGCTCTCCAAGGCTGTCGGTCAGAACCCGCGTGAACTTGCCAGCCGCATCGCTGAAGCTCTTGCCTCGGATGAGGATGTAGAAACCGTCGATGTTGCCGGTCCGGGCTTCATCAATCTGCGTCTCAAGGCTACCTACTGGCAGCGCGAACTCGCGGCGATGTTGAACGAAGGGACGGATTTCGGTCGCTCCACGCTCGGGTCCGGAACGAAGGTCAATGTCGAATATGTTTCGGCAAACCCCACCGGCCCGATGCATGTCGGCCATTGCCGTGGCGCGGTCGTGGGCGACGTTCTCGCCAATCTGCTGAAATTTGCGGGCTATGATGTGGTCAAGGAATACTACATCAACGATGCGGGTGCGCAGATCGATGTGCTGGCGCGGTCGGTCATGGTGCGTTACCGTGAAGCGCTTGGCGAAAACATCGGCGAAATCCCGTCAGGCCTTTATCCGGGCGACTATCTCGTTCCGGTCGGTCAGGAACTTGCAAAGGAATTCGGCACGAAGCTTCTGGAAATGCCGGAAGCCGAAGCGCTCGCTCTGGTGAAGGATCGTACGATCGATGCCATGATGGCGATGATCCGCGCCGATCTTGATGCGCTCAACGTGCACCATGATGTGTTCTTCTCCGAGCGCAAGCTGCATGTCGACCACGCCCGGGCGATTCGCAATGCAATCAACGACCTGACGCTCAAGGGCCATGTCTACAAGGGCAAGCTGCCGCCGCCGAAGGGTCAGCTTCCCGAGGACTGGGAAGATCGCGAGCAGACCCTGTTCCGTTCGACCGAAGTGGGCGACGATATCGACCGTCCGCTGATGAAATCCGATGGCGCTTTCACTTACTTTGCGGGCGACGTTGCCTATTTCAAGGACAAGTACGACCGCGGTTTCAACGAGATGATCTATGTGCTGGGCGCCGACCACGGCGGTTACGTCAAGCGTCTGGAGGCGGTCGCAAGGGCTGTTTCCGACGGCAAGGCGAAGCTCACGGTGCTGCTCTGCCAGCTGGTCAAGCTTTTCCGCGACGGCGAGCCTGTGCGCATGTCGAAGCGGGCAGGCGAGTTCATCACGCTGCGCGACGTGGTTGATGAAGTGGGCCGCGATCCGGTGCGTTTCATGATGCTTTACCGGAAGAACGACGCGCCGCTGGACTTCGATTTTGCCAAGGTGACGGAACAGTCGAAGGACAATCCGGTCTTCTACGTGCAATATGCTTCCGCGCGTTGCCATTCGGTTTTCCGCCAGGCTGCGGACCAGCTTGGCCTGGCCGATCTCGACCGGGTTGGCATGGCCGCGCATTTCGACAAGCTGACCGATGAGAGCGAAATCGCGCTCGTTCGTAAGCTCGCGGAATATCCGCGTCTGATCGAGGCCGCCGCCATTCATCAGGAGCCGCATAGGCTTGCTTTCTATCTCTATGACCTCGCCAGCACGTTCCATTCGCAATGGAATAGAGGCACAGAGAACCCGGACTTACGTTTTATTAAGGTTAACGATCCAGACTTGTCGCTAGCCAGGCTAGGGCTGGTACAGGTTGTTTCCGATGTTCTGACCTCCGGATTGACGATAATCGGTGCGGATGCTCCAACGGAAATGCGCTAGAGTATAGTTTGAAAGGTGCAGACCTTTTGAGACGGATTATACTCGAAGAATGGTCTCCGCAGTTTACGGACCGCGCTGTGCGGTTCGAGATGATCTCGGAGATCAGGCGGCTGTCACAAAGCTTTTCAGGTCGAAAGACTTATTGAAGGCAAAAGTTGGCAAGTCGAACGGTTGGAAGGCCATAATGAACGCAAGTCATTGGTCTTCCTTCTGGCGCAGGAAACTTCCGTCAACTTTTGCCCACATTGCCTCGCTAAAAAAGCAATGTATGGAGACGTCTTGCGGCGTCCAGGGTTTGAGTTAGGAACACGCTATGACGGACAGCAGTGCAAATCCCCGTAATTACGGCGAGCGTCCGTTGCACGAAGACGACCCGCTGATGGAACTGTCGCGGATCATGGACTTCGGCACGCCTGCTGATGATAACGTCGCTTGGAATGAGCGCCGCCCCACTCAGTTCGGGAATACTCATTTTGAGGACCGAACCGATCCCGGCTTCGATCCCTCTCTGGATTTGGAACGCGAGCTGCTGGGCGACTTCAGCGATTATTCTCAGCCTGCGGAACAGTCACAGTTCGCCACGCCGGCGCACGATGATTCCTATCAGTCTGGCGAACCTCTGATGCATGAGGAAGAACTTGCTTCTGCGCTGGAAGACGAGTTCGATCTTCAAATGGAAGTGGATGAGCGGGCTCCCGCGATGGAAGCGGCTTCGTTCGAAACGCCTTCGTTCGAAACGCCTTCATTCGAAACGCTTGAGTTCGAAGAGGCCGACCGCACCGAGCCTGTGCCGCAATTCGACTACGATGACTACTCGGTGGCGCGTGATTCGGACGACAGGGAGCAGTCTGTCTACGTTCGACGGGAAACTGTCGAGCCGATTCATATCGATCAGGCGAATTACGACCCGACGATCTATCAGCCTGCCATAGAGCCGCATGAAGAGGCTTACCGGCCTGTGCACACTCAGGACTGGAATGTTCAGGCTGTCGAGCCCGAGCAGCCTTCATATGCTGCTGTTTCCACGCCGGTCTCGCTTGAGGATGAACTGGAAAACCTCTTGTTCGGCGACGAGCCCAAGCCGGTCTCTCATGACGAGACGTACTTCTCGCATGTTGCGCCGACGGAAACGCCAAATGCCCATCACGATGCGGTTCCGGTGCAGAATTCCAGCTATCAGGATGAGCCGGAACTGGACGATCTTCATTTCGATGATTTGCAGCTTGATGAACCCGCTTACAGTGAGCCTCAGGCCGCCGCTCCTCTCGCACAGGCGCAGGCTTACGCGCCGCAGGCCGTTCCTGCCGGATATCCTTACTACACGCGGAGCAATTTCTCTTCCGGCGTTCCGGGGCAGGACACGCTGGCGACCACGCCGCAGGCTGATTATCCGTCCGCAGCCCCTTCTCTGGATGACGAAGACGATTTCTCCTTCGACGACGACTTTTCGTTCGACGTCGAGGAAGCAGCAACGGCGGTTGCTGCCGAAGGTACCGAGGATGATCTTTCGGAACTTGATGAGATCAGTCTGTCGGAGGACGATTTCGGTTTCGAGCCATCCGGTGATGTTTCAAACGTTCAGGACGAAAACGCTTTCATCGAAGATGATTTCTTCACCGAAGAAGATCTTGATCTGAACCCGGAGCCTGAAGAAGAAACAACCGCTTATGCGCATGCTGTGCGTTCGGACGATGACTACCGGTCTTCCCCGGTTCCATTCCCGTCGTTCGGTAGCATCCATTCCGCTCCTGTCAGCGCGCCCGCGCCTGAGGTGGAAACCTTGAGCGTGGCTGAAGAAAAGGTCGAGCAGACCCATTCTCTCGATCTGCCGGAAATCAATTACGGCGAAGAGGAAGCCAACGCCGGATTGACCGATCTCGAAGCGGAATTTGCCGAGGTTTTCAACACCGTCGGCGTTGACGAAACTGCGAAGACAGACGCGCAGAGCGAAGCTGACAGGGCTTTTGAAGATATTTTCCGCGAAAGCGCGTCCAGCTATCTGCCGAACTCCGGCGCGAGCCTCGGTGCCGCTGTGGGTGCCGCCGCGGCTGCGGGCAGCTATGGCCGCTCGCAGGCGACCGCTCAGGCTCCGGTGCAGAACAATACCTCCAGCCAGCCGGGCAATGAGGACGATTTCTACAACCATTGGGCGGCGCAGGGTGCGCAGCCGCTCGAAGCTGGTGACTATGGCGAGCGCGCCGCGATGCAGGTGGAAGATGACCTTGGCAGCGCTGCCGAGGCCTATCGCAATCGCCCGGTTCGTGGCCGTCGCGGCCTTATCCTGGCAAGCGTGGCTGGTGTGGCCGTGCTGTTGGGCGGGATCGGCTATCACTTCCTCGGCGGTAGCGGGTCCGGTGAACCGGTCGTGATTCGCGCCGACAATCAGCCGATCAAGATGCAGCCGGAAAATCCCGGCGGCGTCACGGTGCCGAACCAGGACAAGGCTGTTTATGACCGCGTTGCCGGTACGCTGCCGAACAATCCGGAACAAAAATCGCTGATCACGTCCGGCGAAGAGCCGGTGGATATTTCCGGCACGGATGACAGCGAGAATATGGCGGGCAATGTGCCTGACGAACAATCGGTGGCAAACAATGCTCCGGTCGAGAATCAGAACGCCGACCACAACGCGCCATTGGTTCAGCCGCGCGAAGTGGAAACCATGATCGTGCGGCCGGATGGCTCTATCGTCCAGCCGTCTCCGGCTCCGGAGGAAACTGCCTCGCAGTTGCCGCCGGTAAACGCTGCGCCTCCCGCTGCAACAGCGCCTGCGGGTGGCGATGAAATCGCCGCGCTTGCAGCAGGCAATGCGCCAGCAGAACCGGCTGCGCAAACACCGGCTCCGCAGCCACAGCCTGCGGCGGAAGCGCCGCGTCTTCCCGTCCGTGCTCCGGTGGTGCCGTCGCGCCCCGCCGAACAGCCGGTCAACATCGTCGGCAACGTGCCGCAGCGCACGCAGGCTCCGGCTGCTGCCAACCCGGCTCCCGCACAGGCCGCGCCGCAGGTTGCATCGGCGGCAGGAGCAGGCGGTTACTTCATCCAGATCGCTTCGCAGCCATCTGCTGAACTGGCCCAGAAGTCCTATGCGAACATGGCCCAGAAGTTTGGCAGCGTGATCGGCGGTCGCAGTGTGGACATCAAGCGCGCCGACATTCCGGGCAAGGGCACTTACTATCGTGTCCGCGTTCAGGGCGGCTCCAAGGAAGATGCGTCGGCGCTTTGCGCACGGCTCAAGTCCGCTGGCGGCAGCTGCTTCGTCACGCAGTGATTGACGACACACTGAGTATCGAAAGGGCGGCTTCGGTCGCCCTTTTTCATGGTCCACTACCAAGCTCTGTTTTTTTCGGTTAAACCGGGACGGGCTTGTTTGAGTACAGCATTTCCAGACAATTTTGGGGAAGAGCGCATGAAAGACTGCAAGGCATGGATTGCCGGTGTGTCGGGAACGAAACTGACGGAAGACGAAATCGCGTTTTTCCGTGATGAAAGGCCCTGGGGCTTCATTCTTTTCGCGCGAAATGTCGAAAGTCTGGAACAGGTTTCCGAATTGACGGCGCATATGCGTGACTTGACAGGGCGGGACCAGACACCTGTTTTCATCGATCAGGAAGGTGGCCGCGTGCAGCGCCTGCGCCCGCCGCTCGTCCCGAACTATCCCTCGGCCTCGGAAGTCGGCGCGATCTATGCGCGTGATCGCGAGGCAGGGCTACGCGCTGCATGGCTTCACGCTCGCCTCCATGCATTCGATTTGCTGAAGGTCGGCGTCAATGTGGATTGCCTGCCGGTGCTGGACGTGCCTGTGGAGGGCGCGCATGACGTCATCGGCGCACGAGCCTATTCCAAGAATCCGCATGCGGTTGCCGAAATGGGCCGAGCCGCTGCCGAAGGCTTGCTTGCCGGTGGTTTGCTGCCGGTTGTCAAGCATATGCCGGGGCATGGCCGTGCCTTTGCCGACACGCACAAGGAACTGGCGCGTGTCACCGTTCCGCTGAATGAACTGGTCGCGCATGATTTCGTGCCGTTCAAGGCGCTCAACGATCTGCCGATGGCTATGACGGCTCACGTCGTTTTTGATTGCATCGATCCACAGCGCCCATCGACATTGTCGCCGACCGTCATCAACACCATCATTCGCGATGTCATCCAGTTCGATGGGCTCGTGATGAGCGACGACATTTCCATGAAGGCGCTCTCGGGCAGCCTTGGCGACATTGCAGACGGCATTATCGGTGCCGGTTGCGATATGGTTCTCTATTGCGCAGGCGTGATGGAAGAATTGAAGGAAGTTGCAGCGCGTGTGCCGGTTCTTGAAGGCAAGGCAAAGCGTCGCGCTGATCTGGCAGAAGTCTATGCAGGCGATCCCGATCTTTCCGATGAGGAAGAACTGCGTGCAGAATTCAGCGCCATGTTCGAACTGATAGCGTAATCGCCAAAACTTGGTAAACTGACATCACCGGCGGGCTGGTCTGCCGGTGAATGCCATCGACAGGGAAACGGGCTTGGCAGCATCGGGAGCAGACACAGACGGCAAAGACGGCACGCTCGTGCCGATGGATGCGCTGTGGCAGAGCGAAACCGAACGCAGCGAAAGCGAGCCGTCGCTTCTCATCGACGTGCAGGGGTTTGAAGGGCCGCTGGATCTTCTGCTCCATCTTGCACGGAGCCAGCGCGTCGATCTTGCCCGCATCTCCGTTCTGGCGCTCGCAGAGCAATATCTCGTGTTCGTGGAGCAGGCGCGCGCCTTGCGCCTTGAACTTGCGGCCGACTATCTGGTGATGGCGGCATGGCTTGCCTATCTCAAGTCGAAACTGCTGATCCCGAAGCAGCAGGGCGATGACGGCGCGACCGGTGAAGAACTGGCAGCTTCGCTGCATTATCGCTTGAAGCGACTGGAAGCCATGCGCGACGCCGCTGCGAAGCTCGTCAACCGCAACCGGCTGGGACGGGATGTCTTTGCGCGCGGCATGCCGGAAATGGTCATGGTGGACAGGACCAGCCAGTTTTCCGGTACGCTGTACGACCTTCTCACAGCCTATGCTTCCCAGCGACAGCGTCAGGCCGTTTCTCAGGTGCAGATCGCCAAGCGGGCTGTCTGGTCGCTGAAAGAAGCGCGGGTGGCGCTTGTGCGCTTGATGGGGTCGGTTGGCGACTGGATTTCTCTGGATCGTTTCCTGATCGATTACGCGCTTTCGCCGCGCGAGAGAGCGTCAGCACTCGCCAGTTCCTTCGCCGCCAGCCTCGAACTCGTGCGCGAGGGCAAGCTGGAAGTCAGGCAAAACGCTCCTTTCGAGCCGATCTATATTCGGGCGACAGGGGATATCAGCGAATTGGATGAGGACGAGGATGTCTGAAGCGGAACGTCGAAATCTGGCTGAAATCGATAGCGACGAGGATCAGATGGAAGCGCAAGATTCTGTTTCGTCGCAGGGCCTTGCCGATCTTGCGCGCATCGTCGAGGCCATTGTCTTTGCGTCCTCCGAGCCGGTTTCCGAACGGGCATTGGCGGAACGCCTGCCTGCCAATGTCGACGTTGCACCGGTTTTGAAGCATTTGCAGAAAATATATGAAACGCGCGGCGTGCATCTTGTTCAGGTTGGCAGCGCATGGGCGTTTCGTACCGCGCCTGATCTCGCCTTTCTCATGAGCCGCGAAGCCGTGCAGCAGCGCAAGCTCTCACGCGCTGCGATGGAAGTGCTGGCCATCATTGCCTATCATCAGCCCGTCACGCGCGCCGAACTGGAAGATATTCGCGGTGTCGAGACCTCGAAGGGTACGCTGGACGTTCTGATGGAGACCGGCTGGATCAAATTGCGCGGGCGTCGCCGCACGCCCGGACGCCCGGTAACCTATGGAACGACGGATGCGTTTCTCGACCATTTTGGTCTTCCGGAGATCCGCGATCTGCCCGGATTGGAAGAGCTGCGCGGGGCAGGGCTTCTTTCTGCGCGCATGCCGTCGAGTTTCTCCGTTCCCGTGCCGAACATTGACCCGGATGAATTGACGGAAGACGAAGAGCCGCTCGAAGATATCGATCTGGAAAGCCTTGGCTTGCTCGCCCCACGCGGTGAATAGTCCCGGTCTGGGCTTTGCGGCCAATTTTATTTGTCGCAAAGTCGTTCACCGTCACACTTCTGTTTGAAAGATTTGTTGAAAGCGCTTAAATCGTAACTGGCATTGCAGGAACATGCCGCGCTTGCGGCAATGAGAGGAATAAAATGGGTAGCTTTTCCATCTGGCACTGGCTGATCGTCCTGGCGGTTGTGCTTCTTCTGTTTGGCCGCGGCAAGATTCCCGAGCTGATGGGTGACGTTGCCAAGGGCATCAAGAACTTCAAGCAGGGCATGAACGACGACGATGCGAAGGATGATGCGCGCACGATCGACGCCAAGGCTGACGAGACGGTCAACGACGTCAAGAAAACCACCAAGTCCTGATCTGGAGCATGTTTCCCGAAAATGGGAAGCGCTTTAACGGATAAAGCATGCTGCGGGCGGGACAGCGCGCAGCATATTTTGCCATTTACAAGTGCGGTTTTCCGCCGAAAGACGGGACGCGCGCGCGAATTGCGCGGGGTATCAAGAATATGTTCGACATCGGTTGGTCTGAACTTCTGATTATTGCGATCGTGATGATCGTAGTGGTCGGTCCCAAGGATTTGCCGAAGATGCTGCGCGCATTCGGTAAGGCGACCGCGCGCATGCGCGCGACCGCCAACGAGTTCAAGCAGCAGTTCGACGAAGCCTTGAAAGAGGCTGAGCTTGACGATGTAAAGACCATCATCGACGAGACCCGCAAGCTCGACCCGCGTTCGAAGATCACGCAGGTGTTCGATCCGATTCGAAGCGCGGGCGAGGATTTGCGTGCTGGCCTTCAGTCCACGTCCTCCATGTCGCCGGCGACGCCTGAAAAAGTAGCCGAAGTGACCACGCCGGTTGATGCTGGCGGCACTCCGGTGCCGCCTGCTGCGGAGCCTGCCGTAGAACCGGCCCCGGCTCCTAAAAAGCCTGCTCGCAAGGCTGCGCCGAAGGCAGAGAATAAGGCGACCGATGCCAAGGCAGCGCCGGTTGCCAAGCCAACTTCCAGAAAGTCGGCATCAACGAAATCGGAAACTGCAAAGGCTGCTGCCACGGCACCTGCCAAAAAGACCACGAAGAAGACAGGAACCAAAGCGTGACACGCGACGAGGACGAAATCGAACAGAGCGCAGCGCCTCTGCTTGAACACCTGATCGAACTGCGCCGCCGCCTGATCTGGGCAATTCTGGCATTTTTCGTGGCATTTGTTTTCTGTTTCGCTTTCGCCAAACAGCTGTTCAACCTGCTTGTCGTGCCATATCAGTGGGCGCTAGACTGGGCGGGCATGGATCGCTCGAAGGCAGAACTGATCTATACTGCGCCGCAGGAATTTTTCTTCACGCAGGTGAAGGTGGCCATGTTCGGCGGCATCGTGCTGGCATTTCCCATCATTGCCGCGCAGATTTACAAATTCGTGGCACCTGGCCTCTACAAGCATGAACGCATGGCGTTCCTGCCATTCCTGATCGCTTCGCCGATCCTGTTTTTGATGGGCGGCGCGCTCGTTTATTTCTTCTTCACGCCAATGGTGATGTGGTTCTTCCTCGCCATGCAGCAGACCGGCGGCAGCGGTGAAGTGCAGATTTCCCTCCTGCCGAAAGTATCGGAATATCTGAGCCTCATCATGACGCTCATCTTTGCGTTTGGCCTGGTCTTCCAGCTGCCGGTGGTCACGAGCCTGATGGCGCGTGTCGGGCTGGTGACCTCGGCGGGCCTCAAGGACAAGCGCAAATACGCAATCGTCATCGCTTTCATCGTGGCTGCCGTGCTGACGCCGCCTGATCCGGCGAGCCAGATCGGCCTTGCCTTGCCGACGATCCTTCTCTACGAGATTTCAATCATCGTGGCTCGCATGATCGAGAAGAAGCGGGATGAGGCGCAGGCAAGCACCGACGCTGAAAATAACGCTTCATCATCCTGATTTGTCACGTTAATTCCGTAAGGTCGCAGGTTGTGCGGCCTTGCTTCTGTTCAATTTCACGAAACGGCTTTTCCCATGCTCGACATCAAATGGATACGCGAAAACCCTGAAACCCTCGACAAAGCGCTCGCCAAGCGTGGGGCTCAGTCGCTGTCGTCCGAACTGATGGCGCTGGACGAAAAACGCCGCGAATATGTCGGCAAGGTTCAGGCCGCGCAGGAGCGCCGCAACGCCGCCTCGAAGGAAATCGGCAAGGCCATGGCTGCGAAGGATGCAGCAACGGCTGACAGGCTGAAGGCGGAAGTTGCCGAGTTGAAGGATTTTCTTGCTCAGGCCGAAGACGAAGAACGCCGCCTGACCAAGGAACTGAACGACGCGCTGTCGTCCATCCCCAATATTCCGCTCGAAGATGTGCCGCTCGGCAAGGACGAAAGCGACAATGTCGAAATCCGCCGCATCGGCAATCAGCGCAACTTCGCTTTCCAGCCGAAGGAACATTTCGAGCTGGGCGAGGCGCTCGGCTACATGGATTTCGAACGTGCGGCCAAGCTCGCAGGTTCGCGCTTCACGGTGCTGAAAGGGCCGCTTGCGCGTCTGGAACGCGCGCTCGGTCAGTTCATGCTCGATCTCCATACGACAGAGCACGGCTACACCGAAACAATGCCGCCGCTGATGGTGCGCGACGAAGCTGTCTATGGAACCGGTCAGCTGCCGAAATTCTCGGAAGACCTTTTCCGTACCACGGATGGCCGCTGGCTCATTCCAACTGCCGAAGTGCCGCTGACCAATCTCGTCGCCGACGAAATCGTCGACGCGAAGTCGCTTCCGCAGCGTTATACGGCACTGACGCCGTGCTTCCGCTCGGAAGCGGGCTCCGCCGGTCGCGACACGCGAGGCATGCTGCGTCAGCACCAGTTCCTGAAAGTGGAAATGGTGTCGATTACCGATGCCGACAGCTCGATCGAAGAACATGAGCGTATGACTGCCTGCGCCGAGGAAGTGCTGAAGCGCCTCGGTCTGCCGTTCCGCACCGTCGTGCTCTGCACCGGCGACATGGGCTTCGGCGCGCAGAAGACTTACGACATCGAAGTGTGGCTGCCGGGCCAGAACACCTATCGCGAAATTTCCAGCTGCTCGGTCTGCGGTGATTTCCAGGGTCGTCGCATGAATGCCCGCTATCGTCCGGAAGGCGAGAAATCGACCCGTTTCGTGCACACGCTGAACGGTTCCGGTGTCGCCGTCGGCCGTGCCCTTATCGCCGTGATGGAAAATTATCAGGAAGAAGACGGCAGCATTCATATTCCTGAAGCATTGCAGCCATACATGGGCGGCCTCACGCGGATCGAGAAAGCTGCGTGAATCAGAATCATTGATAGATGAAGGAGTGATGACGTGCGAATTCTGCTGACGAACGATGATGGTATCCACGCTGAAGGCCTCGCAGTTCTGGAGCGGATCGCACGCAAACTCTCCGACGATGTCTGGGTGGTCGCTCCCGAAACCGATCAGAGCGGCCTCGCGCATTCGCTGACGCTGTCAGAACCGCTTCGCCTTCGCCAGATTGACGAACGTCATTTTGCCTTGCGCGGCACGCCGACCGATTGCGTCATCATGGGTGTGCGCCACGTGCTGCCGGGCGCGCCCGATCTGGTTCTCTCCGGCGTCAATTCCGGGGCCAACATGGCCGACGACGTGACCTATTCGGGCACCGTTGCCGGTGCAATGGAAGGGACCTTGCTGGGTGTGCGAGCCATCGCGCTGTCGCAGGAATACGAATATGAAGGCGACCGCCGTATCGTGCCGTGGGAAACGGCGGAAGCCCACGCGCCGGACCTTATCAAGAAGCTGATGGAGGCTGGCTGGCCGGAAGGGGTTCTTCTGAACCTGAATTTCCCGAACTGCGGCCCGGAGGAAGTGCAGGGCGTGCGCGTCACGGCACAGGGCAAGCTTAGCCATGATGCGCGCCTCGACGAGCGCCGCGACGGACGCGGCTTCCCTTATTTCTGGCTACACTTCGGTCGCGGCAAGGCGCCTGTCGCCGATGACAGCGACATTGCGGCCATTCGTTCCGACTGCATTTCGGTAACCCCGTTGCACCTTGATCTGACCGCGCATAAGGTTCGGGCAGAATTGAGCGTAGCACTTGGGGTTGAAGCATGAGGCAGGCAGCGTCTGAGCGCCCACGGCTTTCGGACAGGGAAGGATTTGCATCCTTCGTCATGCGGATGCGCGGATACGGTATTGACGATCCGCGCCTCTTCGCAGCCATTGAGGCCACGCCCCGCCAGAGTTTTCTCGCGTCCGCATGGTCTCATCTCGCCTATAGCCCCCGCACTGCGCCGCTCGACTGCGGTGAATACATGGAGGGCATTGATGAACAGGCCCGCGCCATCGCCGCGCTGAAATTGGAGCCCGGTCATCGGGTGCTGGAAATCGGAACAGGCTCCGGCTTTACGGCGGCCGTCATGTCTACGCTTGCCGGTCGCGTCACGACTGTCGAGCGCTATCGCAAGCTTTGCGATCATGCCTTGCAGCAATTCGTGTCGCTGAAGCGTGAAAACATCATGGTCAAGCATGCCGACGGTCGTCATGGAATGCCGGGCGGCCCGTTCGACCGCATCCTGATCTGGCTCGCCTTCGATGAAGTGCCGCGTCATTTCGTCGATCTTCTGGCGACGCATGGCGTGTTGATTGCCCCCATCGGTCCGGGCGATGGCCCGCAGGTCATGACGCGCGTCGCCAAGGTTGGCAGCCGATTCGAGCAGGAGGACCTGATGGCGGTCCGCTACCAGCCCTTCATCGAAGGTGTCTCGTCGGTTCTGTGACGGCAGCCTATTGATTCGTCAAAAAGAAGGCTCTTTGGCTCTTTCCGGCCTCGCCGGGGAGGGCTTTTCGGCGGCTTTGTGCGCTTATGGTATTTAATTGGTGAATCTTTTTTCGAAGATTGGCCCTTCTTAACCAGAGAGTAACATTAACGCGTTTTAATCACCTTACTGAGTTTCGAGTATGGGCGAGTTGAACATGCGTTTACAAATTTTGCAGCACACGTCTGAACGTCTCCTGCGGAATGTCGCGATCGTTCTGATTGCCGGTTTTGGTGCCGGGTGCAGTGCCGATACGATGCGCTTCACTGATGGTATCAGTACGGGCTCTACGTCCAGTCAGCGTGTCGCACAGCAGCCGGCTGGCGATCTTTATGCATCCGCGGCTCCTGTGGCTCCCGCTTCCAGCGGTTCGGTCCAGCGTAATTCACTGCCGCCGGTGTCCTCCGCGCCGATGGCGGCACCGGTCGCCGCAGCGCGTCAGTCCGTTCAGGCTCCGGTTGCAGCGGCATCCAATCACATCCAGAACCAGGTTGGTCAGGCACAGGATATGGCCGCAAACCGTGTGAACAACACGGTCAATGCAGCCGAAACCAAGGTTGCCAGCGCCGCCACCGCTACGCGCAATACCGTGAATGGCGCGCAGGAAAAGGTTCTGGGTCAGCTTCCGGCGACTCCGGCTGTTCCACGGCCAACGGACAATAATATCGCGGTCGTACCGCAGGCGCCTGCCGTCAACGGCAAGAAGCCTTCGGCAACCGACATGGCCTCGGCGGGGGCAAATGCTACCACGCCGCCAGCGCCGAACGGCACCTACACGGTTAAGAGCGGCGATTCACTCTTCTCCATCGCGCAGAAGCACAATGTGCCTGTCGAGCAGTTGAAGAAGGCCAACGGACTGTCGAACGGCGCTATCCGCGTCGGACAGGCGCTTGTCATTCCTTCTGCCGCAGCTGGCAATGCAACGCAGGTTGCCGCAGTTTCGCAGCCGCCGGAAAACCCCGCCAAGACAGCGTCCGCCCCAGCCGCCAACGCCGATGTGAAGCCTTACACGCCGCCCCAGGCGAGCAACAAGGTGATCGAGGATGCCGAAAAGGATCAGGCGGCAGCGCCTTCCTCGACCGGCATTTCGCAGATGCGCTGGCCAGTGCGTGGCCGCATTCTCGCAAGCTTCGGCCAGCGTGACGGCACTTCGGTAAGCGACGGCATCGACATCATGGTTCCGGAAGGCACCTCGGTGAAGGCCGCTGAAAATGGCGTCGTCATCTATGCCGGTGACGGCCTCAAGGAGTTCGGCCAGACGGTTCTGATCCGTCACGACAACGGCCTCGTTACCGTTTACGGTCACAACAGCCAGATACTGGTTCAGCGTGGACAGAAAGTCCGTCGCGGCGAAGAAGTCGCAAAGTCGGGCATGAGCGGCAACGCGAAATCTCCGAAGCTGCACTTTGAGGTGCGTAAGAATTCCGCGCCGGTCAATCCTTCCAAATATCTGGAATCCTGATCGGAACGTGACACAACAAAAAAAGGCGGACCCCAAAGTCCGCCTTTCTCTTTTATGCGTTGTTCAAGCGTTTTACATGGCAATGCCGAGGCGACCCGCCAGATCCTGTATATATTGCCATGCAACACGGCCGGAGCGGTTTCCACGCGTTGTGGACCATTCCAGTGCTTCCGCATGCATCTTGGCAGGATCGTATGCCAGCTTGAAATAGGCCGCATAGCCGTCAACCATGGCGAGATAATCGTCCTGGCTACATTTATGGAAACCGAGCCAGAGACCAAAACGGTCTGACAGCGAAACCTTTTCCTCAATGGCCTCCGAAGGATTGATCGCCGTCGAGCGCTCATTGTCGATCATGTCGCGCGGCATGAGATGGCGTCGGTTCGACGTTGCATAGAAAATCACATTGCCGGGACGGCCTTCAACACCGCCTTCGAGCGCCGCCTTGAGCGATTTGTAGGACGTATCGTCGTGATCGAAGGATAGGTCATCGCAAAACAGGATGAAGCGATAGTCCGTATCCTTGATGAGATTCATCAATGTCGGAAGGCTATCAATGTCCTCGCGATGAATTTCGATCAGCTTGAGTGGGGTACGTTCCGGCATTTCCGCATTGACGCTTGCCTGCGCAGCTTTGACGAGCGAGGATTTTCCCATGCCACGTGCGCCCCAGAGCAGCACATTGTTGGCCGGAAATCCTTTTGCGAAGCGCCGGGTATTGTCCACAAGCTGGTCACGTACCAAATCTACGCCACGGATCAGATCGATATCCACTCGGTTAACACGCTTCACCGGATCCAGGGTCAGTCGTTCGGGAGCCCAGACAAAGCAGTCTGCGGCATCAAGATCGGGTGTTTTGGCTTCTGGCGGCGCAATGCGTTCCAGAGCGGCGATCAAACGGTCCAGTTTCTGGCTGAGTATGTCTTCGGTCGTCATTTCATGCCCCTGATGATAGGGGTAATGGCTTAACATGCCACAGCGGAGGCGAAAAGTGTGCGACCTTGGCGCAGGCGGGGTCATCGCCGGTTGCATTTGGCGCGCTAACCATTGTAATGCCGTTAATAATTTGTCTTCGAGACTTCAGAGGAGTTCCTAATGTTCGTAACACCGGCTTTCGCTCAAGCATCCGGCGGCGCTGCTGGACCAGACATGCTCATGAGCATTCTGCCGTTCATCCTGATCTTCGTGATCATGTACTTCCTCATCATCCGCCCGCAGCGGACCCAGATGAAGAAGCGTCAGGAAATGCTATCGCAGGTTCGTCGCGGCGATACGGTCGTCACCGGCGGCGGCATTGTCGGCAAGGTCCAGAAGGTCGTTGACGACAACGAACTGGAAGTCGAAATCGCTGAAGGCGTGCGCATCCGCGTCATGCGCAGCACGCTGATGGATGTTCGCGTCAAGGGCGAACCTGTCGCCGACAACAAGAACAAGTAGTTCTTTTTACGACACGCAGGCCCCGGTAAGATTTCCATAACCGGGGCCTGTGCAGTATTCGGCAAGCGCCAAATAGGAGGCGCGTGCCACGACGCCGGAGAGCGGTTCGCAACAGGTGAACTCCGGCATGCTCTATCCAAGCCGATACGGAATTGCTGCTCCATGCTCTATTTTTCACGCTGGAAATCTGCCCTGATCTGGCTCGCGGTTCTCGTGAGTTTCGTCATCGCATCCCCCAACTTTTTCTCGCGTGAAACGCTGGCAAAGCTGCCAAATTTCCTGCCGAAACAGCAGATCGCCCTTGGGCTTGATCTCTCCGGCGGCTCGCGCCTGGTCCTGCAAGTGCAAAATCCCGGAAGAGGGGGCCTTGAGCGCACAGCTGACATCATGCGCCAGCGCCTTGAAGAACTGGGTTATGGCAAGCCTCTGGTCGAAGCGGAAAACCGCAATCAGATTCGGGTTGAAGTTCCCGGCGTTTATGACGCGCAGCTTCTGAAGGACATTCTCAGCGTTCGCGGCAATTTCTCTTTCCGTGCGGTCGACAGCACCATGGGGCCGGACGATGCCATTCGTGGAACGCCGCCTGCGGACAGTGAAGTTATCTATTCTTATGACGACCCGCCAGTCGGTTACCTCGTGAAGAAGGAGCCGATCCTGACCGGCGCAAATGTGACAGACGCAAAGGCGACGCTTTCGGATGACGATAGCGAACCCGTCATCACGCTCACGCTGGACGATGCGGGTCGCAAGAACCTTGCCGAGGCAACGTCGCATCTGGTTGGCGGAAGCTTTGCCATCGTCGTTGACAACCAGATCGTTTCCGCGCCCGCCGTCGATGAGAAGCTCGATACCAACGAGTTGCAGATTTCAGGTGCTTTCGATCTTCAGGCCGCCAACAACATGGCGGTGGTATTGCGCTCCGGCGCGCTGCCACAGAATGTCACGGTTCTGGAAGAACGCACGATAGCATCGGCTCTGGGCGAGGACTATGCCAGCGCCGCCGCACTGGCCGCCTTGCTTGCTGCATTGCTCGTCGGCCTGTTCATGGTCTTGTCCTACGGTATCCTCGGTGTGATCGCCATGGTCGCACTGGCCGGCAACATCATCATCCTGACGGCAATATTGTCACTGATCGGCGCGTCGATCAGTCTGGCCAGCATTGCGGGTCTGGTGTTGACCATAGGTCTGGCTGTTGACGCCCACATCCTGATTTACGAACGTGTGCGCGAAGATCGCCGCAAGGGCTATTCCGTCGTTCAGGCGATGGAATCCGGCTTTTATCGCGCCCTTTCGACCATTATCGACGCGAACCTCACCACGCTTATTGCAGCGCTCGTTCTGTTCCTGCTCGGATCGGGAACGGTTCACGGCTTTGCGCTGACGGTGGCGGTCGGTATCGGTACGACGCTTTTCACCACGCTTACTTTCACCCGCCTGCTGATCGCGCAGTGGGTGCGCACGGCCAAGCCCAAGGAAGTGCCGAAGCGTCGCCTGAAACTGGTCCCGACGGTGACGCACATTCCGTTCATGCGCCTCCAGTTTGTGACGCTGGGTATCTCGGTGCTGGCCTGTGCCATCGTCGTCGCCCTGTTCGTCAATATCGGCTTCAACTACGGCATTGATTTCCGCGGCGGCTCGATGGTCGAACTGCAGGCGCGCAGCGGCGACGCCAATCTTGAAGACATCACCGAACGGCTTGCCGAACTCAACATCGACAGCGCTCGTGTACTGCCGGCAAAGTCACCGCGCTCCGCCCTTGTCATTATCGGAAGCCAGGAAGTCGGCGACGATGCGGAACAGACCGTCGCGGTGAAACTGCGCGGGGAGTTCGAGCAGGATTACGCGTTCCAGCGGGTCGAAGTGGTCGGACCGACGGTTTCGGAGCAGCTTTCGCGGGCTGGCATTCTGGCAGTGATCCTGTCGCTGATCGGCATCTTCATTTATGTCTGGGTTCGGTTCCGCTGGCAGCTCGCGCTTGGCGCGGTGTTGTCGACCTTGCACGACGTCATCATTCTTGCGGGCATGTTCATTGTATTCCGCATGGAATTCAATCTGTGGAGCGTTGCCGCAATTCTCACGATCATCGGCTATTCGCTCAACGATACGGTGGTGATCTATGACCGTGTGCGCGAAAATCTGCGGGTCTATAAAAGCGCGCCTCTGCCTGCCATCATCGATGCCTCGATCAATCAGACCCTGTCGCGGACTCTGCCGACATCCTTCGTGACGTTCCTCGCCCATATGCCGCTTTATGCGTTTGGCGGCACGGAAATCCGTATGTTTGCTCTGGCGCTCAGCGTCGGCATTATTGTTGCGACCTATTCGTCGATCTTCATCGCGGCTCCGTTGCTGGTTCAGTTCGGGCTCAAACCGCGCGGGCCGCAAGAAGGTGACGCGATGGATGACGAACTGGCGCAATCGCTGAATTTGGAAAGCTGACAATGGCCCATGGGATAGAGATAAGAGAGGCCCATTTTCCGGGTCGTGCGCCCATTGATGCCTATGGCAATGGGGGCTTCCGCTTTGCGGAAATGTCGCATCGCGGTTCTGTCCTTTGCCTGCCGTCGGGCATTCATGGCTGGGAACCCGCAACGCCGCCGATACTGGCCAAGGCTGACCTCAAGATGATCCTTGAACAGGCATCGGATATTGAAATTCTGCTGGTGGGCACGGGCATGGATCTGCGCCGTATCCCTGAAGATGTGCGCGCCATCCTGCGCGAACACGGCATTTCATCCGATCCCATGAGCACGGGTGCGGCGGTCCGCACCTATAATGTGCTTCTGGCTGAAGATCGCGCGGTTGCAGCGGCGCTGATTGCTGTAGATTGACTACCATGAACGAGAATGAGGCACATTGCCTGGCATTGCTTCGCGAAGCGGACCGGGACCGCTATCTTTCAGTGCTTTACGCACCGGAGGATCGTCGCGGCGGTCTGGCGGCATTATACGCATTCAATGCCGAGATCGCGCGCATCCGCGATCTGGTCCACGAACCGCTGCCGGGCGAGGTGCGCCTGCAATGGTGGCGCGATCTCATCAACGGCGAAGCAAGAGGCAGTGCAGAAGCGCATCCTGTCGCCGCAGCGCTGATCGCCACCATTGAAAAATATGAGCTGCCGCGTGCGGCCTTCGACAATTACTGCGAAGCGCGCATTTTCGATCTCTATGACGACCCGATGCCGAGCCGCAATGATCTGGAAGGTTATTGCGGGGAAACCGCGTCGGCGATCATTCAGCTAGCCGGTTTTATACTCGACAGGGAAGCCGCGCAGGCACAAACCGAGATAACAGGCCATGCGGGAGTAGCGCAGGCCGTGACCGGTTTGCTTCGCCTGATGCCCATTCATCGGCGGCGTGGGCAACTCTATGTTCCGGCAGACATGTTGCAGGCGGTCGGTGTGACGCGCGAAACCTTGCTCGCCGGGGAAGACAAAGCGGCCACCGAACGCGTCATCAGCATCATGCTGGCTTTCGCGCGGGAACATCTGGCGATTTTCGAGAAGAACAGGTCGCAACTGCCGAAGAGCCTTGCTCCGGCGTTTCTGTCCTTGGCGCTTGTCCCGGCCTATCTGCGAGCAATCGAGCGCCTCGGCACGCAGGCCACCGAGAAGATCGCGGACATATCCGCGATCCGAAAGCAATGGCTCATGTTCAGAGCCAACTTCTGAGCGGCCAAAAAGGACAGGCTTCAGTTTAATCGACCTGAAGCCTGTCGCAATATCACTCAGCCAGCCCCAGCCATTGGCGGCAATCAGCGAGAGCACGCGCGGAAAGCGCACGCTTTTTGGCAATTGTCTTTTCCTTGCCGCGCAGACGCTTGCCTTCGGGCTTCGGCACATCGACGGGCGGGAACAGGCCGAAATTCACATTCATCGGCTGGAACGAACGTTTGCCCGGCTCGTCGTCTGCAACAATATGTCCGCCCGTGATATGCCCAAGCAGGGCACCGAATGCCGTGGTTTCGGGAGGCGGCGTCAACGCTTGCCCCAGCTTCTCGGCGGCTGTGAAACGGCCTGCCAGCAGGCCGATCGCAGACGATTCGACATAGCCTTCGCAGCCCGTCACCTGACCGGCAAAGCGCAATGTCTCGCGTGATTTAAGCCGAAGCGTGCCGTCAAGCAGCACGGGAGAATTCAGATAGGTGTTGCGGTGAAGGCCGCCGAGACGCGCAAATTCAGCGTTCTCCAGCCCCGGAATCATCTTGAAGATGCCCGTCTGCGAGCCGTATTTGAGCTTCGTCTGGAAGCCGACCATATTGTAGAGCGTGCCAAGCGCATTGTCCTGACGAAGCTGCACAACAGCATAGGGCTTTACGGTCGGGTTGTGCGCATTGGTAAGGCCCATCGGCTTCATGGGGCCATGGCGCAAGGTTTCCGCTCCGCGTTCGGCCATCACCTCGATCGGCAGGCAGCCATCGAAATAGGGTGTGCCTTCCCATTCCTTGAAGTCGGTCTTGTCGCCTTCGACCAATGCAGCCACAAAAGCTTCGTACTGCTCCTTGTCCATAGGGCAGTTGATGTAGTCTTTCCCGGTGCCGCCGGGCCCCACCTTGTCATAGCGCGACTGGAACCAGCAGACATCCATATTGATCGAATCAAAATGGATGATCGGCGCAATGGCGTCGAAGAAAGCCAGCGCATCCGCGCCGGTTTGCGCCTGAATGGCCTCCGCCAGCGAGGGGGCGGTCAAAGGCCCGGTGGCAACGATGGTCGTTCCCCATTCCTCCGGCGGCAGGCCGGTGACTTCTTCCCGAACGATGGTAATCAGCGGATGGGCTTCAAGCTTGGCAGTGACGGCCTGCGAAAAACCTTCGCGATCGACAGCCAATGCACCGCCAGCCGGAACCTGATGGGCGTCAGCGCAAGCCATGATGAGCGAACCGGCAAGGCGCATCTCGGCATGAAGAACGCCGACGGCATTGGTTTCGGCATCGTCCGAGCGGAATGAGTTGGAACAGACAAGCTCTGCCAGCTGCTCGGTCTTATGCGCATCGGTGCCGCGCACTGGACGCATTTCGTGCAATATGACGGGCACGCCCGCCTGCGCGAGCTGCCATGCTGCTTCAGAACCGGCAAGGCCGCCGCCGACGACGTGAACGGGAGAAAGATCGGGTGTTTTTGACATGGCCATTCCCTTATCGCCTTTGCTGAACGCCTTCAATGGAGAAGGCGCGCCGGGAAGAGGAATCGAGCCGCAAAAAGAAATGGCATCCGTCGCGGGAGGAGGAGCGACGGATGCCATTATGGTAAGACCGGCATTGGGAGGAGGAGAACCGGTCTTGTTATCGCAGAACCTGGGAGGAGGGTGGTTCTGCGATGAACCAAGTCTGGTGGGAGGAGGAGCCAGACTTGGAGAAACCCGTATCGGGAAAATTATGAGGCTCGTTGAATTAGCGAGCCTTGGTCTGGCGAGCCACGAACGGAATGTCCGCGCGGGAGATGCCAAGATCGTTCAGCTCGCGGGTGGAGAGCTGGCTGAGTTCATTGACGGTGTCGCGGTAACGGCGCCAGTTGTTGTAAGAGCGAAGCAGGTTCATCGTGCTATTCCTTCATCGTTGAGGAACTGGAGTTCTGTTCAATTCATTTCGTTTGTTGGCCATGATATAAGCTATTGTTTTCGCAGGTTGCAGACCCGACTTTGCATAGCTGCTCTGCGGGTTCTGCACGTCACTCTAAATCGATTAGACTGGTAGGGCACAAAATTGCCGCAAAGCGATTTGATCCACTCTTTGCCGCCAGCGCGGTTTCCTATATGTTCTCAACCGCTTACGGTTGCGGCAGCAACAACTGACGGAATGAGCAGGAGCTAATTTGTCATTTTCCATATCTGTTGAGCGCCTGATAGAGCGATGGCAGCGGGACGGCCTGATCGATGCGGAGACTGCATCGAAATTGAACGCCGACCTTGAAAAGCGGGCTTCGGTCTTCAGTCTCGGTTCCGTTCTGGCCACCCTTGGCGGGCTGCTTCTTGGTGCAGCCGTTATCATGCTCGTTGCCGCTAACTGGCAGGAAATGCCGCGCCTCATGCGCATCGGCCTCATATTCGTTCTTATATGGACAAGCTATCTCGGTGGCGCGTGGCGGCAAGCTCGGGGTGACAAGCTGTTCCCGGCGGCACTCTATATTGTAGGGGCCGCATCCTTCGGGGCAGGGCTGGCGCTTGTGGGGCAAATGTATCATTTGTCCGGCGACATCCATTCCGCCGCAATCTATTGGTCCGTTGGCGTCTTGATTTCGGCCTTTCTTCTGCGCGCGCCAGTGTTGGCGGCTTTTGGTGCTGGCGTCGCCTGCTTTTATCTTTCCACCTATGTGTTTGATACCTCGTCCTATGACGACATGACTTATCGCTGGGTCGGGCCGCTGCTTTTGCTGTTCGGGGCAGTGGCGGCCTTGTTCACACGCTCGCGGCATGCGGCGCATCTGTGGGCCATGTTCTCCATCGGTTGGGCTTTGCTCATTTATGCCGAGCACGAGAGCAATACGGTGCTGGTACTTATGCTGGTCGTGGGAAACGGCCTGATACTTGCTGACGGTTTTGCTCATGCGACGGTGCAAAGATTGACCCGCTTCGCACATCCGCTGGCGGCATACGGTCTGGCTCTCGCGCTGCTGGCGCTCATCACGCTTCAGCTCAACCAAGCGCTCTCTTATTCCAGCGATGGCGCAAGTCTGGATAGGGACATATTATATAGCATCTTCATACTGGCGCTTGCGATTGGAGCGATTGCTGTTGCCGGACGGAATAATGGCGGCCTGCGCTCCATCGCCTATGCCGCATTTTCGATTCAGGTTCTCTATCTGGCTTTTGAGACGGTCGGCACCATGATTGGGACCTCCGGTTTCTTTCTGACTGCGGGCATTCTGGTCTTGTTGCTGGCTGCGTTCGTGCGGCGCATGGAGAACCGTTTCGGAAGGAAAAGCAGTGTGGAGGTGCATCCATGACCACTCGGTTCAAATGGCTCTATGTCGGGGCGACGATAGCCGCATTGCTGCAAACCGGCATTCTTTATGCCGGCATCGAAAAACGCGCCTCGGTCCTGCGCTCAGGCGCGGAAGTAACACTCCAGACGGAACCTTTCGACCCGCGCGACCTGATGCGTGGCGACTATGTTGTGCTGGGTTACGAGATATCCAGCCTGGCAAGAAAGGACATAGCGGGCACGCCTTCCGCCGGTTCGCGCACTGTCTATGTGGCGGTGAAGCCTGATGCGGACGGCATAGCGCGGTTTTCGCGCGCTTCATTCGCACCTCTTTCGGAGCTTGCAGCGGGCGAAGTGCAGATTCGCGGCGAAGCCGCCTATTTCATATCCGATGATCCGCAATCGAATGTTCGTCTCAATTTCGGCATCGAACGATATTATGTGCCTGAAGGGCAGGGACGGGCGATCGAGGACAGCCAGCAAGAGCGTCGGATCACCGCTGTTGTTGCCGTCGATCCGAAAGGAATGCCGGTCATAAAAGCCCTGCAGGAAGACGGAAGGCAGCTCTATCAGGAGCCACTTTATTGATGCCGAGAGCGCCCCTTGTTTCAAAAGGGTTGGCTGACGGCGAAGGATCGCTATATAGAGACGGAAAAGGGTAGCCAGATCGAACCCGGTAATTCTCTACGGGAAGGCGGCTTTTTTCCTTTGAACCGGGAAAATTGGATGATATAGAGACGCGCGCTTTCGAGGGGCGGTTCAATATCTGAGACGAATAATGGTGTGTTCTGAGGAATGCGCTTCGGTTCAGAAGCGGATGTGGCGAAATTGGTAGACGCACCAGATTTAGGTTCTGGCGGGAGACCGTGGGGGTTCGAGTCCCTCCATCCGCACCAACTGCCATAAGGCAAAAGAATTTCTCTCCCGCGACAAGGCAAGTAAGCCGGTGACGGCGGGACAATGACAAGAAGTGAAGGTTTGAACATGCAGGTTACCGAAACGCTCAATGAAGGGCTGAAGCGCGAGATTAAAGTCGTGGTTCCGGCCAAGGACCTCGAAGCCAAGCTCTCGGAGCGGCTCGAAACTGCGCGCGGTCGCGCCAAGATCAACGGCTTCCGCCCGGGCAAGGTTCCTGCAGGTCATCTGCGCAAGATGTACGGCAAGTCCTTCATGGCCGAGATCGTCAACGAAATCCTCAACGATTCGTCGCGCTCGATTCTCGCTGACCGCAACGAAAAGTCGGCGACCCAGCCCGAAGTCATCATGTCGGAAGACGAGAAAGAGGCCGAAAAGGTTCTCGACGGCAAGGCCGATTTCGTTTTCTCGCTGAACTACGAAGTTCTGCCGGCAATCGAAGTCAAGGACTTCTCCAAGATCGCCGTTACCCGTGAAGTCGTCGATATTTCCGATGAGGAAGTCGATGAGCAGGTGAAGCGCATCGCTTCTTCGACCCGCACCTTCGAAACCAAGAAGGGCAAGGCAGAAAACGAAGATCGCGTTACCATCGATTATCTCGGCAAGCTCGACGGCGAGCCGTTCGAAGGTGGCGCCGACAACGATGCGCAGCTCGTTCTCGGTTCCGGCCAGTTCATTCCGGGCTTCGAAGAACAGCTCGTTGGCCTCAAGGCTGGTGACGAGAAGGTTATCAACGTTACGTTCCCTGCTGAATATGGCGCCGCTCACCTGGCTGGCAAGGAAGCTACCTTCGACATCAAGGTCAAGGAAGTTGCCAAGCCGAACGAACTCGTTCTCGATGACGAAACCGCCAAGAAGCTCGGCATTGAATCGCTTGAGCGTCTGCGTCAGGTCGTTCGCGAACAGATCGAAAGCCAGTACGGCCAGATCACCCGCCAGAAGGTAAAGCGTCAGATTCTCGACGCTCTGGATGGCGACTACCAGTTCGAAACGCCGCAGAAGCTTGTTGACGCTGAGTTCAACAACATCTGGCAGCAGATCAACTTCGACCTGCAGCAGGCTGGCCGCACCTTCGAAGACGAAGAAACCACCGAAGAAGCTGCTCGCGAAGAATATCGCAAGCTCGCCGAGCGTCGCGTTCGTCTTGGCCTCGTTCTCTCCGAAATCGGCGAGAAGGCAGGCGTGGAAGTAACGGAAGAAGAACTGCAGCGCGCGGTTTACGATCAGGTTCGTCGCTATCCGGGCCAGGAAAAGGAAATCTACGAATTCCTGCGCAAGACGCCGGATGCCGTTGCCAACCTGCGCGCCCCGATCTTTGAAGAAAAGGTCGTTGACCATCTGCTCGCCAACATCAACGTGACCGACAAGAAGGTCTCGAAGGAAGAGCTGACGGCTGAAGACGAAGATGCAGCTTCGGAAGCAAAGCCTGCCAAGAAGGCGGCTGCGAAGAAGAAGGCCGCTCCGAAGAAGAAAGCCGACGAAGACAAGTCTGAAGAGGCTTAATTCTTCCAAGGTTGATCCATACGAGAAGGCCGCGCATTGCGCGGCCTTTTCATTTCAAGTTCAATTTGCCGTTGGAGCTGTGACATGAATGGATTGCCATATCTCCATCTGAAACTGACGATGCACGAAGAGCCCCGCCAACCTGCATGGCCAGCCGATGTCAGCGTAGTTACGTTTGCTAGCGAGTATGCCCGAGCCACCCATGATTTGCTGGTTCGTGCCTATGCCGGGGGTGGCGGTTCGGTCGCCGGTTTCGACAACTGGTACAATGGGCTGATAGCCGATAGCGAGTACGATCCGGAACTGGCCGTTCTGGTTCTCGATCAGTCCCATCGGCCTGTAGCATTTGTGCAGTGCTGGAATAGTGGCTTCATAAAGGATCTAGTTGTCGATCCAGGCAGGCGGCGGGAAGGTTTGGGAGAGGCACTTTTGATTCATGTTCTTCGACTTTTCGTTCACCGTGGTCAGGCAACGGTTAGTTTGAAAGTGGACCGGAACAACCCTTCTGGCGCCGAAAAGCTTTACAGACATATAGGTTTTAGCGAAGTCTGAGCTGGGAAGCTCCATACGAAAGCTTGAGCAAATCACGTCGAAGGGCAGAGAAGGCTTGCCAGTCTTCGCCGTTTGTTTTAGCCAAAGTCAGATAGAATTTTTGCTGCGCATTGCGTCGCACAGGAAGAGATAGACGAGTTACTATGACCCTTATTGATACGCGCACGCCAGAACCGAAACGCTTCATCTCCGGCGCCACGGGCGACTGGGAAGTCGTCATCGGCATGGAAGTCCATGCGCAGGTCACGTCGGAATCGAAGCTGTTTTCAGGCGCCTCCACTTCGTTCGGTGCAGAGCCCAACTCCAATGTTTCCCTTGTTGATGCGGCCATGCCGGGCATGTTGCCGGTCATCAATCTGGAATGCGTCAAGCAGGCGGTTCGCACGGGCATTGGGCTCAATGCGCAGATCAATCTGAAGTCGGTTTTCGATCGCAAGAACTATTTCTATCCCGATCTGCCGCAGGGCTATCAGATTTCGCAGTTCAAGCAGCCCATCGTCGGTGAAGGCAAGATCATGATTTCGGTCGGCCCGGACAATAAGGGCCAGTTCGAAGACGTGGAAATCGGCATCGAGCGCCTGCATCTGGAGCAGGACGCAGGCAAGTCCATGCACGACCAGCATCCAACCATGTCCTATGTCGACCTGAACCGTTCTGGCGTCGCCTTGATGGAAATTGTGTCCAAGCCGGACCTGCGCTCGTCGGATGAGGCGCGCGCCTATCTGACCAAGCTGCGCACGATTGTCCGCTATCTCGGCACCTGCGATGGCAACATGGACGAAGGCTCGATGCGCGCCGACGTGAACGTTTCGGTTCGTCGTCCCGGTGGCGAGTTCGGCACGCGTTGCGAAATCAAGAACGTCAACTCGATCCGTTTCGTCGGTCAGGCCATCGAATATGAAGCGCGCCGCCAGATTGCGATTCTCGAGGATGGCGGCTCCATCGATCAGGAAACGCGCCTGTTCGACCCGATAAAGGGTGAAACACGCTCCATGCGCTCCAAGGAAGAAGCGCACGATTACCGCTATTTCCCTGATCCTGATCTGCTTCCGCTCGAGTTCGATCAGGCCTTCGTCGATGCGTTGGCCGCAGAACTGCCGGAGCTGCCGGACGTCAAGAAGCAGCGTCTTGTCGAAAAGCAGGGCATTTCCGTTTATGACGCCTCGATCCTTGTGACCGAGAAGGCCATTGCCGATTATTATGAAGCCGTTGCTGCCGGTCGTGACGGCAAGGCCGCCGCAAACTGGGTCATCAACGATCTTCTCGGCGCGCTGAACAAGGCGGGCAAGGATATCGAGGAATCGCCGATCAATCCTGACCAGCTTGGTGCGATCATCGATCTCATCAAGGAAGGCACGATTTCCGGCAAAATCGCCAAGGATCTTTTCGAAATCGTCTGGAATGAGGGCGGTGACCCGAAGACTCTCGTTGAAGAACGGGGCATGAAGCAGGTCACGGATACCGGTGCGATCGAGAAGGCCGTGGATGACGTTATCGCCGCCAATCCGGAAAAAGTCGAGCAGGCGAAAGCCAAGCCGACACTGGCCGGCTGGTTCGTCGGTCAGGTCATGAAGGCAACGGGTGGCAAAGCCAACCCGCAATCCGTCAATGAACTGGTCAAGACCAAGCTCGGGATCGAAGAATAATGTGGGTCAGAAGCGCGACAGAAGCCGATCTCAAGGCAGTGCATGAACTGCTTGTATCGACTTGGCACGCGACCTTCGATGACCTCCTCGGGCGGGAAATGGTGAATGCCGTTACCGCCCAGTGGCACAGCATCGCTGTACTGAAGGCCAATCTTAAGAAGCCTTACTCGGAGTTCATCGTTGCCGACAACGGCAATGGCGGCATCGACGGAATGGCTTTTGCCAGCCAGTCCGAAGAAGGCAAGGCTTCGCTGCATCAGCTTTATGTCCGCCCTGATACGCAGGTTCAGGGGATTGGGACGATGCTTCTCGCTGAAATCGAGATGGCTTTTCCCGGTGTCAAGACGATGAAGCTCGAAGTGATCGAGAGAAACGCCAAGGCGGTCAATTTCTATGAGCGCAAGGGCTACAGCAAGGTCGGCCGCAACGAAGATTGGGGCGATCCCAATTGCAAGGAGCCGGTGCTGGTCATGGAAAAGACGCTCGAAGGCTGGAATATGTAAAGCATGTCCCCCAAAATGGAGACCGGTTTGGGGAGCAAGACATGCGAGAATATAAAAGCCTGAAGCGCGTAGCGCTTTGGGCTCTTCATACTCTTGTGACAGCGGCAACTTGACCCTTGCCATGGCCGGGCGATAGGGCCATAAGCAAGAAAACCCGGTGGTTCTGACCACCTGTGGCAATGATGGATCTGGAATAGGTCATGAAGAAATTTATTACGCAAGTTTTCACCTGGTGGAACGGCCAGACGCTCGGCACACGGTTTCATACGTGGCGCAAGGGCGAGCGCGTCGGTGAGGACGAGTTCGGCAATATCTATTATCAAGGCGGCAAGGACTCTGAAGGTCGCACGCGCCGCTGGGTAATCTTCAATGGCTATGCCGAGGCCAGCGCTATTCCTCCGGGCTGGCATGGCTGGATGCATCATCGCGTCGACACGCCGCCGTCCAAGGAAGATTATAAGCCGCGTGATTGGCAGAAGCCGCATCTGCAGAACCTGACCGGTTCTCCGCTGGCTTATCGTCCGAAGGGCGCCATTGCCCGTCCGGGTGCGGAGCCTGCGGAACGTCCGCGCGTGACCGGCGAATATGATGCCTGGACACCGGGCAACTGATAATCTGTTGCGGACTTTGTCCGGCGCGTTATTCCGCGCCGGATTTCTTATGTCCGACTTTTGACGCTATCGCGAAAAGGCTTGAGGATAGATGGTTTGCTTCACCCTCTGGGGCTGCATTGCGGCTTGCGACAGGGCAACGAATCGTCACAATTCATGCTTAGGAATTGTTCCAGCTTAATTTAACCCTTTGGATGCGGATCTCCGTTTTGACGAAGCAATCTCCCGGCAACGGAAAAAACTCGATCAAAAGGGCTTTTCAGCTTGCCCTGATCTCGTTCATGGCGACCGCCGGCTGCTTTCAGGCAGCGATGGCCGAACGCATTACCAATCCGGTTGCGGAGTTCTCGGGTCTCGACAAAATTACAGGCCGCATTACCACCTTTGATGTCTACATTAATGAGACCGTTCAGTTCGGCGCTCTCCAGGTAACGCCGAAAGTCTGTTATTCGCGTACGGAGAATGAAGCACCACGCACGGACGGCTTCGTTCAGGTCGATGAGATTACGCTGGATCGGAAAATACGCCGTATCTTTACCGGCTGGATGTTTGCCGATAGCCCCGGCCTCAATGCTGTCGAGCACCCGATCTATGACGTCTGGCTGAAGGACTGCAAGCAGAAGTCGGAAGTGCCTCCGCCGGATCAGCGCAAATAAACTCAGCCTTTTGTTTACGCATCATTCTTTGCAAACCGTAGGCGGTGTGCTCTAGAAACGCGCGGTTCCGTCGAGCGCCGTTTCCAGCAGTCTCTCGTATTTCTTTCTTGGAACTTCCACGGCGCCGAATCTCTCAAGATGCGGCGTGGTGAACTGGGTGTCGAGAAGAACGAAGCCTCGGCTGACCAGATGCTGGACCAGATAGGCCAGGCAGACCTTGGACGCATCCCGCTTGCGCGTAAACATGCTCTCGCCGAAAAAGGCGCGCCCGAGCGTGACGCCGTAAAGTCCGCCGACAAGCTTGCCGTCATGCCACGCTTCGACCGTGTGACAATGCCCGATTTCGAACAGTTTTCTGTAGGCTTCGCGAATTGGACCATTGATCCACGTGCGCGCGCGCTCGCCGGTTCCGCTGGCGCACCCTTCGATCACGCCATCGAAATCGCTATCGAGCTTTATGTCGAAAATGCCCTGTCGGATCGTTTTCTGGAGGCTTTTGGGAATATGGAAGCCATCGAGGGGGATAACGCCGCGCCTCTCGGGACGAACCCAGAAGACTTCCGGATCGTCGGCTTCTTCGGCCATGGGAAATATTCCCGTGGCATAGGCCCGCAGGAGCAGCTCCGGTTCGATTGAATAGTCGTCCGGGGACACTCCTGCGGTCACTTTCGTCAGGCGCTTTCGCTCTTGGTTTTCTTGGCCAGATATTTTTCCAGCCAATGAATGTCGTAGTCGCCGTTGGCAATGTCCTGATTTGCAATCAGGTCCTGGAAGAGAGGCAGGGTGGTTTTAACGCCATCCACCACGAACTCGTCCAGCGCGCGGCGCAGACGCATCATGCATTCCACGCGGTTGCGGCCATGCACAATGAGCTTGCCGATAAGGCTGTCGTAGTAAGGCGGAATGCGATAGCCGGAATAGACGCCCGAATCCACGCGGATGCCAAGGCCGCCCGGCGTGTGATAATGGGTGATCAGGCCCGGCGAGGGCGCAAACGTCAGCGGATCTTCCGCGTTGATACGGCACTCGATTGCATGGCCGGAGAAGCGGATGTCCTTCTGCTTGACCGACAGGCCGAGACCGGCCGCAACGCGAATCTGCTCGTGAACAAGATCGATGCCGGTGATGGCTTCCGTAATCGGGTGTTCCACCTGAAGACGCGTGTTCATCTCAATGAAATAGAATTCGCCGTCTTCGTAAAGGAACTCGATCGTTCCCGCACCGCGGTAGCCTAGTTCCGCGCAGGCATTGGCGCAGACCATGCCGATCTTGTCGCGTGCCTCGGCATTGAGCGCCGGTGAATTGGCTTCTTCCCATACCTTCTGGTGACGGCGCTGCAACGAGCAGTCGCGTTCGCCCAGATGAATGGCATTGCCAGCCCCATCACCCATGACCTGGACTTCGATGTGACGCGGCTTTTCGAGATACTTCTCGATATAGACTGCGTCATCGCCAAAGGCTGCACCGGCTTCCGAGCGAGCGGTTGCAAGAGCGATGGAAAGATCTTCCTCGCTGCGGGCGACCTTCATGCCGCGTCCGCCGCCACCGGCCGAAGCCTTGATGATGACCGGATAACCGATTTCCTTGGCAATGCGGGCAGCTTCCACATCGTCCGTCACACCGCCATCGGATCCGGGAACGACCGGAATGCCGAGGCGCTTTGCGGTGCGCTTGGCTTCGATCTTGTCGCCCATGATGCGGATATGCGAAGCGGTGGGGCCGATGAAAGTGATGCCGTGTGCTTCCAGGATTTCCGCAAACTTGGCATTTTCCGACAGAAAGCCGTAGCCCGGATGGATAGCGTCGGCGCCGGTGATCTCGCAGGCTGCAACGATCTGATGGATGTTCAGATAGCTGTCGCGCGATGGCGGCGGGCCGATGCACACACTTTCGTCTGCCAGGCGCACATGCATCGCATCGGCGTCTGCCGTGGAGTGGACGGCGACGGTCTTGATGCCCAGTTCCTTACAAGCCCTGAGCACGCGAAGAGCGATTTCGCCACGATTGGCTATGAGTATCTTTTGAAACATTGCGCTTTGCTGCCCGTTCATTGAATAAGCCGTATTCTGCTATCTTATTCGATTACTACGAGCGGCTCACCGAATTCTACCGGCTGAGCGTCTTCGATGAGGATGGCCTTTACAGTACCGGCGCGCGGGGCCGGAATCTGGTTCATCGTCTTCATGGCTTCGATGATGAGGAGGGTCTGGCCTTCCTTCACCTGCGTGCCGACTTCGATGAAGTTGCGGGCGCCGGGAGCCGGAGCGAGATAGGCGGTGCCAACCATCGGCGACGGAACGGCGTTCTTCGACAGGTCGGCCTTTGTCGGCTCGGCGGCTGCAACCGGCGCAGGAGCGGCTGCGACAGGCGCTGCGGCAGGCATAACAGTTGCTGCGGCCTGAACCGTAACCTTGCGCGAAACGCGGATACGCAGGTCGCCGTGTTCGACTTCGATGTCGGTCAGGTCGGTTTCATTGAGAATATCCGCCAGGTCGCGGATCGTTTCCTTGTCGATGACGGAATTTTTGCTGGACATATCAGGCCCCTTTAACGCTTTGCCCGTTGTTTTCTTCTTCTTTGGCAATTGCCGCAAGCGCGCGCAGACCGAGCAGGTATCCTTCCGCGCCAAAGCCGCAAATAACGCCTCTGGCGACTGCGGATACATAGGAGTGATGCCGGAAAGCCTCACGCGCATGTATGTTCGAAAGATGCACTTCCACGACCGTTACCTTGGCCGAGCGGATTGCATCGTGAATAGCAACCGAAGTGTGGCTGTAGGCGGCAGGATTGATGAGGACATAGGCGCTTTTATCGCCTGCTTCCTGAATCCAGCTCACCAGATCGCCTTCGTAGTTGGACTGACGGAAGTCGACATCAAGCCCGAGTTGACCAGCCTCACGCTTGCAGCTCGCTTCGATATCTTCGAGCGTTGCTACACCATATATCCCAGGTTCCCGTTTTCCGAGAAGATTGAGATTAGGGCCGTTCAAAACAAAAACCGTTTTTGCCATATCCGTCCGCGACTGATAACGCACTACCACGAAATTTCGGTACACTTCGCATTTCATATAGAGGGCTTGGACGCAAGTCGAAACCCTCTAAATCATCGCAGATGTTTTGCCGAACCGGTTTTTCCCGCTATTCTGTGCAAAATGAGCAGGCAATACGGCAATTTCTGTTCATCCAAGACGAATATTCAATGGCATGGCTTAAACTGTTTCACCAAAGGTGTCCGTCAAGCCATGGCCATATTGCTTATTTGCTTGATGCAGCGCGTGCCGCCGCGATTCTCTCAACAAGCCCGTCGACGCCGATCGCGCCGGGAACCAGTTCATCGCCGATGATGTAGGATGGCGTGCCGGTAATGTTGAGCTGCTGCGCCAGCTGATAAGTTTGCTGGAAAGCGCCGGTAATGGCCGGGTCCTTCATCTTTTCGCGCAGCTGCGCTTCATCGGCTCCCAGTTTCACGGCATCGGCGATGGCGGAGTCTTCCGTCGCACGTTCTTGCGCGCCCAGCAGCACTTCGTGGAATTCAGCATATTTTTCCGGCATCAACGCTCTGAACGCCTGCGCCACGATATGCGCCTTGGCGGAATCCGGTCCTAGAATCGGAAACTCCTTCATGACGAACCGCACATTCTTGTCGGTTTTCAGGATGGCTTCCATATCCGGCAGGGCCCGCTTGCAGTAACCGCAATTGTAGTCAAAAAACTCGTAGACCGTCACGTCGCCTTCCGGATTGCCGAAGACCGCGTCGTGCTTGGGATCGTAAAGGGTGCTGCGATTGGCGGCCAATACCTGCTTGATCTGCTCCTGCGCTGCATGTGCTTGCTTGGTTTCAAGGGCACTTTGCACTTCCAGCATTATTTCTGGATTCTGGATGAGATAGTTGCGGACGACATTTTCAATGGCCTGCTGGTTCATTGCCATGGGAGCGGCAGCAGGGCTTTCGATAGGGGCAGGAGCCTGCCGGGCGGTGCCCGCGTAATAGCCCACCGCCAGCGCTGCAACGCCCACTATGCCGCTGGCAAGCGTGATGGAAACTGCGTTCTTCATTCCAAATTCCAATCTGTTTTGAATATCAGCGTCAGGCTTGAATGCAGCCTTACTTGCTTTTCTTGGTATTGATGATGTCCTGCGCTCGCAGCCAGTCCGGTGTCCCGGGCTTCATCTGCTTTTGCGCCCGGATGGCGAAGATCTGGGCCTGTTGAAGCTTGCCCGAATAATAATTCATGTCGGCGGTGGCAAGATCGGCGAGCGCCATATCGCCCTGTTGACCGTAAGCTTGCGCCAGGTAACCGTATCCTCCGGGAAATTCCGGATCGGAAGCAATGCCTGCCTTGATCTCCTTGATTGCCGTCGGCATGCTTGTCTTTGCTCCGGTGAGCATGAGCGCGCGCCCATAGCTCATGCGCAGCAGCGGCGATTTACGCGGATCAAGCGAGACGGCCTTCTGGAAAGCATTCGCCGCTCCTGCGGCATCATTGGCCTTCAGCAAGACTTCGCCACGCATTTCCTGGAAATACGGGTTTTTCGGCTGTTCCTTGACCAATGCATCGAACTTCGGCAGCGCAGCGCGGGCCGAGCCGTTCAGGAATGTCGTGATTGCATTGCCGTAACGGGCAGCCAGACCGCCGGGATTGCTACGGAACATGCGTTGCAGCGCACCCATATTGCCGGAATAGGCGGCAATCTTCGCGCGAGCCATGTCGTGGCGCAATTGCAAGGCCGGGGAATCGCTCTTGTTGAAATACGGACTTTTTCTCGCAAGCTCTTCCAGATTGGCAATTCGCTCGCGCGGGAGAGGGTGGCTGATGCGATACTGGTCGATCTGGGTACCCGTAAGCGACAATGCCGATGCAAAGCGCTCGAAAGTATCGAGCATGCCCTTGGTTGATTGGCCCGTGGCATTGAGATAGTTCACGGCAAGCCGATCGGCTGTCATTTCTTCTGTACGCTGATAGTTGAGCAGACTGCGCATGGCCATTTCGCTTGAGCCCATTGCAATACCTGCACCGGCTCCTGCTGCATTGCCGCTGCCGCTTGCAGCACCCGCAACACCGGCTCCAACACCAAGCAGCATGCCTATAATCGCCATGTTGCGAGCACGGCTCAACTGTTCACGCAAGCGCTCCTGATGCCCTCCGGCAAGATGCCCCGATTCGTGTGCGATCACGCCAATGATTTCATTGGGCGTTTCCGCCTGCATGATCGCGCCCGTATTGATGAAGATACGTCGTCCATCGACAAAGGCATTAAAGCTCTGGGAATTCACGAGAATAACCCGGATGCCGCGGCCACCCAGACCCGCCGCCTTGAGGATCGGCGCGGCATAATCAGCTACGAGTGCCTCGATTTCCGCGTCTCGAACGATAGGCACGCCGCCGCCCCGCGACTGCGCGAGTGCGGGCAAGGCACTTGTGACGGCTATGGACGCCGCGGCCAAGACGGCGACCGAACGTCGAACCAAACTATGGAAAGAAAATCTCTTGGCTGGGAAAGGTGAAGTCATCATCCCCATCGTGCTGTTCTTCCTTCTTCAAACTGGCTCGAATCTTATAGCCTTTGCATTCAATCACCGATAGCGGAGGTGCAGGATAATCTCCATCTCGGGATTTGATCGCATTTTCTCAAACGCTGCTGTTGCATTACCAATCCGACGATTATACGGCGGGTGTGTAAAGCGTCATTCGCAATTTCCTGGAGGTAATGGTGGTCACTCTTTCCAGCCGCAGCGCAGTTGAGCCCTTTCACGCCATGGACGTTCTGGCAGAGGCTAACCGCCGTCGCGCCGCCGGGCATCCGATTATTTCCATGGCGGTAGGCCAGCCTGCCGATCCCGCACCCGCCGCTGTCCGGCAGGCTGCCGAACGCGCCTTGAAGGACGGCCGCATCGGATACACCGACGCTCTGGGTCTGATTGAACTGCGGGAGGCGATTGCCGCGCATTATGCCGACCATTACGGTATTTCGGTTTCACCGGAGCGCATTGCGGTCACGACCGGCTCATCTGCTGCCTTCAATCTGGCCTTCGTGGTCTACTTCGATCCGGGTGACAGAGTTGCGATTACCCGTCCCGGCTATCCTGCGTACCGCAATATATTGACGGCTCTTGGTCTTGAGGTCGTGGAAATACCGACCGGCAATGGAACATCGGCATCGCTTACTGCCGAAGCGCTGGCGGCGGCACATGCGGAAAAACCCTTGAAAGGCGTGCTGTTTGCCAGCCCGGCCAATCCAACCGGCGCGGTCATCGACAAGCCGGAATTGAAAGCCATTATCGAAACGGCGCGCGATCTGGGTATCCGGGTCATTTCAGATGAAATCTACCACAGGCTTTCCTATGAAACCGATGACGTCACGGCGTTGGAGATTTCCAACGATGTAACGGTCATCAACTCGTTCTCCAAATATTACTGCATGACAGGCTGGCGGATCGGCTGGATGGTTCTTCCCGAAGGCGATATTCGCGCAATCGAGCGGCTGAGCCAGAGCCTTTATATCTCCGCGCCGGAGCTTTCGCAGCGCGCCGCCATCGAGGCTTTTCATGCCACCGCCGAACTGGAGCGGGTGAAGGATCGCTACCGTCAGAACCGGTTGGTCCTGTTGGATCATTTGCCACGCATCGGCCTCAGCCTTGCTGCGCCAATGGATGGCGCATTCTATGCATATTGCGATGTATCGCGCTTTACCAATGACAGCATGGAATTTGCCCAGCGGATGATTGCTGAAATCAACATAGGCGCGACGCCTGGACGTGATTTCGACCCGCTGGACGGGCATCGCACGATGCGCTTTTCCTATGCTGGCAAGATTGAGGAAATGGAAGAGGCCGTCCGCAGGCTGGAAGACTGGTTGCCACAACAGAGAGCCTGATTACTCAGCTTGTGAAAATGCCATTCTCAATCTTAAAAACATAAAAAAAACCGGCGTTTCCGCCGGTTTTTTTATTTCAGTCAAGAGGGGCTCAGAAGAAACCCTTCTTCTGCCACCAGCCGGCGCGCTTGGGCTTCTGATCCTCGCCCTCGCTTGAGGTCACGACAGGTTCAGCGCTTTTTTGCGTTTCGGCAATTGTCGTTACCTCTGCGGCCTCGACCGCAGCCGTCTCTTCGACCTCGACAGCGGGCTTTGCAGCAGCCCTGCGAGTGCGCCGCTTCGGCTTCTCTGTTTCTGCTTCAGGCTCGTCAGCGACTGCAACCGGTTCGGCAGGAGCCTCTTCGACCGCCTTCTTGCGCGCCCGGGTCTTGCGGGCAGGCTTGGCGGGCTTTTCTTCTGCCTCGGCAGCAACCACTTCCTCGGCAACTTCTTCAGTCTTTGCAGACTTGCGAGCACGGGTCTTGCGGGCAGGTTTTGCTGGCTTTTCCTCGGCTACGGGTTCGGGAGCAGGGGCTTCAACGACTTCAACGGCTTGTTCGACTGTCACCGCCGCAGCTTCTTCCACGACAGCTTCCTCGGTCTTTACCGGCAGGACCGGGGTATATCCGACGAATTCAGGATCAGGAACCTTGCGTGCACGCGGCTCATCATCGCGACGGTTTTTACGTCCGCCCCGGCGACCGCGACGACGCTTCTTGCGGCGATCTTCCTCGCTTGACGAAGCATTGGAAGACGTTTCCCGAGCTTCGTCGGCATCCTCATCTTCATCGGAGGCTTCGTCCGAAACAGAATCAGCCTTTGCGGTCTGTTCCTGGTTTTCACGATCACGGCCACCGCGACGACGGCGGCGACGGCGGCGCTTGCGGTCACCTTCATCATCGCCCCGATCTTCCCGACCCTGAACCTCAGCCGTTGCTGCTTCTTCGGCTTCGTCCTCATCAAGCGGGATTTCCGGATCTTCGATATCATCCTCGATATAAGCCATTGGCTGAACCGGAGGCTGGGTAACCGGACGTGTCGACAGCGCACCCTTGTCGATGACGAAATGCTGGTGGCCAACGCTCTCATCAGCGTCAATGCTGATTGCTACACCGAAGCGTCCTTCCAGATCGGCCAGGAGCTGGCGCTTATGATTGAGAACATAAAGCGCTGACGCAGCCGGCGTGCGAACATGAATGTCGAAGCCGGAGTGACGCAGGAGATAGTCCTCGATGCCGCGAATAATATGCAGCGCCATGGAGGAATCGGAACGGATATGCCCGGTACCGCCGCAATGCGGGCAAACCTGCATCGTGCTTTCCAGCACGGATGCGCGGATGCGCTGGCGCGACATTTCCAGAAGGCCGAAATGCGAGATGCGGCCAACCTGAATGCGCGCACGATCATCCTTCAGGCAGTCCTTCATCTTCTTTTCGACAGCGCGATTGTTGCGCTTTTCTTCCATGTCGATGAAGTCGACGACGATCAGACCGGCAAGGTCGCGCAGGCGCAGCTGGCGCGCAACTTCCTCGGCAGCTTCCAGATTGGTCTGGAGCGCGGTGTCCTCGATGGAATGTTCGCGCGTCGAACGGCCCGAGTTGACGTCGATGGCAACCAGCGCTTCCGTCTGGTTGATGATCAGATAGCCGCCGGACTTCAGCGTGACCTGTGGCAGCAGCATGCGATCAAGCTGCGCCTCGACACCGTTTCGCGTAAAGATGGGAACCTGTTCGCGGTATGGCTGAACGACCTTCGCATGGCTCGGCATGAGCATGCGCATGAAGTCCTTGGCCTCGCGGTAGCCGTTTTCGCCGGAAACGAGGATTTCCGAGATGTCCTTATTGTAAAGGTCACGGATCGACCGCTTGATGAGGCTGCCTTCCTCGTAGACGAGGGCGGGCGCCGTCGATTGCAGGGTCAGCGTGCGCACATTTTCCCAAAGGCGCATCAGATATTCATAGTCGCGCTTGACTTCGGCCTTGGTGCGGTTCGCGCCAGCGGTGCGCAAGATCACGCCCATGCCCTGCGGCACTTCGAGTTCCTTGACGATTTCCTTGAGACGCTTGCGATCCTGCGGATTGGTGATCTTGCGCGAAATGCCGCCGCCACGTGCGGTGTTCGGCATCAGCACCGAATAGCGTCCGGCAAGCGAAAGATAGGTCGTGAGAGCTGCGCCCTTGTTGCCGCGCTCCTCCTTGACCACCTGCACCAGAAGAATCTGGCGACGCTTGATGACTTCCTGAATGTTGTACTGGCGGCGATTGGTGCGGGTATGCGTCGGAAGTTCTTCCAGCGCATCTTCCGAACCGACCGATTCGACCATGTCTTCTTCATGTTCGACATCATCATCGTCGCCGTGATCCACGGCTTCAGAAATGACATCGCTTGTCTGAGAGAGGGCGATGGCAGGTGTCCCGGGCACATAGTTTTCAAATGCCGGACCAACAGGCTCTGCCGCTGGCAAGCCCTTGTCTGACGCAGTGGCCTGCGCTTCCCCGTTCTGGCCATCTCGACGACCGCGGCGGCGATTGCGGCGCGAACGATCATTCCGTTCGCTGCGTTCGCTCTTGGCACGCGGTTCGTCTTCGTCGTCTTCCGCACGTGCGGCTTTGGCTTCCGCCTCGAGCAGCGCAAGACGGTCAGCTACCGGGATCTGATAGTAGTCGGGATGAATCTCGGAGAATGCGAGGAAGCCATGGCGATTGCCGCCATATTCCACGAATGCAGCCTGAAGCGAAGGTTCGACGCGGGTGACGCGTGCGAGGTATATATTGCCTTTCAGCTGCTTCTTATGTTCCGACTCGAAGTCGAATTCTTCAATCTTGTTGCCCCGTGTGACGATGACCCGGGTCTCCTCCGGGTGGGAGGCATCTATAAGCATTTTGTTGGACATTATTGTCTTTCCTGCCGGCGCGAAGACGCAAAACGCGTGCGCCGGACGAAACCCTGAGGGCTGTCGTGCTCACTGCGCTGCATCTGCCGGATGGTTCTGGGTTCGTCGGAATAAAAGCTGCTGCCTCCGCGCGCGACGGCCTCGCGGCGATCACGGTCTTCAGGCTTGCAGTGGTCAGTCTTGCTTGACCCATAGCTGTTCCGAACGAAACGACCTCATATATGACCCGGAAAAGCCGGGCCGACCTCTTTGCTCTTTCCGAGCGATGGCGACAGCGCATAATGATGCGCAGTCGGCCGATAGAAACGGAGGGCGGGGAAGCCACATCTCCGCTGAATTCTGTGCCGGTTATCGAGTGGCGGTGAATGAATATGCCGCTGATTTCACTATCATTCCCTGCGGTTCGTTTTGAGAACCGGCAAACGATTCTGATAGTTCACCCATAACCTGTTATAGCTTTTATGGCGTCGCTTGAACGATGACAAGTGCGAATATCGATTGACATTCGCATCGCAATTTTGCCGAAAGCTGAGTATAGACCCTGTTCACGGTCGAAATACGGCTGGAAATCGTTCATTAACTATAGTTTTGTACGAGTGGTTTCATGGGTATTTGGGCGAGAAGGTGCAGGGGCAGCGTGCCGGTATTGCAATTATTGATACCAGTCATTCAATGAGATTCTTGATTGTGGCGGCCGATGCATTTTCGAAGCGCTGAAAACGCTGTGACCCGATTGCCGAGCAGGCGACGCCTGTGGGTATTGTTTGCCCTTTTGTCGGCGCTGTTGTTTCAGTCCGCCTCCGTCTATGCGGCCGATCGCGTGACTTCCCCGTTAGCTGCGCTGACCTTCCGCATGGCTGGTGACGATCTGCGAACGCGCATCGTCGTCATGTTCGACCGCGAACCGAAGCTATCGACCTTGCTTCTCGATAATCCGCATCGGCTCGTTATTGATCTGCCTGAAACACGGTTTGGTTTCGATGAAAAAAGTATGGAAGCGCGAGGTCTGGTATCTCGTGTTCGTTACGGACTGGTCGGCAAGGGCCGTTCCCGTCTCATTCTGACGTTGCGCGGTCCCTTCAAGGTAGAGGACTTGCGTGTACTGAAAAACGAAAGTGCATCAGGCTATCGCCTTGTGGCTGATATTGTTGCGACGTCGGACCGGGAATTTGCGGATCAGTTGCAGGGCCGCAAGGAAATAACCAGTTCTACTGATCGCGATGAAAGGCCAGTTCAGGCTGCCTCGCAGATTGGGGCGGCTCGCCCGTTCACTATCATGATCGATCCCGGACACGGTGGCATCGACAGTGGTGCGGAAAGTCTCAGTGGCATCAAGGAAAAAGACCTGACGCTCGCTTTCGGGCAGGAACTCAAAGATCGCCTGGCGCAAGACAGCAACATCAAGGTTCTCATGACCCGCGAGGATGATACTTTTTTGCGGCTTTCCGAAAGGGTGCGGATCGCCCGCCAGCATGAAGCGGATTTGTTCATCTCCATCCATGCCGATACGATCAACCAGCACGATATTCGCGGTGCGACCGTTTATACGATCTCCGACAAGGCATCCGACTCTGTCGCGCGCGCCATGGCTGAGCGGGAAAACAAGTCTGATACCCTTGCAGGTGCCGCGCCCGAAGAGCAGCCCGAGGTTACAGATATTCTTCTCGATCTGACCCGGCGTGAAACGCACACATTTTCGCTGAGTTTTGCCGAAAAGGTGATCCATTCCCTGCAAGGGCAGGTGAATCTCATTAACAATCCGCATCGCTTTGCCGGTTTTCAGGTGTTGCGTGCACCCGACGTGCCGTCCGTGCTGATCGAAATCGGATATTTGTCCAACGCCGAGGACGAAAAGCTAATCAGCAATCCCGAGTGGCGCAAAAAACTTGCGGACAGGCTTGCGATTGCGATCAAGGCGTTTGAAGCACTGAAACATCCTGCAAGCATGAGCAAGGGGTAGCGACCCTGAAATATGGAGAACTGTGGTGGTGTTTCTTAAATGCGCAACATCTTATAAGATGCAGGCTTGCAACAGTTTTGCGGATTTTCGCGATGGAGACGGAAGCAGTCGTGTTAATTTGGTAAAAACACGTAAACCATCTTGCCTTTGACTCATTTGCTGGTCACTAAGCCAGTGGTTGCCATATGGCATAATTGGGCTAAAGGGTTGGCTGTGCGTGCTTTGACCCTTATCATATGAATAATCTGAAGGCAGGATTCCGCATTTATGGTAAGGCTTATCGGATATTTCTTCGGAATCGGAACGGTGCTGATGCTCCTCGTGGCAGGTGGCGTCGCCCTTTACGTCGGAAGTCTCACGAAGGATCTGCCAGATTACGAGGTGCTCGCAAAATACGAGCCGCCCGTAATGACGCGCGTTCATGCCTCCGATGGTAGCCTGATGGCGGAGTTCGCTCGCGAACGCCGACTCTATATTCCTATTCAGGCTGTGCCCAACCGTGTGAAAGCGGCTTTCGTCTCGGCTGAAGACAAGACCTTCTACGAACATCATGGTCTCGATTTCGCCGGCCTTGCCCGCGCAATGTTGACAAACGTCAAGAATATGGGCTCCGGCCGCCGCCCGGTTGGTGCGTCCACCATCACGCAGCAGGTTGCAAAGAACTTCCTCCTGACTTCGAAGCAAACCTATGATCGCAAGATCAAGGAAGCCATCCTTGCGATGCGCATCGAGCAGGCTTACTCGAAGGACCGTATTCTTGAGCTCTATCTCAACGAAATCTTCTTCGGCCTTGGCTCATACGGTATTGCCAGTGCAGCACTGACTTACTTCGATAAATCGGTCGGCGAACTTTCCATCGCAGAGAGCGCGTATCTCGCAGCCCTGCCGAAAGGCCCGAATAATTATCATCCGTTCCGCCAGCCAGAGCGCGCCATCGAGCGCCGCAACTGGGTTATCGACCGGATGAGCGAAAACGGTTACATCACCGCCGAAGAAGCGACGGAAGCCAAGAAGCAGCCGCTCGGCGTGAAGGAACGTTCGGATGCTCACTATGTGTTTGCATCGGAATATTTCACCGAGGAAGTACGCCGCCAGATCATCCAGAAATATGGTGTCGATGCGCTTTACGAAGGCGGTCTTTCGGTTCGCACCACGCTGAATCCGACGCTGCAGATCGAGGCACGCAAGTCCTTGCAGGCTGCGCTGCTCCGCTATGACGAAGCGCGCGGCTGGCGTGGCCCCATGAAGAATGTCGAGCTTGGCAACGACTGGGGTACGGCATTCGGTGATATGGAATCCTACACCGACGTGCCGGAATGGCAGCTCGCGATCGTGCTCAATGTTTCTGCTGCCGGTGCGGATATCGGTCTGCAGCCGCCGCTTGAGGCGTCGGGCTCGCGGAGTAAGGAACGCAAGCGCGCATTCATTGCTGCCGACGACATGAAATGGGCCATGCGCGTCGTCAATATCGATGGCAAGCGCTCCAGCGCCAAATCGCCGGAAGGTGTGCTGAAAGCGGGCGACATTATCTATGTCGCCAAGCAAGGCGAATCCCGTTTCCGTCTCCAGCAGCCGCCGAAGCTTGAAGGTGCGCTTGTTGCCATGGACCCGCATACGGGCCGTGTTCTGGCCATGGTCGGCGGCTTTTCGTATGCGGAATCGGAGTTCAACCGCGCAACGCAGGCCTATCGCCAGCCGGGTTCGTCGTTCAAGCCGTTCGTCTATGCTGCGGCCCTCGACAATGGGTACACGCCTGCGTCCGTGGTTCTGGACGGCCCGCTGGAAGTCAATCAGGGCGGTACGCTGGGTGTCTGGGCACCGAAGAATTATTCGGGCAAGTTCTCCGGTCCGTCTACGCTACGCTACGGTATTGAACAGTCGCGTAACGTCATGACCGTGCGTCTCGCGCAGGACATGGGCATGAAGCTCGTCGCCGAATATGCGGAACGCTTCGGTATCTACGACAAGATGCTGCCCGTCCTCTCCATGGCGCTCGGCGCCGGTGAGACGACCGTTCTGCGCATGGTGACAGCCTATTCCATTATGGCGAATGGCGGTCAGAGCATAACGCCATCGATGATCGACCGCATTCAGGATCGCTACGGCAAGACTGTATTCAAGCATGATGCACGCCAGTGCGAAGGCTGTAATGCGCAGGAATGGGGAAATCAGGACGAGCCAACGCTGATCGATAATCGCGATCAGGTGCTCGATCCGATGACGGCATATCAGATCACCTCGATGATGGAAGGCGTCGTTCAGCGCGGTACAGCGCAGATTTTGAAGAGCCTGGACCGTCCGATGGCTGGCAAGACCGGTACGACCAACGATGAGAAGGACGCATGGTTCGTGGGCTTCACGCCCGATCTCGTGGTTGGCGTTTTCATGGGTTACGATACGCCCACGCCGCTCGGTCGCGGCAACACCGGCGGCGGTCTGGCAGCCCCCGTGTTCAAGTCTTTCATGGAACAGGCGTTGGCCGGAACGCCGAAAGTGGATTTCCGTGTGCCTGAAGGCATGACGGTCATCGCAATCAACCGCAAAACCGGCATGCGCGCCAACCAGGGCGATCCGAATGTGATCATGGAAGCTTTCAAGCCGGGTACGGGTCCATCGGACAGCTATTCGGTTATCGGCATGGATTCCTTCCGCGAAGGCTCTCCGGTGGCGCCGCAGTCGCCGCAGGCAACACGCGCCATCAACTCGGGTTCCGGCGGACTTTACTGATCGGAAAAGCAGGGCTTCGCCCTTTACACCGCGTCGCGTGCTGACTATGGTCCGCGGCGCCCGGACGCTGCGTCCGCGTTCGAAGGTCTGAGCCGATAACGAACGGCCTGACTTCTCAAATGAAATACGGATATTGAAGGAACGATTTGCCCATGCGCGCGGAAATCGAGACGCTGGTTGACGAAATCCAGCAGGCCATAAGCCTGCTGAGGAGGCATCTTTGACTGGGATCAGGCGATAAAACGTCTCGGCTATCTCAACCAGAGAGCCGAAGATCCCACGCTTTGGAATGATGCCCAGGAAGCCCAGAAGCTGATGCGCGAGCGCCAGCAGCTGGAGGACAGCATCAACGGAATCAACCATCTGACGCAGACGCTGAACGACAGCATCGAACTCATCGCCATGGGCGAAGAGGAAGGTGACAAGTCGATCATCGAGGACGCGGAAACCACCATCCGCGATCTCAAGGCCGAGATCGATCGACGCCAGATCGACATGCTGCTTTCGGGCGAAGCCGATGCGAACGACACCTATGTCGAAGTGCATGCCGGTGCCGGTGGCACCGAAAGCCAGGACTGGGCATCGATGCTGCTGCGCATGTATACGCGCTGGGCTGAACGCAACGGTCGCAAAGTCGAAGTGATGGAAGTGCACGAAGGCGAAGAAGCGGGCATCAAGTCCGCGACTATTCTCGTCAAGGGGCACAATTCATACGGCATGATGAAGACCGAATCGGGCGTTCATCGTCTGGTCCGTATCTCGCCTTATGACTCCAACGCCCGTCGCCACACGTCCTTTGCCAGTATCTGGGTCTATCCTGTCATCGATGACAATATCGACGTACAGGTTACGGAAGCCGATGTTCGCATCGACACCTACCGCGCTTCGGGTGCTGGTGGCCAGCACGTCAATACGACCGATTCGGCAGTGCGTATCACGCATATCGCGACCGGGATCGTGGTGCAGTGCCAGGCGGAACGCTCGCAGCACAAGAACCGCGAAAAGGCATGGTCGATGCTGCGCGCTCGTCTTTATGAAGAGGAGCTGAAAAAGCGTGAAGCCGCGACGGATGCGGCGAATGCCACCAAGACCGACATTGGTTGGGGGCACCAGATTCGCTCTTACGTCTTGCAGCCTTATCAGCTCGTGAAAGACCTTCGTACCGGCGTCGAAAGCACCAATCCGCAGGAAGTGCTGGATGGCTCCGTTACGCCGTTCATGGAAGCGGCACTTGCCCACCGTATTCAGGGTGGCGGCGAGATGATCGAAGACATCGACTGATCGGTCACAATCTCCAACATCCACGACAAAACCCGGCTTCTGGCCGGGTTTTGTTGTTTCAGAGACTCAGAGCAGTGGCTCTATCTGTTTGCCAGCCTTCAGAAAATTGACCGGATTGACTGCACGCCCGTTTTCACGAACTTCGTAATGGAGATGGCTGCCGGTTGAGCGCCCGGAGCTTCCTGCCTCGCCGACGATGGCCCCGGCGGCAAGTTGTTGCCCGTCGCGCACCACAACGCGGCTCAGATGGGCGAAGCGGGTGGAAAATCCATTGCCGTGGTCGATCTCGACCATATTGCCATATCCACCGAAACGACCAGCCTTCACGACCTTGCCCGCTGCGGTGGACTTAACTGCCTGGCCATATGCCGCACGAAAGTCGATTCCCGAATGAAAGGCAGCCGTTCCGAGAAACGGATCACGGCGCACACCGAACAGGCTGGTAACGGGCTTGCCGGGAGCCGGATTGGCCAGGGGCAGGGCGCTTACCCGTTTGCGCACCTGATCAAGCCGGTCAAGCGCGCTGTCGAGGTTGCGCAATTGCATATCGAAATCATTGAGCACCATACCGGGCGACGAAACCGGGATAAGCGGCCCGCCCATCGCCACATTCGCGTTGGCAGGCGTTTCGATGCGCAGTCCTGCGGCGTTCAAGGTGTCGAGGATACTGTCGGCTTTTTCATAAGCCGCGTCAGCCAGCACGCGCACTTTGCCGTTCTGCTCGCTTTCGATCCGATGAAGGTTCTGGTTGATGGTGGCCAGTATCTTGTCCGAAGTCTCGAGTGTCGATTCACCCGAAAGCCCGCCAGAAAGACGCAAGCCCATGGAACCGGCATCGGCGCGACGGTCGGGCCTTGCCGTTGGATGTTTCCCCGGTACAGGTCCGGTGATGATCGGATCGACACCCAGAAAATTGCGTCCTGCCAGCGCTTCGTCCGGGATAAGCTGGCTATGCTGCTCAAGATCCGGCGCGCTTTCCACAGGCATGTCGGGTATCGGCTGCAATTGTGAAGCGCGTTCCAGCAGAGGTGCAAGTTTGCCGTCGCGCGCACTCAGCGTCTGCTGGCGCTGCATGAGTTCGGCAACCTTGTTTTCCATTACCTGCTGATCGAGCATCTGTCGGCTGGTAATACGGTCAACCTCGGTACGAAGGGCGGAGATGCGGTCTTCATAAAGCTGCTGGTTGCGGGCATGACGCGCAATACCGGCGCTCATCAGGTCGTCACGAAGAACCAGATAGGCAGTTGCGCCAAGATATCCTACAGAAAGCGCCAGGAAAGCGGCACCGCCGAGAGCGGCCATCCACGGGCGAAATGTGAAATGATTGATTTTTTCGCCACGCGCAATAATCAGGACAGGTGGTTCCTTGCGTTCCCCGAACACCTTCTTGGTCGATGTTTTCGCCTGCTTCCCAGTCATGCCAGCCGCATGCCCCTTCTCGATTCCCTAGCCTGATTACAACTTATTAGGGTTAACAGACCTTTACATTTAAGGCTTGCGCGGGCCATGCGAACAGGTTTGTTTTGACCAGAGAGCTATAGAAGCGAGGGCAAGAGCGGCTCCGATCTCAACGGAGTCGTTGGAACCGCTCTAACTATTTGTTTTGGGCCTTTTCCAACGCAAAACCGTTTCACAATTTTGGCTCGGAAACGCTCTAGATCGATACTGGCGACAGCGAGCGATAAAAGGACGGGGTCAACCCCGCTTCGGCCCGTGCCAGTTCGTTGAACGGCGGCTTCAGGTCGCCGCGGAAATTTGCACGAACCAGTTCCTGAAATCTGGCGACCGGGTCGATTCTGTTCCGGGCACAGAAGAAACGAAACCATTTGGCGCCTACGGCGACATGTGTTTTCTCGTCGTTATAGATCACGTCGAGGATTGCAGCAGTCTCATGGTCGCCGGTCTCAATCATTTTCTCAAGCAACGATGGTGTCACATCAAGTCCGCGAGCTTCAAGAATAAGCGGCACGACAGCGAGACGCGCTTCGAGGTCGTTGCGGGTCTGGTGAGCGGATTGCCAGAGCCCATCGTGAGCGGGCATGTCCCCGTAATTCGCACCCAACGACTTGAGGCGGTCACGCAGCAGCGTGAAATGTCGGGCTTCGTCGTCGGCCACTTTCATCCAGCCGTCGAAGAAGCTGCGCGGTATGGGTTTGGCGGCAAAACGGGCAACAATGTCGAGCGCAAGATCGATGGCGTTCAACTCGATATGAGCGAGGGCATGCATCAAAGCGATACGCCCGTGTTCCGTGTTGAGTGACCGCTTCTTCAACATGCGGGGAGGCACGAGTTCAGGTTTTTCAGGGCGTCCGGGACGTTCCGGCAAAGGAGGGTCGAGCGGACTGCGAACCGATAGTGTACGGCCAAACCAGCGAGCAGCAGTTTCTCGTGTCAGTCTGACCTTTTCGTCAAGATCGCTGGCGCATATGGCGCGGATCGCATTGCCGCGCAACGTCTGGTCATAGGTTGGCTTGTTTGTCATCGTTCAAAGCGCGCGTGCAGCCGCCAGAACCGCATCGGCATGGCCGTCCACTTTTACCTTGTTCCAGACCTGAGCGATGTTTCCTTTCGCATCGATCAGAAACGTCGTGCGTTCCACGCCCATATATTTGCGACCGTACATGCTCTTTTCGACCCATACGCCATAGGCTTCAAGCGCTACCCGGTCCTCATCCGCGGCAAGGTCGACGGTCAGGTCATGCTTCTTGCGGAATTTTGCGTGTTTTGTCGCGCTATCGGGAGAGAGGCCGATAATGCGAACGCCAATCTTGTCGAACTCCGGTTTCAGTTGCGAGAATGCAATTGCTTCCCTGGTGCAGCCGGACGTGTCGTCCTTCGGGTAGAAATAGATAACGACCGGCTTGCCTTTGAGGGACGACAGGGAGATTTCACCATTATCCGAAGGCAGAGTGAAATCGGGTGCCGGATCGCCAACTTGGGGATGAGCCATATCTGTGCCTTTCTTTTATGGATTAGGATGGAAACCACCTGTTACAGTCTGAGCTATCGCATTCAGGCAGGGCTTGTGCAACCGTTGAAGCAGGCTTCATTGAAGGACTCGCGATGGGCGCAAGGTTGCCGGTTCAGGCGTGTGACACGGGTAGGAAGCAATTATAAAACAAATAATTACGGACACTTAATGAAGTAAATTCTAAAGCGTCCTATGGAATGGCACTCTTGTTCTGGCTGGGCTGTTGACAGAGAAACCGCAGAAAATCCGCTTCAGCAAGCGGGAGATGAAAAGAATCGAGCGTCTTGCCGCCGATGGCGAGGACGGCTTTTTGCCCGGCCCGGCCCGTTCGCGCCGTTCTTTTCTATCGCGCTGTTCCCATGCCTTTTTGTCGATCTGCATCCTTCTGTTTCTCGTTGTCGGGGCCGGTTTCCTCATTCTTCGCAGTGGCGTTGACAGCAATCTCTTGCGTGACGAAGCACAGAAAAGCCTGACGCATATTCTGGGCGAAGGCGCATCCGCAGCAATAGGCAGCGCTGCGCTGTCGCTGGATCAGGATAATCATGTCGCGCTCGAGGCCCGAGATGTGTCGATCGCGGACCCCAAACAGGGCGTCGAAATCAGTGGAATCAAATCCGTGCGTCTGGGACTGGCACCGCTGCCCCTTTTGACGGGAAAGGTGCGCGTGGCCCAGCTGGAAGTCGAAGGCGTTTCCTTTGACATGCCGGAAACGAAGGGGCCAGGATTCTGGAAATCCCTGCCTTATGACGAACATGGCCTTCTGGATTTCGACGCGGTTTCAGGTGAGCTCTTTGCTGCGATGCGCCGTAGCCTTGACCTGTTGCGCGCGCAGGAGACGCAGGTCATAGGCATTTTCAACAGCGTAGTTACATTCAAGGTTGGCGATGAGCAGCAGGTTCTGAATATTGAACAGGCGCGCCTCATTGAAAATGGCGGAAAAATCGGCATCACAGGCAGCGTCATCTGGAAAGGCAAGACAATTGCGCTGGATGGCAAGATTGACCGGCATGCAAGTGACAACAGTCTTGCAGGCTTTGAACTGAATGTCCGCGACATTCCCGTCACATTGGGCTCTCCGCCTGAAGTTGCGCCTGTCATAAACGGTAATCGCGTCAATCCGGCCCATTTCGAACTAGGGGCATCCGCACGCTTGTCCTTGATGGGATCGGTAGCCGAAGGCGACAGGCCGGAACGTCTCGCAGCTGAACTTGCCGTGGATGACCTGGACATGCAACTTGGCAAGGTCGAGGACGTGCGCGGTGGCGTCCGCCTTAACCTCGAACATACGGTCGGCAGCCGTAAGGTCGAGATCAAGTCATCCCGCCTGCAGCTTGGCGGCATGCAAGCACAGTTCAACGGGGCGTTTGGCCCCGAACCGGAAACCGAAAACAATACAGGCGGGCCCACATACCGTTTTGAGGTCCTGACCACCTCGGCGACGAGCATGCCGTCGGAGTCGACAGAGCCGCCACTATCCTTCGCAACCCGGATAGCCGGACGATATATGGCCGATCAGCAACGCATCCAGTTTGCAAATCTTGATGTGCAGACGGAAAACGGGCAGCTCTTTGGGCAGGGAAGCATGGCATTCGGCGCAGGTTCGCCGGAAATGATTTTTTTGCTGCGTATTCCCGATATGCCTGTTGCCGATGCCAAGCATCTCTGGCCGATCGATGTTGCAGACGGCGCACGCGAATGGGTATTGAAAAACCTATTCGGTGGAACGCTCAAGGATAGCCGCATCGATATTTCGCTCGCAGGCGGTCGCTTCAACGGACCGGGCTTGCCTCCACCCCTGACGGGTGAAGAAATCAAGGCTGATTTCAAGGTTTTTGACACACGCTTCGATGTCGTGGGAGAACTGCCGCCCGTGCGGGACGCGCAAGGTGAAATATCGGTTCGTGGTGCCTATACGACTATCAAGCTTCTGAAGGGCATAGCCTACACGCCAAACAACCGTAAAGTTGACGTGTCCGACGGCACGCTCATCATACCTTGGGGACCACAGCGTCCCGTTATCGCTGAACTGGATCTCGGTGTTTCCGGTGAAGCTGCGGCCATTGCTGAAATTGCCGGGAACAAGCCTATCGACGTTCTGAAGAGTGTACCTTTTCAGCCCGGAGACGTGACCGGCGATGTGAAATCGCGCGTCAAAGTAAACTTCGCCGTTTCCAAGGACCCGCCGCCCGGCACGCTTCGCTGGAACGCTGACATCGGCTTCACCGACCTCAATATTTCGAAGCCGGTAGCAGGCTCGTCCGTAAGCGACGCGACGGGTAACATCAAGGTCGACCAGTCAGCCGCCAAAATTACTGCCGATGCGATGCTTGACGGTGTCCCCGCAAAGATCAGTCTGATTGAGCCGGTTGATCGCTCCGGTCCGGTCAAACGCGAGCAGAAAGTCAGGCTGGATATCGACGACAAGACGCGTAATGCGGTCTTTCCGGGGCTGAACTCCATCTTCTCCGGTCCTATGTCGGTTGATCTCGGCATGGAGGATGGCGGCAAGCGCCACGTTTCCGCCGATCTTGGCAAGACGCAGATTGACCTTCCCTGGCTCGGATGGCGCAAAGGGGCTGGCATACCGGCGAAAGCGACATTCGATCTGGTTCAGAGCTCGGACGACAAGAGCAAGATGGATATTAGCAATCTTGTTTTTTCCGGGGATGCTTTCGGCGCCAAGGGCGAGCTCTCGATTGCGAAAGGCGACTTCCAGTCCGCAAATTTCAGCGAGATACGCCTGAACAGAAACGATAGCCTCGCGGTCAAGGCGACCAAGAGCGGCAGCAGCTATCGTGTCAACGTGCGCGGCTCGCAGTTCGATGCGCGTGCTCTGATCAAGCAGGTTTCGGACCTTGGAGAGAAAGGCGGAAGCGGCAGCAAATCCAGAAATCCACGCGTGGTTGTCAGCGCCCAGATCGATGAGGTTGGCGGCTTCAACGGTGAAACACTGCGCAATGTCAATGTTTCCTATGAAAGCGCTGGCAGCAAAGTTTCGGGTGTATCGGTCAACGCCGTTACATCATCCGGTGAATCATTCGTGGCGACGAACAACGATCAGGGCGATGCGCGCTCTATTTCGCTTCAGTCGAATGACGCTGGCGCTGTTCTGCGCTTTTTCGACTTCTACGACAAGATGCGCGGCGGCAAGATCACTGTCGGGCTTGCAGCACAGGGCAATGGTCCATTGCGCGGCCAGATCGACGCACGCAACTTTGCGATTATTAACGAACCGCGTCTCGCCAAGATCGTTTCCAGCCCTCCACCCGAGGGGGGCACCAGTCTCAATCAGGCCGTGAAACGCGATATCGACGTATCACGGGTTGACGTCGAGCGTGGTTTCTCGCTGATCGAAAAGGGCAATGGCTATCTGAACCTGTCGCGAGGAGTGGTGCGAGGGCCTGCTGTCGGGACGACTTTCCAGGGAACGCTCTATGACCAGCAAGGCAACATGTCCATCACCGGCACATTCATGCCTGCCTATGGCGTCAATCGGCTGTTCGGCGAACTCCCGATCGTCGGCGCCTTGCTTGGCAATGGACGTGATCGGGGACTGATCGGAATTACCTACAAGCTTGCTGGCAGTGCCAAGCAGCCCCAGGTGATCGTCAATCCGATTTCGGTCATAGCGCCGGGCATATTCCGCTCAATCTTCGAGTTTTGATACAAAAAAGCCGGGCGCGAGGCCCGGCTTTGTTTGTTCGATCATCGTCCAGCTTATGCAGGACGGATCAGCACGTGGCGCTTCTTGCCAAGCGAGAGCTTGATGACGCCCTGTTCGTTCAATGCGTTTGCATCGATGGTCATGCGCGGATCGCTCACCGGTTCATCATTGATGCGGACTGCGCCGCCTTCCACGTGACGACGGGCTTCGCCATTGGTCGCGCACAGTTCGGCGAGAACCATCAGCGCCAGAACACCGATGCCGCTATTCAGCGTTGCCTTGTGGACGCCGACGGTCGGAAGGTTTTCAGACAGTTCGCCATCTTCAAAGGTCTTGCGCGCCGTTTCTGCGGATTCCTCGGCGGCATCGCGACCATGCAGCATGGCGGTGACTTCCGTTGCGAGGATTTTCTTCGCTTCGTTGATTTCGACGCCTTCTAGAGCTGCCAGCCTGGCGATTTCATCCAGCGGAAGCGTCGTGTAGAGCTTCAGGAAGCGCTCAACATCGGCATCTTCCGTGTTGCGCCAATATTGCCAGAAATCATAGGCGCTCAGCATCTCGGCATTCAGCCAGATCGCGCCGCCAAGCGACTTGCCCATCTTCTGGCCTGATGCTGTCGTCAGCAGCGGCGAGGTGAGGGCGTAGAGCTGCGGGGTTCCCATACGGTGACCGAGATCAATGCCGTTGATGATGTTGCCCCACTGATCCGATCCGCCCATCTGAAGGCGAATGTCATGGCGCTGGTTCAGCTCCACGAAATCATAGGCCTGAAGGATCATGTAGTTGAATTCGAGGAATGACAGCGACTGCTCGCGGTCGAGGCGCATCTTTACCGAATCGAACGAAAGCATGCGGTTGACCGAGAAGTGACGGCCCACGTCACGCAGGAATTCGAGATAGTTGATGTTGCGCAACCAGTCGGCATTATTGACCATGAGGGCGTCGGTCGCGCCATCTCCAAAAGTCAGGTAATTGGCGAATACGCGCTTGATGCCGGCAATGTTCTCGGCAATCGTATCCTCGGTCATCAGCTTGCGGGCTTCGTCCTTGAAGGACGGGTCGCCAACCATGCCGGTGCCGCCGCCCATCAGCGCAACGGGCTTGTGGCCGGTCTGCTGGAGCCAGTGCAGCATCATGATCTGGATGAGGCTGCCGACATGCAGGCTCGGAGCCGTAGGATCGAAGCCGATATAGGCTGTCACGGTTTCCTTGGCCAACAATTCGTCGAGGCCGCTTTCATCGGAAATCTGATGAATGAAGCCACGCTCGGAAAGCGTGCGAAGAAAATCGGATTTGAAACCGGACATTCCTTTTCCCTGACTGGTAAGGCGAGGTTGAAACTGGTCGCGAGCGATAGCTTGCTTCCATGTGATATGTCCGCCTTTAGCACCAATCAACCGACAATAACAAGAAAACTCCCGCATCGGCGGGTTGCGAACCGGTAATTTGCTGGCGCGGTCGGGATCTCAGTGTTGAGCTGTGTTTGAAAACAGATTGAGCACGATGACACCGGCAATAATCAATCCCATGCCGAGCACTGCGGCCAAGTCGAGCTTCTGTCCGAACAGCAGCCAGCCAATCAGCGCAACGAGCGTGACCCCGATCCCGGACCAGACCGCATAGGCAATGCCGACCGGAATGCTCTTCAATGTCATTGAGAGGAAATAAAAGGCGAGCCCGTAGGCGACGATAACAATCAGGGACGGTCCGAGCCGTGTAAACCCTTCGGACGCCTTGAGGCTGAGTGTTCCGATGACTTCGGATACGATGGCGATAGCAAGGATGGCATAAACCGGCATGTCACGCCTGTAGGGTGAAAAAGGGAAATCGAATCATGAAATTGCAATAGCAGCTTCGCATGAAAAATCCGGCGGGAGACCCGCCGGATAAGACGCTGCAAATCTGGAAAACGACGTACCGGATGGCTTTTTAAGGTTTAACGCAGGCGCTTCGGACGCGCTTCCACCAGTTCGCCAGCTAGGCGACGATCCAGATATTCGGCGCAATCCTCAATCAGCTCATCGCCCTGACCGCTGAAGAAGTGGTTCGCACCGGCGATCGTGGTCTGGGTGATCGTGATGCCCTTCTGTGTCTTCAGCTTGTCGACCAGAGCCTGCACGTCCTTCGGCGGCGCAACCTTGTCGTTATCGCCATGGATGATGAGACCGGACGAAGGGCAGGGCGCCAGGAAGGAGAAATCATAGGTGTTTGGCTGCGGTGCGACTGAAATGAACCCTTCGATTTCCGGGCGGCGCATCAAAAGCTGCATGCCGATCCAGGCGCCGAACGAATAACCGGCAACCCAGCAATTCTTGGAATCCGGGTGAAGCGCCTGCACCCAATCGAGCGCGCTTGCTGCATCCGACAATTCGCCAGCGCCATGGTCGAATTCGCCCTGGCTGCGGCCGATCCCGCGGAAATTGAAGCGCAATGTGGTAAAGCCGCGCTGCTGGAACATATAGAAAAGATCATAGACGATCTTGTTGTTCATCGTGCCGCCGAACTGCGGATGCGGATGCAGGATGAGCGCGATCGGAGCATTCTTTTCTTTGGAAGGCTGATAGCGACCTTCAAGGCGTCCGGCTGGGCCGTTGAAAATGACTTCTGGCATGTGTACTCCGCTCGTAACGGGAAGGCCGGACTTCAGCGGCGAAACTTGACGTCTTAGGATGCCGCTTCTAGAACCGGTTTGAAATTTCGACAGACTGAAAGCGAGTTTCAGTTCCTATGGGGGCTTAATAGGCTTTTCTTGATTGAAAATTCAAGAAAATTGCGCTTCCAGAATTTTGTTTAGGAGATAGGTACGGTGAACGGGAGCGGCAAGAGGCTCTATCTGGATTATAATGCCAGCGCTCCGTTGCTCGACGAGGCGCGGGATGCAGTCATCAACGCGCTTGGCGTTACCGGCAATCCATCCTCCGTGCATCGTGAAGGCCGCGCCGCGCGCGCCCTCGTTGAAGCTGCGCGCCGCAGTGTGGCGGCACTTGTCAACGCGCGCCCGGACCATGTTTTCTTCACATCTGGAGCAACGGAAGCTGCTTCCACGCTGCTGACCCCGCACTACATGATGGGGCGTTCCCCTGTCCGCCTTTCGCATCTCTATGTAAGCGGCACGGAACACCCTTGCATGTTGGCCGGTGGTCAGTTTGCGGCACAGGATGTCACCGTTCTGCCTGTGGACGAAAACGGTATCGTGCGATTCGAAAGCTTGAAATCCGCGCTTGCCGGTCACGACAAAAGTCAGGGGCTGCCGCTTGTCGCGATACAGGCGGCCAATAATGAAACGGGCATTATCCAGCCGATAGCGGAAATCGCCGCCATCGTGAAGGCTGCCGGAGGCGTTTATATCGTCGATGCGGTTCAGGCAGCAGGGCGGATTAAATTAGACATTACAAATAATTGCGGGGATTATCTCATAATCTCCTCGCACAAGATTGGCGGGCCGAAGGGTGTCGGCGCTGTAATCGCCATTTCTGATCTCATGATGCCGCGTGCGCTTGTTCGCGGTGGCGGTCAGGAGAAAGGACATAGAGCGGGAACCGAAGCCCTGCCGCTGATTGCCGGTTTTGGGGCCGCTGCTGATGCCGCCAAAGCGCGGCTGGACGGCGATGGCTGGTCTCCGGCTATGCGGGACAGGCTGGAATCGGGGCTGGAGGCAATCGCCCCTGACGCGGTGATCTATGGCAAGGCGGTAGACAGACTGCCGAACACGACTTTCTTTTCCCTTGAAGGACAAAAGGCCGAAACGGTTCAAATAGCCTTTGATCTTGGTGGAATAGCTCTTTCGGCCGGATCCGCCTGCTCGTCTGGCAAAGTCGGCCCCAGCCATGTTCTGTCGGCAATGGGGTACGCAGACAGTCTCGGAGCAATCCGCGTATCGCTTGAACCAACGGCAACGCCCGATGAGGTCGACGCGTTTCTCGAGGTGTTCCGTAAAATTATCGCGCGCCGCGCCGGAAAAGCTTGATCTCGAATTGAAGACGCGGTCCGGAGCGAGAACGCTGTTTTCCTGAAAACCTTGTTTCAACGACGTTTTTTATAAGTTGATTATTTTTATCGGCATTTTTTAGGGCAAATTTGAACCCGGCGCTTGAAATTCAGTTTAGAGAGGTTTTAAAGAAGGGGCACGCACACTATATTGAGGTGGTATTGTTCAAGACATATCACCTTGACGTTTGCAACTGTCGGGCCTTGACCCCGACGAGGATGGAGAACGCCAATGCCTGCAGTGCAGGAGACCATTGATCAGGTCCGCGGCCTTGACGTGGACCAGTACAAGTATGGCTTCGAAACGACAATCGAAGCCGAGAAAGCCCCCAAGGGCCTGAACGAAGACATCATTCGCTTCATTTCCGCCAAGAAGAACGAGCCGGAATGGATGCTGGAATGGCGCCTGAAGGCCTATGAGCGCTGGCTCACCATGGAAGAGCCGACCTGGGCGCGCGTGGATTATCCGAAGATCGATTTTCAGGACGCCTACTACTACGCGGCCCCGAAAAACCAGTCCGGCCCGAAGTCGCTCGATGAAGTCGATCCCGAACTGCTGAAGACCTACGAAAAGCTCGGCATTCCGCTGCGCGAGCAGGAAATTCTTGCTGGTGTGCGCAAGCAGGGCGAACCGAGCGAGATCGACGGCAATCCGTCGGACAATGTTTATGCGTCCGGTCGTGTCGCCGTTGATGCCGTGTTCGACAGCGTGTCGGTTGTGACAACCTTCAAGGAAGAACTCGCCAAAGCGGGCGTGATCTTCTGCTCGATTTCGGAAGCGATCCGCGAGCATCCTGAACTGGTGCAGAAGTATCTGGCTTCTGTGGTTCCCGTTTCGGACAACTATTATGCGACGCTGAATTCGGCTGTCTTCACGGATGGGTCGTTTGTCTACGTTCCAAAGGGCGTTCGTTGCCCGATGGAGCTTTCGACCTATTTCCGCATCAACGAGAAGAACACCGGCCAGTTCGAGCGCACGCTCATCATCGCCGATGAAGGCGCCTATGTTTCCTATCTGGAAGGCTGCACCGCGCCGCAGCGCGACGAAAACCAGCTGCACGCGGCTGTCGTTGAGCTGATTGCCCTCGAAAACGCCGAAATCAAGTACTCGACGGTCCAGAACTGGTTCCCAGGCGACAAGGACGGCAAGGGCGGCATCTACAACTTCGTTACCAAGCGTGGCGATTGCCGTGGCGATAATTCCAAGATTTCGTGGACGCAGGTGGAAACCGGCTCCGCAATCACCTGGAAATATCCGTCCTGCATCCTGCGCGGCGACAATTCACGCGGCGAGTTCTATTCGATTGCCGTTTCGAACGGTCATCAGCAGATCGACTCTGGCACCAAGATGCTGCACCTCGGCAAAAACACGTCGAGCCGCATCATCTCGAAGGGTATTTCGGCTGGCAAGTCGAACAACACCTATCGCGGACAGGTTTCGGCCCATCGCAAGGCGGAGAATGCCCGTAACTTTACCCAGTGCGACTCGCTCCTGATCGGCAATGACTGCGGCGCGCATACGGTGCCGTATATCGAGGCGAAAAACGCCACGGCGCAGTTCGAACACGAGGCAACCACCTCCAAGATTTCGGAAGACCAGCTGTTCTATGTGATGCAGCGCGGCATTCCGGAGGAGGAGGCCATCGCTCTCATCGTCAATGGCTTCGTGAAGGAAGTCATTCAGGAACTGCCGATGGAATTTGCCGTGGAAGCCCAGAAGCTTATCGGTATTTCGCTTGAGGGCAGCGTCGGTTAAGCGACGCGCCCCTTCCATCTCGCATCAGATTTTCTGGCCAGCCTTTTCCTGGCATTAGAACAAGGTTTACATTCATGCTTGAGATCAAGAACCTCCATGCAAAGATCGCTGACACGGATACCGAAATCATCCGTGGCCTGAATCTCACCGTGAACAAGGGTGAAGTTGCGGCGATCATGGGTCCGAACGGTTCGGGCAAGTCGACGCTTTCCTATATCCTCGCCGGTCGTGAAGACTATGAAGTCACCGAAGGCGACATTCTCTATAACGGCGAGTCGATCCTCGAGCTCGACCCGGCAGAACGCGCCGCCAAGGGCATCTTCCTGGCATTCCAGTACCCGATGGAAATTCCGGGCGTTGCCACGATGGAATTCCTGAAGGTTGCGATGAACAGCCAGCGCAAGGCGCGCGGCGAGCCGGAACTGAAGATTCCGGAATTCATCAAGCGCGTTAAGGACGCGGCCGGCGGCCTTAACATCGACATGAACATGCTCAAGCGCCCGCTTAACGTTGGCTTCTCCGGCGGCGAAAAGAAGCGCGCTGAAATTCTTCAGATGCAGCTTCTGGAACCGAGCCTCTGCGTCCTCGACGAAACCGATTCCGGTCTCGACATCGATGCGCTGAAGATCGTTTCGGAAGGCGTGAACGCCCTGCGTTCGCCGGATCGCGCCGTGGTCGTCATTACGCACTATCAGCGTCTGCTCGAACACATCGTTCCAGACAGCGTGCACGTGCTGTACAAGGGCCAGGTCATCAAGTCCGGCGACAAGAGCCTCGCGCTGCACCTTGAAGAAAATGGTTATGCCGACGTAATCGGCGAAGCTGCCTGAGGAGGGTTGGATCATGAATATCCAGACCGCCCCAGCTTCCAAGCCGCGAACGCCGGCTGAAAGCGCGCTGATCGACAGCTTTGCCGACCGTATGGGCGACCTGCCGGGCAATGGCGATGTTGTCGTTGCACGTGATGCGGCGCTTGAATCGCTCAAGGAAAACGGCATTCCGTCACGCCGCGTCGAAAGCTGGCACTACACGGATTTCCGTACGCTTCTGAAAGGCGTGGCGCCCTTCGACACTTCAGCGGGAACGCAGGCCTTGCCTGCGCTCATCGCAGGGTCGTCGATCGTTGCCGCAAGCAACGGCGTTGCGCTTGGTGCGAATGCGCCGGAAGGCGTGTCGCTGACGCCAGTCCGCGAAGCGCTGGCTGATGGCTCGCTCGTCACCCAGCTTCGGTCGCGCGGCTTCGACGATACGATCGGCCAGATCAATGCTGCCTATGTCAGCGATGGCTGGATGGTTTCGATTGCCGATGGCACCGAACTGGAGGCTCCGCTGGAGCTCCAGAATATCCAGAAGGCCGGACAGGGACACACACGTTTCCCGGTTCGCATTGGAGCTAATGTCAAGGCGACCATCGTGGAACGCCAGAATGGCGGCGAGGGCGATGCCTTCTCCACGTCTGTCAACCACGTGACCGTTGGTGACGGCGCCGAGATTCTCTGGGTTATCCTGCGTGATTTCGGTCAGGCAACGCAGCTTTCGCAGTTCAATGCGACGATGGGCAAAGGTTCCCGCCTGACGCTTTACGTCATCAATGCGGGCGGCAAGCTGGTGCGTCAGGAAGTCCACGTCAACGTTGCCGGAGAAGATTCCGACTTCGAACTTCGCGGCCTCAATCTGCTGGCTGACGACAGCCATACCGACGTGACCATGACGGTGGGCCATCTGGTGGAGAACACCCGTTCGACCGAGATCGTCCGCAATGTGGTCAAGGACCGTGCGCGCGGTGTCTTTCAGGGCATGATCCGCGTTGCGCAGATCGCTCAGAAGACCGATGCCCGCATGGCCTGCAACACGTTGCTGCTATCGGACGATGGCGAATTCGATGCCAAGCCGGAACTCGAAATCTTCGCGGATGATGTGGCCTGCGGCCATGGCGCGACGGTTACGGAACTGTCGAAGGACTATCTGTTCTATCTGATGGCCCGCGGTATTCCGGAAAACGAGGCTCGTGGCCTGCTGATCAAGGCTTTCATCGCCGAGATTATCGAAGAGCTGGAAGACGAAACGCTGGTTGAGGCACTGGAAGAAGTGCTGTCCAACTGGCTCGCCAGCCATGCCTGATTGATTGAGGCGGAGCGTTTGAATGCGCTCCGCCTTTTCCTGCCGGAACGGCAAGAGGAACGATCATGGACCAGAAGAATCCGCTGATTGCGGCTTATGACGTCGAGGCGATCCGCCGGGACTTTCCGATTCTTTCGCGAGAAGTGCACGGCAAGCCGCTCGTCTATCTCGACAATGGCGCATCGGCACAGAAGCCACAGAGCGTCATCGACGCGGTTACTCACGCTTATTCCAACGAATATGCCAATGTTCATCGCGGCCTGCATTTCCTGTCGAATGCGGCAACGGACGCTTATGAAAAATCGCGCGAGACGGTGCGCCGCTTCCTGAACGCCGGTTCGGTCGACGAAATCGTCTTCACGAAGAATGCGACAGAGGCGATCAACACTGTCGCCTATGGCTATGGTATGCCGCATATCGGTGAGGGGGATGAAATCCTCCTGTCGATCATGGAGCATCACTCCAACATCGTGCCGTGGCATTTCATCCGTGAAAGGCAGGGCGCGAAGCTCGTCTTCGCGCCGGTGGACGATGAGGGCATCTTCCATATCGAAGAATTTGAGAAGCGCCTGACGGAGCGGACCAAGCTTGTCGCGATCACGCATATGTCGAATGCGCTTGGAACGGTGACGCCGATCAAGAAGATCGTTGAACTTGCCCATGCGCGCGGTATTCCGGTGCTCGTCGATGGCAGTCAGGGCGCTGTGCACCTGCCTGTCGATGTGCAGGATCTGGGTTGCGATTGGTATGTTTTTACCGGCCACAAGGTCTACGGCCCATCCGGCATCGGCGTGCTCTATGGTCGCGCGGAAATGCTGGAAAAGATGCGGCCCTTCCAGGGCGGCGGTGAAATGATTGAGGAAGTGACGGAAGAAAACGTCACCTATAATCATCCGCCGCACCGTTTCGAGGCCGGTACGCCGCCAATCGTTCAGGCGATTGGGCTGGGTGCTGCGCTGGAATATATGGAAAAGATCGGCCGTCACGCGATCCTCGCCCATGAGGAAGACCTGCGCGATTATGCTCATGAACAACTCGGACGCATCAACAGCTTGCGCATTTTCGGCAATGCGCCGGGCAAGGGCGCGATCATTTCTTTCGCGCTTGAGGGCATTCATGCCCATGACGTGTCGATGGTGATCGACCGGGCCGGGGTTGCGGTTCGTGCTGGAACGCATTGTGCGCAGCCGCTCTTGAAACGCTTCGGCGTCACCTCTACATGCCGTGCATCCTTCGCCCTGTATAATACCCGCGCTGAAGTGGATGCATTGGCGGAAGCCTTGGAAAAGGCAAGGAAGTTTTTCGGATGACCGATATGGAACAGAAAGTTCAGGGCAAAGCCGATACAGAGGTTGCGGAACAGACCGCAGCCGGTTCGGTATTTTCGGCGTCTGCCATCCCGCAGGAAGAACTTCTGCGCATGACGGATGACATCATTGCGGCGTTGAAGACGGTATATGATCCCGAGATTCCAGCCGATATTTACGAACTCGGCCTTGTCTACAAGATCGATATTGAAGACGATCGCACTGTGAAAATCGAAATGACATTGACTGCACCCGGCTGCCCGGTTGCAGGCGAGATGCCGGGCTGGGTAGAGAACGCGGTCGGTGCGGTTGAAGGCGTTTCAATGGTGGAAGTTACGATGACGTTCGATCCGCCATGGACGCCGGATCGTATGTCCGAAGAAGCGCAGGTAGCTGTCGGCTGGTATTGATCAATCCATGTAAATGCGGCTCTTCGGGCCGCATTTTTGATTCTCGCTAAATGCGCCATCCATGTTTTACCCGAATCCCTGTTAACTTCTGGAAATCCGGTCAATCAGTTGCGGACGACACCAGGCCAATGCGTCAGGTTATTACGCTAGTTCTTTGATTTTTGGATGATTTTGGTGCCCCCAGAGAGACTCGAACTCCCGACCCCCTGATTACAAATCAGGTGCTCTACCAACTGAGCTATAAGGGCACTCGCGTCCGATTAGCACAAATGCAGCGACTGTAAAACGAAAATTCATCGCCAGCAGGTCATGGCAACCGGGTTTTTCATGTGATAGCCAATAGCGAGTTGGGGAAATAGTGGCAACCTTGTCAAGGTGGGCCGGATTCGGGACTGTTACTATGGAAGATAAATCGCTCGCGCTTCATTTTCTGTCATCAGGAACCGAAGAATCACTTGTTGCCCAAAAGGAACTCGTAGCCCGTTATGGTCATGTGGCCGCCGAAGATGCTGATATCATCGTCGCGCTTGGCGGTGACGGAACCATGCTGCAGGCGCTTCGCGATTTCATGAACAGTGGAAAGCCGATTTACGGAATGAACCGCGGTTCGGTCGGCTTTCTGATGAATGAATTCAGCGTGGACGATCTTCCCGAACGCATTCTTGCCGCACAGATGGAAACCATTCGCCCGCTTGTCATGGTCGCGGAAACGGAATCCGGTCAATCGTTCGAAGCCCTGGCGATCAACGAAGTTTCCTTGTTCCGTCAATCCTATCAGGCTGCCAAGGTCAGGATAACAATCGACGGCAAGGTGCGGCTGGATGAACTTGTTTGCGATGGCGTTATGGTGGCGACGCCCGCAGGTTCCACCGCTTACAATCTCTCAGCGCAGGGACCCATTCTGCCGCTTGAGGCGCCGCTTCTGGCGCTGACCCCGGTCAGCCCGTTTCGCCCGCGTCGATGGGGTGGGGCGCTGTTGCCCAAGCACGTGACTGTTCGCATGGATCTGCTGGAAACCGAAAAGCGTCCCGTCAACGCGGTCGCCGACAACAATGAAGTCAAATCGGTCCGCTCCGTCACGGTGCGGGAAGCGCCGAACAGCCAGGTCGCCATTCTTTTTGATCGAAACCATTCATGGGATGAACGCATTCTCACGGAACAGTTCAGGCATTAGGCTCAGCAAAAGGGTGTGCGACTTGAAGCAGTGCCGATTGCTTTTTAGCTTTTGATAATTTGAATAAATTTGTTCATGTTCCACGTTGATTTCGGTCGCAACAGCATGTTTGAAGCAATTTAATATCTTTCGATGGTATTTTAGTTGACTTTTGCACGCTGTGGACGTAGGCGATGCTGCAAGAAAACGCATTTTGCGTTGCAGACGCCTTATTCTGCCTTGGTTCCTGCGCCCGATGACGCGGCTGCAACGACAGGATGGGTGGAAATCACTTCCAAACCAGAGAGCTGCGCCTCCATTGACGACATTTGCCGAACTCGGTCTTTCCCCGAAAGTGATCGCCGCTGTAGACGCGGCGGGATATACTGCGCCTACACCCATTCAGGCGGGAGCCATTCCTCCAGCCCTTGAACGCAAGGACGTTCTCGGTATCGCGCAGACGGGAACCGGCAAGACTGCGTCTTTCGTGCTGCCAATGCTGACGCTTCTGGAAAAGGGCAGGGCGCGGGCTCGTATGCCGCGCACGCTCATTCTGGAACCGACCCGGGAACTGGCTGCTCAGGTCGAGGAAAATTTCACCAAATATGGTATCAATCATCGGCTGAATGTGGCGCTCCTGATTGGCGGCGTTTCGTTTGACGAACAGGAACGCAAGCTTGAGCGCGGCGCAGATGTGCTCATCGCTACGCCTGGTCGTCTGCTCGATCATTTCGAGCGCGGCAAGCTGCTCCTGACCGGCGTTGAAATTCTCGTCATCGACGAGGCGGATCGCATGCTGGACATGGGCTTCATTCCAGACATCGAGCGTATCTGCAAGCTCATCCCGTTCACGCGTCAGACACTTTTCTTCTCGGCCACCATGCCGCCGGAAATCACCAAGCTGACCGAACAGTTCCTGCATTCCCCCACGCGCGTCGAGGTTGCAAAGGCTTCCTCCACGGCCAAGACCGTGACCCAGCGTCTGGTGAAATCCAGCAAGAAGGATTGGGACAAGCGCGCCGTGCTGCGTGACCTTATCCGCGCGGAAGGCGATACGCTCAAGAACGCGATCATCTTTTGCAACCGCAAGAAGGATGTGTCGGAGCTGTTCCGCTCGCTGACGCGCCACGAATTCAATGCTGGCGCTCTTCATGGCGACATGGACCAGCGCGCCCGCATGACCATGCTGTCGAACTTCAAGGACGGCAAGTTGCAGCTGCTGGTCGCTTCCGACGTAGCTGCTCGCGGTCTCGACATTCCCGATGTGAGCCACGTTTTCAATTTTGATATCCCGATTCATTCTGAAGACTATGTCCACCGCATTGGCCGTACTGGCCGCGCGGGACGCTCCGGCAAGGCTTTCACCATCGTAACGCCTTCGGATACGAAATATCTGGCTGCGATCGAAGACATGATAGGCGAAAAGATAGAATGGCTTGACGGTGACCTGTCGACGCTCCCCCCTTCCGACGAGGCGGACGAGCGCAAGGGCAAGAATGCGCGCGGCAAGGGCAAGGATGCAAAGGGCAAGGACAAGCCGAAAGACAAGGCAAAGACTAAGCCTGCCGAAGTTCTCGATCCTGCCGAACAGCCGCAGCCGGTAATAGAAGCCAGTGATCGTCGCGATGCGATCCGCGCTTCAAATGATGAGCGCCGCGGCAAGCCGCAGCACGAGCATAAGCGCCGTCGTGATCGGGATGATGATGGTCCGACACCCGTTGGCTTTGGCAACGACATTCCGGCATTCATGCTGATTCCGACTGGAATCTGACAGAAGCATTGCAAAAAATGGTTCAATCGGCTGCAAGCTGACGCTTCGCAGCCGATTTCTTTTTTGGCTTGTTTTTCTCGCTACGCAAGGCGGCGTCATAGGCGAGGCGCGCCCAGCGCGTCATGACTTCCGGATCGTCGAAAGCTTCACTCGGCACGCTCCAGTAAGGCATGGCTATTGGGGCGCCGCCTTTGCGTCCTTCATAGGTCCACTGGATCGCGCCAGCTTCTACGAACTTCGGAATGGTGATGTTGTCGGCCTTGAAGAGAAGCTCGTCGCGAACGACGAGCGCAAAAATGACGCCTTGATGATAAATGCCCTTGCCGCCGAACATGCGGCGGATGCTGATGGGGCCGAAGTCCTGCAGCAAATCGCGAAGAGCTTCGTCATCCATTGGCTGGTGGACCTTTGTCGTGGTTCAGGCTGCGCCCTGCATCTGGCGGAGGCTTTCAGGGGAGGCGGCTTTGATTTCAACGGATTCGCCGCAGCCGCAAGCGGAGGTCTGGTTCGGGTTGTTGAAGACAAAACCCGTGCGCAGCGTCGTCACTTCGAAATCCATCTGGGTGCCAAGCAGGAAAAGGACCGCTTCAGGTGCGATAAAAACCCTGGCCCCGTCCTTCTCGATCACGTCGTCGCCCGGCTTGGCTTCGGTGACCAGATCGATGGTATATTCCATCCCGGCACAGCCGCCTTTTTTCACGCCCACCCGGATACCAAGCGCGCCATCCCGCGATGCGATGATCTCGCGAACGCGATCAGCTGCCTTGTCTGTTAGCGTCATGACTGCGAAACGGCCCATATTCTCTCTTCCGGTACGGTGCTGGCATATGGACGGAGAATCGTCCAATCTCGTCGCAACAAGCTGAGTTTCCTCTGCGATTGCCACGTTTTCACTATAGTTAGTGTTGTAACATCTTTACTGCAATACACCAAATCGGGAGCGTGTCAGGCGCTTCACAAAAGTTTGCTAGGAAGAGGAGAAGCGAATGTCAGACGACCGAATGAAACCTCTCATGCTGGCTGCTGTAATCGGCCTTCTTTCAGCCGGAGGGGCATGGGCGCAAAATCCCCCTAAAGCCGCGCCCGAGGAAACGCCCAGAAACGTGCAGGAAAAGCATGACAAGGCTTCCCAGCCGATCGAGGAAACCAAACCCTCCGAGCAGACGCAGGAGGCTGCGGGCGGCGTGACGGTCCCGGACTATCGCGATGATCGTTCCACGCCGCAGGCACTGATTGAGTCCTACTACAATGCGGTCAATCGCAAGGAATTTGCCCGCGCTTACGGTTATTATTCCGAAGAGGGACGAGAGCCCGACTTCAAAACCTTTGTGAAGGGCTATGAAAACACGAAAAGCGTCAAGGTCGCCTTGCGCAAGACCGATCCTGATCCGGGGGCAGGGCAGATCTATTGGAGCCAGCCTCTGGCTATCGAGGCGGAGACGACAGATGGAAAAAAAGAAGTCTTTACGGGCTGCTATACGATCCATCTCACAAATCCGGCTATGCAGGAAGAACCGCCTTTCAAGCCTATGCAGATCATGACGGGTTCGCTCACCAAATCACCACTTGAGCTGGAGAAGAGTGTGCCGGAGACCTGTGAGGCACCGTAAGAAACGACACAAAATAGCTCTTGACCTTGCCACGATGGGAAGCTCCATCTTGTGGTCAGTTCCCAAAAAGGAGTGACCGAGTTGATGAAATTTTCCATTCCCAAGATGAAGTGCGGCGGTTGTGCAGATAACATTACCGTCGCGCTGCGTGAACTTGATCCGGCAGCGTCAGTCGAAATCGACCTCGAAAACAAGGAGGTGGAGTTCGGCGGCAAGGTTTCGCGGGACGCCGTGCTTTCGGCGCTGGCAGCAGCAGGCTATCCTGCATCGAATACTCAATAATGTGATTTCTGGGGCGCTTGTATCCGGGCGCCGCAAAAGCTAGAGCGCATCCCGACAGTTGTGGAACGGTTTCGGGATGCGTGCTTGCAGGCAGCGATATGATGCCGGGAAGCAAGGCGCTTTCCGGCATTTTCATATCCTGATGCTGGCAACAAACGGTTATCAATGAGCATAAATGCCGCAAATGCTGTGTTTCATTGACTGGACCCGCGATTTTTGCCACATCAACGGCAAATCTCGTTTATGGTGTTCCGCGTGCGTCCCGAAGGACGCGCGGCGCTCCAATGGCATGAAACATCGCATTCCGCGACAAGGAAGGGTTTAGGGCTATGGCAGCCGATTTCCAGGATCTTCGCACAAAGATGGTCGACAATCAGATCCGTACGACGGACGTAACCGATCTGGCGGTTATCGATGCTTTCCTGGCCGTGCCGCGCGAGGCTTTCGTTCCCGCCGCCCGCCAGGTGCTTGCCTATATCGATGAAGACCAGCTGCTCGAAAGCGAAGGCAAGCAGCCTCGCTACCTTATGGAGCCTTCGCCCTTCGCAAAGCTTGTGCAGCTTGCACGCGTCAAGAAGACCGATGTGGTTCTCGATGTCGGCTGCGGCACCGGCTATTCCGCGGCTATTCTCTCCCGATTGGCAGGCTCGGTCATCGGTCTGGAAAGTGATTCCGTGTTATCGGCTGCCGCGACTGCCCGTCTGGCTGAATTGGGCTATGACAATGTTGTGATCGTTTCAGGTGAGCTGCAGGCTGGCTACCCGTCGGAAGCCCCTTACGATGTGATCGTCATCGAAGGCGCCGTCGATTTCGTTCCGGACGCATTGCTCGGCCAGTTGAAGGATGGCGGACGCCTCGTTGCCGTCGAAGGTCGCGGAAATGCCGGAGTTGCGCGGATTTATGTCAAGGAAAATGGTGTTGCATCGGGGCGCGGTGTGTTCAACACTGCGGTGCGTCCGCTTCCGGGATTCGAACGGGTTCCGCAGTTCGAATTTTAATTTTAGCGGATGGTACAATTCTGCAACGCTACGAAATTTGTTTGTGCAAGCTCTGGCGGGGGCAATGGAAATAACCGAATTTAGAGGTTATTAGGATTTGCCCGAACCAATCGGTTCGATAGTTGGATTCGTTTGTTCTTATAATGAGGTACCCGGTGTTCAAAACGTGCAAAGGACTGGTAGCGGCCGCAGCATTGTTGTCTGGCACCATTTTAACGGGGCAGGCGGCGTTCTCGGAGACGCTGACCGGCGCTCTCGTAAAGGCCTACAAGAACAATGCTAACCTGAACTACTCGCGCGCAGGCGTTCGTGTTACGGATGAAAGTGTGGCGATTGCCAAGTCCGGCTATCGTCCACAGATCACCGGAAGCTATGACGTAGGGCGTGGCAAGACGCCTTCAAGCCGGGGATATCGCACGACAGGCACGTTCGGCATCGAGTTGAACCAGATGCTGTTCGACGGGTTTCAGACCAAGAACAATGTCGCCGCCGCAGAAACGCAGGTCTTCGCCCAGCGGGAAAACCTTCGCAACGAAGAGCAGAACAGACTCTATGAGGCGGTAACCGCCTATATGGATGTCTATAAAGCACGCCAGATTGCAGTTCTGCGTGAGCGCAACCTGGCGGCCTTGAACGAGCAGGTGCGTGCCGCAAGGGCTCGTCTCGACGTGGGTGAAGGTACGCGCACCGACGTTGCGCAGGCCGATGCCAGCCGTTCGACTGCGGTTGCGGCGCTGAACTCGGCGCGTGCGGACGTCAAGTCGGCAGAAGCGACCTATGTGCAGGTTGTTGGCGTTCAGCCGGACAAGCTTGCAACCGCTACGGCGGCCAAAAACCTGCCAAGTTCGCCAAGCCAGGCATTTGCCATTGCGACCGCCGGGCATCCCGGCATTCTTGCGACCCAATATGCCGTCAATGCCGCCGGATATAATGTGAAAGCCAAGGAAGGTGCTTTGCTGCCGTCTGTCGGCCTCAAGGCAAGCGCCAGCCATCTCGATACCTATTCTGGTGAAGGCGGCTCGCAGACTGACGGCAATTCGGCCTCGATTGGTGTCGGCGTCAGCATTCCGATCTATACCGGTGGCCGCACATCGGCGCAGGTTCGCCAGTCCAAGGAACAGCTCGGCCAGGCGCGTATCGAAGTCGATGTCGTTCGCGATCAGGTCCGTCAGGCGATCAGTTCGGCATGGTCGCAGCTCGAAGCAGCCCGCGCCTCGGTCAAGGCAAACCGCGACGGCATTGCCGCTGCACAGCTTGCTCTCGACGGTGTCATCGAAGAACGCAAGGTCGGACAGCGCACCACGCTTGACGTCTTGAATGCGCAGAACGACCTCATCACCGCCCAGATTGCACTGGTTGAGTCTGAGCGCAATGTCGTCGTCGCCAGCTATGCTCTTCTGAATGCAACGGGTCGCATGACCGCGAGCCAGATGGGCCTGCAGGTTGCCGAGTACAAGCCGGAAGAGCATTATAAGGCCGTCAAGGACAAGTGGTTCGGCCTGCGCACGCCGGATGGCCGCTGATCGGTTTTCCCAAGAGGACCATCAATTGAAAAGGCACCTTCGGGTGCCTTTTGTTTTGCCGCCGATTCGACGTTTTCCGCATCGCAAATATTAACAAATCCATAAAGCTGTGAGTTTGAACCCGCCAGCCTTGGCTGGGGATTCTCAAACGCAGGATCGTCCGCTACCCTTAATCCATTGATTCTCTGTCTTTTGCAGACAATGTCGCAATACAGGAAAACGGATAGCAGTCATGGCACAGACATCCAGCGCAGCACGGGAACCGTCAATGGAAGAGATACTCGCTTCCATTCGCAGGATCATCGAAGACAGCGATGTCACCCGCCAACCCATGCCATTGGCCGGTTCTCCGGTTCGTGGTGAGGTCGCGGAATTCCGTCGCCCGGCTGAGGAAAAATCGGTCACTCAGCCGGAGAAGCCCGCCATGATGCGCAACGTGTTCCAGGACGAGCCGACATTGCGCGGTCCGATTGCCGAACCGTTGAAAGCCGCTCCCGAACCTGAAGCCGAGGCCGACGATGAGGATGATGTCGTTCTCAATGCCGAGAATGACGATCACTCCAATGTCGGGGCTACGTCATCCGTGGAACAGTCGGTCGAGGCTGCCACATCTCTTGAAGAAATCGATCTTTCGGTTGAGACGGATATAGCCGAGGCACTTGATGCCATGCTCAAACCGGACGTCACTGCAGAAATCGGACCGGCACCCACCGTTACGGGACAGGAGGTTCCGGTTCAGCCCGAGGCTGCGACGCCGGTCGCGGAACCTGTTGCAAAGACAGTGCCTGCTGCCCATATATTGTCGCAGGTCGCCGAACGTCAGGTGGCAGCGGCATTTCAGGATTTGAACCATGCCGTTCGCGCTGAGCCGCGTCGTTCGTTCGATGATATCGCTACGGAACTGTTGCGTCCGATGCTGCAAGACTGGCTCGACAACAATCTGCCTACGCTTGTTGAGCGGCTCGTTCGGGAAGAAATCGAGCGGGTAGTGCGCGGCGAACGTTAGAGCGCATCCCGAAAACTGTGAAACGGTTTTCGGAAAAGATGCGCTGTAAAACAAACAGTTAGAGCGCCGATATGATCCATTGGATCGAAAAGTGCTCTAAGTGGTATCAAAGCGATCTATCGAAGTGTTACCCGTCTGTGCAGCAGGCGGGTTTTCACTTTTCAAGCGGCCAATGGTGGCATCATCACTTTTAAAGTGATTTGTCAGCTGTTAGTTGCTATTGAGCCCTCAATCCATTCATCGCGCATAAAGACCGGATAATTCCATGCTTGAGAAGACCTATGACGCCGCAGCCATAGAGCCGAAAATTGCTGAACGCTGGGAAGAAGCGGGTGCATTCAAGGCGGGTGCAGGCGCGAAGCCGGGAGCCGATCCGTTCGCAGTGGTTATTCCGCCGCCGAACGTCACGGGATCGCTGCATATGGGCCACGCCCTCAACAACACGATCCAGGACATCATGGTTCGCTTCGAGCGCATGCGCGGCAAGAACGTGCTGTGGCAGCCCGGCATGGATCACGCCGGCATTGCGACGCAGATGGTTGTCGAACGGCAGCTTGCCGAACGGCAGGAGCCGAACCGTCACGTCATGGGCCGTGAGAAGTTCATCGAGCGGGTCTGGCAGTGGAAGGCCGAATCCGGCGGTATGATTTCCAATCAGCTTCGCCGCCTTGGCGCCTCGTGCGACTGGTCGCGCGAACGCTTCACGATGGACGAGGGGCTTTCGCGCGCGGTTCTGGAAGTTTTCGTCACGCTCTACAAGCAGGGCCTGATTTATCGTGACAAGCGTCTGGTCAACTGGGACCCGAAGCTGCTGACGGCGATTTCCGATATCGAAGTTGAATCGCGTGAAACGAAAGGCCACCTGTGGCATTTCCGTTATCCGCTCGAGAACGTTCCTTTCGATCCGGAAAACCCGCATACATATATCGTCGTTGCGACCACGCGCCCGGAAACCATGCTTGGTGATACCGGCGTTGCGGTTAATCCCAAGGATGGGCGCTACCACGCACTGGTCGGCAACGATGTCGTTTTGCCGCTCGTCGGGCGTCATATTCCAATCGTTGCGGACGATTACGCCGATCCGGAAGCCGGTTCTGGCGCGGTCAAGATCACGCCTGCGCACGATTTCAACGATTTCGAGGTCGGCAAGCGCAATGACCTGCGCGCCATCAACATCCTGACGCCTGAGGCATCCATTACCCTGAAGGGGAATAACGACTTCCTCGAAGGCCTCGAACTGACACCTGAACTGAAGGCGCTCATCAATGAGCTCGACGGCCAGGATCGTTTTGCGGTTCGCAAGCGCATTGTCGAACTGATGGACGAGCGCGGCTATCTGGAGAAGGTCGAGGACCACACGCACGCCGTTCCGCACGGTGATCGGGGCGGCGTGCCGATCGAACCTTACCTGACCGACCAGTGGTATGTGAATGCTGCCGAACTTGCCAAGCCTGCAATGGCTGCTGTTCGCAACGGCACCACGCAGATCGTGCCGAAGAACTGGGAAAAGACCTATTTCGACTGGATGGAAAACATCCAGCCATGGTGCGTCTCACGCCAGCTCTGGTGGGGGCACCAGATTCCGGCCTGGTACGGTCCCGATGGCAAATGCTTCGTCGAAAAGAGCGAAGCGGAAGCCAAGGCCTCCGCACGCGCGCACTACGGCGAAGACGTTGCGCTGGACCGCGATACCGACGTTCTCGATACGTGGTTCTCGTCTGCCCTATGGCCGTTCTCGACGCTCGGCTGGCCGGACAAAACGCCGGAACTTGCCACCTATTATCCGACCAGTGTTCTGGTTACGGGGTTTGACATCCTGTTCTTCTGGGTTGCCCGCATGATGATGATGGGCCTCCACTTCATGGAGGAAATCCCGTTCCACACGGTCTACCTGCATGCTCTGGTTCGCGACAAGAACGGCGCGAAAATGTCGAAGTCGAAGGGCAATGTCATTGATCCGCTGGAGCTGATGGATGAATACGGTGCCGACGCGCTTCGGTTCACCCTTGCCATCATGGCCGCTCAGGGCCGTGACGTGAAGCTCGATCCGGCACGTATCGCAGGCTATCGCAATTTCGGCACCAAGCTGTGGAACGCAACGCGCTTTGCCCAGATGAACGGCGTGAAGCTCGACGCCGGTTTCAAGCCCGAAAATGCCAAGCTTGCAGTCAATCGCTGGATTTTGACCGAACTGACCAAGGCGACCCGCGCGGTAACCGAAGGCATCGCTACCTATCGTTTCAACGAAGCGGCGGGCGCGGCCTATCGATTTGTCTGGAACCAGTTCTGTGACTGGTATCTGGAACTGCTCAAGCCGATCTTCATGGGCGACGATGAAACCGCGAAGGCAGAGGCTCAGGCTACGGCAGCATATTGCCTGGACGAGATCTACAAGCTCCTGCATCCTTTCATGCCATTCATGACGGAAGAGCTGTGGACCCTGACGGCGGGCGAGGGACAGAAGCGCGACACTGTGCTGGCGCTTGCGGCCTGGCCGGAACTGTCCTTCGAGGATGAGGAAGCTGCTGCCGACATCAACTGGCTTGTTGATCTTGTCACCGGAATTCGTTCGGTTCGTGCCGAGATGAATGTGCCTGCTCGCGCGATTGCTCCGGTCGTTGTCCTCGATGCCAATTCGGCAAGCGTGGAGCGGTTTGCCCGCCACGATGCGGCCATCAAGCGCCTCGCCCGCGTGGAAAGCGTTGCGTTTGAAGCGCAAGCACCAAAAGGGTCGGCGCAGATGTTGCTGGGTGAGGCGACAATCTGCATCCCGCTTGGCAATCTGATCGACCTCAAGGCCGAATCCGCGCGCCTTGCCAAGGAGGCTGGCAAGATTGCCGCTGAAATGGATCGCATCGAGAAGAAGCTCTCCAATGAGAAGTTCGTTGCCAATGCGCGCGAAGAGGTCGTTGAAGCCGAGCGTGAGCGGTTGGCCGAATTGAAGGAAGCAGCACAGCGCGTGGCGACCGCGGAGTCACGCATTCGTGATGCGAGCTGATTTGATCTGACCTGAAAACGACCCCACGTTTTTCGAATCAAGCACCCGGCAGTGCATTTCGCTGCCGGGTGTTTTTTGTGTCGGAGGTGGATTTCGGCGCAATTCAACCGCTGGAACGATTGATCGAACCGCCGTTTCGATTGTTTTTGACTAATGTTGCGCTTTCGCAACAAGGCGAAAAAGAGGTCAAAAACTGGCCGATTTGCGCATATTTTGACGTTCGCGTGACCGATTACTGCTAATGAACGGCCTCAGGATCGAAGTTTTGGCCATTTTCGACAGATGCCGCGAAAATTGTATGATGCTAATCCAATTTAATGGATATTGCGGCTTCAAACCTTCCTGATTTACGTTTTCGTCAACGTTAATATCGTTGCTGTGTGGGAGGACATTTATGAGTGTACAGCGCGTGAAAATGGCGGGAATGGTCGCGGCTCTCCTCGGGAGCGCGGTTGCAGCCAATGCAGGTGGTTTCGAGCGTAGCTCGCAGGATTTCGATATCCTTTTCGAAAAAGGGAACGTTGTCGACACCACCGGCACCTACATCATGCCGCAGCGAAAGCTGAAAAATATCCAAGGTTCGCCAATCGCTGCGAAAACGGGCGGTATAAACCCGATCACCAAGCGGCCATATGAAACCGAGGTTGACGAAGCCAAGAGCTATTGGGTTCCGAAAGCATCTGCGAAGTTCGACCTGACCGATGATTTTGCCTGTGCTGCCCAGTATCGGCAGCCTTGGGGTATTCACACTGACGTTGGCGTCGACACGGTCCGCATGTATACCGCGATCGAGCAGAAGATTTCCTCGAACGATTACGGCGTGAATTGCTCCTATCGATTTGCAGCCGGAGAGAAGAGCTATTTCCGCATTCTCGGCGGCGTCAGCTATCAGGAGCTTCGGGGTGAACAAACTCGAATGATCCCGGGTATTGACCCGCGCGATAATCCGACGAAGTTTCCGTTCCCTGGTCCGTTCCGCGTAGCGTCTCTGGACGTAGAGGATGAAGCCATCGGCTGGCGTCTCGGTGCGGCCTACGAAATCCCCGAATATGCGATGCGCGCGACGCTCGTTTACCAGTCCAAGGTCAAGTACAATCTTGAAGGAACGATTGATAATCTGGCGATTGTCGGTGGGCGTGCGCTGCCGATCAACGTTGAAAGTGACGTCGCGACGCCGCAATCGGTTGAATTCAAGTTCCAGACCGGCATCGCTCCAGACTGGCTCGCTTTCGGTTCGGTCAAGTGGACTGACTGGTCATCCATCAGCCACGTGGATTTCAACACATCCGACAGCAAGATTGCTCGCAAGGGAACGACGATCACCAGTTTGAACCTGTATTATCAGGATGGCTGGACGGTGAGCGGTGGTGTTGGCCACAAGCTTAACGAACAATGGTCCCTGGCCGGTACTGTAACCTGGGACCGTGGTACCAGCACAGGCCTGACATCGCAGACTGACGTATGGCTGTTCGGCCTGGGAACCAACTACAAGCCGAACGATCAGTTCGAGGTTCGTCTTGCTGGCGCGGCTGGCTGGCTGTCCTCCGGTGAACTTGATGATACCGTTGTCGGTGGCAAACCGAGCCTTACGGGTTCCAAGGGCAGATTCGGCAATGACTTTGTGGGTGGTTTGTCACTCACTGCCAAGGTCAAGTTCTAGAGCACTTCCGAGCGAGCGGTTCCAACGGTTTCGTTAAAACAGGAGCCGCTCCAGGCTTGACGCATGAGACATGAAAAAGCCCGGCATTACCGGGCTTTTTTTCGTTTGGTGTGGTCTTGATTACTGTTCAAGCCGCGCAAGCAGTGAAGACGTATCCCAGCGACCGCCGCCGATCTTCTGCACTTCCTTGTAGAACTGATCCACGAGGGCCGTAACCGGCAGAAGCGCGCCGTTGCGGTCCGCTTCCTCAAGGCAGATGCCAAGGTCCTTGCGCATCCAGTCGACGGCAAAGCCGAAATCATATTTGCCCTGGTTCATGGTGCCGGAGCGGTTTTCCATCTGCCAGGAGCCGGCTGCTCCCTTGGAGATCACCGAGATCAGCTTTTCGATATCGAGACCGGCCTTCTTGCCGAAATGGATACCTTCTGCCAGCCCTTGAACGAGACCGGCAATGCATATCTGGTTGACCATCTTTGCAAGCTGGCCCGAGCCGACCGGTCCCATGAGGCCGACCATGCGCGCATAGGCATCGATAACCGGCTTGGCGCGTTCGAAAACTGCCTCTGATGCGCCGACCATGACCGTCAGCACACCGTTTTCGGCGCCAGCCTGTCCGCCGGAGACAGGTGCGTCGATAAAATGAAAGCCGCGCTTTTGCGCTTCGGCGTCCAGTTCGCGGGCAACCTCGGCGGATGCGGTGGTATTATCGATGAAAATCGTATCCTTCCCCATGGCCGAGAAAGCGCCATCCGGCCCAATGGTCACAGAACGAAGATCGTCGTCATTGCCAACACAGGCGAAAACAAAGTCCGCATCACGCACTGCTTCGGCAGGCGTGGGGGCAAAGCTTCCACCGAACTCCTTGGCCCATTTTTCGGCCTTGGCCGTCGTGCGGTTATAAACCGTGACGGCGTGACCGCCTTTGTTCTTGAGATGCCCTGCCATGGGATAACCCATAACGCCTAAGCCTAGAAAGGCGACTTTAGCCGCTGTCGTCATTCGTTTCTTCCTTTGGATAACTGCCAAAATCAGGTGAGCGGCGTCATAACGGCCGCCTTATAGGCTGGGCGCTGCTTAAGACGGCCATACCACTCTTCGAGGCGGGGAAGAGAGGGGCGTTCAATCGAAAACTCGAACCACGCATAGGCATGACAGCCAATGGGAATATCGCCGATTCCGAAATTCTCGCCCGAGAACCAGGGCGTTTCCTTGAGGCCCTCGTCGGCAATCCGCATCGAATGCGCCAGCCCCTCGAGACCGCGTTTCAAAATGGCTGGATCGCGTTCCGCTTCCGGCAGCCGTATCATGTGCTTCATGACGTCGCTGAAATTGGTGTAGAAGGACGCGGACGCCCAATCCATCCATTTTTCGGCCTGGGCACGCTTGGCCGGTTCGTCGATCCATAGCGTGCCTTTACCATAAGCGGCTGCGAGATAACGCGTAATGGTGTTGGATTCCCAAAGCACAGTGTCGCCGTCCTCCAGCAAGGGGATCAGGCCATTCGGGTTGCGGGCCAGATAAGCCGGGTCGTTCAACCCGCCGAATGGACCGCCAACATTGATCTGCTCATATTCAAGATCAAGTTCATGCGCTATCCAGAGCGCCTTCTTCACATTTGTGGAATTGATACGACCCCAGATTTTCAGCATGACTCAGCCTGTTGCATTACTGTCGAAAAATGCATTCTAAACAGATCGTCCCCGAAAGTCGCAAGACTTCCGGGGACGATATTTTGGCTTATGCCTATTTAGTGATCTCTAGCGAACAAGATGACGTGTCAGTCGCCGTTCGAGGTAATCCCAGATGTGTCGCAGACATTCGACGATCAGCAGATAAATCACCGCCGCCCACAGATAAGTCTGGAAATCGAACGTGCGTGAATAGGCGCGGCGGGTTTCGCCCATGAGATCCAGAACGGTGATGATGGCCACAATGGCCGACCCCTTGATCATCAGGATGATTTCATTGCCGTAAGGACGCAACGCCACGATGAGCGCCTGCGGAAGAATAACCTTCCAGAACGTCACCCGTTTGGAAATACCCAGCGCCGCGGCGCCTTCCCATTGGCCAGGTGCCACGCTCTGGATAGCGCCACGCAGGATTTCAGCCTGATAAGCCGCCGTGTTGAGCGAAAACGCCAGAATGGCACAATTCCACGCATCGCGGAAAAATACCCATAGGCCGATGCTTTCGAGGAACGGGCGGAAGGTGCCGAAGCCATAATAGATAAGGAACGTCTGAGCGAGAAGCGGGGTGCCGCGAAAGAAATAGACGTAACCGAAAGCCACGCCGCGCAGCCATCGATTGTTTGACATGCGTGCAGCCGTGACTGGCAATGAAAGCAGCGCACCTATGGTGATGGATAGTGCGACCAGTTTCAGCGTTATCAGCAGCCCGGACCAATAGCGTGGGCCATAGGTTTCGAACAGGTCGATACGCCACGAATTATAGAGATAAATCGCGAGTCCGGCGAAGAGAAGAAGCCAGAGAGCCACGATGATATGGCCGGCGACGCGCATCCGCGTCCATTGCTTTACCACTGGTGGGGGAGCCATCACCGGAACTGTCGTGTGGGAAACCGTCTGGGTCATGTCACGCACCTCGCGAACGGTTGGCGCCTGCATCAGCCCATCGGGCAATGCGGTCGATAAAGTAGGACGAGATGATTGCGAGAGCCAGATAGAGCAGGCAGGCTATGCCGAAGAACAGAAACGGCTCCTTGGTCACGCGCGCCGCAATGGAGGTTTGCCGCAGGATATCTGAGAGAGTGATGACAGAAACCAGCGATGTGTCCTTGAGAAGCACCAGCCACAGATTGGCAAGGCCGGGCAGGGCGATGCGGATCAGCTGCGGCAGGATCACCTTGCGCATCGTCTGCCAGTGAGACAGGCCAACAGCATAACCGCCTTCATATTGGCCGCGCGGGATCGCCCGGAACGCCGAAAGGAAGACTTCGCTCGAATAGGACGAGAAGACAAAGCCCAGTGCGACCATACCGGCGCCGAAGGCATTGATTTCCACATTGGCATCGACGCCGAACAGGCTCAAAAGCCGTTGCAGCCCGAGTGACGCCCCGAAATATACGAGAAAGAGGGTCAGAAGCTCGGGCAAGCCACGAAAGATCGTCGTGTAGATGTTTGCTGCGAGCCGTATCGACGGCTCGGCGGATTGTTTGCCGACAGCCACCAGAAACCCAAGTGCGAGCCCAACAGGAAGCGTCGCGAGAGCCAGTGCGATAGTTACCAGAAGCCCGTTGGCAATGCTGATTCCCCAACCATCGGGGCCGAAACTCAACAGAGTGGCGTAATGTTCCATGCGCCTATTCTTTTCCTAAAGGCAATTGCCTGTGTTTTTATCGCCTGCCGGATTTCACCCGGTCAGGCTTGTGCGGCATGCCCGTACAAATGTTTTGCGCCGATCTGCAGGAATGCAAATCGGCGCATAGGTGTCAGTCCTGATTAGTTTTCGGCGCCGTAGGCATCGAAGTCGAAGTACTTGTCGTTGACTTCCTTGTACTTGCCGTTCGCGCGGATCGCCTTGATGGCCGCGTTGAACTTTTCAACCAGTTCCGGACGGCCCTTCTTGAAGGCAACGCCAGCACCCGGGCCGTGGATTTCAACAACTGGCGGGAAAGTGCCGACCATCTTGCAGCACGCGCCATCGGGCGACTTCAGCCATTCGGCCAATGTCACGCTGTCGTCGTTGGCCGCGTCGAGACGGCCATTGGCCAGATCAAGGCGATATTCTTCAGCCGTGGGATAAGCCTTGATCGTGCTGTCGGTGAAGGTCTTTTCCGAATAGTTGGAATGTGTGGTGGAAACCTGAACGCCAATCGTCTTTCCGGCGAGGTCTTCCTTGGTCACGCCCTTGATGTCTGTGTCTTTGGGAGCGGCAATGCCGGGAGGCGTGTTGTAGTATTTATTGGAGAAGTCGACCTGCTTCTTGCGCTCCTCGGTGATGGACATGGAGGCGATGAATGCATCGAACTTGCCTGCCTGAAGGGCAGGAATTGCGCCATCCCATTCCTGGGTGACAAATTCGCACTGCGCTTTCATTTCATCGCAAAGTGCCTTGGCGATATCAACGTCGAAGCCCGAGAGGGTACCGTCCGGCTTGATGAAATTGAAAGGAGGATAGGCACCTTCCGTGCCGATCTTGAGCTTGAGCGGCTCTTCCGCATTAGCTGTACCGGCAGTCATCGTGCCGATCGTGATTGCCAGGGCTGCAACCGATGCAGCAGTGGCGATACGCTTCAATACGCGCATTGTGGTTCCTCTCGTTTTGTTCTGGCTGGTTCCCTGATTATTTCTTCTGGTTCAGCCGCTTAAGGGGTAGGCACGACCATGTAACCTTAAATTGCACTTTTGGTGGTGGATTCCCCTTATCCCTATCATTAGATGGTTGAGCCGATCATGCGCAATATTTTTTCGTGCTTCCGTTTCGGTCATCCATTCTGCGAGTGATATTCCCACCAATTTTAGACTGTTGGCAAGATGGTCTGAGTAATTAAATTGTGTGTCTCGGGCGTGGATATCTCGGTGATTTCCGCATAATTTTGCCTGAATGTGATAAAATTCACCATCAGGAAGGTCAACTATAGGGTTTTGCTCAAAGGGCCATCTCGCGAGCGATAAAATCGGCTATTTTCTCGATATCGTTGATATCGAATACCGGCGCCGTTTCCTGGGGCTGCGGCTGGTCGCTGGCAATGGCGACAATGCTAGGATCGTCGGCGGAAAGCGGCGGCCCTCCATGACTGCCCGAGCGGCGCAGCTCGATTTTCTTGTGCGTTTCAAGCTTATAGCCTTCGACCAGAACCAGGTCACATGGCGCAAGCTTGGCGGCAATCTCCCAAAGGGAGGGTTCTTTTTCGCCCATGTTCTCATGCATGATCGCGTAGCGCCGCGACGAGACTATCGCTACTTCCGCCGCTCCCGCCTTTCGGTGCCGCCAGGAATCAGTTCCTTCATGATCGATGTCGAAATCATGATGGGCGTGCTTGATGGTGGCGATACGGTATCCGCGTGCAGTGAGGCATGTAACCAGCCGTTCGGTCATTGTCGTCTTGCCGGAGTTTTTCCAGCCGGTAATGCCGAAAAGCTTCTGGTTCATTCCATTCCCTCAGCCAGTCTCCGTGCGGCGACAAGATCGTCGGGCCGGTTGATGTTGAAAAACGGATCATATGTTTCCGAACTATCGCCAGCCAAGGCAAGCGGAAATTCAACTGTCTCGAAGCCGATATGCTCAGCGAATGCCAGAACGCTGGCCCTGTTCGTGCTTGCAAGCCAGGCGGAGAGTTCATCTGCCAGGCCGGTTTCCCACAGTCCGAAAATTGGATGAATCCGCTCCAGGGAACTGGCAAGAACAACCCGCGCTCCGGTCTCATTCCGACGTGAAAGAAGACGGTCCGCGAGATCGGGAGGCAGAAATGGCGTATCGGCTGCTGTTGTCAGCAGCAGGGGAAAAGCTTGCGCCTGAAGCAACGCCGTCAGAATGCCGATCAGCGGGCCGCCATGTTGAGCGGAGATGTCTTTTATGACGGGTATGCCGAGATCGGTCAGGCGGGAATCATTGCTGTTCGCGTTGACGACCAGAGTTTGAACCTGAGGTTCGATCCGTCTGATGACGTGGGTAATAACGGAGCCGGTGCCGAGCGGTTGAAGGAACTTGTCGCCCGCAACGCCGCCTTCCTGCATACGGCTGGAAAGCCCGCCGGCAATGATGGCTCCGGCGATCATGAAGGTTCCACGCCAGTCGGGATCGTCGCGAGCGTGCTCTTGTAGCGTTCCCGCTTTTGCAAGACATTCTCACGATAGACCATATAGACGCCGCTCCCGACCACCAGCACCGATCCCAAGATCGTATATAAGTCAGGCGCTTCGCCGAAGACAAATGTGCTGAGCCCGATTGCCCAGAGCAGGCTGGAATAACGGAACGGTGAAACGAACGAGACTTCGCCCTCCCGCATGGCCAGAATGATGAAGTGATAGCCGGCAAGCAGCAGGACGGCAGCAATGGCCATAGCTCCGACAGCCGAAATGTTGAGAGGTTGCCATCCGCCCATGGGAATGGTGAGGGCGCCACCGGTCAGCGTTATCGCTCCCGCCGTCAGCGTCGATAGGAAAAGCGTTGGCACATGTGCAGGCACCCGACGTGTGGCGAGGTCGCGCGTGGCCGCAAAACAGACGCTCGCCAGAAGAACAGCTACGGCTGCAAGGCTGGCCGAATCGTTCATTCCAGGCCGGATGATAATCAGGACGCCGACAAATCCGACCAGGACACAGGACCAGCGGCGCCAGCCGACCTTCTCTTTGAGAAACAAGGCTGCTCCCAGCGTCACCACGAGCGGGGTGGCCTGAAAAACCGCCGAACAGAATGCCTGGGAGAGATGGCCCAAAGAATAAATATAGGTCACCGTTGCCACCACTTCGCCAGCCACGCGCAGAAGTGTCATCTTTTCAAGGGACAGATTGCGCAGCGCCCCATGACGCCAGGCAAGCAGACCGATGAGTGTTGTCGCGAACACGCCCCGGACCAGCATGTACTGTCCGCTGTTCATTTCAGTCAGGAGGTACTTTGTGATCGCATCGCCAATGGTAAAAGTCCCCATGGCGAGAAGCATGAAAATACTTGCTCGAAAATTTGATGACTGCGGCACGATACAGAATCCAGTTTAGAACTCCATACCGTTTTAAAGTCGATCCGGCGACAATTATTTCGGCTGTCCGCTCTTTACAGCACATCTCGAAAAGGCGCTGTAAAGTATAAATCGATTAACCGCCGGTCATGCTCATGTGACGGGCAACGGCGGGACGGTTGTGGTCGCGGTCGATGATGAAATCATGGCCCTTGGGCTTGCGCGAAATGGCCTCATCTATCGCCCGGCTGAGCAGAAGATCGCTTTCGCTTTCCCGCAGGGCCTTGCGCAGATCGGCATCGTCGTTCTGGCCAAGGCACATATAAAGCATGCCGGTGCAGGTCAGGCGGACGCGATTGCAGCTTTCGCAGAAATTGTGGGTCATCGGCGTGATGAAGCCAAGCCGTCCGCCCGTTTCTTCAATCGTCACGTAGCGGGCAGGGCCACCCGTGCGATACGGGATGTCGGACAGGGTGAACTGCCGAGACAGATCTTCGCGCACTTCAGAGAGCGGCAGATACTGGTCTGTACGGTCGAATTCTATCTCGCCCATCGGCATGGTTTCGATGAGAGTCATGTCCATGCCGCGGCCATGCGCCCAGCGGATCAGTTCAGGAATTTCGTGCTCGTTGAAATCCTTGAGTGCGACGGCATTGATCTTGACGCGGATGCCGGCGCGCTGGGCGGCTTCAATTCCCTCCAGAACCCGAGGCAGGTCGCCCCAACGGGTGATCTGATGAAATTTTTCCGGATCGAGTGTGTCCAGCGAGACATTGATGCGCCGCACGCCGCAATCCGCCAGCTCATCGGCAAAACGTGCGAGCTGCGATCCGTTCGTGGTGAGAGTCAGCTCATCCAGCGCGCCGGATTTCAGGTGGCGCGAAAGCTGCCGGATGAGATGCATGATATTCTTGCGTACCAAAGGTTCGCCGCCGGTCAGACGCAGTTTCCGCACGCCCTTGTCGATAAAGGCGGTGCAGAGGCGGTCCAGTTCCTCAAGCGTCAGCAAGTCCTTCTTGGGCAGGAACGTCATATGTTCCGCCATGCAATAGGTGCAGCGGAAATCGCAGCGGTCCGTCACCGAAACGCGAAGATAGGTAACGGCACGCCCGAAAGGATCAATCATGGGTCCATTCGGGGAAACAAGTGGCTGGACTTGGTTTGTGTACATCATAAGCCGTTGTTTCCGCTTGGTGCGGAGGAATGTCCGCATCGTTCCCTAGAAATAGGACCTGCGGACTGCATTGTCCAGTTTTGCGCGCACGAAGCTCTTTCAATAATGATCGCGGCTATTGCGATATTTTAACGCGGGGCCTATCAAAGCTGGCGAATATCCAAGCTGGAGAATGGTTATGAGCGAGGTCTGGCCGACTGAATTGCGCGTTTCGCACGACCGCAGGCTGCTGACGGTGGCGTTTGATGACGGCCAGAAGTTCGACCTGACCGCCGAATTGCTGCGTGTGCTGTCGCCTTCGGCTGAAGTGCAGGGTCATTCACCGGAACAGCGCGTGACGGTCGGCGGCAAGCGCAATGTCGAAATCATGAAGGTCGAACCGGTCGGCAATTATGCCGTCCGAATAACCTTCGACGACATGCACGACACCGGCCTGTTTTCATGGACCTATCTCCACAAGCTCGGCACCGAGAAGGACACTTTGTGGCAAACCTATCTCGATGAACTTGCCCAGAAGGGGCTCAAGCGGGACCGCTGACCTATTCCTTCTCCAGCATTTCGCAGATGCGGCGCATCACATCGCCCATCGCGTTGCACTGGGCATTTGTCGATTGCGCCATGACGCGGTCAATCAGTTCCGTATAGACTGTCAGCGCGTGTCCCAGAAGCTTCTCGCCCTTGGCGGTCAGGGTCAGGCGCATCACGCGCTTGTCCGCCGGATCGCCCTCGCGCACCAGCAGGCCGCGCTTTTCCAGCTTCGGCAGCAGCATGGTGATGTTGGAGCGCCCGACAAGAATGCGGCGCGCAAGATCGTGCTGGGATTCGCCGGGATGGCGATAAATATTCATCAGCACATCGAGATCGGCGATCTTCAGATCGAAGGTCGATAGCCCCTGGGCGAGGGCGCGTTCCACCGCCTTGCCTGCGCGCGCAACGGCAATCCAGTTCTTGAAGCGCGGATTATCCCACGGCAGTCTTTGCGTTTCGTCTTGCATTTTGTTCATTCTTGTACAATTATTTGTTCAGGATTGAACATAATTGAGGCCCTGTCATGACATCGTTCTCTTTGCAGGTTACGCGATTCGGCCTGGGTGTGCTCGGGCGCATTGATGCCGATAAAGCGGGCCGCGCCGCATTCAGGATTTTTTGTCGAACGCCAAGCCGCAAGCCGAAGACCAAGGCCTATGCGGCGCGTCTTCATAAAGCGAACATGGAACTCGGTCAGGCAAAGCGGCTCGATCTGATCATCGACCGCGGACTTATCGCAACCTATCTGTTCGAACCCGACGTTTATGTGGGAAGAACTTCGCTTGTCGTCCACGGATGGGGATCGCGCGCGGCCGATATGATGACGATCATCCGCGAGCTTGTCGCGCGGGGCGAGCGGGTTGTTGCGATCGATCTTCCGGGCCATGGCGCATCGGCGGGGCACACGCTTAACATGATCCAGGCAATCGCAGCCGTTGATGTGGCCTGGCGTCAATATGGCCCCTTCGATGCGATGATCGGCCATTCATTCGGTGGCGCGGTCATCATCAATGCGGCTGCGGGTTCTGTCGGTTGCTACCGCTCACACCGCCCGGCCAAACTGGTGACGATTGCTTCCCCGCACTCGATGACGGGTGTTTTTGACGGTTTCGGCAAAGTGCTGGGGCTTGGCCGCGACGCGCGTCACGCCATGAAGGAACAGGTCCGTCACATCGCCGCGCGCCCGATTTCGGACTTCGATACCGATGTGCTCCTGCGCCGCATGACGATACCGACGCTTGTCATCCATGCACGTGACGACAAGGAAGTTCCTGCTATCTGCGCGGAAGCGGCTGGCAAGGCGGGCTCTCATGTGACGGTGCATTGGGCGGATGGCCTTGGGCATCGCCGCATCATCGCGAGCGCCGAGGTGGCGTCATTGGTGGCGGAATACCTTGATGACAGCCCGAGATTGAGGCTGGTTGCCTGATTATGCTTCGGAGAAAACCAGTTTCTCCCATGCAGCCATGGCGCCCATCGCTGTTGCGGCGAGGTCTCGGCGCGTTCCGCCATCGCGCGCGAGAATAGACATGCCGTTCTGGACCGTCGCGTAAAAGGTAGCGACTGCCTCGCAATTGACGGAGGTCGGAATATCTCCGTCGCGAACGCCGCGTTCCAGCCGCTTCTTCAGGGTTTCAATATTGGACTGGCGGCGGCTGCGCAGTACGGTGCAAACCTTGTCGCTTGAGTGCGTTCGATGCAGCGCGTCCAGCGTGATCATGCAGCCCCGTGGCACGGTTTCCTGGCAATAGGCATCTATCGTTGCGAACAGGAAACGCTCGAAAGCCGTGCGGACATTCGGCGTTTCATCAAGGCTAGACCAGATTTCAACGCCAATTTCTCCCGCATAAAGCGCAAGGGCTTCCAGATATAGCTCCTCCTTGCTTTTGAATGCAGCATAGAGGCTGGGAGCGTTGATGCCCATGGCCGTCGTCAGATCGGCCAGCGATGCGCCGTCGAAACCTTTCTCCCAGAATACGAACATCGCAGCCCGAAGCGCTGTTTCACGGTCAAAGCTGCGGGGACGTCCTTTTTCTGCCACGTCTGAACCTTTCTGTATCGATCATTAAATAAATCGCTTGACGGTTCCGCGCAAGCCTGTCAGCAATTATGTATCAATCGATACAGAAAGGAAATGGCATGCCAGCAGAAGCTCTGAACGGAAAGGTTGCCTTCGTCACCGGTGGAAGCCGCGGCATAGGCGCTGCGATTGCGCGCAGGCTCGCAAAAGATGGCGCGGCAGTTGTCATCACTTATGTGAATGGCAAGGAAAAAGCCGATGCCGTGGTTTCGGAAATCGTGGCCAATGGCGGCAAGGCGCTGGCATTGAAGGCTGATAACCGCGACGCCAGCCAGATTGCTGCGGCCATCGAAGCAATGGTCAAGGAATTCGGTCGTCTGGATATATTGGTCAATAGCGCCGGTATCTGGCATGCGGCCCCGTTGGAAGAAGTTACGCTTGCCGATTTCGATGATGTGATGGCGGTGAATTTCCGCGCCGTCTTTGCCGCCGTTTCCGCAGCCGCTCCGCACCTTGGCGCTGGCGGGCGGGTCATCACCATCGGCTCCAATCTGGCGGAAAGCGTGCCGTGGCCGGGCATCAGCCTTTATGCGGCCAGCAAGGCGGCCTTGATCGGTCTGACGAAAGGTCTGGCGCGCGATCTCGGTCCGAAGGGCGTTACGGTCAATGTCGTTCACCCCGGTTCCACCGATACCGACATGAACCCGGCCGGTGGCGATCATGCCGAACAGCAGCGCGAGCGCATCGCTACCGGCAGCTTCGGTTCTCCTGACGATATTGCAAGTCTGGTGGCCTGGCTTGCAAGCCCCGAAGGACGCTTCGTGTCGGGCGCTTCGCTTACCGTCGATGGCGGCGCAAACGCCTGAAACGAAAAGGGCGGCTCGTGCCGCCCTTTCATTTGCTTAGCGCACAGATCTGATTCAATCAAATCTGTGCTCTAAGCGTTTGTTTCGTCGCATTATCCTACGCAAAACCGCTTCGCACTTTTGCTGGAATTGCTTTAACCCAGATTGAGCTCCTTGAAGAAATCATTGCCCTTGTCATCGATGACGATGAAGGCGGGGAAATCTTCCACTTCGATGCGCCAGATCGCTTCCATGCCGAGTTCCGGATATTCGACGACTTCGACCTTCTTGATGCAATCCTGCGCCAGGCGGGCAGCCGGACCGCCGATGGAGCCCAGATAGAAGCCGCCGTGCTGGCCGCAGGCCTCACGCACCTGGCGCGAACGGTTGCCCTTGGCGAGCATGACCATCGAACCGCCGAAGGACTGGAACTGGTCCACATAGGAATCCATGCGGCCAGCCGTGGTTGGCCCGAACGAGCCGGAAGCATAACCGGCTGGCGTCTTGGCAGGACCTGCATAATAGATCGGATGGTTCTTGAAATAATCCGGCATGGCTTCGCCGTTTTCAAGCCGTTCGCGAATCTTGGCATGCGCCAGATCGCGCGCCACGATGATGGGGCCGGTGAGCGACAGGCGGGTCTTGACCGGGTGCTTCGACAATTCCTTGAGAATGTCCTGCATCGGCTGGTTGAGGTCGATCTTGACCACATGCGACGACAGTTTTTCCTCGTCGATATCCGGCATGTACTTGGCCGGATTGGTTTCCAGCTTTTCCAGAAAGATGCCGTCCTTGGTGATCTTGCCCTTGGCCTGACGGTCCGCAGAGCAGGAAACGCCGATGCCGATCGGCAGCGAAGCACCGTGGCGCGGCAGGCGAATGACGCGCACGTCATGGCAGAAATATTTGCCGCCAAACTGCGCGCCGACACCGAGCGACTGCGTCAGCTTATGGATTTCAGATTCCATTTCGAGGTCGCGGAAGGCGTGCCCGGTTTCGGAACCCTTGGTCGGCAGGCTGTCCAGATAGCGCGTCGAGGCAAGCTTGACCGTCTTCAGGTTCATCTCGGCCGAGGTGCCGCCAATGACGATTGCCAGATGGTAAGGCGGGCAGGCGGCAGTGCCGAGGCTCAGGATCTTGTCCTTGAGGAAGTCGATCATGCGGTCGTGCGTCAGCAGTGACGGTGTTCCCTGATAGAGAAACGTCTTGTTCGCCGAACCGCCGCCTTTGGCAACGAACAGGAATTTATAGGCATCTTCGCCTTCTTCATAAATGTCGATCTGCGCGGGCAGATTGTTCTTGGTGTTCTTTTCCTCGAACATCGACAGAGGGGCGAGCTGCGAATAACGCAGGTTCTTCTTGTTGTAGGCATCGAGAACACCTGCGCCCAGCGCATCTGCATCGCCGCCTTCGGTCCAGACGCGACGGCCTTTCTTGCCCATGATGATCGCCGTGCCGGTATCCTGACACATGGGCAGCACGCCGCCAGCGGCGATATTGGCGTTTTTCAGAAGATCGTAGGCAACGAAACGGTCGTTGTCGGTCGCTTCAGGGTCTTCGAGAATTTTGGCAAGCTGCTGAAGATGGCCGGGGCGCAGCAGATGGTTGATGTCGGCAAAAGCCGCTTCCGAAAGCAGGCGAAGCCCTTCCGGATCGACCGTCAGGATTTCCTGCCCCTTGAACGTATCGACGGAGACATGATCGGAAGTCAGCTTGCGGTAAGGGGTGTCGTCTTCACCAAGAGGGAAAAGATCGGCGGCGCTTGCTTCTGCCATCGCGGTACCTCGCTTGCTTGCCAGCTGCGCCAGCCGGAGATGGTCGTAAATCCGGCTCGCGCGATATATTGATCGAAGCCCCGAAGAGAGCCCGGAGCCAAAGTCTGAGGGGCTTTTAGCGCGATGCGAAGTGGATGCCACTGCGTCACTTTGTTCATCAAGGCATTCCGGGTCCGTCTCCCAAGAAGGTGCCTCAAACAATTGTGATAGGTGCAGAACGCGAAATTGCTTCAGGAAGCATTAGCGTTAAAAGTTTCTATACGAGATTGGTAAATTCTACGCGCGAGATTCGGACGGATTCGCTTGTTTAGCGAACGCATCAATTTGGGCGGTTTGAAATGCAGTTTCCCAGACACTCGCAGACAGATGAGAAGAGCAGCGCTGGGCGCGGACTAACGATCCGTCGCGCAGCGGCGCTGGCCCTGGCAGCTTCGGTGTTTCTCCCCACAGCGCAGGCCCAGGCCGCGAATTCGTTGTTGGAGCTTTTTCAGCAGCGCCGCCAGCAACCCGCGCCGCAGGTGGTTGCGCCGCAGCCTCAACCTCCGAAAGCGGCTGCCCCAAAAGCGGTCGCGGTTCCCCGCGCATCCACCCCGAAGACCGCGACACGCAGCGTTCCGCCAGCGCAGCGCGTGACGGTGAAGGGACCGCAGATTTACGATTATAAGCCCGATACTCTGGTCAATGTCGATTTCAGCGCGCTCGACATGCGCGTCACTGCCGCAACCGAACCTGCCCCTGTAGACCCGCTGACATCGGGCATGTCTCCGATCCGCCATCAGGCCCGTGAGGAGACACCGGGCCAGCGTGCATTCGACGCGGCGGTGGACTATCTGAAGTCCGTCGACGTCAAGGCCGAAAAAGAGATAGCGCAGGCTATCGTCGATTATTATTCCAGCAAGCGCAGCTTCATGTGGTCGGCTGATGACAAGGTGCTGGACCGCGCCAAGAACGTCGCGGCCTTCTTCGCCCGAGCCGATGAGGACGGGCTCAACCCGGATGAATATGCGGTCACGATTCCGGCTGACACTTTCGACGCTGCCGCGGGAGCCGAACGCCAGCAGAAACTTGCAGAATTTGAAATTCGCATGTCGGCGCGCGCTCTGCGTTACGCTATCGACGCAGGTGAGGGGCGTGTCATCGCCGACCGGCTGAGCGGATTCCACGACCTGCCGCGCAACCGCGTCGATCCGAAGGCGGTTCTGGAACGGCTGGCGTCAGAAAGCGATCCCGCGACCTATCTGCATGGCTTCCAGCCGGACAATGCGCAATATGCAGCCTTGAAGCGCGAACTGGCAAATGCCGCTCCGCCATCTGCCGAACCGATCCGCATCTCGCTCAATGGCGTTATCAAGCCGGGCGATAGGAACGATCAGCTCACCAAGGTCGTTGCCCTGATATCGAGACACGCGCCCGCAAGCTATCTGGCAGACCACCAGCAAGTGCTGGACCGGCATGCGAGCGGCGACGTCTACGATCCTGAACTGGTTGCAGCAATCAAGGATTACCAGAAGCTTTCTGGCAGCACGCCGGATGGCGTCATTGGCCGCAATACACTTTCCGCCCTTCAGGGTGAGCAGTCCTCCATCAAGCGCGACCGCATCCTTTATTCCATGGAACGCCTGCGCTGGCTGCCGCATGATTTCGGCACCCGTTACGTGATGGTCAATCAGCCAGCTTACCGCGCGGAATATTTCGAGGGCGGAAAAGAAAAGCTGGCCATGAATGTGGTCATCGGCTCTCCGAGCCACCAGACCTATTTCTTCTATAACAAGGTCCAGACGGTGGTTTTCAACCCGTCATGGGGCGTGCCACGCTCTATCATCCTGAACGAGATGCTGCCGAAGGTCATGCGCGATACGAGCTATCTCGACCGCAACGGCTATGAGGTCTACGCGGACGGCAAGAAGGTTTCGGCCAGCGCCGTCAATTGGAGTGCCGTTGCCGCAGGCAAGGCCCATGTCGGTATTCGTCAGAAGCCGAGCCTCGACAATGCGCTGGGCGAACTCAAGATTCTGTTCCCCAACGCGCATGATATCTACATGCATGACACCCCGGCCAAATCCTATTTCAGCCGCGACATGCGCGCACTCAGCCATGGCTGTATTCGTCTGGAACGCCCACGTGACATGGCGGCTGCGGTCATGGGAACATCGGTGGCCGACCTTGAAAAATACTTCGGCAAGAACGAGCGCGGCATCAAGGTGAAGGAGCCGGTTCCGGTCTATATTTCCTACTTCACGGCATGGCCGGATGCGAGCGGGCAGATTCGCTACTATGGCGATGTCTATGACCGCGATTCCGGATTGCAGAAGGCATTCGACAAGACTGCGGATTCGCGTCTGGCCGCGCTCTGAAATCCTTTGCCATATGAAAACAGAACGGCAATCATCGCTGGATGGTTGCCGTTTTTCTTTGCCGAAAAGACAGACGAGCAGAAGATAAAATCTCTTTGGGAAGCGGCGCGTAAGATGCTTGACTTATGCAGCCGCAGGCCAGTATATCCGCACCACCTTGATTGAGCATCGCTCATCGGGCGTGTAGCTCAGCGGGAGAGCACTCCCTTCACACGGGAGTTATCCGGCAGAGCTAACGTACTGTTAAGGCTTGTGAATTAGAAAACACTTCTGGTTCATTTGTACCAATAGGTCGCTTAGCTCAGCGGGAGAGCGTCCCCTTCACACGGGGAAGGTCATAGGTTCAATCCCTATAGCGACCACCATTTATTGCAACAAAATCAAGCTCTAATGCCTCCGCTGCATCCATCATGTGGTGTGGGGAATAGCGGGCATAGACCCTTTCTGTAATCCGGCTGTCTGAATGCCCTAGATACTGGGCGATCTTTGCCATTGGTATTCCTTCGCTTGCCATCCACACGGCAGCGCTGTGCCGAAATACGTGTGCTGTCACGCCGTCGATTTTCGCCTTCTCTCCTGTCTTAGCCAGTGACCTCTTGACGGACTTTATCGGCTTCCCATCCCATTCGATAACATATTCGCATGTTGCTGCACGGCGGGCATCCTGAAGTGCGGCCCTGATTGTTTTATTCATTGGTACACTGGCGCGACCCTTGCGCCTGACATTTGATTTATCGGCAAGGTGGATAATGCCTCTTTCAAAATCCACACGATCCCACGTCAATTGAAGCAATGCGTCTCTACGACCGCCGGTAGCGATGGCCAGGATGATGAACAGGCGAATGTGCTCTGTCGTCGCATTGTCCTTAAGCGAGTTCACTTCCTGCCTCGTCAACCATCTGTCGCGAGGTTCTGGCTTGGCCACCTGCTCGATGTGAGGCGCTTTGCTGATCCGGCCTTTCTTTTCTGCCCAAGATAAAACAATCCGCAGATGATTTAGCTCGGTCCATATGGTTCCATCGGATCGGCCATTTGGAAATTTCTCATCAGGCTTGCGTCTGATCGCGATGTAATCACGCACCGTTTCATCGCCGATAGTTTCCGCTTCCCTCCCTTCAAACGTACCTTTCAAGGCCTTCCATGTGTCGATCATGCGTTCAGCAATGACGCGGCCTTCCTTATCCTTTCGGTACGCTTCCCACAAAACATCAACAGTTTGACCGGGGGCTGTTTCAGCCTCCCGGTTCAGTCGGTCTATTTCTGACTGCGCTACCGCCTTGTCTGTCGTCTTAAGCGTATAACGTCGGCGGGTGCCGCCCTCCCAACTGACGGCGCAGTATTTTCCTCGGAATTGACCGAGACGGTATTTCGGCATTGATAAGCCTCCACGGCTGAAGGTGAAATTCGGAGAAGCTTCCCGACACGGAATGCTTCAAGTTGGCCGGAATTGATCATGTTCCGTATCTGGCGGGATGAGCATCCCCAGAGTTTCGCCACATCTTCAGGGCGATAAGCGTATTGATGTGTCATCGTATTTACCTCTCAAAGCCTCCGGTGCCCGCCCTTGGTTGACGTTGAAAAGTAGAACTCCCTGATGCTGGTATGCTGTTACTGCCGCACACCTCGCAGTGCTTCTGACACTCGACCCTGATTGACGTTGAAGTAATGCGCAATCTCGGTCTGTGCCGCGTCTGGGTTGGCCTTGGCGTAATTGATGATGTCCCGCTTAAGCTCCAGGGTCATCCGGCGGCTTTTTGGTCCGACTTTCCTAACCGCTGACCGGCGTGTCAGCTTATTGGCCAAACTTTCCAGCTCCGGGTTTTTGGTTGCGTGGGCGATCTGAATGATGCGGTCGCGGATTTGTGGAATTCTCATTTCGATCTCCTCTCATCAAATGTGATTTGTTCTCTGATTGTTCACGGTATAAGACAGCCAGCCTTGGAGGCTGTCATGCGGGTATCCTGCACAAACGAGACATTGGGCGACTGCAAACGGTACGGGTTTATGCTTACCGCGTACTGCAACGGGTGCCACAACAGAAAGCGGCTTGATATTGACGCCTTGATTGAGAAGCTCGGCCCAGATCATGGCGCGCTGTACAAAGACCTTGCGCACAAGCTGCGTTGCTCGAAATGCGGTGCGAAGAAGGTTCAGCTTCTCGTCTCGCACATCAGTGCATCCCGAGCGAAGGGCGGCGGCAACAACTGGGGTGGAACGTGACATTACTTCTCCGCCTCCTTCTTCTCCGCTTCTTCCGCCTTTTTCAGTGCATCCATGGTTTTCGGATACCGGCGAAGCGTGTCTTCAACGATTGCTGGAATGTTTACCCGCAACTCGTCTAAGCCTTCCTTGATACGGTCAAAGGTGCGCTTATTCATCCTCACTCCCTTTCCCGCAGTGCGCGCTCAAGAGCTTCTGTTGCTTCATCGGACAGCTTCCAATGCTGTTTAGCGAACATTAGTGCGTCCATGATCGCGCTGCGCAATCTCAGTATTTCTGCTTCCAGAAAACCGATGTACTCCGCATCAGCATGACGTTCGGTCTGAAGGATTTTCAGTTCCGTTTCAGCATCAGTCATTCTGCGCCCCTTTCCCGCAGTGCGGCGCGGCCTGCTTCGGTGATGCGATACCGGTAACCCCATCCAATTGTTTTTGGCTCTCGTGATATCAGACCCATAGCGAACAACTGCTTCAGCGTGGCTGGCATGAAGTCGCCGGAAATCCCGAACCGGTTGCCAGCCATCGTTTCCAAAGCCTTTATCTGGTTCTTTGTCAGCTTCATTCCCCACCGCCTTTCAGGGCTTGGCGACCGGCAGAATACCGCTCGAAGTGGAAAACAACTGCCGTTTCATTGACGGTCAGAAGCCCGAACTTTTCAGCCAGACGAAAATTCACACTGGTTTTTCGCGCACGCTCGATCTGTCGTTCCAGTTCCCAACGAAGCCCTTCAATATTCATCGAAGACTTATAGAGATTGCATGACGCGCAGGCAGGCATGAGGTTTTCAATGGTGTTGTTCTCTGGGCGGAAGACTTCGCCGGTCGGAACAAACCGCCCTGTTGCATAGCCAGTGCTTTCCCATTGAGACTTGCGAATGACGGGTTCCGCATGATCAACGTGCCATCCCTTTTCTGGAAGGTCGCAACCACAATAAGCGCACTTGCCGCCGAATTTCTGTTTGATCGTCAACCTTTCAGCTTTCGTCAGCTTCATTCGCTCTGCTCCCCAAGTGCGGAGGCCGCGAGCATCCTGCCCCATACCAAGTCAGTATCAAGGTGGTCGAGATATGGACCAGAGACAGATATGCCTTCTGCTGCTCGAAGCATCCCCTCTGTCGGCTCCTGTAGAGCGGCGCGGACGGTGGATAGGATGAGATCGGCGGTTCTCGCCGTTTCATCTGTTTTGGCGCTTTGCAGGATCGTGCAAATGTCAAACTTGAGCGCTAGGTGTTCCTTACTCGGCATGGTTGGCCTCCATCCTGCTTCGGATGATTGAAAGTTCGCGAGCGCATTCACGGCATTTAGCCCATAGGTGCGCTAGGTGTGCATCGCGGGCGGTTTCGAACAGCGGACCGCGCTGAATACTGTCGGTCCATTTTTCTCCATCCCGAGAGAACTCCCAAGCCTTCCAAGTTCGTCCCTCTGCCTTCCTGATGAAGACGTGATGCACGGTCCATCCGTGGAAGCACCAATATTCACCCGGTACCGGCTCGCCCCTTAGTCGGTCGTATGGTCCCCATTCGAACGGTAAAGGTGTCGGGTCCGGCTCACTCGGCCATGACAGGGCAGAGCGTTCCAGTTCCTTCTCGATGCTGTCTTTTGCCCACTGCGGGATTTTGGCTTCGCGCCAATTACGTTCGTTCATGGCTTGCTGGCCTCCTGATCCATCTGCATCACTCTCGACGCCTGCAAAAGCTTCAGCTTCGTATGATCCGCATCACTGAGAACCGGGACGGCCACGAACAGAATACCCGCCTTGGTCATATCCTGCGCGATGCTCATGGCTTCACGTATCTGCACAACTTTGTTGGTCATTTGCTGGCCTCCTGCGGATAATCGGCTGCGACGCCGTATTCATCGAGATATTCTTGAGCGACGAGCTTTGCCCGCTCTGAACTGATGCTTCGATATTCTTTGCCGAAATAGCTCCGCAGAAAGTCGCTGGCATTGCGTCGGGTAAAGTCGGGCCATCCTGATTTCACGGCCTCATGGAAGATTGCGACGATATCAGGCATTCGATGCCTCCTTTGCGCGCAAGAGGGCGATGCCGCCTCTCTTGAGAAGCTGGTTGTCAACGATGATTTGTGCCTGACTTTCGGTGAACCCGTGGGAAACAACTTCCCGGATCATGTCTTCCCTGTCAGGCGTGTCTAGCTTGGAGAGGCGGGTAATGAGGTCAGAAGTCATAGCACACCTACATAGAAAAGAGTTGCACGAATGAGGTGGTAACTGAGGTAGAACAGTGCCCCGCCAGCAAGTGCAAACAGGGCTGCTAGTCCGATAAAGGCCAGCCAGATAAGCGGTGTTGGGTCAGGGTAGC
>NZ_JBVPGR010000004.1:0-1439 GCF_055816895.1 Ochrobactrum sp. PL_is501 | reverse complement strand
CTCGGCTTATACCGCGCGGGACACGAGGCTGTTTGCTCAAGCACTCAATCTGACGCCCTGCTTCACGCCGGTGGCCAGCCCGCAGTCGAACGGAATGTCCGAGGCATTCGTTAAAACCCTGAAGCGGGATTACATCCGTATCTCGGCACTACCGGACGCCGAAACGGCGCCCCGGCTCATCGATGGATGGATTGAAGACTATAATGAAATTCATCCCCATTCCGCGCTCAAGATGGCTTCCCCTCGGCAGTTCGTCAGGGCAAAATCAATCCAGCCGACGTGTCCGGTGAAATGGCGAGCACTCCAGGGGCGACCCGAATAGAACCCAGATGCTCGATCATTCGTCCCAAGCACATCATAAAGATCCCGAATGCGATAGCGAAGAATCCGTAGGATAAAAATGTTATCGTGAACAACCCGCTGCGATCCCGAAGTCCATTAATGGTAACGATCATGCCTGCTACGATAGCAATAAGCCCAAATATAAGTGCAGCAACTGACATTTTGCCCTCCGTTCGATGGCCGACGCTAGAACGGTTGTAATTGTCGCGCAATAGTCATTCTTCAGCCTTATCAGGTGTACTGCTGTCACTTCCATGTGCCGGTGTCAGCCAAGGATACTCGACGCGTGCCTCTCTGATAGCCGTCTGCAAGTTGTCGAAGATTGATCTACTATCGCTGTCGGCAGCCCAAAACTCATTGTAATAATTATCTTCCGGTAGGTCATCGATCCAGAATTTTTCGGCGAGAAATACTATAGTAGCATCGGCCCTCTGGAAGAATGTCACCCGAGTTTGCTCATCAGGGCTAAGCTCTTGGTGGATTATCGTTCGGCTCATTGTTGACGATCCCGCAGCCGAACGCCCGGGCCATTTCCATTTTGATCGATGCAGATCACGCCTGCAGATTCAAAGACAGTTCGAATAGCATGCAGGTTGTTGGTGATCGGCATATGCTTGCCGGTTTCGAAACTACGTATCGTAGACACCCCGACATTGGCTGTTGTCGCCAGTTGCTGCTGTGACCAGTCAAGCGAGTCTCTCGCGGCTCTTATTTGTGAAGCGGTGATGTTCATGGCGCATATGTGGCTTGAAAATTATTTTGCGCAATGTGAACGAAAATAGTTGACGTGGTGTTTTAAGCGCTATGGTTAAGTTTACATGAACTAATAAAGTTCCCGACCGTCAGGCTGAACTGATGGGGTGGATGCCCCTCCGGTTGGCATCGGAGTATGATGCCTGCCCCGCGCATGGTAGCGCTCACGGAGGAAAGGCAGATGACACAAGTGCAAATCCTTACGATCGACCTCGCAAAGCGGAGTTTCCAGGTCTGTGCTACGGATCGCGACGGTGCGGTTCTATTCAACCGGCTGCTTTCACGGGCTCGATTGCAGCAGCTTTTAAGTGAGCAGCCGCCGTGCATTGTCGCGATGGAGGCCT
>NZ_JBVPGR010000033.1:0-345376 GCF_055816895.1 Ochrobactrum sp. PL_is501 | reverse complement strand
TGAGATCGACTGCTATTATGCAACCACGAAGATCGGAACCATTACGGTTTCATCCACCGATGTTGGCAACGGCAAAGATCTTACCACGCCCGTGCCGGCAAATGTGATCCAAACGCTGGGAAGCGGGCGTATGCCCATCCACTATGTTGCCTCACGAACCAGTGCCATCAATCCCGGCGAAACCCCGGTGACCAATTCCGCAATTTCGGTCAGTACAATGGTCACAGTCGAAAGCGCCAGCGATTTTCCCGGTGGGGGAAAGGATCTGCCACTACCGGTATTCAAAACGACAGATCGGAAAGGGATCACATATGCGAATGCCGAGGCCGGAGTTGCGATCAGCACTCCGTATTACATTAATAAAAATGTCGGCGACGAAGTAACAATCTTCTTTTCCGCAAACTTGGAAGCTGATGGCAGCGGTGCGAACATCCCTGGTGCAGCCTATACAGAAACCAAACTTATTGGGCCGGACGACAAGGACGGCCCCACGACGTTTACACTACCATCGTCGCACGCACTTTATCTTTACCCCCGCGCCCAGGGACATCTGGTCTACAAGGCCAAGAACGATGCAGGGGCGGCTACAACGACGCAAGCAGTGAATGTTCTGTGCGACACGACGATCAACCCTCATCCGCCAAAGGGCGGAGGTCAATCTTAAGCCGATCTGCTCTGCCTGCACCAAGTGTTTAGTCCCGGCCCTTGATTCGGATTTCAGGGGATTTTCTCGAAAACGAGTCGCATTTTAACGTACTCGTACGACACGCTTTAAGCTTTTGTTTTTATGCATGTCTCCCAAAATCAGTTTCCACTTTTGGGAGACATGCCTTAGCTCTGAAGTCCGTCATTTACAGATGTATTCGTAGGGCGTGTGTCCTTGAGCATCTTGACCCCATAGGCGAAGTTGTAGGCTGAGATAAAATCCCGGGACCGACGTAGTTGGTCATGATTGCCGTAATGGCGGGCAGAATGTCAGCGAACTGGAAACCTATAGCGCCACAGTAAAATCGCATCAAAAAGGCGATCGAGGTTACATAGCGGTTCCGGAGGTTTGACATTTGCGCTATGCTTTGATTCTGGCTTCTTCCAGGCCTCCCCCCTCCATTCGGGAAAGCATTTTTTCATGCAGGAAGAATAAATCACGAACCAACTGTTCGGGCACATGCACAAGGAGGGACTGCAACGACAGCTCGTCACAGGAGGTTTATCGATGCGGTTATCGTCCCCTATCTATCACCTGAAGCGACGCGCCAGACATTTGGCGAATAATGCCGATATTCCGCTGCATGCAGCGCTTGATCGCATCGCCGCGCAGGAGGGTTACAAAAGCTGGAGCTCGCTTATAAATAAGGCGACCGCCCCCGTTTCTACTGAGGAGATATACAGCTATCTCAAATCCGGCGACATGGTGCTGGTGGGCGCCAGACCGGGCCATGGCAAGACCCTGTTGAGTCTCGACATAATGATCGAGGCCATGCGAGCAGGCAATTACGGCCGATTCTTTTCACTTGAGTATACTGAGAAAGAGGTAGCTGGACGCTTTCAGGCACTTGGGGTCAATCAAGACGATTTTCAGCATGTCTTTCGTCTTGATTGCTCGGATGCCATCTGCGCCGACTATATAATTGCCAAACTTGATGATGCTCCAACTGGAACTGTTGTCGTGGTCGATTATCTGCAAGCTCTCGATCAGAAACGAGAAAAACCCGACCTGACAACCCAGATCGCGGCGCTGAGGTCATTTGCTTCCAATCGACGGCACATCATTCTCTGCATATCACAAATTGATCGCTCCTTTGATCCGGCAATGAAGCCATGTCCGGCAATCGAAGATATCCGGCTTCCCAATCCGCTTGATCTCGCTTTGTTCGATACATACCTTTTTCTCAACGATGGCGAGATTCGCGTGCAGTGGCGGGACCGGACGAGGACGCACGAGAACGTAACGCTATAGCAAGGGTTCAGGCTGCGGAAGCCAGCCTTTCCGCCCCCATGCGGTAGGAAATGGCGCTGGCAAGATGAATGCGGCCGACCTTGTCGCTCCCATCCAGATCGGCCAGCGTGCGGGCGACCTTCAGAATGCGATGATAGGCGCGGGCAGAAAAACGCATCTGTTCGCTGGCGTCGCGCAAAAGCTTGAGGCCTGCCGCATCCGGTTCAGCAACCGCTTCTATCAGCTTGGCTGAACAATAGGCATTGGTCATGAAGGGTTCCAGACCGAGCGCTGAATAACGCTCGGTTTGTATTATGCGGGCGCGCGCGACGCGTTGCGCGACCGTCTCGCTGGTTTCCGATTGGGACGGCTTGATGAGATCGAAAGCGGAGACGGCGGGCATATCCACCCGCAAATCGATACGGTCGAGAAGCGGGCCTGAAATGCGCGCCTGATAGTCAGCCTGACAGCGCGGGCCGCGTGCGCAGACATGCCCGGGTTCGCCCGCCATGCCGCAGCGGCAGGGATTCATGGCCGCAATCAGCTGAAAGCGCGCCGGATAGCTGGTGCGATGATTGACGCGAGCAATCAGGCATTCCCCGGTTTCAAGCGGCTGGCGCAATGAATCCAGCACTTGCGGGGAGAACTCCGGAAACTCGTCCAGAAACAGCACGCCATTGTGCGCCAGCGATACTTCGCCCGGTCGCGCCCGCAGCCCGCCACCGACCATTGCCGCCATGGAGGCTGAATGGTGAGGCGCACGGAATGGACGGCGATCCGACAGTTTTCCACCTGAAAGCTCGCCCGCTATCGAGGCGATCATCGAAACGTCCAGCAATTCGCGCGGGGAAAGGCGCGGCAGAATGGAGGGCAATCGCTGGGCAAGCATGGATTTTCCCGATCCCGGCGGCCCGACAAGCAGCAGATTGTGATTGCCCGCAGCCGCGATTTCAAGCGCTCGCTTGGCGGTCTCCTGCCCCTTTATATCGGCAAGGTCGAGTTCCGTTTCACCGGAAATCCGCATGGATGGGTCCGGCCGGGTCAGGACCTGCGTGCCGCGAAAATGGTTGGCAAGGGCGATCAGGCTACGCGGAGCCAAAATATCAATGTCAGCGCCCGCCCAGGCCGCCTCCGGCCCGCAGGCATAAGGGCAGATGAGCCCCTTTTCTTCCCTGTTAGCGCCAATTGCGGCAGGCAGTACACCTGCCACTGATGTTATCGAACCATCGAGCGACAATTCGCCCAGAACGAGATAGGACTGGATCGCATCCGCTGGAATGGCGCCGATCGCAGCCATCAGCCCGACGGCAATGGGCAAATCATAATGCGACCCTTCTTTCGGCAGGTCGGCAGGCGCCAGATTGACCGTCACCCGTTTGGTCGGCATGGAAAGCCCGGAAGCGTGCAATGCGGCCTGCACACGCTCACGACTTTCCGCCACGGCCTTGTCCGGAAGTCCGACGATGGACATGCCCATCTTGCCTGGCGCAACCATGACCTGCACGTCGACAGGCACAGCCTCTATGCCCTGAAAAGCAACTGTTCCAACCCGCGCGACCATGTGCCCCCGCTCGCCACGCACCACATCTCTTAAGTGAGTAAATACTCAAATACAACTTGAAGAGTTAAGCACGGACGAGCGGCAAACACAAGAACGTTAAGAGAACAAATTAGCGCTTGGCCTCGACCGCATCCCAGAACAGGGCCGCAATATTGGTTCCGTCGAAACGCTGGATTTCCCGGATACCGGTCGGAGAGGTGACATTGATTTCAGTCATGTAGTCGCCGATCACATCAATGCCGACCAGAATGAAACCACGCTCCTTCAGCGAAGGGCCAATACGCTCGCAAATCTCGCGTTCACGCGGCGTCAGCTTGCTCTGTTCGGCGCGCCCGCCGACATGCATGTTGGAACGGGCGTCCGTTTCCGACGGTACGCGATTGATTGCGCCGACAGGTTCGCCGTCGATCAGGATGATGCGCTTGTCGCCGGCGCGCACGTCCTTCAGATAGCGCTGCGCAATGAACGGCTCCTTGAAGAGCTGACCGAACATTTCCAGAAGCGAGGTCAGGTTGCGGTCGCCATCGGCCAGATGGAACACGCCCGCACCGCCATTGCCGTAAAGCGGCTTCAAGATGATGTCGCCGAACTCGCGACGAAAATCCATGACTTCCTGCGGGTCTTTGGTGATCAGCGTTTCCGGCATAAGGTCAGGAAACTCGGTCACGAAGATTTTTTCCGGGCTGTTGCGCACCCATGCCGGATCGTTGACCACCAGTGTCTTCGGATGAATCCGCTCCAGAAGATGGGTGGTTGTGATGTAGTTCATGTCGAAGGGCGGGTCTTGACGCAGAAGCACCACATCCATTTCCGACAGGTCGCGGCGGACCGGCTCGCCCAGCGTGTAGTGATCGCCCTTGATGTCGCGCACTTCCATCTTTTCGAGGCGAGCGGAAACGACGCCATCACGCATCGAAAGCCGGTCCGGCGTATAATGATAAAGCTCATGACCGCGCTTTTGCGCCTCGAGCGAGAGGGCGAATGTGGTATCGCCCGCGATATTCACCGTGCTGATATGGTCCATCTGGACCGCGACTTTGAGAGCCATGATTTCCTCGCGATTCGAAGTTGCGGGAAATCTAAAACGGAATGGTCAGGCAACATAGCCCTTTCTCTCAATCCGGCGCGGACTTCGCTTGTGCTTTTGCCAGTGTGTGAAGTTGAACTGGATCAGTTTTGATCCATTGTCTATGCTTGATGCAATTGCTGCGGGCGTCTCGGGAGGAAAATGTGACCGCTGTTAAAACTACCCTTTTTGCCGACCACGTAGCGGAACTGGGCGAAGGCCCCGGCTACGATCCGCTGAGCGGTAATGTCTGGTGGTTCGACATTCTCGGCCAGAAACTGATCGAGAAGAACTGGGACAGCGGCGAAACCCACGTCCATGCGCTCGGCATGAAAGCAAGCGCCCTCGCCGTGATCGATCGCGACCGGCAATTGATCGTCAGCGAACACGGTCTGTTCGTCCGTGAGCGCGCCAACGGGCGCTTGACTCTTCATCATCCGCTTGAGGCAGACAACGAAATCACTCGTTCCAACGACGCGCGCGTGCATCCTTCAGGATCGTTCTGGATCGGTACGATGGGCAAGAAAGCCGAGCCCGATGCGGGCTCCATCTGGTGGTATCGCGAAGGCCAGGTGAAAAAGCTGTTTTCCGGCATCACGATCCCCAATTCGATCTGCTTTTCCTCCGATGGCAGGGTTGCCTATTTCGCCGATACGCACCGCAATATCATCTGGCGGGTCGATGCCGACCCCGAAACCGGATTGCCGGTATCGGACAAAAGCGTCTTCCACCACCGGGCCGAGGAAGGCGGCGTCGATGGCTCCGTCGTCGACGCGGAAGGCACGCTGTGGAATGCTTGCTGGGGCGGCAGTTCACTCAATGCCTATTCACCGCAAGGCCGCCTGATCCGCTCCGTTGCGCTGCCGGTGAAGCAGCCCTCCTGCCCGGCTTTCGTGGGGCCGGATGCGACGGCGGTAATCGTGACGAGCGCCCATGAAGGTCTTGATGAGGAAACCCGCCGTTCAGACCCTCATGCCGGAAAGGTACTGCTCTTGGACATGACACTGGCCGGACGGCACGATCCACCGGTCCGGCTATAGAAAAGGGCCCGACTGGGCCCTTTTGATTTCAGATACCTTCGACGATGACGATCTCGCCGTCAGCCACTGTCTGGCGGATTGCCTTCGCCGCCTGATATTCCGGCGAATTGTAGCAATCAAGCGCGTGCTGCATGGTCTCGAATTCGATGATCACATTGCGGGCGCGGCCCGGCCCCTCAACGGCTTCAGCCTTGCCGCCGCGTGCGATGAAATTTGCGCCGTAACGCTCAAAAGCCGGTTTTGCTGTCGAAACATAATCCTTGTATCGCTCGGGATCACGGACATCTACACGGGCAATCCAATAGGCTTTCGTCATATTCTCTCCTCCAGTTTCTCTTACGCAACCGAGCGCATTTCTTCGAGAATGGCAAGAGCTGCGGCCTTGCGATCAGCCGCACCGACAATCGGGCGCGCAACGACGAGATGGCTGGCTCCGGCTTTCAATGCATCGGCAGGTGTCATGACCCGCTTCTGGTCACCCTTTTCCGAACCGGCGGGACGAATGCCCGGCGTAACGATAGCCATATCCGGGCCGACCGCCTGACGGATGGCTGCAGCTTCGGCGGCAGAAGCGACGATGCCGCCCATACCAGCCTCGCGTGCCTGACGCGCCCGTTTCAGCACCAGGGTTTCCGCGTCGTCAGCATAACCGGCTTCCCGCAGATCGACATTGTCCATTGATGTCAGGACCGTCACGCCCAGGAGGCAGAGGTTCGATCCCCTCGCGGCTTCCACCGCTGCCCGCATCGCCTTCGGATAGGCATGGAGCGTGAGCATGGAAACGCCCATCTTCGCGACATTTTCAACGCCCTTTGCAATGGTGTTGTCGATGTCGAGCAGCTTCATGTCGAGGAAGACTTTTTTCCGCGCCGCCACAAGGCTTTTGGCGAAATCGAGACCACCGGCAAAGACCAGCTGATAGCCGATCTTGTAGAAGGAAACGGTATCGCCCAGTTCTTCGACTACTTTATCCGCCTCGGTAATAGTCGGCACGTCAAGGCCCACGATCAGTCGATCGCGCAAATCTGTCGTCGTCATGAGAGTCTCCGTGGTGATTTTTACTCTCTTCGCACAACAGGCCCCGATACGAAAGAGACGGAATCAGCTTTTTGCTTCTTCCACCCGCGCGATGAGGCTGCGGCAGACAGCGGAGAGCATTCTGGCGCTGCGCTCTTCTTTCAGCGTGCCATCCTCATTGAATGCCACCGATGCATGGCCGACCGAACATTGCTCGGTGACGATCTGCACGCCGACATTCATCAACACCGCACGCAAATGATAAAGTCCCCGCATCCCGGCGAACATGCCATCCGAACTCGAGCAGAGGCCGACCGTCAGACCGGCATAGGGCCGAAACGGCTTGTCCCCATCCCTTGAAATACGGCTGACCCAGTCGATGGTGTTTTTCAGAAGAGGCGGGATCGAGGCGTTATATTCCGGCGAGCAGATCATCAGTCCGTCATGTTCGGCGAACAGACGACCGAGTTTCATGGCGTTCTCGGGAACGCCATGCTCGTTTTCCAGATTCTGATCCATGATCGGCAGAGGATAGTCGGCAAGCGTGATGCGCGTTACTTCGGCACCCTGCGCCCGCAATTCCATTTCGGCTGCATCGGCCATATGCCCGGAAAAAGCGCCAACGCGAACCGACCCCGCGAAGACGAGAATACGTGCAGTCATGCTAAAACTCCGCGAGGAAAAATCTAAACCCGAAGAAAAATCTAAACCAGTGGGCTGCGATAAACCCAGAGCTGTGCGGGCGGGACATTCCGCACCACGAAATCATAGTGCTGGACGGTATAATTGCCGCGACCGGCAGGAACCGGCGGCAAGGGGCCGTAGGTGATCTGCATCAGCGGGCGTCCGCGCGGAATATGCGAAAGCAGGCTTTCCACGAGCTGGATACGCCGCTCCATGGGGAAATTGAGCATGGGAACGGCAGAAATGATGCAATCGAATTTCTGGTCCTTCTTTTCACCCAGCGCCGTATCGAGATCGAATGCGTCACCCTGGATGATATTGACCTCCGGAAAGATCGTATTCAGGTGGTCCACGAAATCCTGCGAATATTCGATGGAATAAAGGTCGGCAGGTTTCACGCCCTGTTTCAGGATCGCCTTGGTGATAACGCCGGTACCCGGCCCAAGCTCCAGAACCGGAAGACCGGAGCCGGTATCGATAACGCTTGCCATGCGGCGCGCCGTAATGGAACTCGTCGGCAAAATAGCGCCGACCGCTTTCGGTCCGTCTATCCATCCCTTGAAAAAACGGATTTCCTCATCGAACTTTGCGGCCAGTTTCCTGCCGAGCTGTCCTGCCATTCTCGCTGCTCCCATTGTCGTTATCGGACAAGTTTATGCCGCTTTGAATTATCTAAGCAAGGCGTGAATAAGGAAAAGAACAAAAAAGGGAGCCTTTCGGCCCCCTTTACTACTCTCCGATACCGTCGAAGAATTCCTTCATCCTTGAAAAGAACCCCGCTGATTTCGGGCTGTTCTCCTGAGAGGAGAGTTTTTCAAACTCTTCCAGCAGTTCGCGCTGGCGTTTGGACAGGTTCTGCGGCGTCTCGATGTCGATCTGTATATAAAGATCGCCGACAGCTGCCTGGCGCAGAACCGGCATGCCCTTGCCCTTGAGGCGGAACTGCTTGCCGTTTTGCGTGCCTTCCGGAACCTTCACACGCGTCTGCGTGCCGTCGAGCGTCGAAACTTCGAACTGGCCGCCCAGCGCTGCCGTCGTCATCGAGATCGGCACCTTGCAATAAAGGTCGGAACCATCGCGCTGGAAAAACTCATGCGGCTTGACCGAAAGGAAAATGTAGAGATCACCCGACGGGCCGCCGCGCATGCCGGCTTCCCCTTCACCGGCGAGGCGAATACGGGTGCCGTCCTCGATACCTGCCGGAATATTGACCGACAGCGAACGTTCCTGCGTCACGCGGCCCTGCCCGTGGCACTTGCCACAAGGGTCCTTGATGATCTGGCCACGACCGTTACAGGTCGGGCAGGTGCGCTCCACCGAGAAAAAGCCCTGCGCGGCGCGGACACGGCCCGAGCCGGAGCACATGGTACAGGTGGTGGGCTGCGAACCGGCCTTAGCGCCGGAGCCGGAACACTCGTCGCAGGTGATGGAGGTCGGAACGCGGATCTGCGCGGTCTTGCCCGCATAGGCTTCTTCCAGCGTCACTTCCATATTGTAGCGAAGATCGGCGCCGCGTTCGCGTCCGCCATTGGAGCGGCGACGACCGCCGCCCATCATCTCGCCAAAAATATCTTCGAAGATATCGGCAAACCCGCCGCCGCCAGCAAAACCGTTGCCGAAGCCGCCACCCATGCCGCCATTTTCAAAGGCCGCGTGGCCAAACCGGTCATAGGCGGCCCGCTTTTGCGGGTCCTTCAGCGTTTCGTAAGCCTCGCCGATTTCCTTGAACTTGCGTTCAGCTTCCGGATTATCCGGATTACGATCCGGATGATATTCCATGGCGAGTTTGCGAAAGGCTGTCTTCAGCGTCTTGTCGTCTGCTGTTCTTTCAACACCCAGAGCTTCGTAGTAATCGATCTTCATCAGTTCGTTATCCCGGCGACAGGAACGCGCCTTTTGCTTTCACGGACATCGTATCCCGAAACCGGTCCCCAGATTCGTGCGACACGCCCCAAAAGCGTTCAAGACTTGTCAGGGGCCAGCGTTTCCAATTGTTTATTTATCGAAGCGCCTTCCGATCCGATATGTCGGAGCGGCACTCCGGTTTCCAGCATCAACACCACTTTGTCCGAAACCGTCTCATGATCTTCAAGATGTATGCAGGCCAGAGCGATTTTTCAAACAGAGGCTGATTTTCTCGGTATTTTCCACCGACACCGGCCAACATGCAGGCTTATACAAAACCGGCAAATATGAACATCTCAAAAATTGGCAAAAGCCCGGGGCAGAACCCCGGGCTTGAGCGTATTGAGCCTGAATTTACGACTTCTTCTTGTCGTCGTCGATTTCTTCGTAATCGGCGTCGACAACATCGTCGTTTGAAGCTTTCTCTTCACCAGCGCCAGCAGCGCCGGTTTCGGCAGCCTGAGCGGCTTCGTACATGGCCTGGCCAAGCTTCATGGAAGCCTCTGCAAGCGTCTGCGTCTTGGCCTTGATGTCTTCTGCATCATCGCCTTCAAGCGCGGTCTTGAGGCTTGCGAGCGCATCCTCAATGGCCTTCTTGTCGTCAGCCGAGACCTTGTCGCCATATTCGGCCAGCGACTTTTCGGTCGAATGAACAAGGCTTTCAGCCTGGTTCTTCGCTTCGACGGCATCGCGACGCTTCTTGTCGGCTTCGGCATTGGCCTCGGCGTCCTTGACCATCTTTTCGATGTCGGCATCGGAAAGACCACCGGACGCCTGAATGCGGATCTGGTGTTCCTTGCCCGTGCCCTTGTCCTTGGCCGTCACGTTGACGATGCCGTTGGCGTCGATGTCGAAGGTCACTTCGATCTGCGGCACGCCACGCGGTGCTGGCGGAATGCCAACGAGGTCGAACTGGCCAAGCATCTTGTTGTCGGCGGCCATTTCACGCTCGCCCTGGAAGACGCGGATCGTCACGGCCGACTGGTTGTCCTCGGCGGTGGAGAAGGTCTGCGACTTCTTGGTCGGGATCGTGGTGTTGCGCTCGATCAGACGGGTGAAGACGCCGCCCAGCGTTTCGATGCCCAGCGAAAGCGGGGTCACGTCGAGCAGCAGAACATCCTTGACGTCGCCCTGCAGAACGCCAGCCTGAATGGCCGCGCCCATGGCGACGACTTCGTCAGGATTGACTCCCTTGTGTGGTTCCTTGCCGAAGAAGGCCTTCACGACTTCCTGAATCTTCGGCATGCGGGTCATGCCGCCGACCAGAATCACTTCGTCGATTTCGCCAGCCTTGAGACCGGCATCCTTCAGTGCTGCCTTGCAAGGCTCGACGGTGCGCTGGACGAGATCGTCGACCAGGCTTTCGAACTTGGCGCGCGACAGCTTGATGGCAAGGTGCTTCGGACCGGTGGCGTCCGCCGTGATGAACGGCAGGTTGACTTCGGTCTGCTGCGAGGACGACAGTTCGATCTTGGCCTTTTCGGCAGCTTCCTTGAGGCGCTGCAGGGCAAGCTTGTCGTTCTTGAGGTCGATGCCGCTTTCCTTCTTGAACTCGGAAACCAGATACTCGACCAGACGCATGTCAAAGTCTTCACCGCCGAGGAAGGTGTCGCCATTGGTCGACTTCACTTCAAAGACGCCGTCGCCGATTTCGAGAATCGACACGTCGAAGGTACCGCCGCCAAGGTCGTAAACAGCGATGGTCTTGCCATCGTTCTTGTCCAGACCGTAGGCGAGCGCGGCAGCAGTCGGCTCGTTGATGATACGCAGCACTTCAAGACCAGCGATCTTGCCGGCATCCTTGGTTGCCTGGCGCTGAGCGTCGTTGAAGTAGGCCGGAACGGTGATAACCGCCTGCGTAACCGTTTCTCCGAGATAGGATTCAGCAGTTTCCTTCATCTTCTGAAGGGTCATCGCAGAGACCTGCGACGGGGAATATTTCTTGCCGTGGACTTCAACCCAGGCATCGCCATTGTCGCCCTTGACGATATGGTAAGGGACAAGGTCCTTGTCCTTGGTAACCATCGGGTCGTCAAAACGGCGGCCGACAAGGCGCTTGACCGCAAAAATGGTACCTTCCGGATTGGTGACGGCCTGACGCTTTGCAGGCTGGCCGATGAGACGTTCGTCACTGTCGGTGAATGCAACGATCGAAGGGGTTGTACGCGCACCTTCGGCATTTTCGATGACCTTCGCGGTTTTGCCGTCCATGACGGATACGCAGGAGTTGGTCGTTCCCAGATCGATACCAATAACTTTAGCCATATTTCTCTCCATTCAGCAAACCGCCAAGACCTCTACCGAGCGTTCCGTGGGCGGTTCCTATCGGTTTCACAATGCTCTTTTCACGACGAGCGCCCGAACACCGAACCGGTTTCCAGACGCACATCAATGCCCTGTGCGAGGCGTATATAAGAAACGCGGTTTTTCACTGCAAGTCACAAGAGCCGGACAAAGACAGATTCCTTGCCCGATATTCCTTACAGGATCAACGGACTGTCTCGCTCATGCTGGTTTTGCCCGCACGATAGATTGCATCGATGAATTTCTGGTTCGCCTTCGAACTTTCAAGCGAGAACAGTCTGGCATCCCTGTCGCCGCGTGCGGCGCGCACAAAGCTTTCGGCCTGAAGCTGGTAATGATTGGCGTCACCGAACGACCATTCGCTCGCTCGTGTGTGTCCGGCATCGAAAAGCGCGATGCTGCCATGGCCATATTTGCCGGTATTGAACGGCGCATAAATCTCGATGAAGCCTTTGTCGCCATGGAAAACCATCGTCTGGCGTCCGGCAAGTTGCGTCGCGACATAGAAGGTCAGGTCAAAGCCGTCAAAACGCGCTGAAACATTGGCATAACGGTCGGTACCGAAAGCCGGATCATATTCCACCGATGCCTGGACCGAGAGAGGCTCTTGACCGGTTACCATGCGGGTTACCACGGTCGGATAGACGCCAATATCCGGCAAAGCGCCGCCGCCCAGTTCCGGCTGGTTGCGCATATTTCCCGGATCGACATTGAAATAGGAGAAGACACCCTGCACGTGGCGCAACCGGCCGATAGCGCCTTCGGCCAGAAGTTCCTGCAACTTGATCCACTGCGGGTGATAATAGACCATAAAGGCTTCAGCTATCGTAACCTTATGCTTGTCACGCGCGGCGACAAGCTGGTCGATATCATCGGCCTTGAGCGCAATCGGTTTTTCACACAGCACATGTTTGCCAGCTTCCGCCGCCTTGAGGCTCCATTCGATGTGCTGCGAGGTCGGCAGCGGAATATAGACGCCATCAATGGCGTCGCTCGCCAGAAGCTCCTCATAGGAACCGAATGCCAGCGGTGCACCAAAACGATCGGCGACAGCGCGCGCACGTGACTGATCCCGGCTCGCGACGGCATGAACGACGCCATTCTCGGAAGCGCAAAGTGCGGGAATCACCTGCGTGACACCGATCTTGGCGGTTGAAAGAATACCCCAACGAAACATGCAATTCCCTCATCTATAAAGAGTTCAATCCGGCACGTCCCAGCCTTGAACAGTCAGTTCCGGCCAGAGTTTGAGCGCGCGGTCGGCCTTGATCTCATATGTTTGGCGGTTATCGATGGCACGATTGGGCCGAAGGCGAAATGAAAAAATATCGTCGAGGCCGAAAGGGGCGTGGATGAGCAGCTCGCCCTCTGCCGCCTCACTCTCGTTTGCCAGCCGCGCGCCGACGCAATGGGCGATCGTCGAATAGCGTTCTATCGATTCGGTGGCGCAACAAAGTGGTGCATAAGGCTGCCCGAAGCGCTTTTCGAACCACAGATGCACCCGGGCCTGATTGCGGATCTCCACCGGAAGCGGAAAACCGCGAAATATCTCGGCACCGCGCGCGATAACCGCATCCTCCGCTTCCCAGGAAAGATCGTGGCCGTCGAAATAAATAATGTCGAGGTCCTTGATTCCAAGCAGGTCCGGTCGCCCAGTCAGCCGGTTCCAGATGGTGTTGTAAAGCGCGCCGGAAACGACCCAGAAATCGGAAACCTTTCCTCCCAGGTCATGCAACCGATGCAGCGCATCGGCCAGCATCGGACTTTCCAGCACCATCTGCGAAAAGACATTCCGCTGCCGAGAGGGCGAGAGACCAGCATGGCGCAAATGCTCCGGCAGCGTGTTCATTTATCGCTTCCTGTCCCATGGCGATAAAAGTCGATGAATGCGCGCAATGCCGGGCGCATCTGGCGGCGGCTTGGATAATAAAGGTGGAACCCCTCGAAGGGCGCGCACCAGTCTTCCAGAACCCGGACCAGCCGACCCTCGGCCAGAAAATCCCGCGTATAATCCTCGAACAGCCAGACCAGCCCCGCGCCGGCGAGCGCCGCCTCGAGCAGGATGCCGTTGTCGTTGGCGATCAGTGGTCCTTCGACGCCGATTTCCACGATCTGGCCGTTCTTCTCGAACTCCCAGCGATAGAGCCGCCCTCCCGGGAAGCGCTGACGCAAACAGCGGTGCCGCGCCAGATCGCGCGGATGCGAAGGGGCCGAACGGGCTTCGAAATAGGCGGGCGATCCCACCACGGCGCCGCGCTGTGGGCCACCGAGCCGTACCGCGATCATGTCGGCTTCCAGATTTTCGCCTAGCCGCACACCCGCATCGAAACCAGCAGCGACGATATCGGTGAAGGCGTTGTCGATGCGCAGGTCCAGCGTGATGTCGGGATAGAGCCGGGCGAATTCACCAAGGCGAGGCGCAAGCATCAGCTGCGTGGCAACGAGCGGGGCGGAAATGCGCAGGATTCCCGCCGGGCGGTCCTTCGTCTCCAGCGCCGCGCCCAGCGCCTGATCGATCTCCGCCAGCGCGGGCGCAAGTCGCTCCAGAAGCCGACGGCCCGCCTCCGTTGGCGCGACGCTGCGCGTCGTGCGCGCCAGAAGGCGCACGCCCAGACTGTCCTCCAGCGTAGCCACCGCGTGGCTGACGGCTGAGGGGGCAATCGCCAATTCCCGCGCCGCACCCCGAAAACTTCCATGCGCGGCAACAGCGGCAAGAACAGCAAGCTGTGACAGTTGGCTTCGATTCATTGTTATAAATTACAGAACAAGCCGTGAAAATAAATCGGTATTATCGAACTGACCTCCCTGTTTTATGGTTCACCGCAAGATCCCTCTGGACTGCAGCCACCCCGAAAGTGCTGCCAGCCGGCCCGTCTCCCGATTTTCCCGCACAATTTTCAGTACTTTCAATCAGTCATTCGAAAGGAACTACAATGCAACAGCGTAAACTCGGCCCGCAATTGAGCGTCTCCGCCCTTGGTTTCGGCTGCATGGGAATGACCTATGCCTATGGCGGACAGGATGAGCAGGACGCGATCCGCACGCTGCATCGCGCCATCGATCTCGACGTGACTTTTTTCGATACGGCGGAGGTCTATGGCCCGTTCGAGAACGAGAAGCTCCTCGGCAAGGCGCTGAAGCCCTTTAGAGAGCGAGTGACGATTGCAACGAAGTTCGGCTTCAAGATCGAAGACGGGCAGATGAAGGGTGTCGATAGCCGTCCCGAACATATTCGCGACGTAGCCGAGGCTTCCCTCAAGCGACTCGGTATCGATGTGATCGACCTGTTCTACCAGCACCGCGTCGACCCATCCGTGCCGATCGAAGATGTGGTCGGCACCTTGAAGGACCTTATCGACGAGGGGAAAATTCGCGCGATCGGCCTTTCCGAAGCGGGCGCCTCCACGCTGCGCCGCGCACATGCGGTCCACCCCATCGCCGCGCTGCAAAGCGAATATTCGCTATGGGCTCGCGATCCGGAAGAGGGTGTTCTGCCGGTCTGTCGCGAACTCGGTATTGGTTTCGTACCCTATAGCCCACTCGGGCGCGGCATGCTGACCGGCACGGTACGCTCGCAGTCAGACCTTGCAGAAGACGATTTCCGCAAGACGCTGCCGCGTTTCCAACCGGGTAATCTGGAAGCCAACAACCGGCAGGTGGACCGCATCGTCGAGATCGCGCAGGAAAAGCAGGTCACGCCCGCACAACTGGCGCTGGCTTGGGTATTGAGCCGGGGTGATTTCATCGTGCCTATCCCCGGCGTACGCAAAATCCGTCATCTGGAAGACAATGTGAAAGCCGTCGACGTTGTGCTGACGCCGGAGGACCTGCAACGCCTGGACGAAGTGTCCACGCCAAACCTGATTGCAGGCAAGCGTTACAACGAACAGCAGCTTGCGCTGACCGGTCTCTGATCAGATGCCCCAAACGAAAAGGGAGCCCGACCGGCTCCCTTCTTTTTACATCCGGCGCAAGGCTGGTGGCGCGAGGGTCAGAAGCCCGCCCAGCGTCATGGCGAAGCCCACCCATAGCGGCGCATGCAGGCCATAGCCGGCTTCCATCGCCTGTCCGCCGATCCATGGTCCGAGCCCGAGACCGATATTGATGACCGACGCATGCATCGCGTTCACCAGCGCGCCCGGATGTGCGATCCGCATCACCCGCGCAATGAAGGCGGGGTTGAGGGCAATGCCTGTCAGGCCGATCATCACGATGGCGAGAATTGCAGCAGGCTTCAATTCTGCGAAAAGCGCGAAAATCAGCATGGCCGTCAGCATCAACACCAGTCCGACGGCGATGGTGGGGATCGTGTGGCGATCCGCAAAGCGCCCGGTGACATAGTTGCCGACGATATTGGCGCCGCCATAGACCGCGAGCAGCAATGGCACCTGCATGGCCGAGAAACCGGCAAGCTGCACCGTGATCGGCGACAGATAGCTGTAGACGGCGAAGGACGAGCCGATGACGAGCGCACTGGTGGCATAGGCAGCCCAGAGTTTCGGCTTGCGCATTTCCTTCAGTTCGGAGCGCAGATCGGCCTGCGGCGCATCGGGCGAGGATTCGATCTTGATTGCTATGACAAGCGCGCAGACCAGGATCAGAACCACAATTGCCCAGAAGCTCGCCCTCCAGCCGAACGCATTGGTGATTGCCGTTGCGATGGGCACGCCGAAGACGGTGCAAAGCATGAGGCCCGCAAAAACGAGCGACGAGGCGCGCCCGCGCAATTCCGGTCCGACAAGCTGCGCCGTAATGGCGAGCATCAGCCCGAAGCTTGTCGCCGCCGCCATGCCGGTCAGAACGCGCGCGACGAGCAAAACCTGGAAGCTACTGGTGGACGCCGCAACGCTTTGCGCTGCCGCATAAAAGACCAGCAAAAGGAGAAGCCCGCGCTTGTTCTCGATCTTCAGCGCCAGAAACAATATCGTCACCAGCGGCCCGCCGACCATCATGCCGAGAGCGTAAAGCGATATGAGATTACCGATATCGGCAATGGAACGGTCGAACGCCACCTGAAGGGAGGGCAGCATTCCCGAAATCATAAGCTCGGAAGTCGTGAGCGCAAAAACGCCAAGACTGAGACAGTACACGACCAGCGGGATTGCCCGCGCCTTTTGCGCGGACGCAGAGACCCCTTCCGCCGCCAGGGCGGAATCGCACGTATCGTTCATGGGACGAATCCTATTTATATAGTATAGATTACATAATTAATATCGACTTGCCCGAAAGGGTCAAGAGAATTATATAGGGATGATTATAGAAAGGGAGAAAAATGGTTCCACGCGGACGTCCGCGCAGCTTCGACCGCGATGCGGCGCTGGACAAGGTGATGAAGGTTTTCTGGGCCAAGGGCTATGAATGCGCCCAGATCAACGATTTCACGACCGCCATCGGCATCACGCCGCCGAGCTTTTATGCCGCTTTCGGCAATAAGGAGCAGGCATTTCGTGAGGCTGTCGACTATTATCGCCGCACCATCGGCGCCGTCCCTTTCGACGCGCTTGAAAATGCGCCCACCATTCATGACGGCTTGCGCCAATGGCTGGAGAAAACCGCCGACAGCGCCTTTGCCTGTCCGGCGGGCGGCTGCATGATCAGCGTCAGTTCGATCCAGTGCAAACCGGAAAATGTGCCTGTGAAGGAATTTCTCCAGGCCATCCGTCACGCCAATCATGAGCGGCTTTCAAAGCGCCTGCAACGAGCTGTCGCGACAGGCGAATTGCCTGCCGACGCCGATATTGCGCAGATGACCGAGTTTTATCACATGATCCAGCAGAGCATTTCCTTTGAAGCCCGCGACGGCAATTCGCGCGCCGCGGTGCAAAAGATCATCGATATGGCAATGCTGGCCATGCCTGCCCGTGCAACCGGGACGCCTGATCTCGTCAATTGATCCAATCCAGCAAGAGAAAATAGAAACGAAATCAAAACCGCTCGGAATAGCGCATATCAATCTTATTCCAAAAATTTAAAATACAAAAAGCGCCAGCCTGAATTTATCAGGCTGGCGCTTTCATCTCCATCACATGGCAGTCTTTATCCGCGAAGAACACCGCCGGTCTGTTTGGCGACACTTGCCACGACCTGTTTCGACAGCGTTTCCAGATCTTCATCCGTCAATGTGCGGTCCTGCGGCTGCAACAGCACCTCGACCGCAATCGACTTCTTGCCTTCACCGAGCGCGGCGCCTGTGAAGATATCGAAAACCTGAACGCCGACGATCAGTTTCTTGTCAGCAGACGAAACCGCCTTCACAACATTTCCGGCCTCGACACTTGCATCCACCACAAACGCAAAATCGCGCTTGAGGCTCTGGAACTGCGAGAGGTTGAGTGCGGGCTTGGTGCGGGTGGATTTTGCCTTCGGCTCAGGGATCGCATCGATATAGACTTCAAAGCCGCAAAGTGCGCCCGAAACATCAAGCGCTTCCAGCGTATCCGGATGGAACTCGCCGAAATAACCAAGCACGACCTTCGGTCCAAGCTTCAGCGTGCCCGAACGGCCCGGATGGAACCAGTCAGGGCCACCGGCTTCGATCTGGATGCGATCCACCGGCGCACCGGCAGCTTCCAATGCGGCCAGCGCATCGGCCTTGGCGTCGAACACGCCGACGGGTGCCGCATTGCCAGCCCAGAAACGGCCAGAGCCGTCAACCTTTGCCGTGCCGCGACGCACGCCACCGGCAACCCGGCGCTGCTTGTCCGGTGTGTCGCCTTCATAAATGCCCGACACCTCGAACAAGGCCGTATCGCCAAAGCCGCGATCCGCATTGCGCTGTGCCGCGGCCAACAGGCCCGGCAGAAGCGACGGACGCATGTCCGACATATCGGCAGCAATCGGGTTGGCAAGCTTCAGTTGCGAAGCGCCGCCGCCGAACGCCTTGGCCTGCGCTTCAGAAATGAAGGAATAGGTCACGGCTTCCATCATGCCGCGCGATGCCAGCATGCGGCGGGCATGGCGGGTGCGGATTTGCAGCGTCGTCAGAATACGGCCATTGACCGCGCCGTGGCTCGGCAAGGGCTGCGGCGCAATCTGATTGATGCCATGAATGCGCATGACTTCTTCAACGAGATCGGCCTTGCCTTCCACATCACCGCGCCATGATGGAACGGTTGCCTTGATGACCTTGCCGTCACCTTCAACGCCGAAGCCGAGACGCTTCAGGATATCGAGCGAGATTTCGTAAGGCACGTCGATGCCGGTCAGGCGCTTGACTTCCGAAACGGGGAAATCGATCACGCGCGGCGTGGGCTTGCTATAGCCAACCACATCGAGAACCGTGGGCTTTCCGCCGCAGAATTCCAGCACCAGCCTGGTCGCGATTTCCGCACCCGGCACCATCATTTCCGGATCGACGCCGCGTTCGAAGCGATAGCGCGCATCGGTGACGATGCCGAGTTCACGCCCCGTGCGCGCGATCATGCGTGGGTCCCAAAGTGCTGATTCAATCAGCACATCGACCGTGTTCTCGTCGCAGCCCGAATGTTCCCCGCCCATGATGCCGGCAATGGATTCAGGGCCGTTTTCATCGGCGATAACATACATGCCCGGCTTGAACTTGTATTCGCGCTGATCGAGACCGAGAATGGTTTCTCCGTCCCGTGCCTCGCGTACCGTCAGATTGCCCTTGACCTTGGTCGCATCGAAGACGTGCAGCGGACGGCCCTGATCGAAAGTCACGTAATTGGTGATGTCCACCAGCGCGTTGATCGGACGCAGGCCGATAGCCTTCAGGCGCTGCTGCATCCATTTCGGGCTTGGGCCGTTCTTCACGCCCTTGACCATGCGCAGCGCGAAGCCGGTGCAGAACGGGTTTTCGGCATCCTGATCCAGAATAACCTTCACAGGCGTTTCGCCTTCACCCTTGACCGCTTCCGGCAATGTATCTTTCAGCTTGCCGAGGCCGGCGGCGGCGAGATCGCGCGCAATGCCGCGAATGCCTGCACAATCAGCGCGGTTCGGCGTCAGACCAATTTCGATGATCGGATCGTCAAGGCCCATATAGGCGGCAAAACTGGTGCCCACCGGCGCATTTTCCGGCAGGTCGATGATTCCGTTATGCTCGTCGGACAATTCCAGCTCGCGCTCGGAGCACATCATGCCGAAACTTTCGACACCACGAATCTTGCCGACCGACAATGTGACGTCGAGGCCCGGAACATAGTCGCCCGGACGGCCCAGAACGCCGACCAGACCGGCGCGTGCATTGGGCGCACCGCAGACGACCTGAACCGGCTTGCCGTCACCCGTATCGACGGAGAGCACGCGCAGCTTGTCGGCATCCGGGTGCTGAACGGCGGTCAGCACCTTGGCGATCTTGAAGGCCTTGAAAGCGGCGCGGTCATCGACCCCATCCACTTCCAGACCGATATCGGTCAGTTTTTCGACGATTTCATCCAGTGCCGCATCGGTTTCAAGGTGATCCTTGAGCCAGGAAAGCGTGAATTTCATGATCGTGTTCTTTCCTAAATTTCAGCGTTTGAGCACTTCGACTACGCGAAAGCGCTCGCAAAGCAATTTCATGTCCGGAGAAAAGCCGCCGTTGCGGCGAAAATAGGCTTCGTGTCCTTTTCGCCAGTCATCCAGTGGACCTTCCCCCTCATCTTCCGCAAATGCGGCATCAACTTCATCAAAGCGGCGCACCGTCAATTCGACGGTTTCCAGCACCGCAGCAGGCCGGCCCTGACCGTCCAGAACCACATCGCGGCGACCGATGACCGGCATTGGCTCACCGTCTTCCCCGAAAGAGGCAAGCGCGGCACAGGTCGCGGTCTTTCGGCCCGCGAGCACCAGCGCAAGCAGCTCATCGGCGAGTTCCGGCGAATCGCCAAAGGCGAAGGTCACGGCATCGCGATAAGGTTCGGGCAGTTGCGTCATGCGCTCAGACCGCCGAACAGCGTCGGAATGTCGAGCGGACGGAAACCGTAATGCTCGATCCAGCGCACATCGGCGTCAAAGAAGGCGCGCAGATCAGGCATGCCATATTTCAGCATGGCAATGCGGTCGATGCCCATGCCCCAGGCAAAGCCCTGATAGACGTCCGGGTCGTAGCCGGAAGCGCGCAGCACATTGGGGTGCACCATGCCGCAGCCCAGAATTTCGAGCCAGTCATTGCCTTCGCCGAACTTCACATGCGGGCCGGAACGGTCGCACTGGATATCCACTTCAACCGATGGCTCGGTGAAGGGGAAGAAGCTTGGGCGCATGCGCATCTTGACCGAAGGTACTTCGAAGAATGCCTTGCAGAACTCTTCCAGCACCCATTTCATGTTGGCGACAGTGGCCGACTTGTCGACAACCAGACCCTCGACCTGATGGAACATCGGCGAATGGGTGGCATCGGAATCCATGCGGTACGTCTTCCCCGGAATGACAATGCGGATCGGCTCGTCGCGGCCCTCCTTGTCGCGGATGGCGGCGAACTTCTCCATGGTGTGCACCTGCACCGGCGAGGTATGGGTCCGCAGAAGCTTGCGCTCGCCCTTCTCGTCCGCATTGAAGAAGAACGTGTCGTGCATCTCGCGCGCCGGATGGCCTTCAGGAAAATTCAGCGCCGTGAAATTGTAATAGTCGGTTTCGATATCCGGACCTTCGGCAATCGAGAACCCCATATCGGCGAAGATTGCCGTGATCTCGTCGATCACCTGCGAAATCGGATGAATGCGGCCGCGCGATGCAGCACTTTCGCGGACAGGAAGCGTTACATCTACCTTCTCGCGCTCAAGTCGCTCTGCAATCGCCTGACGACGCAGCTCCGTCTTGCGCTCGGTCAACGCTTCGGTAACACGGTTTTTCAAACCGTTTATGGCCGGTCCCTGCGCCTGACGTTCTTCAGGCGTCATGCTGCCCAGCGTCTTCAGCTTTTCCGAAACAGAACCCTTCTTGCCAAGGGCCGCGACACGGACGGCTTCAATCGCCGGCTCGTCAGCCGCCGCCGCAATGTCTTCAAGAATCTGCCGTTCGAGTTGTTCTAGATCACTCATTGTTTAAATCCCTGTCGCGCCTGCGGCGCTCCACGCCTCTTGGTTCATATCCCTGTCGCGCCTGCGGCACGCCACGCCTCTTGGTTTAAATCCCTGTCGCGCCTATGGCGCTTCACGCCTCTTGTTTCCAGTTGCCGGTTGCGCCTGTGGCACCCCAAAAAATTCCGCTTTGCAGCCAAAGAAGCTTTTTCGTTACTCTCTTTGACCTGATTGGTGAGACGCATCAAGATTTGCGTCAAAAAATTCCATCGCCTGCAAAAGCCGCCTTCCATCGCCGCCGAGAAAAATGCGGCGGAACAGCCGCAGCGGCGCGATGGTAAATCGGAAAAATCCGACGATTTTCTCCAGTTCCGGCAGCACCGCTGCCGGGGCTAGCGCCCGGTAAGCCGCAAATGCCTGTTGCGGCGTCTCTGCAAGCCGCGCCTGCGCGGTGATCTGGAAGAACAAAAGCCAGACGTCGCGCGCCTGTGCGGCGGCAAGCGGCATGACCGTTTCCGGCTCCTCCTCGAAATCGAGAAAACCCGCTACGCCGTTCTTCTCGAAGAAATCGCGCGGGTGCGGACGCCCGTGGCAAAGCCCGACTGCATGCGCCTCGCCCAACGCGCGCGCGCAATGGATGAGAAGCGCGTCATGTCCTTCCGGATCATCATGGCCCAGATGGTCGAGCCGATCCTGAATGATCGGTGCAACATCGCTCAGAACCAACACCGCTCCATGGCGGTAGACGATCCTTGGCACCTGAAAGCCCGCCTGCATAAAGGCGCTCATCTTGCGCTCTTCGCGGTCGCCCATGCCTGCTTCTCCGATATTTTTCGGGCTGCGCAGGAAGGGATAGGGAAGAAGCGGCGAAATCAGGCTGTGCAGACGCTTCGGGAGCGGACGCCTTTCGGCATCATAGCGCTTGATCCAGACACGATGACCGCCAATGGCAGCGCTGGAAATGCGCTTGCCCTGGCTTTGGACGAGCAGAACCAGCAGGCTGCGGAGATCGTCCGCATCCAGATCCAGTCTCAGCTTGCCCGGTTCATCCTTCATGCCCGGTTTGCACTCCCCAAAAAGGAAAACCCGCGCCAGCCGAGCCAGCGCGGGTCCCCAAAATTATCGATACTGCTTGGGAAAGGCGGCTGGCTTAGCGGACAGCGCCTTCAAAAGCGTTCGGCGTCTCGGTGTTCTTGAGGTACTCGAGAGCCTTCTTTGCCGAAGCAACCAGCGCACCGAATGCATCCGGTTCGTGGATTGCGATGTCGGACAGAACCTTGCGGTCGATTTCGATGCCAGCCTTGGCCAGACCGTCAATGAAACGGCCATAGGTCAGGCCCTGCTCGCGGACAGCAGCGTTGATGCGCTGGATCCAGAGAGCGCGGAACGAGCGCTTGCGGTTCTTGCGGTCGCGGTAAGCATACTGCTTCGAACGGTCAACCGCAGCCTTGGCGGTGCGGATGGTGTTCTTGCGACGGCCACGGAAACCAGCAGCCTGATCCAGAACCTTCTTGTGCTTTGCGTGGGCGGTAACGCCGCGTTTTACGCGTGCCATGTTATGATCTCCTTCTCAGACTAATCTTAGAGGCCGTTCGGCAGGAACTGCTTCACGATCTTTGCATCGGCATCGGCGAGAACCATGGTGCCGCGTGCATCGCGAATGAACTTGTTCGAACGCTTGATCATGCCATGACGCTTACCAGCAGCTGCGGCCTTGATTTTGCCGGTGCCGGTGATCTTGAACCGCTTCTTGGCGGCCGATTTGGTCTTCATCTTGGGCATTTTGCTACTCCTTTGTTTAGTCCCCGTCGTGCCTGCGGCACTCCACGCATCTTGCTTCAAGCGGCGTCGGTATCTGCAACCGACCGGAACCCTGTTTTCACTTCCGGACTGACCAAGCCCGAAAAGCATACGAAACCGCCACGGCATGCCCTGCCGGGCGGTTCGAACGCGGCCTTATAGGCTCAAAGACCGCAAAACGCAATGCCCGAATTGGGCTGAATCGCGATCTAAACGTCAATAAAGATGGAGGAGCACCGGCAGAACTTGTGTGTCCTGCAAATATTCCACGAACTCGAAAAACGGATAGGCGACGAAAAACACCAGGCCATCCGTGAAGGTCCGGTACAGCCGGTCAGGACGGACGATCAGTTCCTTGTCGTCACGAAACAGCGAAGGCTTCGGGAAGAAGCGCGGGACGCTGGCGCAATAGGCTTCATACGGCTTGCCGAAATTCTGCTTCAGGAACTTCTCTTCCGTGCGGATGACGACCGAGAAAGCGAGATAGCAAAGCACGCCGAAAGTGATCGCGATGATGAGGCTGCCTGTCTGCGCGCCGATACCCATCGCACCTATGCTGCTGAAGACATAAAGCGGATTGCGCGTGACCGAATATGGACCGCTCTGCACGATTTCCGCGCTCTTGCGCCCGCCGATATAGAGGGTGCACCACATGCGGCCAATAATGGCGGCAACGATCAGGCTGAGGCCGAAAGCCTCGATATATTCGTGAAAATGCCCGGTCGACTGCGAGCCTACGAACAGCAGCGCCACGACCAGAAGCACCACTACGGCACCGATCGCGAGGCGCCGCCGCTGCTGATATTTCCCCAGTTCGCCCAAAGTCTTCATTGTGTTTCCATGATCCTAGGTTTGTCCGGGCAAATGAAAAGCCGCCCGAAGGCGGCTTTTCCAAGGCATTTCGCAAAGTTCAGCGCGGAGCGAGAACCATCATCATCTGACGGCCTTCAAGCTTCGGCTCGGACTCGACCTTGGCGATTTCAACAGTGTCTTCCTTGACGCGCTGCAAAAGCTTCATGCCAAGTTCCTGATGCGCCATTTCGCGTCCGCGGAAACGCAAGGTAACCTTGACCTTGTCGCCTTCCTCAAAGAAACGCAGAGCAGCCTTCATCTTCACCTCATAATCATGGGTGTCGATGTTCGGTCGCATCTTGATTTCCTTGATTTCAACCGTTTTCTGCTTCTTGCGCGCTTCGGCGGCCTTTTTCTGATTCTGATATTTCAGCTTGCCGAGGTCGACGATCTTGCAAACCGGAGGCTCTGCATTCGGCACGATCTCAACGAGATCGAGACCTGCTTCTTCCGCCATGGCCAGCGCTTCCTGAATGGAAACGTCGCCATGGTTCTGGCCTTCGGCATCGATAAGCTGAACCCGGGGAACCCGGATATCACGGTTGGAGCGCGGTCCGTCTTTCTGAACCGGCGTCGCTCTGAAGGGTCGGCGAATGGTCGTTATCTCCTGAATTGTTACGTCTCATGCGGTCGGATGCTTGCTGCCAAACGGCATGTCCCCGATCAAACCGCAGTTGATCGCGGAAATGTCGTCAAGCAGGCGGCGAAGTCAATAGCATCTTTGACAGGAAAAATCACCCCCGCGTGATAAACGTACTTTTTATTATCATTTCGCGGCGAACAAGCGGCATATCGGTCACATTTGCCGTCATTTCAAGGGCCTCGCCTCACATGGCGGGTTTTCTCTCTTTTCCGAACATGCCAAAACGTTCCCGGAAAATGAGGAGATCTGACATGAGCGTTGCGGGGCCGGAATTCATCGACGTGGATGGAGCAAAAATCGCCGTGCGGTACAGGGCGGGCGACAAGGCACCAGGCGTCGTCTGGCTCGGCGGATATCGTTCGGACATGCTGGGCACCAAAGCCGTTGTCCTCGACGAATGGGCGGCTGAGACCGGACACAGCGCCTTGCGTCACGATTATTCCGGCCACGGCTCCTCCGGCGGCGATTTCAATCAGGGCACCATCTCGCGCTGGCTGAACGAAAGCCTTACCGTTTATCGCAAATTTGCCAAAGGTCCGCAGATTCTGGTCGGGTCCTCCATGGGCGGCTGGATTGCGCTACGCATGGCGCAGGAACTCATGAAGGAAGGCAACCCGCCTGCCGGGATCGTGCTGATCGCGCCTGCTCCCGATTTCACCGCCGTGCTTGTGGAGCCGACACTTTCCGAAGCGCAGAAAAGCGACCTTCAGGAAAAAGGCTATTTTGAAGAACCCTCCGAATATTCGCCCAATCCCTACATCTACACTCGCGCCTTGATCGAGGACGGACGAAAAAATCTGGTTCTCAAAGGCATCATCGAGACGGGCTGTCCCGTGCACATCCTGCAAGGGATGCAGGACCCGGATGTTCCCTACAGGCATGCGCTGACACTGGTGGAGCATCTGCCGGTCGACGACGTGACCCTGACACTGGTGCGTGACGGCGACCATCGCCTGTCGCGACCGCAGGATCTCGATCTTCTGATCCGCACCGTGTCCGGTCTGGCGGAACGCATCGGCGAACAATCATAGCGGAGCACAGTCATGCGGTTTTCGGTTTTCGCTTCCTCCGCAGTTGCGGCCATTGTCGGCTTCGGCGGCACGTTGGCGCTCATCATTGCGGCAGCGCAAGTGCTGGGCGCCACGCAGGCTGAAACCGCAAGCTGGGTCACGGCGATCTGTCTCGCGATTGCCGCTTCCTCCGCATGGCTCAGTATCCGCTACAAGATGCCGATCATCGCCGCCTGGTCCACGCCGGGGCTGGCGCTGATCGGAGCCAGCGCCGGCTTCACCATGCCGGAAGCGGTCGGCGCTTTCATCGTGACTGCATTGGCACTGGTCGCCACCGGGCTGATCCGCCAGTTGTCGGTGCTCGTTTCACGCATCCCGGCTTCCGTCGCATCGGGCATGCTGGCGGGTGTGCTCCTCAGTTTCGTCATTGCCGCCGCCAAGACCGTGCCCGGCGATCCGGTTTTCGTCCTGCCGCTGGTGGCGCTGTTCTTCATCATACGCCTTTTCAATCCGTCGCTCGCCGTCATTGCTGTTCTGGTCATCGGCATGGTCTTTGCTCTGGTCACGGGGCGGTCGCCCGCGCTGCCCGCGCCTGAAATCTCCACGCTCACCCTCATCTGGCCGCAGTTTCACATGGGCGCGATGATCGGTATTGCGGTCCCGCTCTATCTGGTGACCATGGCGTCGCAAAACCTGCCGGGCTTCGCCGTGCTGCGCGCTTCCGGCTATGAGCCGCCTACCAGTGCCTGCCTACGGGTAACCGGCCTGTTTTCACTGTTGACTGCTCCTTTCGGGGCATCCACCACCAATCTTGCCGCGATCTCGGCAGCACTTTGCACCAACCCGGACGCACATCCGGATCACGCCAAACGCTGGCTGACCGGACCGGTCTATGCCGCGATCTATGTCGTGTTTGCCCTCTTCGGAGCGTCACTGGTCGCAATCTTTGCGGTGCTGCCGGTGACGCTCATCGCCCTTGTTGCCGGGCTTGCCCTGACCGGCCCGTTCATCAACGCCATGTCACTGGCGCTCAAGGATGAACAGGAGCGACTTGCCGCGACCATAACCTTTGCGGTGACAGCCTCCGGCATGGCGTTTTTCGGCATCGGTTCCGCCTTCTGGGCGCTGATAGCCGGACTTTGCGTCACTTTTCTTGAGCATCTCCGCAAAAAAATTTCGAATTAATCACATTGGTTAGGGGACGCATGGCCTGAATCCGCAGGTTGCATTCTTGAAAAGCCGCAATCTTCTCACCACGTCGATATCAAGCCGCCAGAAGAAATGCCCGCATGGGTGGGCTGGCTGGCCCTGGTTTCGCGCATGTAGCCGAACGATTGTCGAACGGTTTGATGGCATGCGCTTTTTTTGACGGAGCAGACCATGACCAATACTGCATTGATCCGCCCGGCATGGACGCCAGCCACGATTGCGCTGATGGTGCTCGGCTTTTTCCTGTTCTGGCCGCTTGGCCTTGCCATGCTCGCCTATATCCTCTGGGGTGATCGCCTCGAAGGGTTCAAGCGCGGCGTGAACGAGAAAACCGATTCCATGTTCGGCTCGTTCCGCAACTGCCACAAGGGCGAAAGCTTCAACTTCGGCGGCACCACCGGCAACGAGGCCTTTGATGAGTGGCGTCGTGCCGAGCTGGAACGACTGGCCGAAGAACGCCGCAAGCTTGAGGAAGCACGCGCCGAATTCGAAGCCTATGCCGCAGAATTGCGCCGTGCCCGCGACAAGCAAGAATTCGACCGCTTCATGGCCGAGCGCCGTGCCAGCGCGAAGAAGACGCCTGCCAAGGGTGGCAAGAACGACATCACCGATGTTTGAAATGCCCTAACACCCTGAAAACCTTGGAAACGGCGCGGTCAAACCGCGCCGTTTCGCTTTGAGCTGCAAATTTTTCTGGCTTTTTGAACGAATCGCTTATTCTTGAATGATGGGCCTTTCCTTTCTTCGGCAAATCAGCGGCAAAGGGGCATCCGCTGGGACGACAACCGTTCGCAGCGAACGCATTCACGCGGTCGCTGGGCGGGAACTTCCCTTGCGCGTTTTCGAAAATCCCCGTGCCAAACGGCTGACCTTGCGCATCGAAACCGGCGGCAAGGGATTGCGCGTCACGGTTCCGCCCGGCCTTCCCGAGCGCGAAGTGCTGAGTTTTCTCAATCGCCATGAAGGCTGGATCGAAAGCCGCATCGCAAAACTGCCAGACCAGCCGGGCGTGCGCGCCGGTATCAAAATCCCCTTGCGCGGCGTTCCGCACAAGATCGTGCACCAGCCGGGACGCGGCACGACCGAGCTTCTTGAAGGCAACATCCTGCTCGTCCATGGTGACCCGGCACATCTGCCGCGCCGCGTTGCCGATCACATCAAGCGCGAGGTGAAGCGCGAGATTGAGGCGCTTGTCGCCCGCCACACCGCCGCTGTCGGCCGCAAGGCGAAAGCGGTGCGTTTCAAGGATACGAAAAGCCGCTGGGGATCGTGCACCTCGGACGGCGTCCTTTCCTTCTCCTGGCGCATCGGCATGGCGCCTGCACCGGTGATCAATTATCTTGTCGCCCATGAAGTGGCCCATCTCATCGAGATGAACCATGGGCCCAAATTCTGGAAACTCTGCCATGAGCTTTGCCCCGACACGGAGCGCTGCAAGGCTTGGCTGAAGCGCAATGGCAGCGCATTACAGGCTATCGACTTTACATGAACCCATCCATACTGACCGCCGCCAAGGTGCTGTGGGATTATCACTGCATCTATGATCCGCTGGAAACCGCCGATGTCATCATCGGGCTTGGCAGCTATGATCCGCGCGTGGCCGAAAGAGCAGCCGATCTTTTTCTCGAAGGCATGGCGACCTGGCTGGTATTCACCGGCAAAAGCGGTCACTGGACGGAAAAGCTCTATAAGACAAGCGAAGCGGAAGCCTTTGCCGAAATCGCCATCAAGCGCGGCGTGCCGGAAAAAGCGATCACGATCGAGCCCAATGCCACCAATATCGGCGAAAACATAAGGTTCAGCCGCGAAAGGGTTGCGCCCGGCGCCATCAGCGCCATCCTTGTGACAAAGCCGCAGACCCAGCGCCGCGTTCTGGCGACTGTGGCGCGCCAATGGCCAGAAGCGCGCGCAAGCATCACTGCTCCCCTCACCGCCTTTGAAGACCAGCCGACGGCGGATCACCCGGTCGAAATGCTTATCCATGAGATGACTGGCGACCTGCAACGCATTCTGGAATATCCCGCCAAGGGCTACCAGATCGCGCAGGCAGTTCCCCTTGAGGTCATGGAGGCGTATGATTTTCTGATTGCACAGGGTTTTGACGGGCATCCGGTCCGATAGCAACTTGAGTAGTGCCCTGATTTGTGCGACGGGAAACCTATGGTCCTTGATATCAAAATATGCGGGTTGAAGACGCCGGAGGCCGTTGCCGCCGCCCTCGACGGCGGGGCGACGCATATCGGTTTCATCTTCTTTCCCAAAAGCCCGCGCCATATAACGCCGCAGACAGCGGCAAGCCTGCGCGATGCGGTCAAGGGACGCGCGCTTGCGGTTGCCGTTACAGTCGATGCCGACGATGAAACGCTGGACGACATCGTGAAAACGGTGAAGCCCGACATTTTGCAGCTGCATGGCCACGAGACGCCGGAACGCGTGGCCTCCATCAAGGCGCGTTATGGCTTGCCGGTCATGAAGGCTTTTTCGGTGCGCGAGGCCAGCGATCTAGCGCCGATTGCGGCCTATAAAGGCATAGCCGACCGTTTCCTATTCGATGCCAAGCCGCCGAAGGGATCGGAGCTTCCGGGCGGCAATGGCGTGTCATTCGACTGGGAACTTCTGGCTGCGCTTGACGCGGATATCGATTACATGCTTTCCGGTGGATTGAATGCGGACAATATCGCAGAGGCGCTGCACAAGACCCAGGCGCCCGGTATCGATATATCGTCCGGCGTCGAGCGCGCGCCCGGCGAAAAGGATGTGCGCCTCATCGAGAATTTTTTCCGGGCTGTCACTGACGCCCGCAGACAGCCTGAAATGACGGAGCGAAAGCGTTGAACAAGCCGGTTGAACCCAATTCCTACAAAACAGGCCCCGATGAAGAGGGCATGTTCGGTATTTTCGGCGGACGCTTTGTTGCCGAAACGCTGATGCCGCTGATCCTCGAATTGCAGGAAGCCTATGAAACGGCGAAGAACGATCCTGAGTTCAAGGCGGAACTGAACGCGCTTTCCACCTACTATGCCGGTCGTCCTTCCAAGCTCTATTATGCCGAAGGCCTGACCAAGCATCTGGGCGGCGCGAAGATTTACTTCAAGCGCGAAGACCTCAATCACACCGGCAGTCACAAGATCAATAATTGCCTTGGCCAGATTCTGCTGGCCAAGCGCATGGGCAAGACCCGCATCATCGCCGAAACCGGCGCTGGCCAGCATGGCGTGGCATCTGCCACCGTTGCCGCGCGTTTCGGCCTGCCCTGCGTGGTCTATATGGGCGCAACCGATGTCGAGCGCCAGAAGCCGAACGTGTTCCGCATGAAGCTGCTCGGCGCCGAAGTGAAGCCCGTCACTGCTGGCAACGGCACGCTGAAAGACGCGATGAACGAAGCCCTGCGTGACTGGGTGACGAATGTCGAAGACACCTATTACCTGATCGGCACTGCTGCCGGCCCGCATCCCTATCCGGAACTGGTGCGCGATTTCCAGTCGGTGATCGGTAACGAGGCACGCCAGCAGATTCTGGAACAGGAAGGACGCCTGCCGGACGTGATCGTGGCAGCGGTTGGCGGCGGTTCCAACGCCATCGGCCTGTTCCATCCGTTCCTCGACGATGCCTCCGTGAAGATCGTCGGCGTGGAAGCTGGCGGGCGCGGTCTTGACGGTGACGAACATTGCGCCTCGATGAGCGCTGGCCGTCCCGGCGTGCTGCATGGCAACCGCACCTATCTCCTCCAGAACGATGACGGCCAGATTCTCGAAGGCCACTCTGTTTCTGCTGGTCTCGACTATCCCGGCGTCGGGCCGGAACATTCATGGCTGAAAGACAGCGGGCGCGTCGACTATGTGCCGATCCTCGATGATGAGGCGCTGGATGCATTCCAGCTTTGCACCCGCACCGAAGGCATCATCCCCGCCCTCGAATCCGCCCATGCCATCGCGCAGGCCGTGAAAATGGCCCCGACCATGGGCAAGGATCAGGTCATGATCGTCAATCTGTCCGGTCGTGGCGACAAGGATGTCCACACGGTCGGCAAACTTCTCGGCATGGACATTTGACATGGGCAACGACGTCGCCGAAATCTCCGTCTACAAGCCGCGCGCCGCATGGTTCGACGGCCTGACGACGTGCGGTCCGGCGACGATCAAGCTCAACATCATCGAAGCCGATCCGGCCAATCCTGTCGCGGAGGCGGCTGTCGGCCTCGCCCGCAGACAGATCGAGACCGCCGCTGAAAAGCTCGCCGCCCTGCCGCATCTGGGCGTGGGTTTCGCGATTCTGCATCAGGGTGAGGATGGCCTGTGGCTACTCCTGCACTGGTGGCTTGAGGGCGGCATTGCCACGGAAATCCTCTGGCAGTCGGAACTCGGCGACGAGGTGGAATTCATGCCCGCACAGCCGCTCTTGATGGCCTGCGTGTGGGAACTGGGAATCATAGACTTTGAACGGCGCGCATGGATGGAAACGGCGATGGCGGGCAAGCCCGTTGCCGACTATCTGGCGCGCACTTTGCCACGGGGCACGGTATGACTACTCGCATCGACACCAAATTCGCTGAACTGAAGGCCGAGGGCCGTCCGGCGCTCGTTACCTATTTCATGGGTGGCGATCCGGATCTCGAAACCTCGCTCAAGGTGATGAAAGCCCTGCCAAAGGCCGGTGCGGACGTGATCGAGCTTGGCATGCCATTTTCCGATCCGATGGCGGATGGTCCGGCTATTCAGGCGGCAGGCCTTCGCGCCCTCAACGCCGGCCAGACCCTGGCGAAGACGCTGCGCATGGCGGCAGAATTCCGCAAGGAAGACGACACGACCCCGATCGTGATGATGGGCTATTACAACCCGATCTATATCTATGGCGTGGAGCGCTTTCTGGCTGATGCCAAGGCTTCCGGCGTGGATGGGCTGATCGTTGTAGATCTTCCTTCCGAAATGGATGCCGAGCTTTGCATTCCGGCCATGAAGGCGGGCATCAATTTCATTCGCCTCACCACGCCGACCACCGACGACAAGCGCCTGCCAAAGGTGCTGCACAATTCATCGGGCTTCGTCTATTACGTCTCGATGAACGGCATTACCGGTTCGGCTATTGCCGATACGGCAAAGGTTGGCGAAGCCGTGCGCCACATCAAGAAGAGCACCGATCTGCCGATCTGCGTCGGTTTCGGCGTCAAGACGCCGGAGCACGCCGCAGCCATCGCCGCCCATGCGGATGGCGTCGTCGTCGGCACGGCGATTGTCAACGCGATTGCCGGTGAACTGGACGAAAACGGCAAGGCGAAGGGCGATCCTGTCGCCGCCGCAACCCGGCTTGTCCACGCTCTTGCAGAGAGTGTTCGCGCCACACGCCTTGAAGCCGCCCAATAAATCGTCCATTTAAAGCGCATCCTAGAAAGTGCGAAGCGGTTTTTGGGCAAGATGCGCGCTAAGACTCTAAGCGGCTGACAAGCTCTTTGCCGAAGAACAAGAAACGGAACCAAACGTCATGAACTGGATCACCAACTACGTCCGTCCGAAGATCAATTCGATGCTCGGGCGTCGTGAAATGCCGGAAAACCTCTGGATCAAGGATCCGTCGACCGGTGAAATGGTGTTTCACAAGGACCTTGAGAGCAACCAGTTTGTGATCCCCTCCTCGGGCCATCACATGCGCATCAAGGCAAAGGATCGCCTGCGCTTCTTCTTCGACAATGGCGAATACACCACGCTTGAAGCACCGAAAGTGCCGGTCGATCCGCTGAAATTCCGCGACGAGAAGAAATATATCGATCGTCTCAAGGATTACCGCACCCGCACCGGCATGGATGACGCCATCGTCAACGGCATCGGCACCATTGAAGGCCTGCCGATTGTCGCCACCGTTCAGGATTTCGGCTTCATGGGCGGCTCGCTTGGCATGGGCGCCGGCGAAGCGATCATCCAGGGCTTTGAAAAGGCCATTGAGCTGAAGCGTCCCATGGTTCTGTTCGCCGCCTCCGGTGGCGCACGCATGCAGGAAGGCATCCTGTCGCTCATGCAGCTTCCGCGCACCACGGTTGCCGTGGAAATGCTGAAAGAGGCAGGCCTGCCCTATATCGTCGTCCTGACCAACCCGACCACCGGCGGTGTGACGGCTTCCTATGCCATGCTGGGCGATATCCACATCGCCGAACCCGGCGCACTGATCGGCTTTGCCGGACCGCGCGTCATCGAACAGACGATCCGCGAAAAGCTCCCCGAGGGCTTCCAGAGCGCCGATTATCTCATGGAACACGGCATGGTCGACATGGTCGTCTCTCGCCTTGAATTGAAGAGCACGATTGCGCGCCTCCTCAAGATCATGACCAAGCAGCCAGCCAACAGCGATACTCCGGACGCCAAGAAGACGGAAGCAAACAGCAAGGCAGCCTGATCGTGACAGAAAAAGCCGCCGCCGCAATCGAGCGGCTTATGCAGTTGCATCCAAAGGGTTTTGATCTTTCCCTGGACCGCATCCGCGGTCTTCTGGAAAAGCTTGGCAATCCGCATCTGAAGCTGCCGCCGGTCATCCACATTGCCGGAACCAACGGCAAGGGATCGGCGACCGCTTTCTGCCGTGCGCTTCTGGAGGCAGGCGGCTTCGACGTTCACGTCCACACCTCGCCGCACCTTGTCCACTGGCACGAGCGCTATCGTCTGGCGGCGCCCGGCGGCGGAAAGCTGGTCAGCGATGATGTTCTGGCCGACGCCATAGAACGTGTTGCAGCGGCCAATGGCGGGCAGCACATCACCGTTTTCGAAATCCTGACCGCTGTGGCCTTCGTGCTCTTTTCCGAGCATCCGGCGGATGTCGTCGTCATGGAAGTAGGCCTCGGCGGGCGTTTCGACGCCACCAATGTCATTACCGATCCCGCTGTCTCGCTCATCATGCCGGTTTCCATCGACCATCAGGCCTATCTCGGTGACCGTGTGGAGCTTATTGCCGCCGAAAAGGCCGGCATCATCAAGAAGGAATGCCCGGTCGTCGTCGGCTTCCAGCCCTTCGATGCGGCGCGGGAAGTGCTTGTCTCGACAGCAGACCGGCTTGACTGTCCGGTTTCGGTCTACGGACAGGATTTTCTCGCCTTCGAGGAACATGGCCGCATGGTGTTCCAGAACGAGGATGGCCTGATCGACCTGCCTCTGCCGCGCCTGCCCGGACGCCATCAGATTTCCAATGCCGCAGCCGCAATCGAGGCCGTGCAGATGGCCGGTTTCAGCCTGACCGACAAGGCAGTCGAAAAGGCGCTGATGGTGGTGGACTGGCCTGCCCGCATGCAGCGGCTGACCCATGGCGCGCTCGTGGATATGGCCCCTGCAGCATCCGAAATCTGGCTTGATGGCGGTCATAATCCGGGTGCGGGCGCCGTGATCGCGGAAGCCTTCGGCGACCTTGAAGAGCGCAATGCACGCCCGCTGTTCCTCATCACCGGCATGATCAACACCAAGGACCCGGTCGGCTATTTCGAAGCCTTTTCCGGCATGGCGCGGCATGTTTTCACCGTGCCCATCCCGTCCAGCGATGCGGGCATCCCCAATGATGAACTGGCGGTTTCCGCGCAGAAGGCCAATCTTTCGGCAGAGCCCGTGCATTCGGTTGCCAATGCGTTGAAACTTTTGCGCGACACATGGCCTTCGGATGAAGCGCCGCCGCGCATCCTGATTGGCGGATCGCTTTATCTCGCGGGCGAAGTCCTGCGAGACAACGGAACCCCGCCTGTTTGACTGGCTGGTTTGCCGGCAACAAGTAGGAGATGCGGCCAGAGCCTTCCGGTAATAGAATAACGAGCAATCTGCCTCACTCCACGGGAGGAATCGAGATGAGGACGTTTGTGTTTTTAATTCTATTCGTTGCCGTTGGCGGGGCGACGACACACGCTTTCGCTCAAGCGGGCGGTAATGGCGGCGATGGAGGAAGCGCAGGGAATGGAATGCCGGGATGTGACGGCGGCACCAACCCCGCCGCTGACGGAAAATTCTACATTCCGGGAACGCATCAGGAATGCAATCCAAGCGACGACGACCGAGCCCGCGCTCGGAAAAAGTCGAAGTAAGTCCGAACTCTTTCTCGCACCAACAAAAAACCCGGCTCGAAGGCCGGGTTTTTTCATTTCTTGGATGCGCTGATTACGCAGCAGAAGCCTTGATCCAGTCAGCAAGGCGGCTCTTGGGAGCAGCGCCGACCATATTGGCGGCGAGTTCGCCGTCCTTGAACATCAGAAGCGTCGGGATCGAGCGCACGCCGAACTGCGCCGCCAGTTCCGGATTCTCATCGATATTGACCTTGGCGATCTTGACCTGACCGGCCATTTCGGTCGCGATTTCGTCCAGAGCCGGAGCGATCATCTTGCAGGGACCGCACCATTCAGCCCAGAAATCCACCACGACAGGCTCGCTCGACTGAAGAACGTCCGACTGAAAATTGCTGTTATCGACCTTAACGGTTGCCATAGGGCTATCCTCTTTTCTCTCCAAGAACGGCAGACATCTTTTCAGACTCACAACGCATTCCGCTCTTTATTCGCTATATCATGTGGCGTGTCTGCTGCCATCCGTCAAGTTCTGGTTCGTCACCTTTACTTGAGAGTCTTTCAGGGACTGCAACGCCTCGTCCAGAATCGCATCCGGCAACGGCATCAAAAACGGGCCTTCGGTGAACAGAAGCGCCGTTTCGACAATCCGCCCCGGATAGAGCGGCGCCAACAATTCCCGGTAGAGCGCAAGCTGCGCCCGATAGGCGAAAGGAACCGCTTCGATGGTTTTCGGCGGTGGTCGATTGGTCTTGTAGTCCACGATCAGCACACGGTCCTCGCCAACGCTGATACGGTCGATCTGGCCTGACACCGCGTGATCGCGCCCGCCCAGCTCGATCGTGCCCATGATGGCCACCTCCCCGCGTGAGCCTTCGGCAAAGACAGGCGCATAGGTCGGATCATCCAGAATGGTCCGCACACTTTGCCATGCCATCCGGCGCTCGGTTTCCGGCCAATCGGCGGCGATCCGGTCAAGATAGTCATGCGCAAGCGTTGCACGGTCAGCCTGCGGCACATCGGGCAGATATTGCAGCAGCATGTGGATTGCCGTGCCGCGTCGCAGCGCAAAGGCGGGCGTTCCGCCGCCGGGCCCCAGAACTGGCGAAATCACGTCGAGCGGCGGTTCCTCATCCGCTTCGATCAGCGCAGACGCGCCCGACGGCGCCAGCGGACGCGGCAATCCGGTTTCCGGCTTTATCGGGCGCAGATAGTCGAGCGGCAGTGACGGCAGTTTATGCTCTTCGGCTCTATCCTGATCGGCAATCTCGACCATTCCGCGCGGCGTATTGCGATAACGCCGTGCGGCAACTTTCAGCACGGGATGCACGAATGTCTCGGCCTTGATGGCCAGCGCATCTTCGACTAGGCGATGCCATGTCTCTCCGCTTTCACGCGTGCCGCGATAGCCGCAGATGATGAGCCGATCTTCGGCCCGCGTCATGCCGACATAGAGCAGGCGGCGATATTCTTCCTCGGCCCGCGTCTTCAGCTTGTCGATCTGAGCGGCTGTGAAGCCAGTCTGGTATCCGGCATTGGGTTGCCAGAGATAGCCTTTCACCGGCGGATCACCGTTCGAAAAATCAAACGGAATGAGCTTTGGCGCACGACTGCCGGTCCAGACAGCGCTTCCCGGATCGACCAGAAACACCACCGCTCCTTCCAGCCCCTTGGCGGCATGGACGGTCATGATGCGCACTTCATTGCGCCCCTGATCGAGTTCGCGCTTGATTTCCGGCGATGCCGCTTCCAGCGTTTCAAGGAAGGCCTGCAAGCCCGGCAGACCGGCGCGCTCGGCAGAAAGCGCATAATTCTGGAATTCATCGATAATGTCGCCAGCCTCCGGCCCCAACCGGGCCAGAAGTTTTCGCCGCGCACCATCCGCACTCAATATGCGTGCATAGAATTCGAACACCGGCATGGTGTCAGCCATATTGCGCCAGCGGCTCAAGGTCTTGTGCACTTCGGCCAGCGCGGCATCGCCACGCGAGACCTGATAAAGCCGCTCGAACAATGTGAGGCTTGAACCTCGCGGATGGGCAAGATCGAAAAGCTGGTCGTCATCCCAGCCGAACAGCGGACTTTTCAGGACCGATGCCAGCGAAAGATCATCCGAAGGCTGCAACACGAAACGCCCGAGCGCCATCAGGTCCTGAATGGCAATATGGCTGGTGAGCCGCAGGCGGTCGGCGCCTGCCACCGGAACGGACAGGTTTTTCAGCGCCCGCGACAGGGCCGGCATGAACTGGTCGCGCTTTCGCACCAGAACCATGATGTCACGCGGCATGATCCGCCGGTTCTGGCCCGGAATAGCTTCGCCGCTATCCAGCCAGTGGCGAATGGTGGCGGCTATCTGATCCGCCAGCCGGACGGCGGGGGCGGCCAGATGATCGACCGGCTCACGCCAGTCGTCAGGTTCCTCTACCACTTCCGGCGTCAGCATATCCCAGATTTCCACCTCGCCCGGCGCGTCGGAACGAATGGCCTCATGCACCGTTGCGCCCGCAAGGCCGCGATTGGCTTCTGGCCTCGCAAAAACCTCGTCCACCGCCTGCAAAACATCGGGCGCGGAGCGGAACGAGAAATTGAGGCTGACGCGCTCGAATTTCAGCTCCGCATCTTCCGCCCGCAGACTGACGGAACGCCCCTGCGCCGCAAAATCCTCCGGCACCGCGCCCTGGAACGAATAGATCGATTGTTTTTCGTCACCGACGGCAAAGAGCGTGCGGCTGATATTGCGCTGGCCGAGGCCGGAGAAAAACTCTTCCGACAGCATGCGGATCACCTGCCACTGGTCGGGGCTGGTATCCTGCGCCTCGTCGACCAGAATATGGTCGATGCCGCGATCGAGCTTGTACTGCACCCACTGCCCTGCCCCGTTGCGGGCAAGTAGCGCCACGGTTCGAGTGATGAGGTCTTCGAAATCGAGCAGGCCGCGCTGACGCTTCAGGTCGTGATAGCGTTGCAGGAGATTGTCGATCAGCGTGAGCGCAGCCAGATTGAGCCGCACAAGGCGCAACTCCTTCAGCCGGTCGAGCCCCTGTTCGACACGCGCCGCCGCCGTGTCGAAATCCTCCTCGAAATCCGGCAGAAGCTTTTTCACCGCTGCCGAGCAGACATAGGAGCCGGATTTGGGCTCGCCGGTACTTTTCAGGAAGGCGGCGCGCAACACGGCTTCGCGGTCGCGCTGGCTCGTCACCTTGTCGAAACGCCGGAGTTGCAGCGCAAAATCCTGCGCGCGCGACGCCCCTTTCTGGATCGACATGATGAGATCAAGCGCATCATCGGAAAATTCCGGTATCGGCCAGAGATCGGCAACAAGATCGTCTTCGCTGGTTTGCGGGTCGAAGCGGAAAGCGCGATGCAGGGCTTCGCTTCGATGGGCCGCTACGCCCAGTTCGGCGATATAGGTCTGCAAGCCATTGCGCCTGCTTACCGCTTCATCGAGCAGCGATTGCAGGCCCATCTCGCCCGCTGCTTGCAGGACATCGGCAAAGGCAGCGGCGAGCTCCATGTCACCGCCGCCATGCGCGGTCTCCAGCAACTGGCGACGTGCTTCACCGACAAGTGCCGCCTGCATCAAGTCGTCCATCATCTCGAAATGACCGGCAATGTTCGCCTCAAGCGGGAACTGGTGCAGGATCGCTTCACAGAAAGCATGGATGGTCTGGATTTTGAGCCCGCCCGGCGTTTCCAGCGCGCGCGCGAACAGCCGTCGCGCTGCGGCAAGACGGGCATCGCCCGGCCTGCGCCCTTCCAGCGATTTCAGGCGTTCGGCCAGTTCGATATCGGGCAGGACCGCCCATTCGGAAAGCCGCATGAACACGCGGTTCTGCATCACCGCCGCCGCCGCCTTGGTGTAGGTGAGGCAGAGAATCTTGGATGGATCGGTGCCTTCGAGCAGAAGGCGGATAACCCTTTCAGTCAGAACATGCGTCTTGCCGGAACCCGCATTGGCGGAAACCCAGACGGACGCTGACGGATCGGCGGCCCTGCCCTGCGCAAACAATGTTTCCGGCGGAATATGGAGCTTCTTCTTCATGCGTCGCCCTCCCCGCCCGCGTCGCCACCGGCAGACCATTCCAGCACCCGCGCCAGATGATCGTAATCGCCTGTCAGGTCCGTCTCGCGGAACGGCAATGCACGGGAAAGATAGCCTTTTTCCGGCTTCTGATATTCGGCCAGCAGTTGCGCCAGCCGCTGCCAGGATTCCTCGCCAAGCGCCGGGGCGGTTTTTTCCGATGGCGGTCGTCCGATCTTGAGGATGGATTCCGGCTTTACCTCGCCGCCTGCCTTGAGACGGACATAGGTGAGGTCCGAAGCGCGGACCGACCCCAGTTCACGAAACGCACCGCGCACCAGAAGTGCGGCTTCCAGCGCCAGCTGTGGCGACAGCAGCGCATGCGCCTGTTTGGGCGATGGCGTCGAACCGGTCTTGTAATCGATGATTTCGGCTGTCCCGTCGCGCATCAGGTCGATGCGGTCGGCACGGCCGGAAAGCGTGACGCCAAGTCCTTCAACCTCACGCTTGTCGGAGGAAATCTCGGCAAAGCGGGTCTGGACATTATAGGCGCGCTCGCGCTCCCAGGCCAGAAACTGCGGAATGAGCGCCGTGAAGCGCGGCCACCACACGGCCTCGATTTCGGTCGGCAGATCCATATCGGCAAAAAGAATGCGGCCAAGCTCCATCAGGCGTTCGGCGGCATCGGGTGCCAGCGGATCGATCGCCTCTTGCGTGAAATGACCCAGAATATCGTGGAACAATGTGCCACGTTCTGCTGCCGCCGGATCACGGATCAAAGGCTCAAGTGGCCGCAGTTTCAGTATCTTCTTCGCAAAGATCGCATAGGGATCGCGGCGCAGCGTTTCGATTTCCGTCACCGAAAAATGCTTCGGACGGGCAGCGACAGGCGGGGCTGGCTCCGGGCGCTTGACGAAAGGCACGTCAGGTGCCTGATCGATTTCCCGTGACCACTGGATGAAACGCGCCCCGCGCCTGCGCATTTGTGCGGCCACATCAGCGCCCAGCACCGTTTCGAGCCGCTGCAGCCAGCGCGAGGCAACCGTCGGCGCATTGTCGGAACGCTGCGAGCGCGTCAGCACGACATGATCCATGCCCAGCGCCATCTGGAAGTCGTGGGCGGCAAGGCCGGTGCGCCGTTCGGGCGGATCGAGCGCGATCATCGACTTCATCGGGCGCGACATGAACGGATCGTTGCGGGTGCGGGCAGGCCAGCTTCCCTCATTGAGACCGCCAATCACCACCGTATCCATGGTTTGCAGGCGCGCTTCCAGCGCACCCCAGATGAAGAGGCGCGGATGACCGCCCGGATGCGGCTTGACCGTCTCACCCGCCATCAAGGCATCCAGCACGGCTGGCCATTCGGAAGCTTCAAAATCAAGCCCGGCTTCACTCGAGACCAGACCGCGCAAAAAGGCGGCGAGCTGTTCTCCGCGTTCGCCGGAATAAAAAGGCGCGACGCTGGCCTTTTCGTTGCGTGCCAGATTTTCCAGCGCCTCGACCGTGGCGCGCGCGATTTCGCCGATCTCGGTCCTGCGGCCAGCGAGGACGAAAGGTGCGAGCGGCGCCACGGCATTCGACAGGCTTTCGCAAAGATTTCGCGCAGCCGCGATCATATCCGGCGTAACGGTGTCATGCCATGCCGGTTGCCACGGCTGGCTGGCGCTCTCCTCCAGCCGCCGGTCGAAAAATGCCGGAAGATCAAGCACGGAAGCGCGGCCCGTGCCGCCGCGAAAGGCGATGAGTTCGAGCGTTTCAGCAGCAAGGCGGCGTTCGATACGGGGGGCCTCCAGCCGCAGCAGCGGATGCTTGACCAGCGCCAGCAAGGCAACCGGATCGCCCGGATCGAAGACCGTTTCCACCAGCAGCCGCAGCAATGTCGTGGTTTCGACATCGCGGAGATGCCGCCCGCCCGAATCGTCGGCATCGATGCCGAAACGGGCAAGTTCACCCACCACGCGCCTGGCCAGATTGCGGTCGGCGGTGACGAGCGCCGCCGTCTTGCCTTCCTCATTGATCGCATCACGCAAGGCAAGCGCGACGGCGAGCGCCTCTTCGCGTTCGTTGGCGGCTTCAATCAGGTCGATCGTCTGCGCGGCGGCGTGCAGGCTATCAGCCTCTATAGCGAGCTTGCCCCACGCATCGGTCGTTTCCGCCGGGCGAAGCGCTTCGCTCACTACCCGCTCGCGCAGGCGTTTGGAAGCTGGCATATCGTCCAGATGTTCCACATCCTCGCGCAAGGTCTGCATTGCATCGAGAAGCTTGCGCAAACCGAATTGCGGATGACCGAAGGTGGACGGATTGTCGGTCGCCGATGCCAGCAGCTGCCAGGCGGCATCGTCGAGATCGCGGTCCAGCCCCGGCAGCACTACCGCGCCATTGGGCAAGTCCGCAATGGCGGAAATCAGTTCCGCAGTCGCCGGTATGGAACCCGTGGAACCAGCCACGATAACCGGACCGGCGGGCGGATGGGTGCGCAGCCGCTTTACCTCACTCCATATGAGATCGTTGCGATGCGCTGCGGGGTTTGAGAGCTTGCGCTCCGCCAGAATATCCGGCCACAGATTGGTGACGATATTGAGAAAGCCGAGCGTGACCTGCCACCAGTCGGCGAGGTCTTCCGGGGCAATGCTCGCAAGCTCGCTCCATGCAGCTCCGTCGGTTTCGACCTGATCCATCAACCCCGCCAGATCGCGGGCAAGCCAGATCGCATCGGCAGTGGTTGCCGGAACGGAAACGTCGTCAACGCCAAACAAAGCACGCACATGGGAGGGCAGCGATTCCCGCCACGGACGGATCAATCGCGCCAGAAGCAGAAGCCGCTCCGCCGTGCCGATAGGCGGATTGATGTCGAACACGCCCGACGAACCGGCATTGAAAAAAGCGGCGTCCTCATCCACATCGCCGAGCGGTTTTATCGTCGGCAATATAGCGCTTCTAGCCAGATTCTTATCTACTAAAATCGATCTTAGCGCACGCGCCGCACGGCGCGTCGGCACGTAGATGGTTGCATTGGCCAATGCCAGCGGATCGGAAGGATTGCCGGGAAAACCTTCGACCAGCCGCCCTTCCAGAAGGGCATTGGCAAAGGCTGGCAAAAACGATGTGCCGGGAGGAATTGAAAACAGGCGCTGTTTCCCATCTCTGGGTCTGCGTGCGCTCATGCGCTCTACCTCCTTATGCAAATGCGGTAAGTGCGGCCTCCGCCTCGCCGATGGCGTCCGGCGTGCCGACGGTCAGCCAGTGCCCGGTCATTGGCATACCATAAAGGCGACCCGCCGCAATCGCCTCGTCGAAATAACGGTTGAGCGAGGACACGACCGGCTCCGCGCCATCGAAGATGCGGGGATGGATGATTCCCGCACCGGCATAGATCACCGGCTCGCCGGAGACATCACGCGCACGACGCAGATGTCCCTTCTCGTCGGCAACGAAATCGCCCTTGCCTTCATAGCCGGTTTCCTGATCGAGACGCGCCGTCATCAGGAGAATATCCATCCGCTCCGCATCCCAGACCTCAGCCAGCGCCGTAAGGTTGGGGGTCATCTCATCGCCGACCCAGAATGTATCGGCATTCAATATGAAAAACGGCTCGGTTCCGAGCACGGGCAGAGCCTTCACAATGCCGCCAGCGGAATCGAGCAGCATGTCGCGTTCATCCGAGATCACAATCTCCAGATCGTTACGGTCCCGAAGATGCTCTTCAAGCTGGTCGGCCAGATAATGCACATTGACGACTGCGGTGCGGATACCGGCGCGTGCCGCCGCATCGAGACCCCAGTCGATCAGGGGCTTGCCCGCCACCTCGACCAGCGGCTTTGGAATGGTTTCGGTGATGGGGCGCATGCGCTTGCCAAGACCGGCAGCAAGAACCATTACCAGTTCAGGCATTTTCATTGCGCGGCCTCTTCCTGCTGCATCAACCCCAATTGCTCAAACCATGCAGCCACAGGCGCCATGACCGGATCTTTAAGCACGCGTCCGAGATAGTCGTGAATGCGCGGCAGATGCTCAAGATAAGCCGGCTTACCATCGCGCTCGTCGAGCCGCACGAAAAGACCAAGCAGCTTGGCATTGCGCTGTGCGCCCATGGCCGCATAGGCCTTGCGGAACGAAGCCTCATCGAAGACATGTCCGAGCGCCCGGCGCTCGTCGCAATAGGCTGCGACCACGGCCTGCTCCAGCTCCGGCGAAATCGTCACGCGCGCATCGAGCGCCAGCGAGGCCACGTCATAGGCTGCTGGCCCAATCATCGCATCCTGAAAATCGATGACGCCGATCCTGTCCCCGCCTTGCGCCTCCGGGAACCAGAACAGGTTGGGCGAGTGATAATCGCGCAGGAGCAGGCTCTTCTCGACATCGGCAATCTCGGCGATCACGCGATCCCACGCTGTCTCGAAGCCTTGCTTTTCTGCGTCTGTGAGCTGCCTGCCCATCATGCGCGGCGCATACCACTGGCCGATCAGGCTGACCTCGATCATCATCGCATCGCGGTCAAAACCGGCGATGATGTGGTCAGGATAGCCAGGCACCGGCGCGTGATCCGGCCAGGTGACGCCGTGCAGATGCGCCAGAAAACGCCCGGCGGCTTCATAACGTTCCGCGACAGGTTCACCGGACGTCGCACGCACGCCCTCGGTTCCAAGATTTTCGAGAATGAGAAAACCGGCATCAAGATCGGCGGCACGCATTTGCGGCACACGAAAGCCCTGCCTTGCAAGAAGCCCGTCAACGGCAGCAAAGGCAAAAATGTTTTCCGCCAGATGCGCAGTCTGCCGATAGGATTTGCCGTCGCGCAGCGGCGGATCATAGGGCATCTGCGGCGCATTCATCAGAATTTCGACACCATGGGCAGATGTGGAGATCGTCTCGTACTTGCGTGGGGACGCATCGCCCTGCAAATAGCGCCGCGTTGCATTGGAACGGCCGTGGCTGTCCAGAAAGGCGCGAATGGCCCGCGAACGTTCCAGACGGCTGATGGCAGCTGCAGGCCCCGACACGGCAATGCGCCGCCCTGCCCCTTCATGGCTCAGCGTGACGGCAAAAGACGGTTCCGGCAAAAAACCCTCGCCCTGTTCCGGCCATTCGGCCAAAACCACGCCATCCTCCATAAATTCCGGCAGTCCCAGTTCATCCAGTTCTTCGCCGTGCGAAATACGGTAAAGGTCGGTATGAGCGACGGGAATCCGCAAGGCCTCGTAGCTTTGCACCAGCGTGAAAGTGGGGCTTGGAACGTCCAGTCCCTCGTCGTCAGCGATTGCCCGGATGATGGCGCGGGCAAGCGAGGATTTTCCCGCCCCCAGATCGCCGGAAAGCGTGACAAGATCGCCCTTTTGAAGCGCGAGGGCGAAATCTTCACCAAATCGCTGCGTTGCGGTTTCGTCGGGCAAGAAATAGGTGATGCTGGATTGTGAGGCGCTCATGGGCACCCTTTATCTTATTCGGCGGCGATGCGGAAGCTGCGTGTTTCCGATGGAAAGCGGCAAATTACCGTTGTTCCGCGACCGGAACCTGTATCGATATCGACCGATCCGCCGTGCAGTTCGACAAAGCTCTTGACGATGGCAAGTCCAAGCCCGGCGCCGCGGCGGCGGCCGCCGTTCGGATAGGACTGGAAGCGCTTGAAAACCGTATCCAGGACCTCGCCCGGCATGCCCGGACCGTCATCGTGGACCGCGAAGACGATTTCCGATCCTTCACGCGCCACTTGCAGCCGGATGCTAGAGCCTTCCGGCGCATAATTTGTGGCGTTGGACAGGAGGTTGAAAAGCACCTGACGGACGCGGTTGGCGTCGGCCTTGAACACATCCACATCGTCGGCAATGTCGACATCGAGACCGATATCGTGGTCGCGCATCCGCTCGCTGACGCGCGAGGCGGCAGCCGAAATCGCCTCCACGACGGAAACGTCGCCGACTTCCAGCTCCATAATGCCCGCATCGACGGTGGCAAGATCCAGAATGTCGTTGACGATGGTCAGCAGAACCGATGACGAGGTGCTGATATGGTCGAGATATTCGATCTGGCGTTCGTTGAGCGACCCGAAAGCCGGGGTCTGCAACAGTTCGGTAAAGCCGATGATGTTGGTGAGCGGCGAACGCAATTCGTAGGAAACATGCTGGACGAAATCGTTCTTGATCTGGTCGGCCAGTTCCAGCGCCTCGTTCTTTTCCTTCAGCGCCCGCTCGACGCGCACCGTGTCGGTGACGTCGATGAAGGTCAGCATGGTCTGGCCCTTCGGCAGCGGAACCACGGCAAAGGAAAGAATGGTGCCATCATCCAGCTCCACCTGCCCCATGCGACCGTCGCGCTTGTCGAGGAAGCCGGTGACGGTGGAGACGAAATCATCCCACAAGCCATTGCCGCCGCGCTCGCTGCATATCCTGGCAATCGACGAGATATGCGTGCCTTCGACGATGAGCGGCATCGGCAGCGCCCACAGATCGGCAAAGGATGGGTTGGAAAGCCGGATACGGCCATCGGAGCCAAACACCGCCACGGCTTCCGCCAGATGGTCGAGCGTTTCGCCCTGCACCTTGATGAGCGTGTTATAACGGCCTTCGAGCTCGAACTTTTCGGTCATGTTCTCGAAGAACCAGGTGACGCCGCCTTGCGGATGCGGATTGGCGACGACGCGCATGGTCCGGGTATCCGGCAGGTGCCACATATGTTCCTGCGGCTCGACAGCGCGATAGGCGGAAAGGACGGAATCCTTCCACTTGCGCCATTCCGGCTGTTCGGGCAGCTTGCCTTCCGAACGCAGGCGGTCGAGGATAAGCGTGTTGCTCGGCTGCGATTCCAGCCAGGCCGTATCGAGCGACCAGAGCTTGGCAAAAGCCTGATTGAAGAATTGCAGCTTCATTTCGGGATCGAAAATCGCCACTGCCGTCGAAAGCTGGTCCAGCGTTTCGGCGTGGCTCTTCAGCGTGCGGTTCAGCTCTTCGCGCACGGCCTGCACTTCGGTCAGGTCGAAGCCGAGGCCGACAGAACCCGTTTCCGCGCTCACATCGGTCACGTTGAAAAGGCGGCGATCACCATGCACGACAGCGGTCAATTGTTCCTGCAGGACAGGTTCGGCAAAACGGTCACGCTCCAGACGCTGACGCGCCTGCGCGCCGAACAGCTCACGCCCTTCGGAAATCACCTGGCTTGCGTCGGCCATATCGACCGCTCGCGCATAGGCCGCATTGACCCATTCGACGCGACCGCCGGCATCGCGTGCCCAGACCGGCTGGTCGATCCGGTCGAGAAGACGGCGGAAGAGCTCGATACGCTCGGAAAATTCGCGGTTCTGCGCCTGTAGTGCCGCGCGTTCCGCCTGGACGCCCTGGAGGCTCAGGAAACGCGCCACCGCAAAGCCGCCTGATGTGCGCCCCCGCACGTCGAGCAGGGTGCCGTTGACGGTTTCAACCGTGAGATCGAAAGACCGCGCCTGTTCGCGCAGCATCGCAATGGCACGTTCAAGCGCCACGACCGATTGCGGGCGCAGCCAGCGGCCAAAGGCCAGAAATGCCGAACGATCCTGCGGCGCCGCACTTTCGTCCGGCAGCAACCCGACAACCTCGGCGCGCGTGCTGTGGCCATCCCAGACCACGATGCGCTGATCCTTGAGGTTGAGCAGGGCCTCATTGCGCTGCGCGACCAGATTGAGGTCGGCGAATTTGGAGCGAAGTTCCTTGTTTTCCGCCGCAACACGCGACCGTTCGCGGATCAGCCAGCCAGCAGAAAGAAGCGCCGCGCCCATCACGCCGAGGAACATGGAAAACTGGATGACCTCGAAAGCGCCGACGCTGCCGCCGCCAAAGGGGAGGGCAATGCGCGCCGATTCCGCGCCTTGCGCAAAAGCAGGCATGGCAGCGAAAAGCGTTGCAAGGGAAACGGAAGCCTTCATCACGGCTTTTTTCAGGGAGAGCCAGGCATGCGGCTTTGCAACATGGGCGGCAGGACGCCATTGCCTGCCAGTAACGATTGCGGAAACATTCCGCAAAATCCCCGTTGCGCCGAACTCTGGCATGTTGTCCTTTTCTCCGCCACCCGGCCATGAAACCCGCCCGAGGGCAGACTGGCCGTATTAAAACACTTCAATACACATCAAAGCCTGACCATACGCACGCCGCCACAGTGCACGATAGTCAACGCGTTTTCAGGTATTCAGGGGATGAATCGTCCTCTCGCTTCCCGCCACAACGGCAAAAAACGCGCAACGCAAACACCCGCTCAAACACCTTGATTCGCCTACACAATACCCTTCCGGCGAATCCACGTGAAGCATCTTGCACGCAAAAAGAAAGACCGGACGGCTTGTCAACCGTCCGGCCTCAACATGTAGTGCAATGCTTAATGTATGGTTAATACCTGTAGTGTTCCGACTTGAACGGCCCCTGTGGAGTGACGCCGATATAGGCGGCCTGTTCCTCAGAAAGCACAGTCAGCTTGGCGCCAAGCTTGTCGAGATGCAGGCGCGCGACCTTCTCGTCGAGATGCTTCGGCAGCACATAGACCTCATTCTTGTAGGCGTCGGTGCGGGTAAACAGCTCGATCTGGCCCAGAACCTGATTGGTGAACGAGGCCGACATGACGAAGCTCGGATGGCCCGTTGCGTTGCCCAGATTGAGCAGGCGGCCTTCGGAAAGCAGGATGATGCGCTTGCCGTCCGGGAACTCGACAAGGTCGACCTGCGGCTTCACATTGGTCCATTTCAGGTTGCGAAGTGCAGCCACCTGAATTTCATTGTCGAAGTGGCCGATATTGCCGACGATCGCCATATCCTTGAACTTGCGCATATGGTCGATGGTGATCACGTCCTTGTTGCCGGTCGTGGTCACGATAATGTCGGCGGTCGAAGCGGCGTCGTCCAGCGTCACGACCTCGAAGCCGTCCATCGCGGCCTGAAGCGCGCAGATCGGATCGACTTCGGTCACCTTGACGCGAGCGCCGGCGCCGGCGAGCGACTGGGCGGAACCCTTGCCCACATCGCCATAACCGCACACGACGGCAACCTTGCCAGCCATCATGACGTCGGTGCCGCGACGAATGCCGTCAACAAGCGATTCCTTGCAGCCATACTTGTTGTCGAACTTCGACTTGGTGACGCTGTCATTGACGTTGATGGCCGGGAAGGGCAGGAGACCCTTCTTCTGCAACTGGTAAAGACGGTTGACGCCGGTGGTGGTTTCCTCCGTCACGCCCTTGATGGCGTCGCGCTGACGCGTGAAGAAGCCCGGCGTTTCAGCCATGCGCTTCTTGATCTGCGCGAAAAGCACTTCTTCTTCTTCCGAGCCGGGGTTCGAAAGAACGTCCTCGCCCGCTTCGGCGCGCGCGCCGATGAGGATATACATGGTGGCATCGCCGCCATCGTCGAGGATCATGTTGGACGGTTCGCCGTCCGGCCACTGGAAGATCTTGTCGGTATAGGTCCAGTATTCTTCAAGCGTTTCGCCCTTGATGGCGAAAACCGGCGTGCCGGTTGCGGCAATCGCGGCGGCGGCATGATCCTGCGTCGAGAAGATGTTGCAGGAGGCCCAGCGGACCTGCGCGCCGAGCGCCTGCAGCGTTTCGATCAGAACAGCGGTCTGGATCGTCATGTGCAGCGAGCCGGAAATGCGCGCGCCCTTCAGCGGCTGCGACTTGCCGAATTCCTCGCGGGCAGCCATCAGGCCGGGCATTTCGGTTTCTGCGATATCGAGTTCCTTGCGGCCCCAATCGGCCAGGCTAAGGTCCTTGACGACAAAATCTTGGCTTGCGGTCATCGCGTGCTCCAGTCAAAGGCAGTCCCAGCGCGACGAAAAAGCAGTCTGCGGCCGGAATTGCGTTCCAGTATGGAGCGGCTTTCCATGCGGGAAAGCGCCCCGGCTGGCGACTTGACTAGCAGATTGCAGCCAGAAGCACAACGCAATATAAAGAAATCTTTATACGTGCATATCAGGCATGTTTGCCATGCAGGGGATCAATGACCGTCAAGGGAAGATCGACCTGCAATATTTCGAGCATGTGGCGAAAGCCGGAAACGGGATAGGTTTCGCTTTCCGTGACAAGGGCAATCGTTCGGCCCGCGCCGCCTGTGGTTTGCGGGAGCGCGGCGATCACATCGTCTGCCGGATCAAGAAACCGCCAGCCCGGACGCGCCTGCTCGAAGAATGATCTCAGCCATGGCAGGTGGGTGCTGGAAAGGGTCAGCGTGTCGACGAGCGGGTGGCTTGCGGCAATCTCGTCGCAAAATGCAGCGATCTTCTGTGCAGTTTCGTCCGGTTGCCGAAGAAAAGCGCCGTTTTCCACCAGTTCCACCATTGCAGACGCGTTGATCAAGGCAACGTCATCCGGTCTGTCGGCCTCGGCCCGGACAAAGCGCGCAAGCTCTTCGCTCTCGATCATCGAGCGCACGCCCATGACCGCGACCTTGCCGCTGCGGCTTTTGTCGAGCGCGGCCCGAACCGGCGGCGCCACGCCGTAAACCGGCACCGGAAACTCGCTTTTCAGCGTGTCGAGGACCATGACCGAGGGTGCATTGGAAGCAAGCACGATCATTTGCGCGCCAAGGCCGGTCAGATAGTGGATCGTATGACGCATGATCGAAAGCAGCTCATCGCGGCTTTTGGCGCCATAAGGAAAACTGGCACGGTCGGCGAAATAGATGATGTCGCGCTGCGGCTGGCTGCGCCGGATCAATTCGACCAGAGCGTAACTGCCGATGCCTGCATCGAAAACGGCCACCGGATCATCGAGATCACCGATGGCAGCGGTTCCGTGCTTCAGCATTCTTCGCCAAACTTGTCGGCGATGAGCGCCTGGAGCGCATCGAGCACCGCATCGGCCTGTTCGCCGGAAGCGCTCACATCGATGCAGCAGCCCGGCGATGCAGCGAGCATCATCAGGCCCATGATCGACGTGCCACCCACCGTCATGCCGTCCTTGCTGACGCGGACATGCGCGTTATAGCCATCGACCAGCTGCACGAACTTGGCCGAAGCGCGGGCGTGAAGGCCGCGCTTGTTGACGATCTCGAAGGATCGGGAAATTGCAGTTTCGGGTTCGTATTCGCCGGTGACGGGCACGCTGGAATGCATGAATTATTTTCCTGTCAGCACCTGGCTCGCAACGTTGATATATTTGCGCCCCGCATCCTGCGCCTCGCGCAGGGCTGTCTTGATGTCGCCCCCGATGCGCACGCTCGACAGCTTGATCAGCATCGGCAGGTTGACACCTGCGATGACTTCGACCTTGCCTTCCTTCATGACGGAAATGGCGAGATTGGACGGCGTACCGCCGAACATATCGGTCAGAATAATGACCCCGCCGCCATTGTCGGCGCGCTCGACCGCGTCAACGATATCCCGCCGACGCTGTTCCATATCGTCTTCGGCACCGATGCACACGGTCTCGAAATTGTCCTGCGGCCCGACTACATGCTCGACAGCATGCAAAAACTCTTCGGCCAATCTTCCGTGCGTGACAAGCACGAGTCCGATCATACTATAAAAGCTCCCGTCGCGTGCCCGCCGCATCACCCCGCCAGAGTGTCAGATGGCACTGAAACCACGCCGGAAAAACGCCGGCGAGTTGTGCATCTTGGCAGCGCAAATCTTGATAGCAAGTGAAAAATTCCCACGCTGCCATGAAAAAAGCAAAATGCCGCAGTGTCGCGAAATATTAATCGATTCGTAACGAAGCCCGTTTCAGCCTTCGTCCGAAGGCCATTTTTCGTAGAACAAACTGGCCTCGATTGCCCGCGAAAGTGCGTTGGAATCGCCATTCGACGACAAAGCGGGCAAAAGCAGCAGGGGCAGCGAAACGCCCTCGAACTCCCAGGCCTCGCCGCTTGGATAGCGTTCGGCCTCGTCACGATCCACAAGCCGGACGACGAGATAAAGCGGCGCCGCCTCCGCGAAAGCAACCTTGAAAAGCCCCGCGCCGCGAATCTCCACGCCACCCGCAAGCGCTGCGGGAACACTGGCGACCAGCCTTCCGCTTTCCACATGCAGCAATGTGCGGTCGTCCGCGACCAGCGAAGCGGCCTCGCCGCGAAGGAGGGCCCTTTCCACCAGCGTCAATGCAAGCTCGGTCTTGCCCGCGCCGGAGCGCCCCATGATCATGACGCCACGGCCCCGCACCTGAAGCGTCGTCGCGTGCAATCCGCTTTTTTCCTCTTCGGGCGTCATGCGCTTGCAGGCAGGTCGACAATGAAACGCGCGCCCTTGAACTGGTCAGGCCTTGCCGGGTCGACAATGTTTTCTGCCGTCAGCGTGCCGCCATGGGCTTCGATGATCTGGCGGCTGATCGAAAGGCCGAGGCCGGAATTCTGGCCGAAAGCCTCCGAAGTCGGACGATCCGTATAGAAACGCTCGAAGATGCGTTCAATATTCTCGATCGGAATACCCGGACCATTATCCTCGACAAGCACGCGCAGGCGGCTGCCTTCACCGGCAAGCGTCACCACGATGCGTCCCGTATCGTCAGGCACGAAAGACCGGGCATTTTCAATCAGATTGCTCACCACCTGACCGAGACGCAGATCGTGACCGGCGACATAAAAACCCTTCTTTCCGGCGGGAAGCTTGCCGGTATCGAAGACGATTTCGGTGCCGACCTTGTTGCGGCGCACTTCGCGCGCCGCCGTGACCAGATTGGTGAGAAGCGTCTTCATATCGACACGGTCGATATGTTCGCGCGCCAGTTCCGCATCCAGACGCGACGCATCGGAAATATCGGTAATCAGGCGATCCAGTCGGCGCACGTCGTGCTGGATGATGTCGAGCAGGCGCTTGCGCGATTCATCGGTCTTGGCGAGCGGCAGGGTTTCCACGGCGCTGCGCAGCGAGGTGAGGGGGTTCTTCAACTCGTGGCTGACATCGGCGGCAAAGCTCTCGATGGCCTCGATACGGGTATAGAGCGAATCGGTCATCTCGCGAATGGATGTGGAAAGATGGCCGACCTCATCCTGACGTTCGGAGAAATCGGGAATTTCCACGCGGCTTTTCACGCCATGGCGAACACGGTCGGCGGCGGCGGAAAGCTTGCGCAGCGGGCTTGCAATCGTCGAAGCGAGGAAGAGCGACAGGATGACCATGACCAGCGACACGACGCCGAACACGCGGAAAACCGCCATGCGTTCGGCCTGCACGATCTTGTCGATATCGTCGCCTTCGGTGGAGAGCAGGAGCACGCCCAAAATTGCGCGCGAACGCTGGATCGGCACGGCCACAGAGACCACCAGCTCGCCCTTTTCATTGCGCCGCTGCGCTGTTTGCGGCGAACCGGCCAGCGCCTTGACGATTTCCGGATAGGCGAGGCCGTTACCGCCCGGCTGTTCCTGATAGACCGGCAGGCCTCCACCGTAGAACAACTGCGAAATCCACGCTCCGGCGCGCTCCCAGATGGAAGGGGTCTCTTCCTCAATCGGCGGCAGGTCGTAGCGAAGCACCGGCCCTGCCGACGGGAAGCTCGGCGAATAGAGCGCGCGCGAATCGAGCAGCATATTGGCGTAGCGATCATAGATGCGCGCCCGCGTGCTTATCGGTGAAATCAGCCGGCGCAGCAGCGGAGAGACCTTTTCCGGGTTGATCGGAAATTCCCAGTTATCGGGCGAATCCGGCGAGGGCGTCAGGCTTTGCCCGGCCTGCAGTTCCAGAAGCTTTTCCGGATCGATCATCAGCGAATTGGTGTCGATGGTCGCGGAAGCCGAAATTGCGCCCGCGATGATCTTGCCCTGGGTGAGCAGGCTCTCGATCTTGGCATCGATCAGCCCCTCGCGGAACTGATTCATATAGAGAATGCCGGAAACAAGAACCGCCAGCGCCGCCAGATTGAGAAACAGGATGCGGCGCGTCAGGCTTGAGAACAGATATTGGCCGAGAAACTTGCGCAGGGGCGCGAAGAAGCGACGCCAGAACACCGAGCGCTGCCGCCGGGCCCTGCGTTCGCGCAAATCCGATTTCTGGCCGACAAGGCCGTCGTTCCGGGTTTCTGCGACCATGTCGCTCTGTCTGCTCTCATTAAGCTATCGCCAGACCTCACACGGACTGGCGATATGCAATTATCTATCAGGCCTCGCGGAAGCGATAGCCGACGCCATAAAGCGTTTCGATCATTTCGAAATCATCGTCAACCGCCTTGAACTTCTTGCGCAGGCGCTTGATATGGCTGTCGATCGTACGGTCGTCCACATAGACCTGCTCATCATAGGCCGCATCCATGAGGGCGTCACGGCTTTTCACGACGCCCGGGCGCTGTGCCAGCGAATGAAGAATCAGGAATTCGGTAACCGTCAGCGTGACCGGCTCGCCCTTCCAGGTGCAGGTGTGACGCTCCTGGTCCATGACCAGCTGGCCGCGCTCAAGCGATTTTGCCTGCTGCCCGGTCGGCTTGGCCGTGCCGTCGCGGGCGGCGACCCGGCGAAGAACCGCCTTGACGCGCTCGACCAGAAGACGCTGCGAGAACGGCTTGGTGATGAAATCGTCCGCGCCCATCTTGAGGCCGAAAAGCTCGTCGATCTCATCGTCCTTGGAGGTGAGAAAGATAACGGGAAGGTCGGATTTCTGGCGCAGGCGGCGCAGAAGCTCCATACCGTCCATGCGCGGCATCTTGATGTCGAAGATCGCAAGATTGGGCGGACGCGCCATCAGACCGTCCAGCGCGGATGCGCCATCGGTGTAGGTCTCAACCCGATAGCCTTCCGATTCCAGTGCGATGGACACGGAGGTCAGGATGTTGCGGTCGTCGTCGACCAGCGCAATTGTCTGCGTTGCCGAGGCTTCCTTCATGCGAACCTTTCTCCTTCAACTAAGCCAGCCGGAATGTCTGGCTGGTGGCGTCGTTCAGCCGCCAAAAGACTGGCAGACTGCCAATCGAGCGCGTGATTACGCATCGATACTATTATAATGCGCCTGCTTGTGCAGTACAAATTAGGTACAAAATGTGGCGGCGCCAGAAGAAGCCGTGAAACGCCGCCCACCGAATCGCGCTTTGGTTAATGCCGATAAGTCCATCATTCCCGGAATCGAATGGCTCATAACGCACAGGTTAACCGATTTAAAAAAATTTCAAAAATTTTAAATCGATTAAATATTTGAATTGCCACGATTAATCTGTTTCTGACTGCCATCCTCTGTTTTGCGTTCAATCTGGAGACGCGAAATGAGACCGATCAATTGTCAAACCACGGCGGAGACATCATGAGAGAGACCGGCATTCACAACACGGCCGCTTCCATTGCCACTTCAGGACTGAAGGAACTCTCCGCAGTCTTTTACAATCTCGGGCCGGCCCGGCTTTATGAGGAAACCGTCCGCCGGGGCGAAGCCGAACTGTCGGCGCAAGGCGCGCTCGTCGCGCGCACTGGCCAGCACACGGGCCGCTCGCCGAAAGACAAGTTCGTCGTGCGCGACGCCGACACCGAAGCGCATGTCTGGTGGGACAACAACAAGCCGATGAGCCGCGAGGCCTTCGACCTGCTTCATGCCGATTTCATCGAGCATGCGAAAGGCAAGGAGCTTTTCGTGCAGGATCTGATCGGCGGCGCCGACGCCGACAACAAGATCAATGCCCGCGTCATCACCGAATATGCCTGGCATTCGCTGTTCATCCGCAATCTGCTGATCCGTCCGGAACAGGAAGCACTGGCTTCCTATGTACCGGAAATGACGATCATCGACCTGCCATCCTTCAAGGCCGATCCGGAACGCTATGGCGTGCGCACCGAAACGGTGATCGCCGTTGATCTGACCCGCAAGATCGTGCTGATCGGCGGCACCTCCTATGCCGGTGAGATGAAGAAGTCGGTCTTCACCGCGCTCAACTACATCCTGCCTGCCAAGGGCGTGATGCCGATGCACTGCTCGGCCAATGAAGGCCCGAACGGCGACACCGCCGTTTTCTTCGGCCTGTCCGGCACCGGCAAGACCACGCTTTCCGCCGATCCGACCCGCACGCTGATCGGCGATGACGAGCATGGCTGGGGCGAACATGGCATCTTCAACTTCGAAGGCGGCTGCTATGCCAAGACCATCCGCCTGTCCGCCGAAGCGGAGCCGGAAATCTACGCAACCACGCAGCGTTTCGGCACGGTGCTGGAAAATGTCGTTCTCGACGAACATCGCCAGCCGGATTTCGACGATGGCTCGCTGACGGAAAACACCCGTTGCGCCTATCCGCTCGACTTCATCCCGAACGCGTCGAAAACGGGGAAGGGCGGCCAGCCGAAGAACATCATCATGCTCACCGCCGATGCTTTCGGCGTGATGCCTCCGATTGCCAAGCTGACGCCTGCACAGGCCATGTACCACTTCCTGTCCGGCTACACGGCCAAGGTCGCCGGTACCGAAAAGGGCGTGACCGAACCGGAAGCGACCTTCTCGACCTGCTTCGGCGCACCGTTCATGCCGCGCCATCCATCGGAATACGGCAACCTGCTGCGCAAGCTGATCGCCGAGCACAAGGTCGATTGCTGGCTGGTCAATACCGGCTGGACCGGTGGCGCCTATGGCACCGGCAAGCGCATGCCGATCAAGGCAACCCGCGCTCTGCTCGCAGCCGCGCTCGACGGTTCGTTGAACAATGCCGAATTCCGCATCGATCCGAATTTCGGCTTTGCGGTTCCGGTCGAAGTACCGGGCGTGGACACGTCGATCCTCGATCCGCGTTCGACCTGGGCCGACAAGGCCGCCTATGACGCGCAGGCCAAGAAGCTTGTCGACATGTTCGTCACGAATTTCGAGAAGTTCGAAAGCCATGTCGATCACGAGGTCAAGGACGCGGCTCCGTCGATCCGCATCGCCGCGGAATAGCTTTTTCTACGCATGTCTTTATCCAAAAACCGGTTCCCACTTTTTGGAGACATGCTTCTACCATCCTGAGGAGGAGGGAGAGCCCGGCTGAAAGGCCGGGTTTTTCTTTTGTATAAGGGATACAAAGCGGTATATCTCCTTGCCATGGAAGAGAACCGGAACATCATCCGCATCAACAATCGCCTGTCGATCCGTGAAGACGATCTGGAGGAAAGCTTTATCCGTGCCTCCGGTCCCGGCGGTCAGAACGTCAACAAGGTTTCCACTGCCGTACAACTGCGCTTTCATGCGGCACAGTCGGGCCTGCCGGAAGACATCCTGTCGCGGCTGTTCAAGCTAGCGGGGCAGAAGGGCACCAAGGACGGCGATATCCTGATCGAGGCCAATCGTTTCCGCACTCAGGAGCGCAACCGCGAAGACGCGCGCGAGCGGCTGATCGCGCTTGTCGCCAAGGCCGCCGAACCGCCACCGCCGCCGCGCAAGAAAACCAAGCCGACAAAAGGCTCCATCGAACGTCGCCTCAAGGCAAAATCCGGCCGGTCCGACATCAAGAAGGGCAGGGGAAAGGTTTCTTTCGATTAGAGTTTGTCAGGGAAAAGTGGAACCCGGTTTTCCCGAAAAGACAAACGAAAACAAAAGAACCTAGAGTCTGTCCGGCAGATAGATATCTGCCGCCATATAGGTGACGGCCTTGCCCGCGAGCAGAACGCGGTCGCCCTTCAGTTCGCACAGCAATTCTCCGCCGCGCTCCGACGCCTGGTAAGCGTGTAGCCGGTTCTTTCCCAGTTTGCCGCTCCAGTAGGGGACGAGCGTGGCATGGATCGATCCCGTGACCGGGTCTTCGGGAATGCCCGCGCCGGGCGCAAAATAGCGCGAGACGAAATCGTACATCGTGCCTTTCGCCGTGACGACCAGACCGACAGGACCCAGTTTGGCGATCTGCGCCAGATCGGGAACAAAGGCACGCACGGAGGCATCGTCCGCAAGCTCGACAAAGATGTTCTCGAAATTGCGGAAGAACCGGCTCCCGTCCAGGCGGTCGAAAAGCGGGGCAATGCAGGCCGGCAGTTCCACCAGAGGCTGCGGGTCGAAACACGGAATGTCGAGGACGTAACCGTCCGCCGAACGGGAAACCCGGATCGTTCCGACGCGGGTTTCAAACGCCATTTCTCCTTCGGCGCCATAATGCGCGGCAAGGACATGCGCCGTTGCCAGCGTGGCATGGCCGCAGAAATCGACTTCCGTCGTCGGCGTGAACCAGCGCAGGTGCCAGCTGTCGCCGGTGCGACGGGCAAAAGCCGTTTCCGCCAGATTGTTCTCACTGGCGATGGCCTGCATGAGATCGTCGGAGAGCCACGCATCGAGAATGAGAACGGCGGCCGGATTGCCACCGAACAGGCGGTCGGTGAAGGCATCGACCTGATACATACGCAGCGCCTGCAGCATAGCGGCTCCTATATTTTCCTGAGCGCCACTTCCTCAATCAGATGATCGCTGCCCTTGCGCAGGATCAGATCGGCGCGCGGGCGCGTCGGCAGGATATTATCCTTGAGGTTCTTCAGGTTGATGTTGTTCCAAAGCCCTTCGCCGATCGAACGCGCCGCGTCTTCGGAAAGCTGCGAATAACGATGGAAGAAGGATTCCGGATTGACGAAGGCGGTCTCCCGCAGCCGCATGAAGCGGTCGATATACCATTTGTGGATCAGTTCCGATTCCGCATCGATATAGATGGAGAAGTCGAAGAAATCCGACACGAAGGGCACCATCTTGCCGTCTTCCGGCAGATCGCGCACCTGCAGCACGTTGATGCCTTCGAAGATCAGAATATCCGGCTTGTCGACGATCTGATATTCGCCCGGCAACACGTCGTAGCTCAAGTGCGAATAGAGCGGCGCGCGCACCTGGCTCATGCCAGCCTTGATCGCCGACAGGAAGCGCAGGACCGCGCCGACATCGTAGCTTTCGGGAAAGCCCTTGCGCTCCATCATGTTCTGCTCGCGCAGAACCGCATTGGGATAGAGAAACCCATCGGTCGTCACGAGATCGACCTTGGGGCTTGATGGCCAGCGGGCAAGCAGTTCTTTGAGGATACGTGCGGTCGTGGATTTTCCCACCGCGACCGAGCCGGCGATGCCGATGATGAAAGGCGTCTTGAACGACTCCTCCATGTTGAGGAACTGCTTGCGCTGCTCGAACAGGAGCTGGCTTGCCTCCACATGCGCCGACAGCAATCGCGACAGCGACAGATAGATGCGCCGCACCTCATCGAGATCGATGGGGTCGCCGAGCGAACGCAGCCGCTTGACCTCGTCATAAGTCAAGGTAAGCGGCGTATCGGCGCGGAAGCCCGCCCATTCCTCAGCCGAGAAGAAACGGTAAGGCGAGTAACGCGACGGCGTTAGCTGGTCCACTTTTTCCCACATATTGTCGCTGCTCTCCCTCAACGCCAATTCTGCACTAACAGCTTCCGGTCCAATTTGCATTTAGGCTTTCGGACGACCGGCTTTTTCCTCAAGGCCGGTCTGCGCCGTGCGGCGTTGCAGCTCTTGAAGAACCTCATCGAGCGGCACGTCGGCAACCTTGAGAACCACAAGCAGGTGATAAAGCAGATCAGCGCTTTCGGTGATCACTTCCGCGCGATTGCCTTCAATGGCGGCAATGACCGTTTCCACGGCTTCCTCGCCCAGCTTTTTCGCCGCGCGCGACTGCCCCTTTGCCACCAGACTTGCCGTATAGGACGAGCCGTCCGTCACGCTGGCACGCTCCGCGACGATCCGTTCAAGGTCGGAAAGAGTGAAATCGGTCATCGGATTTCCCTAAATATTGTTCTAGAGCGGCTCCCGTTTAAATGGAAACGTTAGAACCGCTCTATCTGTCTGTTTTTACGCATTATCCGACGCAAAACCGCTTCGCACTTTTGCTGGAAATGCTCTAGTGGACCGGATCGAGCCGCATTGGAATGCCCGCTTCGGCCATATAGCGCTTGGCCTCGCCAACCGTATAGGTGCCAAAGTGGAAGATGGAGGCGGCCAGCACCGCCGTCGCGTGACCGTCGCGAATGCCCGCGACCATGTGGTCGAGATTTCCGACACCGCCCGAAGCGATTACCGGAACGCGCACGCTGTCAGCCACGGCGCGCGTCAGGGCCACATCGTAACCGGCCTTGGTTCCGTCGCGATCCATCGAGGTCAAAAGGATTTCGCCCGCACCGAGGCCCACCACCTTTTGCGCGAACTCCACCGCATTGATGCCAGTCGCCTGGCGGCCGCCATGGGTGAAGATTTCCCAGCGATCGGCTTCGCCTCCGCCCGAAACCTTCTTGGCGTCGATGGCAACCACGATGCACTGATCGCCAAACTTGTCGGCAGCTTCGGCGACGAATTCCGGGTTCTTCACCGCAGCCGTGTTGATGGCCACCTTGTCGGCACCCGCCAGCAGAAGCTTGCGAATATCGGCAACCTGCCGCACGCCGCCGCCAACGGTGAGCGGCATGAAGCACTGTTCGGCCGTTCGCGCCACCACATCGAAAATTGTCTCGCGATTGTCCGAGGACGCCGTGATGTCGAGGAAGCACAATTCGTCTGCGCCCGCCGCATCATAAGCGCGGGCGGCTTCCACCGGATCACCCGCATCGATCAGGTCGACGAAATTGACGCCCTTGACGACGCGTCCGTCTTTGACGTCGAGACAGGGAATTACGCGTGCCTTGAGTGTCATACCGTTGTTCCCTCATCTGCGCGTCCTCGCCGCTGTGCGGCTGCGGACGACGACGCTGCCCCCAACAGGGATAATGCTTCCGCCGGATCGATGCGGCCATCGTAAAGCGCACGTCCCGAAATCGCACCTTCCAGTTTCGCGGCATCCGGTGCGGCAAGGCGGCGAATATCGTCCATCGAGGCAAGACCACCCGAAGCGATCACCGGGATGGAAACAGCTTCGGCTAGCGCCAGCGTCGAATCCCAGTTGATTCCAGCCAGCACGCCGTCACGGTCGATATCGGTATAGATAATGGCGGCAACGCCTGCGCCCTCGAATTTTTTCGCGAGTTCGATTACGCCCAGTTCCGATGCTTCGGCCCAGCCTTCGACAGCAACCTTGCCGCCCTTGGCGTCGATGCCAACGGCAACCTGTCCCGGAAATTCCTTGCAGGCCTCGATCACCAGCGCCGGATCGCGCACGGCGACCGTGCCGAGAATGACGCGGCGCAGCCCCTTGGAAAGCCAGTTCTCGATATGCTGTAGCGTGCGGATGCCGCCACCGAGCTGCACCGGATTTTTCGTGGCTTTCAGGATCGCTTCAACGGCCTTGCCGTTGACGCTTTCGCCAGCAAAAGCGCCATTGAGATCAACCACATGCAGCCACTCAAAACCCTGATCCTCGAAGGTCTTGGCCTGCGCTGCCGGGTCTTCATTATAGACGGTGGCCTGATCCATGTCGCCGAGCTTCAGGCGCACGCATTGACCGTCTTTCAAATCGATGGCGGGAAATAGGATCATAATCTCAGGGCTTCCATTTCAGGAAATTGGCAATGAGCGAAAGGCCGAGCAGCTGGCTCTTTTCCGGGTGGAACTGCGTTCCGACCATATTGTCGCGACCGACCGTTGCGGTGACATCGCCGCCGTAATCGGTCACAGCCAGCACATCAGCCTTGTTCTTCGCGTCGAACATATAGGAATGCACGAAATAGGCATGCAAGCCGGTCTCGCCGGTCTCGATCCCGTCGAAGACCGGGTGAGAATGTTTCACGTGAATCCTGTTCCAGCCAATCTGCGGAATTTTGAGCGTCGGGTCGGATGGCGTCATTTCACGCACGTCGCCGGCAATCCAGCCAAGACCTTGCGTGATTTCCTTTTCAAGCCCGCGCTCGGACATGAGCTGCATGCCGACGCAGATGCCAAGGAAAGGGTGCGCCTTTTTCAAAACCACATCTTCCAGCGCTTCCACCATGCCCGGAACGGCATGGAGGCCGCGGCGGCAATCGGCATAGGCGCCAACGCCGGGAAGCACGATGCGGTCAGCCTTCGCCACGCGGTCGGCATCCGCCGTCAGGTCGATTTCCGCCGCGATACCGCTCTCATGCGCGGCACGCTCAAAAGCCTTGGTGGCCGAGCGCAGATTGCCGGAGCCGTAATCGATGATTGCAACACGCATTTTCAGTTTTCTCCGCGATGACCCACGAATCCGATCGTTGAGCCAAATGAGGAATAGATCGGACGAGGGGTACCCTGAGTCCAGTCGGGGGCAGGCTGGCCCGCAAGCGGTGCGGCTGGCTTGCCCGCATCTTCGAGGCCGTGGAAATAGCGGATTTCCGCTTCTTCCAGATCGGACGCGTCTATGACCGCCTTTTCGACAAAACCCTGACGCCTGAGCTTGGCGATCTTCCAGTTGACGCCTTCCAGCGCGACAAAGAGCGACATGAACAGGGTTAGAAGAGGCACCGCACCGTCAATGCCGAAGTGGGTCGCAACGAGACCAAGCAGGATCGTGACGCCCAACACAGCGAAGGCTTCGAACCAGAGACGCTGCGCCAGCAGCCAGACGAAGGGCAACAGCAGTCCCAGCACATGGAATCCGTCGCGCACGAACACGGTTTGCTCAAGGCTTTTTTGCATCGCAGTTCCAGACGGAAAACCCGTTCCCACTTTTCCGGGAATTGCTTGAGTATCTTCCGGTTCAAGAACGACGAATTGCGCCATCACTCAGCCTTTCAGCGAGCCCTTGGTGGAGGGGATTGCATCCTTCTGGCGCGGATCGGTTTCCAGCGCCGTGCGCAGAACCCGGGCCACCACCTTGAAGATCGACTCCGCAATATGGTGGTTGTTGGCGCCGTAATGATTGTTGATATGCAGCGTGATGCCCGCATTCATCGAGAAAGCCTGAAAGAACTCACGCACCAGTTCGGTGTCGAACGTGCCGATCTTGGCCGTGGTGAAATTGACGTTCCAGACCAGAAAGGCGCGTCCCGACACGTCGACCGCAGCGCCGGTCAGCGTATCGTCCATGGCGAGGTCCATCGAGGCATAGCGCACGATGCCGCGGCGTTCGCCCAAGGCCTTGGCAATGGCCTGACCGAGCGCAATGCCGGTATCCTCGACCGTGTGGTGATCATCGATATGCAGATCGCCCTTGGCCATCACGCGCATATCGATCAGCGAATGTCGGGAAAGCTGCTCCAGCATATGATCGAAGAAGCCGACGCCAGTGGTGATGTCGAACTTGCCGACGCCATCCAGATCGACTGAAACGGCAATGCTCGTTTCCTTCGTGGAGCGTTCGATGCTTGCCTTGCGGGTGCTTTCAGCAGTCATAAGCTTTCCTCATCCTATAGCTTGGAGGCGTTCTAGAACAGCTTGCCCACTTTGCCAATTCCTTTTGCCGGTTTGCCATTTGCAATTCGGCAACGCCTTCTTAAATAATCAGATCGAAATGCGTATAACCGCATAGCAAGGGACCTGTGTTTTCGCCGTCCGGGAATACACAGCTCGCCAAAGGAGCATCCATGATCGACCACAATCCCACAACCATATACGGCACCACGATCGTCACCGTGCGCAAGGGCGGCAAGGTCGTCATTGCCGGCGACGGACAGGTTTCGCTGGGCAATACCGTCATGAAGGGCAATGCGCGTAAAGTGCGCCGCATCGGCAAGGGCAATGTGATTGCCGGTTTTGCCGGGGCCACCGCCGACGCCTTCACCCTGCTGGAACGCCTCGAAGCCAAGCTCGAACAATATCCCGATCAGCTCATGCGCGCTTCGGTCGAACTTGCCAAGGACTGGCGTACCGACCGCTACTTGCGCAAGCTGGAAGCCATGATGCTGGTTGCCGACAGCAAGGTGACGCTGGCGCTGACCGGCACCGGCGACGTGCTTGAACCCGAACATGGCGTTATGGCCATCGGTTCGGGCGGCAATTATGCGCTGGCCGCCGCCCGCGCGCTGATCGACACCGACAAGTCAGCCGAGGAAATCGCCCGCAAGGCGATGGAGATCGCCGCCGATATCTGCATCTACACCAACCACAATATCCTCGTGGAAAGCCTGGACGCAGAATGAGCTCGCTGGCGCAGGCCTCAAAACCGAATGCGCAACGCTGGGGTCTGGGCGCCCTGATCGTTCTCGCCATCGTCGCGGTACAAGCCTTCTGGCTCTATCTCGACGGGCGGATCGCCATGTGCGAATGCGGAACCATAAAATTATGGTCGGGTTCGCTGATGTCCGAAAACTCACAGCATATATCCGACTGGTATACGCTGTCGCACATCATCCATGGCTTTCTGTTCTACTGGCTGTTCACGGTCATCGCACCCAAAGCCCCGCTCGGCTTGAGGCTTGCGGCTGCGGTCGGCATCGAAGCCGTTTGGGAACTGATCGAGAATTCGAATTTCATCATCGAACGCTATCGCGCCAATACGTCCTCGGTGGACTATTTCGGCGACAGCATCGTGAATTCGGTTGCCGATACGGTTGCCGCTGCTCTTGGCTTTTTGCTCGCAGCCAGACTGCCAACGAAAATAACCGTCGCCATCGCGCTGTTCTTTGAAATTCTGGCGCTGATCGTCATCCGCGACAATCTTACGCTCAACGTGATCATGCTGCTGCATCCGTTCGAGTTCATCAAGCAGTGGCAAAGTGGGTTATAATCATGAGTAACTTCTCCCCCCGTGAAATCGTTTCGGAACTCGACCGTTTCATCATCGGCCAGAACGACGCCAAGCGCGCCGTCGCCATTGCGCTGCGCAACCGCTGGCGCCGCCAGCAGCTCGAAGGCCAGATGCGCGAAGAGGTGATGCCGAAGAACATCCTGATGATCGGACCGACCGGCGTCGGCAAGACGGAAATTTCCCGCCGTCTCGCCAAGCTCGCCGGTGCGCCTTTCGTCAAGGTGGAAGCGACCAAGTTCACCGAAGTCGGCTATGTGGGCCGCGACGTCGAGCAGATCGTCCGCGATCTGGTTGAGGTTGCCATCACGCTGGTGCGCGAAAAGCGCCGCGAGGACGTGAAGGCCAAGGCGCATCTCAATGCGGAGGAACGCGTGCTGGATGCGCTGGTCGGCAAGACGGCGAGCCCCGCAACCCGCGACAGCTTCCGCAAGAAGCTGCGCAATAACGAGCTGGACGACAAGGAAATCGAAATCGAGGTCGCCGATACCGGCTCCGGCCCGAGCTTCGAGATTCCGGGCATGCCGGGCGCCAATATCGGCGTCATGAACCTGTCGGACATGCTGGGCAAGGCGATGGGCGGGCGCACCAAGACGCGCAAGACCACGGTGCAGGATTCCTATGCGATCCTGATCAACGACGAATCCGACAAGCTTCTGGATCAGGACCAGATCGTGCAGGAAGCGCTTCGCGTCACCGAAGACGAGGGCATCGTGTTCATCGACGAGATCGACAAGATCGCATCGCGGGAAGGCGGCATGGGTGCAGGCGTGTCGCGTGAAGGCGTGCAGCGCGATCTCCTGCCGCTGGTTGAAGGCACGACGGTTGCGACCAAATACGGGCCGGTCAAGACCGACCACGTGCTGTTCATCGCATCCGGCGCGTTCCACGTCTCCAAGCCGTCCGATCTCCTGCCGGAGCTTCAGGGCCGTCTGCCGATCCGCGTGGAACTCAATGCGCTGACGCGTGAGGACTTCCGCCGCATCCTGACGGAGACCGAAGCAAGCCTGATCAAGCAGTATATCGCCCTGATGGCGACGGAAGAGGTGAAGCTCGAAATCACCGATGACGCCATTGACGCTCTGGCCGATATCGCCGTCGATCTGAATGCAACGGTTGAAAACATCGGCGCGCGCCGCCTGCAAACGGTGATGGAACGGGTTCTGGACGAAATCTCGTTCACCGCTCCCGACAAGACCGGCGCGGTCTTCACCATCGATGCAGCCTATGTGAAGGACAAGATCGGCGGTCTTGCCAAGAACACCGATCTGTCGCGCTTCATTCTCTGATGAAGACGCCTGTAAGTGACCGGAAAGCCACGGCTTCCGGCCACTTGTCAAGGAATGCGCAAAAACCCCTCGACTTGCATCGGGGGGTTTTCTATTTTCCGGCCAATTTACCAGATCTTCACCATATTGGGGCCGTTTCCGCACAATGACCAGATCACTGAACCGCTTTGCTGGCCTTTGCCTCGCCTTCATTGTAGCCAGCCAGAGCGCGCAAGCGGCGACACTCGTCCCTCCCGGCAATCGCAATGCGGAACAGCCGCCGATCCCCGGCGCATCCGCCAAGCGCACGCGTGAACTGAGCACGACCTACGAGAAGAAGTATCAGAAGATCTACGGCCTCCTGAAAAAGGATGCTGCGCTGCGCTCCAAGATCCGGTCAACGGCGGCAGCCTATGGCATCGATCCCATTCATATTGTCGGCGCGATCGTCGGCGAGCATACCTATAATGTCGACGTCTATGACCGGCTGCAGACCTATTACGTCAAGGCCATGTCCTATGTGAATCAGGGCGTGAGCTTCGGCTATAATGGCGAGAGCATCGGCCAGTTCATCAAGCGGCCTGAATTTGCCGACTGCCTGAAGCACAAGGACAGCTATTCGCTGTGGTCCTGCCGGGAAAATATCTGGAACAAGAATTTCCGCGGCAAGTCGGTCGGCGGCAACGCCTATCCCAACAATCGTTTCAGCGCGGTGTTCTTCCAGCCTTTCTATGCGGGCCAGACATTCGGCCTTGGCCAGATCAACCCGCTGACGGCCTTGCAGATGTCGGACATGGTGAACCGCGTTTCCGGCCTACCCAAGCTCAACGCCGAAGACGGCAATGTGGTCTACAAGACGATCATGGACCCCGACCTGACACTACCATACATCGCGGCAACGCTGAAACAGTCGATCAACTCCTACCGGCAGATCGCCGATTTCGACATTTCGAAGAATCCGGGCCTCACCGCCACGCTCTACAATACCGGCGGTGCGGAAGCGCGCGCGCGGGCACTGGCCAACGAAAATGCCAGGCGAAAGGCAGACGGTCAGACTCCGGTGCTGCCGCAAGAAAATTACTATGGCTGGCTGGTCAATTCGAAGCTCGATGAATTGAAAGCGCTGTTCTGATCGCAAGTGCTGAACATCACAGGGGCTGAACAGGCTTGATCCCGCGACGGCGCTTGCGCGCCGCCTCGATTTCCTCGCTCAGATGCCTGATCGTCTCGCGATCAATGATGCGGATATTGCGCGCCAGAAGATTGGCAAGCTCGGTCGCCTGCGGCGACAGGCCCGACGTATCGATCACCACACGCGGATGCGATACGGCGGCGAGGTTCTGCAACTCTTCCGCCTCGTCCCAGATAATGTTGAAATAGGTGATGATGCGCTGCAGCAGGTCCCAGGTCGGCTGGCCGCGCCGTCCGTGTTCCAGCGCCGACAGATAGGCCGGCGAAACGCGAAGCGCCGCCGCCATGTCCTTCTGCGTCACCCCCCGCTCTTCCCGCAACTCGCGCAGGCGTATCCCAAATGGCGTCATCGCGGCCTGTTTCCTCCGGGTAGTGCTTGCTGGGCCGTGTTCTGGGTCTGGCGGCGAAGCCTGACATAAAGCGCGCCATGCCCGCCATGGTGACGCGCCGCATCCTCATAGGCGCTGACCAGAAGCCTGAACAGCGGCGTGGAAAACCAGTGCGGCACCGCCTGCCGCAAAATGCCTTCGCTGCCGAATGAACGGCCCTTGCCGGTGATGACCATGACATGACGCAGGCCGCGTGCATGCGCGCTGACCAGAAACCCGTAGAGCAGGCCGTGCGCTTCGCCCTGCGTAAGACCGTGGAGGTCAATGCGGGCTTCAATATCGACGCGGCCTTTCGCTATTTTTCGATGTGTCGGCTTGTCGAGCGACTGAATCTGCATTTCGCCGAGCGCCGACAAGCCCTTCTTCGGCTTGCTCGCCTCCACCGCAGGCTGAACCTTCGCCTTGGCCGGGCGCTTTTCTTCTTCCGCCATCAATGTCTTGAAATCGGGAAGCGCGTCCGGTTTCGCCTTCGGCTTTACCAGCGGCTTTGCGGTCTTGGCGACCGTTTCCCATAAGATTCGGTCTTCGGGCCGCAGATAATCCTGTTCCGGCTTGTCGGTCGCGCGTGCCATTCAAGCCCCCAGCAGGGTGCGCGGCACCAGCGCATAGAAATCCGCATCGTCCTTCACGCCACCGGCGATCTCGCCGGCAATATCACCGGAGCCGGCAAACAGATCGCCGCGGGCAGGGCCGACGATAGCCGTTCCGGTGTCCTGCGCGATCATCAGCCGCGCAAAAGGCTGGCCGTCAAAGACGGTCACAGTTGGCGCACTGACATGGATCGGCGTCCCGAATGTGTGGAGCAATCTGTCGACGGCAAGCGAACGCCCGGCGGTCAGCGGAACTTTTGCGGCGGCAATCGGACCGGCATCCGGGTCGTCCACCGGCGCTTCCCGGAAGAAAATATAGGACCGGTTCTGCCAGATGAGGTCATCGGCCTGGTCGGGGTGTTCGGCCAGCCAGCGCCGGATCGTCTGCATGGAAATTTCCGAGGCCGCAATTTCGCCACTGGCGACCAGAATGCGGCCAATGCCTGTGAACGGGTGGCCGGATTTGGCGGCATAGGTGATGCGCAGCAAGCCGCCATCGCGCAGTTTCAGGCGCGCCGCGCCCTGCACATGCGCGAAAAAGGCATCGACCCGGTCGGCGACGAAAGCGATTTCCAGCCCTCGGCCCGAAAGGCTGCCCATTTCAATCGTGTGGCGGTCGTCATATTCCGCCAGACCGTTTTCCGTCCGGCGCGCAAAGGCAAAGGACGGATCAAAACCCTCAGGACGAATATCGTCCGTTACCTTCACAAGATCGTCCGGCTGTCGATAGAACGGCACTTTGAACCGGCTGTCGGCGTGAAGCGAGGCGTCGATCTCCGGTTCGTAGAATGCGGTGACAAAGCCGTTTCCCTGTTCGGGAACGATGCGGCAGGCGACAAAATTCTGTTCGAAGAAAGCCCGCGCTTCCGCCACGCCCGGATTGTCGAGGGCGCGCGCGGCGGCAAAGATCGGCGCCAGCGCTTCGAAATGGATGCCAAGACTGCCGCTCTTGTAGGTCTGGCGGGCAGCGTAATCGGCCGAACGGCGAAATGCGGCGAATGCAGCGGACTGATCGTCGCGGTTCCAGCCCGGACAATCCGAAAAGGCCACCGGGCGCAAAATCCTCGCCAAGCCGTTCATCGCCGCATCCGTCCAGCCAGAGCCGCTCCAACTACACACAGTCATTGGAACAGCGCTATCCCTCTGTTTTTACGCATTATCCGACGCATCGAAGCAGGATAAGAAATCAGTCCAGTGAACTGATTTCCCTGCGTAGACGCTTCGCACTTTTGGCTCAAAAATACTCCGAGCACAAACAAAAAGGCCGCTGCGTTGGGTCAGCGGCCCGATTCATATTTTTCTCTTAATCGTCCGCCTCGGTCGCGACAAGCTTCCAGTTCGGATCGCGCGACCGCGTATCGCGGGCAAAGGTCCACAGATCCTTGATCTCGATCACATTATCCGGATCGCCGTCGATCAGCTTGCCGTCCTTGTCATAGGTGGAGGAAATCATCTGGCTGACGATATTGACCGTCACATGCGCTTCCGAACCCTTCATCTCGGCGCCGGTGATTGCCGCCTTGTCGATGCCGACGAAGGACGAACGCACGGTTTCGCCACGGGCTTCGCGCTCATCGATCGCCGAAACGAACCCTTCATATACATCCTTGGAAAGCAGATTTTTCAGGACCTTGCGATCGCCATCGGCAAACGACATCACGATCATCTCATAAGCGATCTTGAGGCCTTCCACGAAACTGGCCGGATCGAACGACGGATCGGCGGTATAAATCGCGCGCAGGCCGTCATTGACGGGCGTGCCAAGAGGAGCCGCCTTGTCGATGGCGGTGAAATCCTTTTCGCCCGTCCGGCGCGGAAGGGAGACGACATTGTCCGTCTCGCTGCTCGCCGGTGCAGCATCGGCACTGCGTGCGGACGTGTACGGATCGAAGGGCGGTTTTTCATTTCCGGTACGACGGCCAAGAACATTCCTCAGCTGGAGAAAGATGATCACCGCTGCGATGAAGAAGAATATCGTGCCAAAATCAAAAAATTCCATGCCGCCTGCCGCTAATTGAAGGAACCGGCGTTTCGCCTTTCCTATCCCTAGAGCATTTCCCGTTCTGATTGAACCATTGGAAATGCCCTATCCATTTGTCCTTACGCGCATCTTTTTCCGAAAACCGCTTCGCATTTTTCGGGATGCGCTGCCATTTATATCCCATACATATAGATCGGCTTACGTCATCATTCAAATCCCGATCATGCGTACCTATTTGATATTGCATGACAGACAGTTTCAATTTCGTTCCGAACCTTAAAAAGTTACAATTCAGGCTAGACTGAACCCCGGAACCAAACAACAAAGGTCGTAACCTCCGTGTCCTCCTCTTTCGCCCCTCTCGTCCTGCTGGCGATGCCTTTCATCGAAATTGCCGGTTTCGTCATCGTCGGCAGCAAGATCGGCGTTTTCGCGACCCTCGGCCTGGTTATCCTGAGCGCGATGCTGGGCTTTTTCCTCCTGCGCGTGCAGGGCATCGGGCTTTTGCAGCGCATTCGCACCGAAACCGCAGCCGGGCGCGTTCCGGATCGCGAAGTGGTGCATGGCGCCATGCTGGTTCTGGCGGCGATCCTGCTGATCGTGCCCGGCTTTGTGAGCAGCGCCATCGGCATTCTGCTGTTCGTTCCGTTCATTCGCGATGTCATGTGGGAAAAATTCATGCGCGGCCGCATGGTCGTCGCCACGTCGGCACGCTATTCGGACGGTTACGGGCAGCAGCGCCCCGGCCACAATCCGCGCCAGGACCATGTCATCGATCTCGATCCCGAAGATTACACCGCCCGGCCCGACGATAAATCCGGCAAGTGACAATCGCTGAATGCGCAAATACTAACCTAAAAAGCCTTTCTTGCCTCATGCCCGCGCACATGCTAGCCAAACACTCCGACCTTCCGGAGCGGCTTGCGCACAGGCTGCGCCGGAAGCGCAAAAATCTTAATCACCGATAGAAGGCATACCGATAATGAGCGATAAGGCCGCGGGCGAAGTAAAGAACGGCAATGGCGCGACGGCCGAGCCGTCCCTCAACATTCTGGCGCAATATGTGAAGGACCTGTCCTTTGAAAGCCCGGGCGCGCCGCTGTCGCTGCGCCCGCGCGAAAAGGCGCCGTCCATCAACATCAATGTCAACGTCAACGCCAATCCGCTGTCCGAAACGGACTTCGACGTTGTGCTGACGCTGGAAGCCAAGGCCGTTGACGGCAAGGACGTCCTTTTCAACACCGAGCTGGTCTATGGCGGCGTGTTCCGCATTCAGGGCATCCCGCAGGAGCACATGCTGCCGCTTCTGTTCATCGAATGCCCGCGTCTCCTGTTCCCGTTCGCACGCCAGATCATCGCCGACGCGACGCGCAACGGCGGCTACCCGCCGCTGATGATCGACCCGATCGATTTCGCGCAGATGTTCCAGTCCCGCATGGCCGAAGAACAGGCCAAGTCGGCTGTGAAGAGCTGATCGCAGGCTTCATGACACAAGAAAGCCCGGTTTCGACCGGGCTTTTTTCGTTTGGAGCGGTTTCGACCTGACTGGATCAGATCGGCGCTCTAAAATAGGACCTGCCTAGGACAGATATTTCTTCCAGATAGCCTTGTCGCCGAGTTCGGCCACGAGTGCTGCGTGGGCCGCCCGTTCCTCATCGGAAATGCGCGGTGCAAGCGGCCTTGGGCGCGCAGCAAGGATGATGGCCGCGCCGCTATCCCCGGCATTGCCGCCGCTTGCGGTTCCCCCCATGCTGAGGCCAAGCGCCGTCTGCTTGCCGCCGATCAGTTCGATATAGACTTCCGCCAAAATCTCGGAGTCGAGCAAGGCGCCGTGCAGCGTGCGGTGGCCGTTTTCGATGCCGTAACGCTTGCACAGCGCATCGAGCGAGTTCGGACCCATCGGGTGCTTGCGGCGCGCCAGCGCCAGCGTATCGACGATGCGTTCCGCCTGGATTTCAGCCTTTCCGAGCCGCGCCAGTTCCGCATTGATGAAGCCAAGGTCGAACATGGCATTATGCGCGACGAGTTTCGCGCCGTCGAAAAATTCCAGAAACTCGTCCAGAATTTCCGCGAATGTCGGCTTGTCGAGCAATTGTTCATTGCTGATGCCGTGCACCGCGAGCGCCTCGGGATGAACCTGACGACCCTGCGGGTTGATGTATTTGTGGAACCTGCGGCCTGTGGGAAACTTGTTGATCAGTTCCACGCCACCGATTTCGATCACACGGTCCTCAAGCCTTTCCAGACCGGTGGTTTCCGTATCGAAAACGATTTCACGCATTGAAGAACCTCTCGGGAAATATCTTGAGCAGCTATAGCACAGCGGCCGCCGCTATTCGGTCGCGACCGCAGGCTTTCCACTTAATTCCGCGACGATTTCGGTAATCTGGCGGCGCAGATTGTCGAAACTCCCGCTCGTATCGATAATGAAATCGGCGCGCGCGCGCTTTTCGGCGTCCGGTGTCTGGCGGGCGAGAATGGCGTCGAGCTTTTCTTCGCTCATGCCCGGCCTTGCAAGCACGCGGGCGCGCTGCACCTCGGCGGGCGCGGAGACGACCACGATCTTGTCCACACGCCTGTCGCCGCCGGTTTCGAAAAGCAGCGGAATGTCGATCAGCGCCAGGGCCGCGCCAGTTTCTTCCGCCTCGCGGCGAAAGGCTTCTTCTTCCTCCCGCACGAGCGGATGGACGATTGCCTCCAGCTTTTTCAGGGCTTCCGGTTTTCCAATGACGGCGGCGGAAAGCTTGTCCCGGTTGACCGCACCGTTTTCCACCGTGCCCGGAAAAGCAGCCTCAATCAGCGGGGCCGCGCGACCGGAATAGAGCCGATGCACGGCGTCATCGGCGCTATAGATCGGCACGCCGGCTTCGGCGAACATGTTCGCCGCCGTTGTTTTTCCCATGCCGATGGAGCCGGTCAGTCCGAGCACAATCATAAAGCACCAGCCTTTTTCATATCCGCCAGAATATGCTCACGCAGGGCTTTCGTCACTTGCGGCCTTTTGCCGAACCAGCGCTCAAAACCCGGAACAGCCTGGTGCAGCAGCATGCCAAGCCCGTCCACGGTTGCCAGTCCGGCTTCTTCGGCCTTTTTCAGAAACGGCGTTTGCAGCGGCACGTAAACGATATCGGTAGCGACTGCCTTTGGCGACGCTTTGCCCAGATCGAGCGGGAATGTTTCCCCGTCATCATGGCCGCTCATGCCGAGCGATGTGGTGTTGACGATCAGTCCGGCATCGGAAACGAGGTCCTGCGCCGCTTCCCATCCATGCGCCGAGACACGCGGTCCGAAATGGGCCGCAAGATCCTGCGCCCGGCTCACCGTGCGATTGACGATGGCGACTTTCGCAAAGCCGCGCGACAGGAGCGCATGAACGATCGCCCGGCTTGCGCCACCGGCCCCCAGGACAAGGGCGCTATCGGCATTGTCCCAGCCGGGAGCCGACGCATCGAGATTGGCGGCAAAACCGTAGGCATCCGTATTGCCGCCATGAAGCCTGCCGCCCTCAAGCCAGAGCGTGTTGACCGCGCCGATGGCTTTGGCCGCCTCGTCCAGACTTTCCACGGCAGCAAAGGCTGCTTCCTTGTGCGGAATGGTGACATTGCCACCGGCAAAACCGTTTTCGGCCAGTAAGGAAGCGAAGGAGGCAAAGTCCTCGGGCTTCACTTCTATGGCTTCATAGGAACCGTCTATCCCGAGTTCGGCGAGCCAGAAACCGTGGATCAGCGGCGAGCGTGAATGTTTTATCGGAAAGCCGGTGACAAATGCCTTCTTAGCCATCGATCAGTTTTTCCTTGCGCAGTTCGTCGAGCAGCGGCAGGAGCGGCAGGCCGACAATCGTGAAATAATCGCCATCAATCTTTTCAAAGAGCTGGATGCCCGGCCCCTCGACCTGATAGGCGCCGACGCTGGAAAGGGCGGCTTCCCCGACGCGGCCGAGATAACGTCCGACAAAACCGGGATCGAGATCGCGCATCGTCATGCGAGCGATCGAAACGTGACGCCACAGGGTTTTGCCATCCTTCGCCAGCACGACAGCGCTGTTCAATTGGTGGGTCATGCCGGAAAATTTCAGGAGCTGGCGGCGCGCCGCTTCCATATCGGCGGGCTTGTGGAAAATCTTGTCGCCGAGCGACAGGGTCTGGTCGCAGCCGATCACCACCGCGCCAGGGTTCTTTTCGCTCACATCGAGCGCCTTCGCCTCGGCCAGAACCTGCGCGACCTCTTCCGGCGTGGCGCCCGTTTCGTAAAGCGGGGCTTCGACAGCGCGCTCGTCGACCTCCGCGCTTGCCGTTGAAAACGCGATGCCGGCATTTTTCAGCAAGGCCGAACGGAAAGGGCTTTTGGAGGCAAGGATAAGTTCAGTCATGGTCGAAATCCCTTCTGTTCGTCTTTTCGCGCAGCAAAGCGAGGATAGCCGCCGCAGTTTCCTCGATCGACCGGCGCGACACGTCTATGATCGGCCAGCCGTGCCGATTGCATATATTACGCGCATAAGCCAGTTCTTCCGAGATGGAAACGCGGTCCGTATAAAGCCCGGTATCCAGCGACGGCACATTGCCGAGCGGCCGGTTCTGGCGGATTTGCGAAATCCGTTCGGCGGTGGCGACCAGCCCGACGATCAGCGGCCGTTTGGTTGTGAACAGGACTTCCGGCAGCGGAATGCCAAGCACGATGGGAACATTGGTGGCCTTGATGCCGCGATTGGCGAGATAAATGCTCGTCGGCGTCTTGGATGTGCGTGAAATGCCGACCAGAATGACGTCGGCTTCCTCGATGTCATAGGGCAATTGCCCGTCATCATGCTCCATCGTGAAATTGAGCGCGTCGATCCGCCGGAAATAATCGGCATTGAGGACATGCTGCGCGCTGGCGCGGCGGTGCGCGGGCGCACCGAGATAGGATTGAAACGTGTTGAGCACCGGCTCCAGCACGGAAACGCTGGGAACCCCCATTTCCGCGCAGGATTCGTCAATGATCGCCGCCAGTTTCTGGTCCACGATTGTATAGAGGACGATGCCGGGCTCCGCATCGATGCCTTCGAGAACCTTGCGCAGCTGCTTTTCGGTGCGGATCAGCGGATAGATATGCTCGATAGCGCGGGCACTGGCATATTGCGCCGCCGCCGCGCGGCCCGCCGCGAGGAGAGTCTCTCCGGTCGCATCAGAAATCAGATGAAGATGAAAGTAGGAAAGCGGTCTCACCACAGTTTTGTTGCCCTCCTGTTGACGGCTGTGCGTAACGGACGAACGTCTTCCACAAGCCATGGCAGGCGGTGGGAAACTTGGCAAGTCATCCACAGCGGGCCAACATGTGGCGAGTGTTCATCAACATCTGTGGACAAGACTCATGAAAACGCGAAATCCCGCGGTAATTCCCAGCTTTTCCACAAATCGGCATGAACTGCGTCAATTGGTAACCCTTTATATTAAAAGAGGGAATTGAGTTTTCTTTTTATTTGGTCAGACTGTCGGTGAATAATTGCACAGGATGAGACGGCAATTTCGGAACTGTGGGGAAAACCGGGACAGAGCTTAATCCCCGATTCCAACAGACTCTAAGAATCAAAAGATTCCTGAATCATCCCTTCTTTATGAGAACCGGACTGGATAACTTTTGACCAACGCCGGATCAGGCAACCAACAAAGCGGATAAAAATCAGATGAAGCGCAAGGTCTTGAGAGTGATCGACGGCGAAACGGTGTTTCCGCCTCCAATCTGGATGATGCGACAGGCCGGACGCTATCTTCCCGAATATCGCGAGACCCGCAAAAGGGCCGGAAGCTTTCTCGATCTGTGCTACTCGCCCGATCTGGCCGTCGAGGTGACGCTTCAGCCGATCCGCCGCTTTGGCTTTGATGCAGCCATTCTCTTTTCGGACATTCTTGTCATCCCTCACGCCCTTGGACGAGACCTTCGCTTTGAAGAAGGAAGAGGGCCTTTGATGACGCCGATCGATGCCGACGAGATTTTCTGGCTTGAGACCGAAGGCGTCGCCAAAAGGCTTGAGCCGGTCTACGAGACGGTTCGGCTGCTGCGCGAGCAGTTGCCCGACGAAACCACACTGCTCGGCTTCTGCGGCGCTCCCTGGACCGTTGCGACCTATATGATTGCCGGTCACGGCACGCCGGATCAGGCGCCCGCCCGCCTTTTCGCCTATCGCTTCCCGGAAGCCTTTGAAAAGCTCCTGAACGATCTTGCCGATGTTTCCGCCGAATATCTCATCGAACAGCTCGATGCGGGCGCAGACGCGGTTCAGATTTTCGATTCCTGGTCGGGCGTTCTGGACGAGGACTGCTTTGAGCGTTTCTGCGTCCAGCCCGTTGCCCGGATCGTCCAGAAGGTGAGGGCGGTTTATCCGGAGGCCCGCATCATCGGCTTCCCGAAAGGAGCCGGGATGCTTTATGCGAGCTATCGCCAGAAGACCGGTGTGGACGCGCTTGGCCTCGACTGGTCGGTTCCCCTGTCCTTTGCGGCCGCCTTGCAGGAAGAGGGCGCGGTGCAGGGCAATCTCGATCCGCTGCGCGTGGTGGCTGGCGGCAGCGCTCTGGATGAAGGCGTCGATGCCGTTCTCGAACGTCTGGGCCAGGGCCCGCTGATCTTCAATCTTGGACACGGAATCACGCCACAAGCGCCAATCGAAAATGTGCAGCGCATGATCGACCGTATTCGCGGAGGAAAATCATGAGCCAGACAGCTCCGGAAAATCGCGGATCGGCGGTTGCCATTCGCACAGTCGTTTCGCTGGTCGTGGTCGCGCTCGGCGTCTGGGGATTGTTTCACGTGAATCCAGCCGACGCCTATCTCTGGGTCAAATCGCTGCACGTGATTGCCGTCATCGCATGGATGGCGGGGATGCTCTATCTGCCGCGCCTCTTCGTCTATCACGCAGACGCCGTGCCCGGCTCCGAAAAATCGGAGATATTCAAGGTGATGGAGCGCCGCCTGCTGCGTTTCATCATCAATCCCGCCATGGCCGTGACCTGGATCGCCGGCCTGTGGATGGCCTGGGAAATCTTCGGATTTCAGGGCGGCTGGCTGCATGCCAAGCTGCTTCTGGTTGTTCTCATGTCCGGCTTGCACGGATATCTGGCAAAATCCACGCGGCTTTTTGCCGAGGACCGCAATACGAAACCGGCGAAACACTGGAGAATCGTCAACGAGATTCCGACCCTCCTGATGATCCTCATCGTCATTCTGGTGATCGTGAAACCGTTCTGATTGCCCAAAATATTCGGGCGGAAACCACTCGGGCCTGACATTGTGCCGGGTTTCCGCCATTTTTCTGTTGCAGAAATTTCGTGCTATCCCTACATGAGACTTGCTCTACACGCTGCAAATCAGTATGTAGGAAGCCTCTTCCCTTCAAGACAGCAGGCCTTCGATGCCGGTCACGATCCAAGTGGCCACCTTTCCGAACAACTGCATTTTCTCCTTACATTTTAAAAAGAGTTCCTCATCCATGCAGGAAATGAAACTACAAGAACTGAAAAACAAGACACCGGTGGAGCTGCTGGCTTTTGCCGAAACGCTTGAGGTCGAAAACGCGAGCGCCATGCGCAAGCAGGAACTGATGTTCGCGATCCTCAAGAAGCTGGCAGCCCAGGACGTCGAAATTATCGGCGAGGGCGTCGTTGAGGTGCTGCAGGATGGATTTGGCTTCCTGCGTTCCGCCGACGCCAACTACCTGCCGGGTCCTGACGATATTTATATTTCTCCCTCGCAGCTGCGTCGTTTCTCGCTCAAGACCGGCGATACGGTCGAAGGACCGATCCGCGGTCCCAAGGAAGGCGAGCGTTATTTCGCGCTGCTCAAGGTCAATACGATCAATTTCGAAGATCCGGAAAAAATCCGCCACAAGGTTCACTTCGACAATCTGACGCCGCTCTACCCGAATGAGCGCTTCAAGATGGAACTGGAAGTTCCGACCTCCAAGGATCTGTCGCCGCGCGTCATCGATCTGGTGGCGCCGCTCGGCAAGGGCCAGCGCGGCCTGATCGTCGCGCCGCCGCGTACCGGTAAGACTGTTCTTCTGCAGAACATCGCCCATTCGATCACCGCAAACCATCCCGAATGCTATCTCATCGTTCTTCTGATCGATGAACGTCCGGAAGAAGTGACCGACATGCAGCGTTCGGTGAAGGGCGAAGTGATTTCCTCGACCTTCGATGAACCGGCGGCGCGTCACGTTCAGGTTGCCGAAATGGTCATCGAAAAGGCCAAGCGCCTTGTCGAACATGGCCGCGACGTTGTGATCCTGCTCGACTCGATCACCCGTCTCGGTCGCGCCTACAACACCGTTGTGCCGTCTTCCGGCAAGGTTCTGACCGGTGGTGTCGACGCCAACGCGCTTCAGCGTCCGAAGCGCTTCTTCGGTGCGGCACGCAACATCGAAGAGGGTGGCTCGCTCACCATCATCGCCACCGCGCTGATCGATACGGGCAGTCGCATGGACGAAGTGATCTTTGAAGAATTCAAGGGCACCGGCAACTCGGAAATCGTGCTCGACCGCAAGGTGGCCGACAAGCGTATCTTCCCGGCCATGGACATTCTCAAGTCCGGCACCCGCAAGGAAGACCTGCTGGTTCCGCGCGCCGATCTGCAGAAGATTTTCGTTCTGCGCCGTATTCTCGCGCCAATGGGCACGACCGACGCGATCGAATTCCTTATCGACAAGCTGAAGCAGACCAAGAGCAATGGCGAATTCTTCGATTCGATGAATACGTAATCGGCTCCATAGCGCCATTTGAAACGCCGCACGGGAAACCGTTGCGGCGTTTTTGTTTCACGATGTTTTGCCGAGCAATAGCCGCAAAGCATCCGCGTTTTCGACAGGCGGCAAGCAGACATGGCCCTTGCAGAACCAGGCCGACGGATGCTCCACGTCTGCGGTTCCTCCTGTCGGTAGTTCGATCGTTTTGCCGGGTTCGAAGCGCACAAATTTATCCACGCGCCGGGGATCGGGATTTCGATTCGCTGTCGAAACAAGTTCTCCGTCATCCTCGGCGACGACAAGCGAAAGCGGTTCGGCCGCAAAACGTGCCGCGTTCAATATTCCGATCTGGCCATATTGCTGCGCGAAGGCCCGCCCAAGCGCCTGTTCGATCAGGGTCTCGTTGCTCTGATAAAGTTCGATATTGCCCGTTACCAGAAACAGTCTGGTCAGCGCTTCGATGATCTGGCTGGTGGCGCTCGGTATCGCTTCATCGTAATCGCCATAGGCGTGCAGAATGACGTCATCGGCGTCCAGCGCGGATAGTCGATAATTACCGGCGCCATCAAGATGCCCGTCATCTAGCGCCTTCTTGAACTTCAATGCGTCATCAATATAAGCTTGCTCGCTCGTTGCTTCATAAAGAGCGATGGCCCCGTTGATCATTGATGCATAATCGGTCGAAAGGGCAGGGTAGAGAAGCGAATTTTCCATGCGGCAATGCGCGATGCGGCCGTCCCGAAAGCTGCTCGTGATGGAACGATAGGCTTCCACCGCAAGATTGATCCAATCCTGTCTTCCAAAACTGCGGCCCGCTTCAGCCAGCGCGCGGATGGCAAGTCCGTTCCAGTCGGTCAGCGCTTTCTCGTCCCGTCCGGGACGTATTCGCAATTGCCGGCGCGCAAGCAGTTTTTGCTGCGATGCAGCTATCGATGGCGGCAGAATCGCGCTGTCAGTGACCGCATGAAGGCGGTTCAGGATGTTGTGGCCTTCCCAGTTTCCGCCCGCCGTGACGCCATAGTAATCCTTGAAGATTTTGCTGTCGTCGCCGAGGACCTCGTCGATTTCCTGCTCGCTCCAGACGTAAAACCGTCCTTCCTCGCCTTCGCTGTCTGCATCCAGACTGGATGCAAAGCTTCCATCGGACAGACGCATTTCCCGGATCAGCCAGTTGATCGTCTCTTCGATTCGCAGACGAAACAAATCATTCCCGGTTTCGGCAAAAGCATAGGTCGCATGGCGGATGAGCTGGGCATTGTCGTAGAGCATTTTTTCGAAATGCGGGACCAGCCATTCGGCATCGGTGGAGTAGCGGCAAAGCCCACCGCCCAGATGATCGTAAATCCCTCCCTGCAGCATCACCTTGAGCGAGAGGAGGAAATTGTCCCGATGCGTCTCGTTACGGCCATAAAGCCAAGACAGCCACAGATTGTCCATGAAAGGCGCGTTGGGGAACTTTGGCGCTCCCTCCAAGCCGCCACGGGCCGGATCAATCAGGCTGCCGATGCGGGTGGCGATCTCGTCAAATCGCTCTACTTCATTCGTTACCGGGGCGATTTGCGCGGCCAGACGACCTTCCAGATGGTCGAAAACGGCTTGCGCATTATGGTTAATTTTCTCTTTATCCTTGTGCCAGAGATTATTGACCGCGTGCAGCACGTCGACAAAGCCGGGCATGTTGTGACGCTTGTGCCGCGGGAAATAGGTGCCGCCCCAGAAGGGCTTGCCATCAGGGCGCAGAAACATGGTGAGCGGCCATCCGCCCTGCTGTCCCATTGCTCCCAGTGCTGCCATATAAATCTGGTCGATATCAGGCCGCTCCTCGCGGTCCACCTTCACATTGACGAAAAGCGCGTTCATCACCGCCGCAACGTCAGGATCCTCGAATGACTCATGCGCCATGACGTGACACCAGTGACAGGCCGCGTAACCAATGGAAAGCAGAATGGGCCGGTCGAGTTCCTTCGCCGCATCCAGCGCCTGCCTGTCCCATGGCTGCCAGTGAACTGGATTGTCGGTATGCTGGCGCAGATAGGCGCTCGGTTCATCGGCGAGGCGGTTGCTGCCAGCGGGGCGATTGCGGTCTGGTTCTGTCATAGGGCTTTTCTTTCACTGCGCGAATGAATATGCCATTCCTTCAGCAATAGTGGCTGCTTCATGCTTATAATTATAGGTCAGGAAATGGAATGAGCGAGATCGCTTCCCTCCAAGACACGATTTTTGCTCTATCGAGCGGGCGTTTGCCGTCCGGCGTGGCTGTCGTGCGCATCTCCGGCCCGCGTGTTCGATTCGTACTCGAAACGATAATCGGCGCCATTCCGACACCGCGCAACGCAGCTTACAAGCTATTTCGCTCCCGTAATGGCGATCCGATTGATCGGGGACTGGTGCTGTTTTTCCCTGGCCCGAACAGTTTTACCGGGGAAGACTGCGCCGAATTTCATTTGCACGGCGGCAAAGCGGTTGTCGAAAAACTCCTGACCGAACTGGGCGAGCTGGCAGGGTGCCGCATAGCCGAAGCAGGCGAGTTTACGCGCCGGGCTTTTTCCAATGGCAAGATGGATTTGACCATTGCCGAAGGTCTCGCCGATCTTATCGCGGCGGAAACTGAGGGACAAAGGCGCCTTGCCTTGCAGGTGGCTTCCGGCACGCAGCGCGAACTTTATACCGAATGGCGTCAACGGTTGTTGCGTGCGCGTGCCTTTATTGAGGCGGAGCTGGACTTTGCCGATGAAAGCGATGTGCCGGGTTCGGTGTCGGAGCAGGTCTGGCAATCGCTGGCGCTACTAAAGAGCGAGATCGAAAACCATATAGCAAGCGGCAAACGTGCTTCCATGCTGCGCGATGGATTGCACGTTGTTATTGTCGGCGCACCAAATGCCGGTAAATCCAGCCTGTTGAATTTTTTGGCCGGTCGCGAAGTGGCGATTATATCGGAGGAAGCGGGAACCACCCGTGATCTCCTGGAAGTGAAACTCGATCTTGGCGGCATTCCGGTTTACGTGACCGACACGGCAGGGCTGCGCGAAACGGAAAGCGTGGTTGAAAAGATTGGTATTGAGCGCGCCCGGGCTCGCATGGCCGACGCCGATCTGGTGTTGGTGCTGGAAGATATGAATGATCCCATCCCGATCGCAACGGAGGAAACCTCCGCAGCTTTGTGGACGGTGGGCACAAAAGCCGACTTGAACGACACATCATCTAGCGACTGGGCCTATCGAATCTCGACGAAATCCGGGGAGGGGCTGGACCGACTGCTCTCCGATCTGCAAGCATTTGCCGAAGCCCAGATCGGGCAAATCGAAGATGCGGTTCCCACACGCCAGCGCCACATCAATCTGTTACGCTCAACGGTGGCGGAGATCGACAGAGCCCTGGCGGGCACACATCTGCCGCTGGAGCTTCGCGCCGAGAATATGCGTTTGGCTTCCCAGTACCTCGGACGGATTACCGGTGACGTCGATGTAGAGGAAATTCTGGACGTCATTTTCTCGCAATTCTGCATCGGTAAATGATTCACGTGAAACACGACGCGTAATCGTTGCCAGAATTGTTTCACGTGAAACATCTGTGGAATATCGCCGTTCCGATTGACTCCCTCACGCATTCATGAGTCGAGCTAACCCGGATATTTGATCGCCCCGGCGCTCACTTTGATCTTTCGTTTCAAACCCATTCGTGGCACAGAGACATCTTTCAGAAACGGATTCGAGTTGCGTCAGGATGAACCAAATGAGTTCGACCGAAGCTACAGCCTTTGATGTCATTGTGATCGGCGGCGGCCATGCGGGATGCGAGGCCGCTTCTGCTGCTGCGCGCGCAGGCGCCAAGACGGCGCTGGTGACGCATCGCTTTGATACGATTGGCGTCATGTCTTGCAATCCAGCTATCGGCGGATTGGGCAAGGGGCATCTTGTGCGCGAGATCGATGCGCTTGATGGCCTGATGGGTCGCGTCGCCGATGAAGCTGGCATCCAGTTTCGCCTGTTGAACCGCCGCAAGGGACCTGCCGTCCGTGGCCCTCGAACCCAGGCCGACCGCAAGCTTTATCGACTCGCCATGCAGAAGATGATTGCCGCGCAGGACAATCTGACTGTCGTGGAGGGCGGTGCACAAGACCTGCTGGAACAGAATGGGCGCGTTGCCGGTGTTGTTCTGTCCGATGGACGGACCCTGACATGCGGTGCCGTTGTCTTGACGACCGGCACATTCCTGAACGGGTTGATCCATATCGGCGAGAAGAAAATTCCGGCTGGCCGCATGGGTGAAAAGCCGGCGCTCGGCCTGTCCGAACGCCTGACATCGTTCGGCTTTGCGCTTGGCCGTCTCAAGACGGGCACCCCGCCGCGACTGGATGGCCGCACAATCGACTGGCAAAGCCTGGACATGCAGTCTGCCGACGAAGATCCTGTGCCGTTTTCGCTGATGACGGATCGGATCACCACGCCGCAGATCGATTGTGGCATCACCCGCACAACCCCGGAAACCCACGCTATCATTCGCGCCAACTTGCATCGTTCCGCGATGTATTCAGGCTCGATTGAGGGGATTGGTCCTCGTTATTGCCCGTCCGTCGAAGACAAGATCGTCAAGTTTGGCGATCGCGATGGCCACCAGATATTCCTTGAACCGGAAGGTCTGGATGACGATACCGTTTATCCAAACGGCATATCGACGTCGCTGCCCGAGGACGTGCAGCTTGATCTATTGAAGACGATACCTGGGCTTGAAAAGGCTATTATGCTGCAACCCGGATATGCGATTGAATATGATTTCATCGATCCGCGCGAGTTGAAGCGCAGTCTTGAAACCCGGAAGGTCACCGGCTTGTTTCTGGCCGGACAGATCAATGGCACGACCGGCTATGAAGAAGCTGGCGCGCAAGGTCTGCTCGCCGGTATCAATGCCGCGCGTCGGGCGTCGGGCGGCGAACCCGTCATTATCCAGCGCACCGAGGCTTATATCGGCGTCATGGTCGATGACCTGACATCGCGCGGTGTCAGCGAGCCTTATCGGATGTTCACCTCGCGGGCCGAGTTCCGTCTGTCGCTGCGTGCGGACAATGCCGATCAGCGTCTTACGCCGCTGGCAGACAGGCTTGGCATAGTGGGGCAGGCCCGCAAAGAACGCTTTGAAGCACGCGAGGCGGCGTTAAGCGAGGCGCGGTCGCTAACCCAATCGCTGACAATCACGCCTAATCTCGCCAATCGCTACGATCTGCGGCTCAATCAGGATGGTGTCCGCCGGTCGGCCTATGATCTCCTGTCCTATCCGGAAATCGATCTTGACCGGCTGAAGTCCATCTGGCCTGAACTGGAAGCCATCGATCCGACAACGCGGGAAGCGCTGGAGATCGAGGCGCAATATGCTGTCTATATGGACCGCCAGAAAAGCGACATCGCGGTGATGGAGCGCGAGGAGCAGCTGCTTATCCCGGCAGGATTGGATATTGATGGAATATCCGGTCTTTCCAATGAGTTGAAGCACAAGCTCAAGCAGCGCAAGCCGGAAACAATCGCCGAAGCGCAGCGTGTCGATGGAATGACGCCAGCGGCGCTGGCGCTTCTCATCGCACAGATCAAGAAGTTCGGTTATCGCCATAAGGCGGCTGCGGACCTCATCGAAGGGCAGGGCGCTGCATGAGCGCCGATACACGTTTTGAGAGCCTGAAAGCAATTGTTCCCGCTGTTTCACGTGAAACAGCGGATCGTCTGATTGCCTTTGAAGAACTGTTTCGCAAATGGTCGAAGGCGATCAATCTCGCATCGCCCGCGACCCTGAATGAGTTGTGGAGGCGGCATATTCTGGACAGCGCCCAGCTCTTTCCGCTGGCGAGTGACGCCAAGAACTGGCTGGATATCGGCTCCGGCGGCGGGTTTCCGGGCATCGTGACGGCCTGTTTCCTCGCAGAACAACCCGGTAGCGCTATCGATCTTATCGAGAGTGCGGGGAAGAAGGCGGCGTTTTTGCGCACCGCAGCCGGCCATTTGAACGTCCCGGCACGCATTCACTCAGCGCGCATAGAAGCGATGTGGCAGAAGATCGAGACCCCGCAAGTGGTTACGGCGCGCGCATTGGCATCGCTGAACGACCTTTTTGGTCTGGCGGAGCCGTGGCTGACCAATGGCGCCAAGGCTCTCTTCCAAAAAGGTCGGGATTATCAGCGCGAGATCGATGAAAGCCGTGTCGGTTGGAGTTTCGATCTGGTACAACATCAAAGTGCTATCGATCAGGCTTCGGTCATTCTCGAAATCAGCAATCTTCGGCGCAAGACCGGTTGATGGCTGGAAATTTCGAACGGGCGGGCAGCAGCAAGGCGACGGTGATGAACAAAATGTCCAGGATCATAACCATTGCAAACCAGAAGGGCGGCGTGGGCAAGACGACCACCGCCATCAATCTGGCGACGGCCTTGGCCGCTATTGGCGAAACGGTATTGATCGTCGATCTTGACCCGCAGGGCAATGCCAGCACCGGCCTCGGCATTGATCGCCGCAACCGGCCATTGTCATCCTATGACGTGCTGACGCAGGAATCGTCCGTTCCGGACGCCGCAATGCCGACCGATGTGCCGAACCTCTATATCGTGCCATCGACGCTCGACCTTCTCGGTATCGAAATGGAAATTGCGCAGTCGGCCGACCGCACGCGCCGCCTGCGCGACGCCTTGCGGTTTGATTCCGGCGTGTCCGAACGCTTTTCTTATGTGCTGGTCGATTGTCCGCCATCGCTCAACCTCCTGACGCTGAACGCAATGGCGGCAGCCGATTCCGTTCTGGTGCCGCTGCAATGCGAGTTTTTTGCGTTGGAAGGCTTGAGCCAGCTTTTGCAGACCGTCGATCAGGTGCGCTCGTCGATTAATCCCGAGCTGTCGATCCAGGGGATTGTGCTGACCATGTTCGACAGCCGCAACAATCTTGCCGCGCAAGTGGTGGATGATGTTCGCTCTTTCATGGGCGAAAAGGTCTATCGCACCGTTATTCCACGCAATGTGCGTGTGTCGGAAGCGCCGTCACATGGCAAGCCAGCCATTCTTTACGATTTGAAATGCGCTGGCAGTCAGGCCTATTTGCAACTGGCATCGGAAGTTATCCAGCGCGAGCGGCAATTGCAGGCCGCTTGAGCCGATCGATTCGATGACGAAACAATTCAGGAATAAGCCGAACGATGAATGACGATCCTTCAAAAAAGCGCCTTGGCCGCGGATTAGCGGCGCTGATCGGCGAGATCGACCGCCCTGCTGAAGAGCGGAAGGCACCGGTTCCCATCGAGCGGAATGTTCCGATTGAGTTCGTGACGCGCAATCCGCGCAATCCGCGCCGCATGTTTTCGGAAGGCGAACTGGAAGATCTGGCGCAGTCGATCAAGGAACATGGCGTTGTGCAGCCGATCGTCGTGCGCCCCGCACCGGGCCAGCCCGACCGCTTCGAGCTGATCGCCGGTGAACGCCGCTGGCGCGCGTCGCAGCGCGCCGGTGTCGATACGATCCCGGTGATTGTTCGTGATGTCGATGACCGTGTGGCACTTGAAATCGCGATCATCGAAAACGTCCAGCGCGCCGACCTGAATGCGGTTGAAGAAGCGCTTGGATATCAACAGCTTATCGACAATCACGATTATACGCAGAACGATCTGGCGCAGGTCATCGGCAAAAGCCGCAGCCATGTGGCCAACACGCTGCGCCTGCTGAAACTGCCGCAGCCTGTGCAGGATTTCATTGTCGACGGCGCGCTTTCTGCAGGTCATGCCCGCAGCCTCATCACGATGGAAAACCCGACCGCGCTGGCGGAACGGATCGTCAAGGATGGTCTGTCGGTTCGTCAGGTCGAGGCGCTCGCGCAGGCGGAAGCACGGGGCGGCGCGGAAGCCAAGCCGGGCAAGGCAGGTCCGGTCGAGAAGGATGCCGACACCAAGGCGCTCGAAAAGCTGCTTTCTGATGTTACCGGCATGAAGGTCGAAATCAATCATCGCGATCGGGGCGGTGAGGTCAAGATACGCTATAGTTCTCTTGAGCAACTCGATGAGATTTGCCGTCGTCTCCAGAGCTGATCTTCAAAGAATATATAAATTAAAAGCTCGCTGCTTATATTTGCGGCGAGCTTTTTCGTTTGTATCGAAAAAATACCAGAGGTGACTGATAGATTATTCCCTGCATCTCAAGTGGAAGTACTCTATCTATTTTCTTTTCGCATTACCCGACGCAAAACCGCTACGCTGGAAATGCTGTGCTATCGCCGGGTGTTTCGAAGCGATTCCACCCCGATTGCCAGCAAGCACTGGCGGATGATCGGAATGGCAAGGCCCGCATTCTGGCGGCTTTCGAGAACGGCGCGTTGCAGGCGTTCCATCACGCGCGCAAGGCTTTCGCCGCTCCAGCGGCTGACCGCATTCTCAATCAGCTTCTTGCGGTTGAAGAAGATCGGCGGGCGCGCCGCCGCCACAACCACGGAAGCGCTTTTGCGCTCCGTATCGGCGATATAACGCAAGGTTTGCACCTGCTGGAACTGGCGCATCGCCGTGTTGAGCACGAGAAAGGGCGCGGTTCCGGATTTCACCACGCGGTCAAAGGAAACTTCGAAGCGTGCAAGATCGCCCGCCAGAACCGCGTCGATCACCTCATCGGTGGAAAGCCCGGCGACATCGCCCACCGCTTCGCGCACATCGTCTATATCGATCCGTTCCTTGCCGCGTGCATAAAGGCAGAGCTTTTCAAGCTCGCCGCGCGTGGCAAGACGATCGCCGCCAAGGCTGGCGCGCAGGAGCTGGCGACCGTCAAGCGTGATCTGCATCTTCCATTCGGCCAGAACGTCGTCAATGACGCCGTCAATCCCGCGGCTGTCGTCGGAATAACAAGGCAGGGCCATGCCCGCAGACGCGTTCTCCACAGCGCTGCGCAAACCCGCACCCTTTTTGAGATCGCCCGCCTCGACAAGCACGAAAGTTTCCTGCGGCGGCTCGGTCGCAAGCAGCTTGATCGCTTCGGCCAGCTTCTTCTGGCCAGCGGCGTTCTTGATCCAGATCAGGCGCTGGCCGCCGAACATGGAGATCGTGCGGGCTTCGTCGGCGAGCTTCGCCGGGTCGGCCTCGATCTCGTCGGCTTCCATGCGAATGACGGCAAACGGATCGTCCAGCGGCAGCTTGCTGGCTTCTGCAAAACGGCGTGCGCGTTCGCTCACCAGCCCCTTGTCGGGTCCGTAAAGCAGCACGACCGGGAACGAGCTCGTCGGCCTTGCCAGAAAACTGTCGACTTCATTTGCTTTTTTCTGCGCCATATCCGGTTCTTAGAACATTTCGAGCAGAAACAAAACAGCCGCCGGTCGGGTCGACGGCGGCTGTGAAACATAGCTGTTTGCAAAACCTGCGTTTTGTTTGAGCATGATTTTATCCGATGGAAGCAGGATCAGAAATCAGTCCAGTGGACTGATTTCCCTGCGCAGGCGGTTCCCACTTTTCGGGATCATGCTCTATTCGATCAGAAGCGCATCGTCATCGAGCGTCTGGCCGCGCACCTTGCGGAACATTTCGATGAGGTCTTCAACGCCGAGCGTCTTGCGCTTGTCGCCGGTCACGTCGAGCAGGATCTTGCCGCCGTGCAGCATGATCGTGCGGTCGCCATAATCCAGCGCCTGCCGCATGGAGTGGGTGACCATCAGCGCGGTCAGCTTGTTCTCGGCAATAAGCGTGCGCGTCAGTTCCATGACGAATTCGGCCATGCCGGGATCGAGCGCTGCCGTGTGCTCGTCGAGCAGCAGGACTTCCGAACCGGAAAGCGTCGCCATGATGAGCGAGAGCGCCTGCCGCTGGCCGCCGGAGAGCAGTTCCATGCGGTCATGCATGCGGTTTTCCAGCCCCAAATTGAGGCTTGCCACGCGCTCGCGGAACCAGGCGCGGCGGTTCGAATTGAGCGCGTGGGTGAGGCCGCGCGCCTTGCCGCGTGAGGCGGCCAAGGCGAGGTTTTCCTCGATGGTCAGCGTGCCGCAGCTTCCGGCCAGCGGGTCCTGGAACACGCGGGCGACCAGACCGGCGCGGTCGGCGGTGGATTTGCGAGTCACATCCTTGCCACTGATGACGACATTTCCGGCAGTGGGGATGACATCGCCTGCGAGAACGCCCAGCATTGTCGATTTGCCGGCGCCGTTCGAGCCGATGACCGTGACGAAGGAGCCCTGATCCATGGTCAGGTTGATCTTGTTCAGAACCTGTTTTTCAAGCGGAGTGCCGCGACCGAAGACGACATCGAGATTGGAAAGTTCGATCATGCGGATGCTCCTCCGCGACGCAGGCGCGGCAATATCAGGGCGAAAGTGACGAGAAGGGCGGTCGCAATGTTGAGATCGGATGCCTGCAGGCCGAATGCCGATCCCTTGGAAAGCGCAAACTGGATGGCGATGCGATAGATGATCGAACCAAGCACACAGCCAAGCAGGATGACCAGTATGAAGCGGCTGCGCAGCAGCGTTTCACCGATGATGACCGCCGCAAGGCCAACCACGATGGTGCCCGCGCCGGAGGTCACATCGGCAAAGCCGTTTGTCTGCGCGAAGAGCGCGCCGCCGAGCGCCACCAGTGCGTTGGAGAGCGCCATGCCGAGATAGATCTGCCGGTCGGTGCGAACGCCCTGGGCGCGCGCCATTCTCGGATTGGCGCCGGTTGCGCGCATGGCAAGCCCCATGTCGCTTTCCAGAAAGCGCCAGACCAGGAAGACCGCGATGGCAACCAGCACGAAGAGAAACAGCGGGCGCACATAATATTCGGGAATGCCATGGCCGAAGAACGGCGTCAGCATGGTGTCCTGGCTGATGAGCGAGATGTTGGGCGCACCCATGACGCGCAGATTGACCGAGAACAGCGCGATCATGGTCAGGATGGAGGCGAGAAGATTGAGAATCTTGAAACGCACGTTCAGCGTTGCGGTCACAAGCCCGGCAGCGGCACCGGCAATCATGGCGATGGCCGCGGCGAGCCAGGGATTCATGCCTCCGAGGATCAGCACGCCGGTGACGGCAGCGCCCAGCGGGAACGAACCGTCAACCGTCAGATCGGGGAAATCGAGGACACGGAACGCCAGATAGACGCCGATGGCTACAAATGCGAAGACGAGGCCCAATTCGACCGCACCCCAGAAGGCGATCTGACTCACAATGTCATTCCTTGTTTCTCGCCGCGACCAAAACGAACGATTTCCGCTACAGGGCGGCTTTCATCGTCGGCGTTGCGAAAACCGGGAATTCCCGGACGGTCCGCTCGGCCAGATTCAGTCACGACCGGTTTGTTCTGAGTTCGCTTCCGGTGAGCCTGTCACCTGAAACATTTCCCCGGTTTATGCTTGCAGCGAAACTGCATCCAGCCGGGTGCAGGGCACTGCAAATTTCATTTGCCGCATTGCTAGCGGTTTCTTGCTATATCGCTTTGGCGATACAACGCAAAAAGCGCCAGCGCGCAAGCATTATCGCTACAAATGCGCCAAAAAGCGCCATCAAGCGAGTTCATCACCCATTCCATGAATTCCAGGGCCATGTTGTCAATCGGCGAGGATGGCGGTTTATCGCGCTGCGGTTCGTGCCCATCCCGCAAAGTGGGAAACGATTTTCGGGATGCACGTTCAAAGGAAAACATCTGGAGCGCAGGTCTGATCCATTCGTATCGAAGCATGCCAAGGCTTGATGGCTATTGATTCGTTATAAAAAATAGAATACAGAATAGATTATACTTCAATCTATCGTTATAGAATAAGAAATATATAAAATAATATCTAATTATATAGGAATATTCATGAGCAGTGCTTCTTCATTGTTGGACTCTGTTAATCGCTATGGGTTGGTGAGCCGTATATTTCACTGGTCCATGGCCGTTTTATTTATCTTGCAGTTTGGCATCGCGGTTACCCTTTCTCTGTCGGGAGAGGGCGCCGTAAGCGATGCGCTTTGGCCGCTGCACCAACAAGTCGGGTTCACTTTGTTTTTGTTGGCCTTTCTGCGTGGCGCATGGGGAATCCTGAATCTCGGCCGCCGGCACCACGCGCCTGGACTGTCGGGAAGACTGGCCGCCGCCGGGCATTTGGTTATTTACGCTCTCATGCTCCTGGTGCCCTTGCTGGCGCTGATGCGGGCTGCAGGGGATCAATACGGTTTTTCGTTCCTCGGCGTCGAAATATTCACGCCTGCCGCTGTGGAAAATACGGCGCTGACGGCTCCCGGCAATGCAGCCCACAGCTTGCTGGGCTGGGTTTTGCTGGCGGCGATTGCAGGACATGTCGCGATGGCAATGCTTCACCACTTCATGCTGGGGGATGACACTCTTCGCAGAATGATCGGCCAAGAATCGAAGCGGTGATCAGTCAAAGCATTTCCAGCAAAAGTGCGAAGCGGTTTTGCGTTGGACAATGCGTAAAGACAGAGCATTTCCAGCAAAAGTGCGAAGCGGTTTTGCGTTGGACAATGCGGAAAACAGGGCATTTCCAGCAAAAGTGTGAAGCGGTTTTGCGTCGGACAATGCGGTAAAAACAAAAGGTTGGAGCGCGTCCTATCCGATCGAAGCAGGAGCAGAAATCAGTCCGGCGGACTGATTTCCCTGCGTGATGCGCTCGGCCGGTCAATCAGCGGCTGATGAGGAAATCACTTCCATTTGCGCCCTTCCACCCCAGTTTGGGCGCGTCGCAATTTTCATTGAATGCCCGGCCATGGTTTGCATTCACACAGTCCGCCTGGATAGAGCGAACATCGTTTTGCGCAGCACTCACGCATCCTGCTCCTGTTACCATCATGGCAACAAGCAACGCAGCATTGATGAAATTCATTTTTCTATAGAACCCATGTTTAACGGTGAATGATATGTGAAAATTTCAGTGATTTTTCACTGAAAAATACTTCTCGTTCATTGTTGTTGACGATTTATACAAAATATGTGAGTGTTTACTCACATTGTCTACTCGCATTAGGAAAAATCGCGACATGGCCAAGCTGCGCGCCACAAATCCCAGAAAATCGGCCTCGCAGGAGAGGTCAAGAATGACCGTCGAAGCGATACTGGATGCCACTGCTCGCGTTTTGGTGCGTGAAGGTTATGCCCGGACCAGCACAAACCGCGTCGCCGCGGTAGCCGGCGTGAGCATCGGGTCGCTATATCAGTATTTTCCAAACAAGGAGTCGCTGGTGGCGGCGCTTGTCGCGCGGCACAATCGCGAAATTCTGGCCTTGCTTGAAAATTCCATGCGGGAGTGCGCGTCGGACGACCTGAACAGCGCCATGCGGGAACTCATTCGCGCCATGATCGCCGCGCATCGGGTTGATCCCGAGCTCCACCGCATCCTGAAGGAAGAAGTCCCCAGAATCGGAAAACTGGCCGAGGTGGAAGCGATCCGCAAGGATACGCTACATCTGGTTCGGCATTATCTCGAAGAATGCAGGGACGACGTTCAGCTCAAGGACCTTGATACGGCTGCGTTTATTTGCGTAACCACCGTGGAGACGCTGACCCATGCCATAGTTCTCAACGATTGCGGGCATTCCCTGTCCGATGAGGACGAGATTGTGGAACATATCACCCGGATGGTCGCGGGATATCTGGGCACGGCACCGCTGCCCATCCGCCCGATCTTGAAAGAAGCGGCCTGATCCCGATTTTCACGCATGGCCTCGCACAGGATGGGTGGGCCCGGCATGGAGCGCGATCTTTTGCTGGAAATGCTCTGTTTTCTCCGCATTTCCGAACGCAAAACCGTTTCACACTTTTGAAATTTGTTCCGACATTTGCATCGACCGGCGACGCAAATGTCGGAGACGGATCGCTGGATCAGTCGATCTTGCTGGTGGCGCGGTCTATGACGGCCTGCGGGAACTCGACGCCCATCTTCTTTGCGGCACCAAGATTGATGACGAGATCGGTACCCTTGGCGATGTCGACCGAAATGTCGCCCGGCTTTTCGCCCTTCAGAATCTTGACCACGACGGCGCCGGTCTGCTTGCCGACATCATAATAGTTGAAGCCAAGCGCAGCCACTGCGCCGCGCTTCACGGAATCCGTATCGGCGGTGAAGAGCGGCAGCTTGCTTTCCTCGGCAACGCCGACGGCGCTTTCCAGAGCCGAGACGATGGTGTTGTCGGTCGGGACATACATCGCATCCGCGCGGCCAACGAGCGCACGGGCAGCGCCCTGGACTTCAGCCGACTTGGTGGCGGCCGATTCAACGATTTCGATGCCTTCGGCGGAAGCAGCTTCCTTCAGCGCCGCCAGAAGCGACACGGAATTGGTTTCGCCGGAATTGTAAAGATAGCCGAGCTTCTTGATGTTCGGCATCACTTCCTTGATGAGCTTGATATGCTCCGCCACAGGCGACATGTCAGAAAGGCCGGTGACATTGCCGCCCGGCTTTGCCATGTCCTTGACGAGCTGCGCGCCGACCGGATCGGAAACGGCGGTGAAGACCACCGGAATATCGCGGGTGGCCGAAACGACGGCCTGTGCCGACGGCGTGGAGATCGGGACGATCACGTCCGGCGCTTCGCCGACGAACTGGCGGGCGATCTGCGCTGCGGTTGCCGGGTTGCCCTGTGCGGACTGGTAGACGAATTTCAGGTTTTCGCCTTCCTTGAAGCCTGCTTCCGCCAGCGCGTCCTTCACGCCGTCGCGGGCGGCGTCGAGGGCCGGATGTTCAACGATGGCGGTTACGGCGACGGTGACGTCTTTTGCCTGTGCCGAAGTGGCAATGGCCGTTGCGGCCAGCAAGGCCAGAAGCATAGAACGCATGAAAATCTCCCCTGTTTTGGTGCGTTGCTTATCGGCAAACACCTTTTCTCCAATAACCTCAGATTGAAGGTTTATCCGCCAGATTTGAGGCTTAATCGGCTCCGGATAGACTGTCAACGTATCCGAAGAAGGTGCGGTTGCCTCCTGCGTGAAAGCTGCAGGTTGCGAATACTGAACACTGTGTCCGTGTTTGGCGCCCTTCCAATCGTGCCCTGCGCCGCCATATTGGACGGGAACCAAATTTTTGCCCGCAATCAGGGAACATCATCATGAAGAAAATCGGCTTTCTTTCCTTCGGCCACTGGTCGCCGTCGCCGCAATCGGGAACCCGTTCGGCAAGCGATACATTGCTGCAGTCGATCGATCTGGCCGTCGCCGCCGAGGAACTGGGGGCCGATGGCGCCTATTTCCGCGTGCACCATTTTGCGCGCCAGCTCGCTTCGCCCTTTCCGCTGCTTGCAGCCATTGGCGCCAAAACCAGCAAGATCGAGATCGGCACCGCCGTCATCGACATGCGGTATGAAAATCCGCTCTATATGGTCGAGGATGCAGGCGCTGCCGACCTGATCTCCAAGGGCCGCTTGCAGCTTGGCATCAGCCGCGGCTCGCCGGAACAGGTGATCGACGGCTGGCGTTATTTCGGCTATGCGCCGGAAGAGGGCAAGACCGATGCCGATATGGGCCGCCAGCATGGCGAGGTGTTTTTCGAGGCGCTGAAGGGACAGGGCTTTGCCCAGCCCAATCCGCGTCCGATGTTTCCGAACCCTCCCGGTCTGCTGCGCCTTGAGCCGCACTCGGAAGGCCTTCGCGACCGGATCTGGTGGGGCGCTGCATCGGACGCTACGGCTGTGTGGGCGGCAAAGCTTGGCATGAACCTGCAAAGCTCGACCTTGAAGAAGGACGAGTCTGGCGAGCCGCTGCATATCCAGCAGGCCAAGCAGATTCGCGCCTATCGTGAAGCCTGGAAGGAAGCCGGACATACGCGCACGCCGCGTGTCTCGGTGAGCCGCAGCATCTTCGCGCTGGTCGACGATCGCGATCGGGCCTATTTCGGCAATGGCGGCAAGGAACAGGATTCCATCGGCTATATCGAGGAAGACCTGCGGGCCGTTTTCGGGCGGTCCTATGCTGCCGAGCCTGACCGGCTGATCGAGGAGCTGGCCAAGGACGAGGCGATTGCCGAAGCCGATACGCTGCTTCTCACCGTGCCGAACCAGCTTGGCGTCGAGTACAACGCGCATGTGATCGAGTCGATCCTCAAGCATGTCGCGCCGGGTCTCGGCTGGCGGTGACGAGTTGGAAACAGGCGGCGAATCCCGCCTGTTTTCACGATATGCCGTGAACGGCCATCAGCTTTTTCATGCGGCGGATGGCGAGCTCCGGCTGGTCCAGCACATTGGCTTGATCGGCAAGACGGAAAATGTCGGCGTAGTGCAAAATGCCACGCGCCGACTGCATTCCGGCAGGCATCGTGAAATGGGTCTGGTGGCCGTTCAGCCAGGCGAGAAACACCACGCCCGCCTTGTAATATTGCGTCGGTGCTTCAAAGATTTTTCGCGATAGCGGCACGGTCGGCTCGATGATCGCGCGGAAGCGGGCATTGTCGCCCGCTGCCAGCGCTGCAAGCGCGCTGGAAGCCTGCGGCGCGACCGCGTCGAAAATGCCGAGCAGCGCATGGCTGTGCCTGTTTCCGTCGCCTTCGATCAGCGGCGCATAGTTGAAATCATCGCCTGTGAAGCACAGCACGCCTTCCGGCAGGCGGTTGCGTAACGCGATTTCATAGCGCTCTTCCAGCAGTGAAATTTTTATGCCTTCAACCTTGTCGCGATTGGCTTCGATGATACCAATGACGGTGTTCAGTGCTTCATCGAAATTTTCCGCCCCCCAATAGGCTTTGAGCTGTGGGTCGAACATATCGCCCAGCCAGTGCAGCACGACCTTTTCGCGGGCTTGCGCGAGAATCCGGCCATAGACCCTGGCATAATCGTCGGGCGACCTGGCAATGCGGGCCAGCGCGCGGCTTGCCATCAGGATGAAACGACCACCGTGTTTTTCGATGAAACCGGCCTGTGTTTCATAGGCCTTGATGATGTCATCAAGGCTTTTTGCGTCCGCCGGATCGAGGTGGTCGGTACCAGCGCCGCTGGCGAGATCGGCGCCTGCCACCGTCCTGCCTTCCGCCAGTGAGCGGCGGATCAGTTCCTGTGCGCCTGCCCAGTTCAGCCCCATGCCGCGCTGTGAGGTATCCATTGCTTCGGCGATCCTGAAACCGAGGCCCCACAGGTGATGGCGGAAAGCCATGGTCGCGTCCCAGTCGATGGCCGGATCGTTCCACGGGCGGGTATCTTTCAGCGGATCGGAAACCACATGCGCTGCCGCATAGGCGATGCGGTTGAACTGCGGCGGGTTTTTGGGGCGCGGCGTTTGTGTCCCGGTCAGCCTGTAGGCATTCAGGCTTCCATTGCCGTCCGGCAGGATCAGTTGATGATCGCCCATGATTGTTCCTCCGCCTCTCATGCCGTTTTTAGTTTAGAACGTTCCAAATGGCAATTCGGTCAAAAATTGTGGCGAAAGTGTGATTTGAGCGTGTTTTGGCACCAAACACGATTTTTCGGGAGAAAGATGCGCCGAAAACCGGCTTGAATTGTGGCGAACTCAAGGCGCAGAACGGTTTTTCTCTCGGCTCTTGACAGTGTTGGAACGTTCCAATTAAATCGGCAATCGAAATCGGAGCAGATCATGAGTAAGGGCAGCGTCACCGTTATCGATATTGCGCGCGAGGCTGGCGTGTCGAAATCGACCGTCTCGCTGGTGCTGCGCGACAGTCCGCTGGTTCATGCCGAAACCCGCGCCAAGGTTCAGGCGGCAATCGAGAAACTGGGTTATGTCTATAACCGTTCGGCGGCCAATCTCCGTCAGGCGAAATCGAAAATCATCGGCCTTGTGGTCAATGATCTGACCAACAGTTTCTTTGCCGAACTGGCGGTGGGCGTGGACCGTGTCATGCAGTCGGCTGGCTATGTGCAGTTTCTGGCCAATACGGCGGAAAGCGTTGACCGTCAGCGCGAGGTGATCGCCTCGATGCGCGAACACGGCATTGTCGGGCTGATTATTTCGCCAGCGCGTGGAACAGACGCTGGTGATCTGAAACCATTGGCGAAAAGCGGCCTGCCGGTTGTGCAGATGGTCCGCGATGTGCCAGGTTCCGGCGTTTCCTCCATCGTTTCGGATAATCGCGGCGGTGTTGCGAAGGCGGTCGAGCATCTGGTGTCGCTGGGGCATAGGTCCATCGCCTTCATGGGCGGTTATGCGGATATAGCGGTGTTTGCCGAGCGCGTTTCGGGTTACCGCGCAGGGCTGGAGCAGGCCGGGATCGGCTTCGATGAGGCGCTGGTCTTCACCTCCGCCCCGTCGCGCGCGGGCGGCGTCGAGGCGGTCGAACAGATGCTGCGGCACGGCCTGAAACCGACGGCGGCAGTGTGTTTCAACGATGCGGTGGCGTTTGGTGTCTGCGATGGCTTGCGGGCCGCATATCTGGAGCCGGGCCGGGATTTTGGCGTGGTCGGCTTTGACGATGTGATTGAAGCCAAGACCGCTGTTCCGGCACTGACGACCGTGGCTGTCGACCCGCAAGGTTTGGGAGAACGTGCGGCGCAGCTTTTGCTGAAGCAGATCAATTCGGAACGGGTGGAGGCGGAGGCGCAGCGCTTGTCGGTGCGTCTTGCAGTGCGTGCAAGTTGCGGCGCGCCGTTCAGAAAACCGGAGGAGAAATTCGAATGGCAAAGTGGGGCCTTATAGGCGCAAGCACCATTGCGAAAGAATGGGTGATCGGAGCCATTCGCGCGACCGGCGGCGAAGTGATTTCGGTTTACAGCACCAATGCTGAACGCGGCGAAACCTATGCGAGCGAGAACGGAATTGCCGGTTCGGTTACAAGCCTCGAAGCGCTTTTGTCCGACCCGGAAATCGACGCCGTTTATATCTCCACCACCAATGAACTGCATCGAGATCAGGCGATTGCCTCGGCACAAGCGGGCAAGCATATCCTGTGCGAAAAGCCGCTGGCGCTGACGATCGGCGACGCGCACCAGATGCTGAAAGCCGTGCGCGAGGCGGGCGTTGTGGCAGGCACCAACCATCATTTGCGCAATGCCGCGAGCCACCGCGCCATGCGTGATGCCATTGCTGCGGGCAAGATCGGCAAGGTGCTGGGTGCCCGCGTCTTTCATGCGGTTTACCTGCCGCCGCACCTGCAAGGCTGGCGCATCGAGCGCCCCGATGCGGGCGGCGGTGTGATCCTCGACATCACCGTGCATGATGCGGATACGCTGCGTTTTGTGCTGGGTGAAAACCCGGTCGAAGCGGTCGCTTTCAGCCAGCAGGGCGGCTTGAGTGGCGAAGGGCTGGAAGACGGCGTGATGGGCGTTCTGCGTTTTCCATCCGGCGCGATTGCCCAGTTTCACGATGCCTTCACCACCAAATATGCCGAAACCGGCTTCGAGGTGCATGGCAGCGAAGGCTCGCTGATTGCGCGCAATGTGATGACGCAAAAGCCGGTCGGGACCGTGCTGCTGCGTGACAAGAACGGCGAGCACGAATTGCCGCTCGACCACAAAAATCTCTACGAAACCGCCTTGCAGGTTTTCCACAATGCCATTGAGGGCAGGGGCCAGCCTTCGGCCACTTTGGAGGACGGCATCTGGTCGCTTGCGACCGGGCTTGCCGTCGCTGAAGCTGCCAAGACCGGCAAGGCAACCGCCGTTCATTCAGGACTTTGAGACTTATGAGCAAGCATATTTCATTTGCAGAAGCCGCTTCACTTATCCCCGACAATGCCGTTGTTTCGGTTTCTTCATCGAGCGGCCTTGGCTGCCCGGATATGATGCTGAAAGCCATTGGCGAGCGGTTCGATGCAACCGGCCACCCCCAAAATATCACCACGCTGCATCCGATCGCGGCGGGTGATATGAGCGGCATCAAGGGGGTGGATTACATTGCCAAAAAGGGGCTTCTCAAGAAGATCATTGGCGGTTCCTATCCGTCCGGGCCATCCGGTGCCGAGCCGCCGCTGATCTGGAATATGATCACCAATAACGAGATCCCGGCCTATAATATCCCGTCCGGCATCCTGTTCGATATGCACCGCGAAGCTGCCGCCAAGCGCCCCGGCGTGCTGACCAAAGTGGGGCTCGATACATTCGTTGATCCCAAGCGTCAGGGCACGGCGATGAATGATAAGGCGCGGGAGGAACCTGTCGTCAAGCATGTCAGCTTTGAGGGCGAAGACTGGCTCTTTTTTCCCAATATCGTGCCGCATGTCACCATCATCCGGGCAACGACTGCGGATGAACGCGGCAATCTCACCTATGAGCACGAAGGTGCCTATCTCGGCGGTCTGGATCAGGCGCTGGCTGCACGCAACAATGGCGGCGTCGTCATTGCGCAGGTCAAGCGCGTCGCCAAGGAAGGCACGCTGAAGCCGCATGATGTGCGCGTGCCTGGTGTTCTGGTTGATTATATCGTGGTTGATCCCGACCAGAAGCAGACGACGCAGACGCTCTATGATCCGGCTATTTCCGGCGAGATTTTCCGTCCGCTTGATACGTTCCGTTTGGCAGAATTCAATATCCAGAAGGCGATTGCGCGGCGTGTCGCGCAGGAATTGCAGGCGGGAAGTGCGGTCAATCTTGGCTTTGGCATTTCCGCCAATGTGCCGCGCATTCTGCTGGAAGAGGGCCTGCATGGCGCGGTGACATGGGTGATCGAGCAGGGCGCTGTCGGCGGCGTGCCGTTGCTGGATTTTGCCTTTGGCTGTGCGTCCAATGCCGACGCCTATATGCCATCGCCCTATCAGTTCACCTATTTTCAGGGGGCGGGCTTCGACGCCTCGCTTCTGTCCTTTCTTGAGATCGGACGCGACGGTTCGGTCAATGTGTCGAAGCTGTCATTCCGTCCGCATGTGACGGCGGGTGCTGGCGGCTTTGTCGATATTACCGCGCGCGCCAGAAAGATTGTTTTCTCGGGCATGTTCAATGCCGGTGCGAAACTGTCGGTCGCTGACGGCAAGCTGGTGATCGAAAAGGAAGGTAAGCTGAAAAAGCTTGTCACGCAAGTCGAGCATGTCACCTTCTCCGGCCCGCGTGGCGTCGAGCAGGGGCAGGACATTACTTATGTCACCGAGCGCGCCGTGATGAAGCTGACCGCGGACGGCATCGTGCTGACCGAGATTGCGCCCGGTATCGACTTGCAGGCGCATATTCTGGATCAAGCCGAGTTTCCGCTGATTGTCTCTGACCGGCTCAAGACCATGGATGAGGCGCTGTTCCGCGAAGAACCAATCGGGCTTTCGCTGCCGCAAAAACCTGCCCGAAAGCTGGAGGCGCAACATGGCTGACAGAATAGAAATTGCCATCCAAAACCACATCGCCGTCATGACCATCAAGCGGCCCGAAAAGCTCAATGCGTTCGATATCGAGCTTTTGCAGGAATTGTCTGCCGCCTGTGACCGGGTGGAGGCGGATAGCCGCGTGCGGGTTGCGATCCTGACCGGTGAGGGCAAGGCTTTTTCCGCTGGCGGGGACATCAAGGCCTGGGGCGGCATGGAGCCGCAAGAATTCGGCCATGCCTGGGTGCGCTACGGGCATCGTGTGTTTGAGCGTCTGGCGACTTTGCGTGTGCCGCTGATCGCGGCGATGAATGGTCATGCGCTGGGCGGCGGGCTGGAACTGGCAGGAGCTGCCGATATCCGCATTGTCGAGCGGCAGACGAAGATCGGCCTGCCAGAAACCTCGCTCGGCATGGTGCCCGGCTGGTCTGGCACGCAGCGCCTTGTGCGCCGTTTCGGGGCGCAGATCGTGCGCCGCATGGTGCTGGGCGGCGAAATGTTTACGGCAGACGAAGCCCTTTCGCATGGGCTGGTCGATCATGTGGTCGATACGGGCGAAGCCTTGCAGGCGGCGCAGGCCTATGCGGCGCGGGTGGCAAAACGCGGACCGGCCGCGCTCGAAATTTCCAAGCTGATGCTGTCTGTCGCCAATGGCGAGGACAACGGAACCGCCGTCGAGGCGCTGGGGTCCATCCTCGTCGCCAAGACCGGCGATTTGAAAGAAGGCGTGCGCTCGTTTACCGAAAAGCGCGAAGCGAATTTTGAAGGAAAATGGTGATGAGCGTTGTCGTCAAACCACAGCCTTTGACCGGGCTGGAAGTCCGCGAATTCTCCATGCTGATCGATGGCAAATGGGTGGGCAGCGAAAGCGGAAAGACCATCGAGCGCGTGGCGCCCGGCCATGGCGTCACCGTGAGCCGTTATCCGGCGGGTAATAAGGCCGATGTGGAACGCGCCGTTGCAGCTGCGCGCAAGGCTTTCGATGATGGGCGCTGGTCGTCGAAAACTGCTTCGCAGCGTTCGCTGGTTCTGCTGAAAGCCGCCGATCTGATCGAGGCGCGGGCGGAAGAACTTGCCTATCTCGATGCGATTGAAGCCGGCAAACCAATTAGCCAAGTGCGGGGCGAAATCGGTGGCGCTGTCGATATCTGGCGCTATGCGGCAGCACTTGCGCGCGACCTGCATGGCGAAAGCTACAACACGCTGGGCGATGGCACTTTGGGCGTCGTGCTGCGCGAGGCAATCGGCGTGGTGTCGATCATCACGCCGTGGAATTTCCCGTTCCTGATCGTCGGGCAAAAGCTGCCTTTCGCGCTGGCCGCTGGCTGTACGGCAGTCGCAAAACCTTCGGAACTGACCTCCGGCTCGACATTGCTACTTGGTGAAATTCTGGCCGAGGCAGGTGTGCCGGACGGTGTCGTCAATATCGTCACCGGAACGGGGGCCGATGTCGGCCAGCATATGAGCACGCATCCGGATGTGGACATGGTGTCGTTCACCGGGTCCACAGGCGTCGGCAAGCTCACCATGGCCAATGCGGCACAGACGCTTAAGAAAGTATCGTTGGAGCTTGGCGGCAAGAACCCGCAAATCCTGTTTCCAGATGCGGATATGGATGCCTTTATCGACGCGGCAGTGTTCGGCGCGTGGTTCAACGCGGGCGAATGCTGCAATGCCGGGTCGCGCCTGATCGTGCACCGGTCGATTGTCGATGAGATTGTCGGGCGCGTCGCCGATCTGTCGAAAAAGGTGATCGTTGGCGATCCGCTTGATGTCAGCACGCAGGTGGGCGCGATCATCACGCCGCAGCATCTGACAAAGGTTGGCGCCTATGTCGATCAGGCCAAAAAGGCAGGCGCTGCGATTGCCCATGGCGGCGATGTGCTGGACCTCGGCCTTGGCCAATATATGGGGCCGACGATCCTTGCCGGTGTAAAGGCCGACATGGCCGTGGCGCGCGAGGAAGTGTTCGGCCCGGTTCTGTCGGTGCTGTCCTTCGATACGGTGGATGAGGCGATCTCGATTGCCAATGCGGTCGATTACGGGCTTTCGGCGGGCGTGTGGAGCCGCGATTTCGATACCTGCATGACCATCGGGCGCAAGGTGCGGGCGGGCACGGTCTGGATGAACACATTCATGGACGGCACGCCGGAACTGCCTTTCGGCGGCTATCGCCAGTCCGGTCTGGGGCGCGAACTGGGGCGTCATGCGGTGGAGGATTACACCGAGACCAAGACGCTCAACATGCATATCGGCGCGCGCACGGGCTGGTGGATGCCGCAAGGACAATAGGGAGCGACGGCTTTGGGAGGACAGCCGGATATCGTCATTATCGGATCGGGTATCGGCGGCGCGACAATGGCCGCCGGTCTTGCCGCATCCGGTGCCGACATTCTTATTCTGGAGGCGGGAGAGCGCCTGGCCGACAGGCCGGAAAACCGCGACCCGCGCGCTATTTTCCAACAGGGCTTCTTTCGCCCGCAAGAGTTCTGGCATGAGCCGGACGGCACGCCGTTCAATCCCGGCAATTATTACAATGTCGGCGGCAATTCCAAATTCTATGGCGCGGTGCTGATCCGCTATCGGCGCGAGGATTTTGAGGAGCTGGCGCATCTGGAAGGCGTGTCGCCCGCATGGCCCTTTGCCTATGAGGAGCTGGAGCCGTGGTATTGCAAGGCGGAAGAGCTGTTTCAGGTGCGCGGCGAACTGGGCGACGATCCGACCGAGCCGCATCATTCAAGGCCATATCCTTATGCGGCTATCCATGACGAGCGTGCGATTGCCGATGTGCGGGCGCGGCTGAAAAAGGCGGGGCTGCATCCGGCTTCCTTGCCATTGGGTGTTGATATCGAGCGCTGGCTGGCAAAGGCCAGAACGCCGTGGGATGCGCATCCCAATTGCGATGACGGCAAGATGGATGCGGAAAGCTGTCCGCTTGCGCAAGCGCTTCAATATCCGAATGTCCGGCTGGAAACTTCCGCGCGCGCGACGCGGCTGGAAGCGGGGCCGGATGGAAAGACTATTGTGGCGGTGCATTATGTGAAGAACGGCGAGGCGCTGGTCCTGCGCCCGAAGCTCGTCATCCTGTCTGCCGGTGCCGTGCAGTCGGCGGCGCTTCTGTTGCGGTCGGGACTGGCGAACCGTTCCGATCAGGTCGGCCGCAATTTCATGAATCATAATTCCAGTGCGGTGATCGCTTTCGATCCGCGCTATCGCAATCACAGCGTCTACCAGAAGACATTCGGTTTCAACGATTACTATCTGTCGGATGGGGCAGGCGGGCCGCCGCTCGGCAATGTGCAATTGCTGGGTCGCGTGTCGGGGGCGATCCTGAAATCCAATATGCGCCAAGTGCCCGAATGGCTTTTGAACCGCCTCGCCGGGCATACAATCGATTTCTACGCCATGAGCGAAGACCTGCCATCGCCGGAAAGCCGCGTGAGCGTGGATGGCGATCGCATCGTCCTGCATTGGGTGCGCAGCAACTGGAAGGCGCATCTGATGCTGGTTGAAAAGCTCAAATCCGCGCTGCGTGCGGCGGGCTTTCCGGTGGTGCTGTCGCGGGCTTTCGACCGGCGCACGCCGTCGCATCAATGCGGCACGGTGCGCATCGGCAACGACCCGGCGACGGCACCGCTTGACCCCTGGTGCCGCGCTTATGACCACCCCAATCTCCATGTGGTCGATGCGTCATTCCTGCCGACATCGGCGGCGGTCAATCCGGCGCTGACCATTGCCGCGCAAGCCTTGCGCGTGGCGGACCATTTGAACCGGGAGGTGCTGGCATGAACCGTCAAAGACCTGTGGCGCTGGTAACCGGCGGGCGGCGCGGGATCGGGCTTGGCATTGCCCGCGCGCTTGCCGCCAAGGGCTTCGATCTGGCGATCACCGACCGCGAATGCGACGACGCCGTCGCGCATGAATTGCGCGGTCTTGGCGGAAAGGTGGCTTTTTTTGAAAGCGATCTCGCCGCCGTTGGAATGCATGAGAAAACCGTTTCCGCGGTGATGAAGGAATTCGGCGGCATCGATTGCCTCGTCAACAATGCAGGCATGGGTTCGGTCGAGCGCGGCGATTTTCTGGGGCTGAAGCCTGAGAACTTCGACACGATCATGGATGTGAACCTGCGCGGCACGGTGTTTTTCACGCAGGCCGTGGTTAAGGCCATGCTGGCCGCAGCCGAAGTGCGCTTTCCACGCAGCATTATAACCATCAGTTCTGTTTCGTCGGTGATGACCTCGCCCGAGCGGCTTGATTACTGCATCAGCAAGGCAGGCCTCACCGCCTTCGTGCAGGGGCTGGCGCTGCGTCTTGCCGAAGCGCGGGTTGGCGTGTTCGAGGTGCGCCCCGGCATCATCCGCACCGATATGACAGCTAAAGTCGCCGAGCGTTATGACGGGCTGATCGAAGCTGGTCTGGTGCCGATGAAGCGCTGGGGCGAGGCGGGCGATGTCGGCGCGATCGTGGCCGGGCTTGCCGGTGGCGATTTCATCTTTGCGACAGGCTCGGCGATCCATGCCGATGGCGGCCTGTCGATTGCAAAACTGTAAGGGTAGCGCGATGGATTACGATTATATCATCGTCGGCGGCGGACCCGCCGGTTGCGTTCTCGCCAATCGCCTGAGCGAAGATGCGTCGATAAAAGTGCTGCTGCTGGAGGCGGGCGGAAGCGACTGGAATCCGCTGTTCCATATGCCTGCGGGCTTCGCCAAGATGACCAAGGGCGTTGCCAGCTGGGGGTTTGAAACCGTTCCGCAAAAGCACCTGAAAAACCGTGTGCTGCGCTATACGCAGGCGAAAGTCATCGGCGGCGGCTCCTCGATCAATGCGCAGATTTATACGCGCGGCAATGCCGCCGATTATGATCTCTGGGCCGATGAAGAAGGCTGCACCGGCTGGGACTATCGCCATGTGCTGCCCTATTTCAAGCGCGCCGAGGACAATCAGCGCTTCAACGATGATTATCATTCCTATGGCGGACCGCTGGGCGTTTCCATGCCTTCCGCGCCATTGCCGATCTGCGATGCCTATATCCGCGCCGGGCAGGAACTGGGCATTCCCTATAATCCCGATTTCAACGGGCGCGAGCAGGCGGGCGTCGGCTTTTACCAGCTCACCCAGCGCAACCGCCGCCGCTCCTCGGCCTCGCTTGCCTATCTCGCGCCGATCAAGGGGCGCCAGAATCTGACAATCCGCATCAATGCGCAGGTAGCCAATATCGTGCTGGAGAAGACGCGCGCAACCGGCGTTGCGCTGATGAGCGGCGAGATCTTGCGCGCAAACCGCGAGGTGATTGTCTCGTCCGGCGCTATCGGCTCACCGAAGCTCCTGCTGCAATCGGGTATCGGCCCCGCCGATCATCTGAAAAAGGTCGGCGTTGGTGTGAAACACGATCTGCCGGGGGTGGGCGAAAACATGCAGGATCATCTCGACCTGTTTGTCATTGCCGAATGCACCGGCGACCACACCTATGACGGCGTGGCAAAGCTGCACCGCACGCTTGCCGCCGGATTGCAATATATGCTGTTGCGTTCCGGCCCGGTGGCATCCAGCCTGTTTGAGACCGGCGGCTTCTGGTATGCGGACCCGGATGCCCGCTCGCCGGATATCCAGTTCCATCTGGGGCTGGGTTCAGGCATTGAAGCCGGTGTCGAGAAACTCAAGAATGCCGGCGTGACGCTTAATTCCGCCTATCTGCATCCGCGTTCGCGCGGGACGATACGGCTTGCCTCCAGCGATCCGACAGTCGCCCCCCTGATCGATCCCAATTACTGGAGCGACCCGCATGATCGCAAAATGTCGCTCGAAGGATTGAAGATCGCCCGCGAAATCATGAGCCAGGACGCCTTGAAGCCCTATGTCATGGCCGAGCGCCTGCCGGGGCCGAAGGTCGCCAGCGATGACGAGCTGTTCGATTATGCCTGCGCCAATGCCAAGACCGACCATCATCCGGTCGGCACCTGCAAGATGGGAACCGATGCCATGGCCGTAGTCGATCTCGATCTTAAGGTGCGCGGGCTGGAGGGCCTGCGGGTCTGCGACAGCTCGGTCATGCCGCGCGTTCCATCCTGCAACACCAATGCGCCGACCATCATGATCGGCGAAAAGGGAGCGGACATTATTCGCGGCCTCGACCCGCTGCCGCCCACGGTGTTTTCATGGGAGAAAAACGAACAGAAGCAACGGGCGCGGATTTAGTCTCCGTCAACGGCTGGCTCAAAACGCAGATACCCCACCACACCCGACCCCTTTCGGTTCGGAGTGTCGGACGGGTGATTGACGCCGTCGCTGACCGGAACAGCTTTGAAATCAAACGGTGAGACGCCTTCCAGACAGGCCGCATTCACGCCGTACTGGTTCGGATTGGAGCGGCGCTGGTGGAAGGTGTAAATCCCGCATTTCGAGCAGAAATAGTGTTTCGCTATGCCGGTATTGAAGGTGTAGAGCGTCAGCGCGTCTTCGCCCTCAAGGATTTCCAGCCCGCCAAGATCAGCCGAAACCGCCACGGCCCCGCGCATCCGGCAATAGGAGCAGGTGCAGCGCCGGGCCGTATGCAGGCCGTTCGATAATTTGACGCGAAAACGCACGGTGCCGCAGTGACACGCACCGTTGGCTTCCTTGATATCGGGGTTCATTTTCTCTCCTCGCTTTTGCACGAAGGCTATTTTGTTTTTTGCCGGTTTGCCACTGCCGTCGTGACGGGAGGCCTGCACGGCATCGAAGGGCGGCTGCAACAGTTCGTCTGAATGGCTGTCAGCGCGGTAAAGCCGCAACAATCGGGGCAGGTTTTCCATCGGCGTCGAGCGGCACGATGCGCAAGCGCGTCAGGCGGTTCTTTTCCTTCTTGAGCACGGAAAAGCGTTTCCCATGGAAAGTGAAAGCCTGCTTCACTTCCGGGATCGTCTGAGTCTCATGAATGACCAGACCGGCAATCGTCGTCGCTTCTTCATCCGGCAAGGACCAATCAAGCGCACGGTTGATATCGCGAATCGGCAGCGATCCGTCGACAATCACCGAGCCGTCCGGCTGCAGGCGAACGCCCTGCATGTCGATATCGTGCTCGTCGGCAATATCGCCGACGATCTCTTCCAGAATGTCCTCCAGCGTCACCAGTCCCTGCACATCACCATATTCATCGACGACGATGGCGATATGCGCCTTGCGGCGGAGGAAGGCGTCGAGCTGGTCCTGCAATGTCGTCGTGTCGGGCACGAACCACGGCTTGCGCGCGACCTTCATGATGTCGATGCGGGTGAAATCATTGTCGACATCGTAGAGCGCGCGCAGCAGATCCTTGGTGTGGATGATGCCGACAATATTGTCGATATCGTCGCGCCAGAGCGGCATGCGCGTGTGGGGGCTCGCCAGAATATCGCGCACGATCTCTTCCGCCGCGGCATCGGCATTGACAGTGCCCATCGAGGTCCGGTGCACCATCACGTCGCTGACTTCCAGTTCCTTGAGGTCAAGGAGGCCGCCCAGCTGGTCGCGGTCTTCCTTGATGAGCGACTTGTCGCGATGCAGCACCTCCACCGCGCCGCGCAGTTCCTCCTGCGGGCTAAGCATGGAACGGCCTGCCGCCAGATTGACGCCGCACAGCTTGAGGATCGCGCGCACGATCCAGTTCACGGCACTGGAAATCGGACCGAGGATCAGGACGACAAGCGATACACCGCGCGCAACCGCCAGCGAAAAACGGTCGGGACCGGAAATTGCCCAGGATTTCGGCAGCACTTCAGCGAAGATGACCAGAATGATCGTCATCGCCAGCGTGGCATAGGCGACGCCCGCATCGCCGAACAGGTTCAAAAAGATGCTGGTGGCAATCGAGGAAGCCAGAATATTGGCGAGGTTGTTGCCGATCAGAAGCGCGCCGATCAGCCGGTCGCGGCGGCTGATAAGGCGCTGGACCAGCCCCGCCCGCTCGTCGCCATTATGTTCGAGCGTAAGCATGCGGGCCCGTGACGCGGCGGTCAACGCCGTTTCGGAGCCTGAGAAAAACGCCGAGAGAATGACGCAGAGCAGGATGATGCCGCACATGACCCAAAGCCCGAAAGCCATTCGCCTTGTCCTCTTATAGCAGGGCGCCAGGATGCTGACGCATCACGCCCTGAAGTTGCTCAATCGCCGCACGGGCCTACCCAAGTCTCAATCAGTTAACTTGGTGTTATTTCGTTTCCAGACGGTCTTTCAAGAATTCCAGCACGGCGGCTGGCGGCACGTCCTTTGCAATGAAGGACTGGCCAATGCCGCGCGTCAGGATGAAGGTCAGGGCGCCGCGTGCTACTTTCTTGTCCTGCGCAATATAATCCATCAGTTTTTCTGCCGGCGGCAATCCGCCCGGCACATCCGACAGCCGATAGGGCAGGCCGACGGCCTTCAGATGCGCTTCGACGCGCTCCGCATCCTCGATGCCGCAGAGGTTCATCTTGACCGAGAAGCGATGCGCCAGCGCCATGCCGATGGCGACGCCCTCGCCATGCACGAGGCGGCTGGAATCGTAGCCGGTCGCCGTTTCCAGCGCATGGCCGAACGTATGGCCGAGATTGAGAAGCGCGCGGTCACCGGTTTCGCGCTCGTCACGCGCAACGACAGCCGCCTTGCAGCGGCAGGATTCGGCGATGGCTTCCGTCCGCGCCGCGCCGCCTGAAAAAACTTCCTGCCAGTTCTTTTCCAGCCATTCGAAGAAGTCCGGGCGGTCGATCAGGCCATATTTCGCAACTTCGGCATAACCGGCCCGAAACTCACGCGGGCTCAGCGTATCGAGCACATCCGTATCGGCCAGCACGAGCTGCGGCTGATAGAAGACGCCGACGAGGTTCTTGCCGTGGGCGGTGTTGATGCCGGTCTTGCCGCCAACGGAGGAATCCACCTGCGACAGCAGCGAGGTCGGCATCTGTACGAAATTCATGCCGCGCCGCACGATCCCGGCAACGAAGCCCGAAAGATCGCCGACCACGCCGCCGCCAAACGCCACCACCGCATCGCCGCGCTCCAGCCGCGCCGCCAGGACGGCATTGGTGACGGTTTCCAGCGTTGCAAAGGATTTTGATTTCTCGCCCGGCGCGACAATCACCGGCGTCACATCGATACCGGCCCTGACGAAGCTTTCGGTCAGGCGCTCAAGATGCGCCTTGGCGACATTCTCGTCCGTCACCACCGCCACGCGCACGCCTTTCAGACGCTGTGCCACTTCCTCGCCCGCACGGTCAACCAGTCCCTTACCGATGAGGATATCATAGGAGCGGTCGCCGAGCGACACGGGAACGGTGGTGACACCGGCGATGGAAGGCGCGTTCATGCGTAGTCTCCAATACATGCGAGGACATTACCGGTTCTGTCGGTCTGACAGCCCTTATGCCTCTAATCTTTCGAGATGATCGGCCAGAACATCGATCAGTTCGGCGGCGATCACTTCCTTCTTGTCGTCACGCGACATCAGTTCCATATCGGCCAGCGCATAGACGGGATAACGCTCGTTCATCAGCCGCTGCATGACGCCGCGCGGATCGCTGTTTTTCAAAAGCGGGCGGTTCTGACGCCGCGAGACGCGCTCCATCAGAATATCGATCTCGGCATTGAGCCAGATGGAAACGCCTGCCCGCGCGATTGCAGCGCGTGTTTCGGCATTCATATAGGCCCCGCCGCCGGTTGCCAGCACCATCGGCCCGTCTTCCAGAAGGCGCATGATGACGCGGCGTTCCAGATCGCGGAATTCGACCTCGCCATAGGCTTCAAACAGTTCGGGAATGGTCATGCGGGAAACCGCTTCGATCTCCGTATCGGCATCGCGAAACGGCAGGCCGAGCAGGCTCGCCACCTTGCGCCCGACGGTGGATTTGCCCGCGCCCATCAGCCCCACAAGCACCACGACTTTCGAACCGAGCAGATCGCGGATCTGCGCCGCTTTCTCATGTAGATTGTTTTGTTTTGCCGTACTGCTCATTGACCTCGTCCATTTGTTCCGGTTCCACATGAAAAACGGGGCGACGTCAATTGCTTTGATTGGTTTTCGCGATGCGGAGGACCGGAAGCAGGGCTTTTTTGCCCGCTCTTTCGTCACCGTCCTCGCTTTCATCCGCCCTCCTTGCTTTCGTCTCAATGCCACAGCATAAAAGATGCATGCCCACGCTGACGCGCCTCGTTACCTTTCTCGCCCTTGCCGCCGCCATCATCTATGGCGCGATGTATGCGCTTGCCAATTTCGTGGAGCCCGACACGCGCGAGATCACCGTCGAAATTCCGTCCTCGAAACTGAAGCCGGTCACGATTGCGCGCCCCACGGCCGAGCCTGCCCCGGCGGAAACCGCCGGCACGGACACCCAATCGCCACAGACACCGCAGGAGTGACGATGCGCGCATCGCTGGCGATCGAGAATTTTCTGGAAATGATGAGCGCCGAACGCGGAGCGGCGGAAAACACGCTTGAATCCTACCGGCGCGATCTGGAAGCGGTGGCGGAAGTGCTGGCAGCCCGCGGCGTCAATCTCACCGAGGCCGGGCCGGACCATATCCGCAGCGCCATCGATGCCATGGCGACGGAAGGCTTTGCCGCCACCTCGCAGGCCCGGCGCCTGTCGGCGCTGCGCCAGTTCTTCCGCTTTCTCTATTCGGAAGGCTTTCGGCAGGACGACCCGACCGGCACCGTCGACGCGCCCAAAAAGCAAAAGCCGCTGCCGAAGATCATGAGCGTCGAAAACGTCACCCGGCTTCTCGACCGGGCAGTGCTCGAAGCCGATGAGCCCGGCGAACCGGCTGATCGCATCAAGGCGCTGCGCCTTCATGCGCTTCTTGAAACACTTTATGCCACTGGGCTTCGCGTCTCGGAACTTGTGGGCCTGCCCGTCACCGTCGCGCGCACAGACCATCGTTTTCTGCTGGTGCGCGGCAAGGGTTCCAAGGAACGCATGGTTCCGCTTTCGCCCAAGGCGCGCGAAGCCTTGCAGCGTTTTCTCACCTTGCGGGATTCCTTGCCCGGCAGCGACGATAATCCATGGTTGTTTCCGGCTTTTTCGGAAAGCGGCCATCTGGCGCGCCAGGTTTTTGCCCGCGAATTGAAGGGGCTTGCGGCACGAGCGGGCTTGTCGGCAGCCGCCATCTCGCCGCACGTGCTTCGCCATGCCTTTGCCAGCCATCTTTTGCAGAACGGAGCGGACCTGCGCACCGTGCAGCAATTGCTCGGCCATGCCGACATTTCCACAACGCAAATCTATACGCATGTGCTGGAGGAAAGACTGCATAAGCTTGTCAGCGAGCATCATCCGCTTGCCGATTAGCTTCTGTCCGGTTATGAGAAAACCGAAAATTTGCAAGATGAGCCCGCAGTGAATATGTAAGGCGCCGTAAAACAGCCTTTTTCAGGCTCGCAATAGCGCTACTCCCTTTGGAAAAAGCACGAACAGTCAGGCCCGATGTACAACTATCTCGATTTTGAAAAACCCGTCGCCGACCTCGAAGGCCAGATTCTTGAGCTGAAGAAGCTCGCGCAGGAACAGGGCAGCGTCGAGATGAGCGACGAGATTCGTCGCCTCGAGAAGCGTTCGGCCGATGCGCTGAAGGACATCTACCGCAAGCTGACCCCGTGGCAGAAGGCGCAGATCGCCCGCCATCCGGACCGTCCGCACTGCCTGGAATATATCGACCGGCTGTTCACCGAATTCACCCCGCTTGCCGGCGACCGCAAATTCGCCAATGACGAAGCCATCCAGGCCGGTTTCGGTCGCTTCAACGGCCAGGCCGTCGCGATCATCGGACAGGAAAAGGGTTCCGACACCAAGACGCGCCTCAGGCACAATTTCGGCTCGGCTCGCCCGGAAGGCTATCGCAAGGCCGTCCGCATCATGGAAATGGCCGACCGTTTCCAGCTGCCGCTCATCACCTTTGTCGACACGGCAGGCGCCTATCCCGGCGTCAGCGCCGAAGAGCGTGGACAGGCGGAAGCCATCGCCCGCTCGACGGCGGAATGCCTCAAGCTGCGCGTTCCGGTCATCTCGATCATCATCGGTGAAGGCGGCTCCGGCGGCGCGATTGCAATCGCGGTGGCGAACCGCGTCTATATGCTTGAGCATTCGATCTATTCGGTGATCTCGCCCGAGGGCGCGGCCTCGATCCTCTGGCATGATTCGACCCGCGCCAAGGATGCCGCCTCCAACATGCGCATCACCGCGCAGGACCTGTTCGACCTCAAGGTCATCGACGGCATCATTCCCGAACCCATGGGCGGCGCGCATCGCGGCAAGGAAGCCGTCATCGATGCGGCTGGCGACATCATCACCGCATCGCTGCGTTCGATGAAGGATGTCGACGGCGAAACGCTGAAGCAGGAACGCCGCCAGAAGTTCCTCGCAATCGGCCGCAACCTCTGATTTTCATCATCACTTGATTGATATTGCATCCGGGAAGCCTCGCGCCTCCCGGATTTGCATCATGCTGCAAATTCGGCCATATTGCCGACGCGCTGGATTTTAGCTATCTGAGCAAGAATTCATAAACGATACCGTAAGGTTTCGTTTATAGGATTGGACCTTCAGGAAATTGACTTTTGCTCATAAAGTCTCTGGCGTAGCTCTAACAGACTTGATGCGACATGAAGATCAGAACCGCAATTCTAGCCTCCGTAATGGCAACCGCACTCCTCGCGGGCTGTCAGGGTTCGTCCGTATCCGATCTGAGCCTCAGGGCTGAAAAACCGCTTCCCGAAAAGGTTGTTGCGAAGATGAAGGCGAAGGGCATGACCCGCACGTCGCCGATCATGGTGCGCATCTTCAAGGAAGAAGGCACTCTTGAGGTCTGGAAGCAGAAGAACAACGGCAAATACGACCAGATTGCATCCTATGAAATCTGCAAATGGTCGGGCAAGCTCGGGCCGAAATATATCGAGGGCGACCGTCAGGCGCCGGAAGGTTTCTACACCGTCCGCCCCGCGCAGATGAATCCGAATTCGAACTATTATCTGTCGTTCAACATCGGCTTTCCCAACGCCTATGACCGCGCCAATGGCCGCACTGGCCAGCACCTGATGGTGCATGGCGCATGTTCGTCATCGGGCTGCTATTCGATGACCGACGAACAGGTCGCCGAGATTTACGCCTTTGGTCGCGACGCCTTCAAGGGCGGCCAGCGCGATTTCCAGATTCAGGCATTCCCGTTCCGCATGACCGCCGCCAACATGGCGCGCTACAAGAACGACCCGAATTATTCCTTCTGGAAGATGCTGAAGCAGGGTTACGACGCGTTTGAGATCACCAAGGTCCCGCCGAAGGTCGATGTCTGCGAGAAGCGCTACGTCTTCAACGTATCGACGCCGGATGGCCAGCCGCTTTCCCCGACGGATGCCTGCCCGCCATCTGCTGGCGGCGAGGCCATGTCCTATGCGTCGTATGAAAAGACCTTCCAGTCGGCATTCAGCGCCAGCCAGAAGGCACCGGCGCCGTCCATTCAGGGCATTGCCGAGGCCAAGCTCGTCTCCGCATGGAGTGCAGCGCGTGCGCGCGGCGAAAAGGTGACGCGCGAGCCACCGTCGCTTTCGCCTTCTTCCGCTGAAAAGGCGGGCGCGCCGGACATTCGCCCGGCAACGCCGTCCGTACAGCCGACAGCCATTGCCGCGACGCCGCAGCCGGTGGCCGTCCCTGCAACGCAGTCCGTAGCCATGCCCGCAGCCGTGCCCGCACCGCAGCCGAACCCGGCGGCGTCTGCACAAGCCGCTGCTCCGCAAGTCTCGCCTCAGGTCTCTTCCCAAGTCTCTTCAATGACGACCGCCAGCACGGTGGCGCAGAATGCCGAACAGCCGGCACCTGTCGCAGCCGCCGAACCGAAGAAGCCGTGGTGGAAGATCATCGGGAACTGACGACTTTGCAGGATGACGTTCCTGTCTACGACCTGAGGGGGCTTAAATGCCCCCTTCCGGTTTTGAAAACCCGCAATCGTCTGGAAAAAATGCCAAGCGGCGCGCTTCTCTGGGTAGAGGCGACCGATCCGCTGTCAGGCATCGACGTCCCGCATTTCTGCACGCAGGAAGGCCACGCCCTCATCGCGCAGCAGCGAGAAGGCACGCTGCAACGCTTTCTCATTCGCAAGAAGTAAGTATCAGTTCCGGGGCGAGAAACCGGGAATAGCCAGCGGATTTTCGGTCAGCGCGGCCCGGTCCGGCCTGTCCAGCGCCGGACGTCCCAAAAACGCATCGAAAAGCTCACGCACATAGGTTTCCGGCAGATCCTTCACGATCATCACCAGAAGCGTCTCATGCTTGTCCTGCGGCCATTGCGGCAGACGTGCAGGCGGATGGAAAATCTTCTGCACGCCGTGGATGACGACCGGACGGTCCGGGTCCTCGGCAATCTGCACAATGCCCTTCACCCGCAACAGCTTCTCGCCATGCGTCGAACGCAGAAGATCGAGGAACATGTCGAAGGTCGAGAGCGGGATCGGCGCGTCGTGACGCAGCGAGAAGGAGCGGATCGCATCGTCATGGTGATGATGATGCGCATGACCCTGATGGTGATCATGGTGATGATGGTCGTGGTCGCAATCCGGCCCGCATACATGGTCATGACCATGATGCTCGTCTTCATAGGCTTCCGCCCTCAGCCAGCGCTGCACATCCGCCGATTTTGTTTCCGGGTTATAAAGCCCGCATTCGAAAAGCGCGGCATAGCCCGTGCGCTGTTCACCGGCTTCCAGAATATCCGCGCCAGGGTTGAGCGCATGGAGGCGCGCCTGCAACGCCGCCAGCCCTGCCTGCGCTTCCGGCAGATCGGTCTTGGTCAGCACGATGCGGTCGGCCATTGCCGCCTGCTTGACGGCTTCCTCGTGATTGTCGAGTGTCGCCATGCCGTTGACGGCATCCACCGTCGCCAGAACCCCGTCGAGCCTGAAAGCCTGCATGAGCACCGGATGGCCCATGATCGAATGCAGCACCGGCGCCGGGTCGGCAAGGCCGGTGGTTTCGATGATGACGCGCTTCAGCGCCTTGATGCGCCCGGTCTGCAGCCGGTCGATCAGATCGGCCAGCGTATCCACCAGCTCGCCGCGCACCGTGCAGCACAGACAGCCGTCGGCAAGCTCAATCACGCCCTCGCTCGCCTGCTCGACCAGCAGATGATCGATGCTGACCTCGCCGAACTCATTGATGATGACCGCCGTGTCGCTCAGCGCCGGGTCTTTCAGAAGCCGGTTGAGAAGCGTCGTCTTGCCTGAGCCGAGAAAGCCGGTCAGTACGGAAACGGGAATGGGATTTCGCATGTCAGTTGATGGCCGTTGTCACGCCCGCCGCCCGCTGCGGACGCGGCATTGGCACCGGAACCTGCGAAATGTCGAGCTGGCTCGGCCGGGTGATCGGCCCCGGCTCGGACACCAGACCCACGCGAACCGGAACCGGATCGCGATCCATCGCGTGAATATAGGGCGAATTGATCTTCAGCTTGCCTTCGACATCGCGGCCATCCCAGCGGTCGGCCATGGCTTGCTGGCTGCAGATCGCCTTGCGCATATCGGTGGCCTGGTTGAGATTGCCGCCCGCCGTCGGACGCAGCGTCGCCAGCGTCACGCCCCCGGCACTGGCACTGACATTGGCGCGGAAAGCATCGGTCATCAGCTGCGCGGCCTGAACCGCGCGCGCTTCCTGCCGGTCCGCGCCCAGAACGATTGCCAGCACGGTGCGGCCATTGCGGGTGGCCGAGCTTGCGAGGTTGAAGCCGGATGCGCAGACGAAGCCGGTCTTCATGCCATCTGCGCCGTCATAGCGGCCAAGCAGAATGTTGTAATTGGCCTGCACCTTCTTGCCTGCGCCCGGATCGATCGCCTCGGTCGCGAAATAATGTGCATATTGCGGAAACTCGCGGCGCAATTGCACGCCCAGAACCGCAAGATCGCGCGCCGTCGTGTAATTCTGGGGATCGTGCAGCCCATTCGGATTGGCGAAATGCGAGCCGACCATGCCGATGCGCTGCGCTTCCGCATTCATGCGCTGGACGAAGGCGGATTCCGTCCCGCCCACGGCTTCGGCGACGGCAACCGCGACGTCATTGGCCGATTTCACCAGCATGATCTTCAGCGCCGTATCGAGCGTCATCACCGATCCGGGCTTGTAACCCATCTTGCTCGGCGGTTCCTTGGCGGCATTGACCGTCATGCGCACCGGCGATTCCAGCGTCATCTGGCCCGACTGAAGCGCGCGGAATGCCACATAGGCCGTCATCATCTTCGTCAGGGAAGCGGGATACCAGCGCTGGAACGCATCCTGCTGCCCATAGACCTTGCCGGTTGCCACATCCACGGCAATCGAGGGATTAGCCGCAGCAGACGCCAATGCGACAGCGGACAGGCCCGCAGCTGCCAACCAGATTTTCAGTGATTTCGACATCATTCCGTAGTTCCAATCGAAACGGCTTGCGACTTCCGCGAATTCGAATTGCGTTATAGGGCATTTCCAGCAAAAGTGCGAAGCGGTTTTGCGTCGGATAATGCGTAAAAACAATGAGATAGAGCTGTTTCAATTGCTCTCAAATCAATTGGAACCGCCCTAATCGGAGATTAACGATTTCTTTATCTATGCCATGTGGCGATGAAAAGGCAAACAGGGATTGCCCGCTTTCACCGAAACGTCATATCCTGTTTGCTTCAAATCATGCCCAATCCGGGGAGCCCTCAGAAAATGCCAGTGTTGAATCGTGCCGTTGAAACACAAGCGGAAATTGCCGCATGGCGGCGAAAACTGCACCAGAATCCCGAACTTCTCTATGACGTGCACGAGACTGCGAAATTCGTCGAAGACAAGCTGAAATCCTTCGGTTGCGATCATGTGGAAACCGGCGTCGGACGCACCGGCGTGGTTGGCATCATCAAGGGACGGCACGGCGATGGCCCGGCAATCGGCCTGCGCGCCGACATGGATGCCCTGCCCATTACAGAGACGAGCGGCGTCGAATGGGCCTCGCAAAATCCGGGCAAGGCGCATTCCTGCGGCCATGACGGTCACACATCCATGCTGCTTGGCGCGGCGCAATATCTTGCTGAGACCCGCAATTTTCGCGGTTCGGTCGCCTTTCTGTTCCAGCCTGCCGAAGAAGGCGGCGCGGGCGGCCTCGCCATGGTCGAGGACGGCGTGATGGACCGCCATAACATCACGGAAGTCTACGGCGTTCACAACATGCCGGGCCTGCCGGTCGGCCAGTTCGCGATGCGAAAAGGCCCGATCATGGCGGCGACCGATGAGTTCGACCTTTTCATTTCAGGACGCGGCGGCCATGCGGCGCAGCCGCACCGCACCATCGATCCGATCCTTGCCGGTTCGCAATTGATGATTGCCCTTCAGGGCATCGTCTCGCGCAACACCGATCCGCTCGATTCGCTCGTGATCTCGGTCACGAAGTTCATTGCGGGCGAGGCCTATAATGTGATCCCGGAAAAGGCGACGCTGTCGGGCACAGTGCGCACCTTGAAGAAGGAAACGCGCGCCTTTGCCGAACGCCGCATCCGCGAGGCTGCTGCCGGTATCGCCGCCGCCACCGGCGCGGAAATCACGGTGCGCTACAAGAACAATTACCCGGTCACCTTCAACCACGATGCGCAGACGGAGTTTGCCGCCCGCGTTGCAGGCTCGGTTGCGGGCGAGGGCAAGGTGGACGAGAATGTCGAGCCGATGATGGCGGCGGAAGATTTTTCCTACATGCTGGAAGCGCGCCCCGGCGCCTACATCTTCCTCGGCAATGGCGACACGCCCGGCCTTCACCACCCGGCCTATGATTTCAACGACGACGCCATTCCATATGGCGTGAGCTATTTCGTGGCTCTGGCAGAAACGGCGCTTGCCGCCTGAAACTGAATAAATCCGCCTGCCCCGCTTTTTGCGGGGTTGGCGACCGAGATGAAAAACAGTATGTGTCTGAAAGCATTCGCAATGCCGGAATCACCGGCAAATGCGCACCGGCTGGTCCCGTAGCTCAGTAGGATAGAGCGACAGATTCCTAATCTGTAGGTCACAGGTTCGATTCCTGTCGGGATCACCACCGAAGCCCCTGAAATCATTGGATAAATTGAGCCGTTGAAAATCTTCTGCATGTTGCAGGTTTTCGCTCTTTCCATTTATGCCGCTGGCAGGCTTCTACAAAACAAGCTGTTCGGTAACATTATTATTGTCAAATGATATGCGGGTCTTTTCAAAAGACCTGTCCGGAATAGTCTTGCAATTTCAGACTCGGACATGCGCCCCGGAGAGATAGTGGCTGGAGCAGAATCAGGTGCAAGAAAGCAATATAAGATTTTACTAATAAATACTCGCACCAAATTGTACACAATATAAGATATTTCGTTTGAAATTATCGTACAATTTATGTATTTTCGGAAATGTACTGATGGCGACGCGCTTGTATACAGGCGCACGGTATATTTTATTATAGTTAGCTTATGTTCCGATACGAAAACTGCGGAGAAGCTTTCATATCGCATGCTTTATAATGAGAGAAATACAGCGTTATCTATTCGTGCTGACATTGGATGCTATTCTGGAATTTCTTTTCTCCGCGAAGTTCGGTCGATCTTGATCGCGTGGCATTGAACAAATGGCATTGGACACATCGCAAAGACGTCCGAAAGGGCGCTTTGTGTGTTTTGGCTATGTCTTGCAAGTGCTGCTGATGCGATCCGGCCATGCGCCGTTGCCCCGACCGAGATGACGGGCAGGGCTTGCCGACAGGCACTGCGAAAATTATTCAGCGCCGCGTTGCTTCGCCGGGGGCGGAGGGTTCAAGCGCCAGCGCGTGTACGCCGCTTTCGAGCTCTTCCTTCAACAATGCATTGATGGCGCGGTGACGCTCGATGCGGCTCATTCCGGCAAAGGCTTCGGCGACGATGCGGATGCGGAAATGCGTTTCGCCGGTGCCGTCATAAACTTCGTGGTGGCCGCGCTCTTCATGGTGATGCCCGGCGTGGAGATGGCTTTCATTGATGACTTCAAGCCGTTCAGGAGCAAAAGCCGTGGTCAGTTTCGCTTCCATCGCGCTTTGTTTGCTATTGTGAATGGACATTTGGACCACTTCTCCCCATATAGACGCTGTGCCTCATATAACGCTGCTTCGGCGGCAAAAGGTGGGGCAAATCCGCACAGGAAAGCAAACTGCTCCCCAATTTCGCCCAGTTGAAATGGCCAAAAGCCAGACCGGACGAAATGTCAATTCTTGTTCAGCAACTCATAATCCGCATAATTCGATTCGATGACAACGAACTCAAAATTTTTCGACAGTATCCGCATCAAGCCCAAGAAGACCGCAGAGGCGAAGGCTTCGGGGCCTTGCTGCCAGTGGGACGGCTGCGACAAGCCGGGCACGCATCGCGCGCCTGTCGGCCGCATGCGTGAAGGTGAATATTTCCGCTTCTGCGTTGATCATGTGCGGGAATATAACAAGAATTTCAATTACTTCTCCGGGCTTTCCGATGGCGACATCGCGAAATTCCAGAAGGATGCGATCACCGGCCATCGCCCGACCTGGTCGACGACGGCCAATTCAACGGCCAAGGCACGCACGTCGCCGGACATGGCGAAGATGCGGTCGGGCTCGGCTTCCTACCACAATCGCATCCGCGACCCTTTCAATCTATTCAAGGAAGCGAAGGGGCATGCGCCGGGCCAGAAAGCGCAGCGCAAGCCGCGCACGCTGGAGATCAAGGCGCTCGCCACACTCGGCCTTGAACCAAATTCGACTGGCGATAAGATCAAGGCGCGCTATAAAGAGCTGGTAAAGCAGCACCACCCGGATGCGAATGGTGGTGATCGCGGATCGGAAGAAAGATTTCGCGATGTTATTCAGGCTTATCAATTGCTCAAGCAGGCAGGTTTTTGCTAAAGCCTGTTTGGGCTTGACAGGTCGGCTATGGAGCTGTCCCCGATGGCTCCGACGGACATTCTTCTGCCGCGCTGACGCGTGGATGCAAGCACGGATGCCCGCAACGAATTACGGAAGGGGCATACCGTCCGGCTCGCCGGAAAAACATGCCCGCGGATGAAAGTTGCCGGTCGGCAGCTTGCCGGTATCAATTCGCGGCCGGTCGCTGCCTGCCGCTCTGGAGGCATGATGAACAAGGTTGAGCGGGATATAGCCAATTTGCCGGATACGACGGTTTCGGTGCGTGAAGTGTTCGGGATTGATTCCGACATGACGGTACCAGCCTATGCGGCGGGCGATTCCTATGTGCCGGAACGCGATCCGGATTATCTTTTCGACCGTCAGACGACGCTCGCGATCCTTGCAGGCTTTGCATATAACCGTCGCGTGATGGTTTCCGGCTATCACGGCACCGGCAAGTCGACCCATATCGAACAGGTTGCCGCACGCCTCAACTGGCCTTGCGTTCGCGTCAACCTCGACAGCCATGTCAGCCGTATCGATCTCGTCGGCAAGGACGCCATCGTGGTCAAGGACGGCATGCAGGTCACTGAATTCAAGGACGGCATTCTGCCCTGGGCCTATCAGCACAATGTGGCGCTGGTGTTCGACGAATATGATGCCGGTCGCCCGGATGTGATGTTCGTCATCCAGCGCGTGCTGGAAACCTCGGGCCGCCTGACGCTTCTCGATCAGAGCCGCGTCATTCACCCGCACCCGGCTTTCCGTCTGTTCGCGACCGCCAACACCGTTGGCCTCGGCGACACGACCGGCCTTTATCACGGCACCCAGCAGATCAATCAGGCGCAGATGGACCGCTGGTCCATTGTGACGACGCTGAACTATCTGCCGCACGACAACGAAGTGGCCATCGTTCTGGCCAAGGCCAAGCATTATCAGAATGCCGAAGGCCGCGAGACCGTGAACAAGATGGTGCGCGTTGCCGACATGACCCGCCAGGCGTTCATCAACGGCGATCTTTCGACCGTCATGAGCCCGCGTACCGTCATTACCTGGGCCGAAAATGCTGCCATTTTCGGCAATGATATCGGCTTTGCCTTCCGCCTGACCTTCCTCAACAAGTGCGATGAGCTGGAACGCGCCACGGTGGCTGAATTCTATCAGCGCGCTTTCGGCGTGGAACTGCCGGAATCGGCAGCCAATATCGTTCTCGCTTGATGCGGAAGAAGCCTGCCGCCTGATCATGTCCGGCGGCAGCGCACTGTCTGATGCGGGGGCGATAGGTTTCGCCCTTGCTTGAAAGCGAAGTCAGGATGGGCATATGTCGGGCCAGAAATCAGCAATAGGCGATAATTCGCGCGAGCGGAAACCGGGGCCGGTGGATTCCGAACCGTTCAAGCGCGCTCTAACGGCTTGCGTCCGCGCCATTTCCGGCGAGCATGAGCTGGAAGTGGCGTTCACCAATGATCGCCCGGCCTTGAGCGCCAATCGCGCCCGCCTTCCTGACCTGCCGAAGCGTCCGACCGCGCATGATATCGCCGTCACGCGCGGCCTTGGCGATTCCATGGCCCTGCGCCAGGCGCGCCACAATCCGCGCATTCACGCCAGCCTTGCGCCGGAAGGCAAGCAGGCGCGTGCGATCTACGACGCGGTCGAGCAGGCGCGTGTCGAAGCCATTGGCGCCCGCGCCATGGCAGGCATGGCGGACAACCTCTCCACCATGCTGGCCGACAAATATTCGAAAGCCAATTTCTCTGCCGTCACAGCCAAGGAGGATGCGCCGCTTGAGGAAGCCGTGTCGCTTCTGCTGCGTGAAAAGCTGACCGGACGGGCCGCGCCTGCGGAAGCCGGTCAGGTGCTGGAACTGTGGCGCGACTGGATCGAGCAGAAGGCCGCCGCCGACATTGCGCGGCTTGGCGACAATCTCGAAGACCAGCAGGCTTTTGCGCGCACGGTGCGCGACATGCTGGCCTCCATGGACATGGCGGAAGAGCTGTCGCAGGAAGAGCCGAGCGACGAAGAAGAGCAGAACGACGAGCAGACGCCGGATTCCGACGAGAACGAGGAAGGCGGCGACGAGAGCCAGGAAGGTTCCGATTCCGCTGAAAGCGAGGAATCCGACGATTCGAGCGACGAGGGCGAGCAGGGCGAAATGGATGCCGCCGATGCTTCCGCCGACGACATGGACGACAGCGAGGATATCGACGCGGAAACGCCGGGCGATACGCGCCGCCCCAACCAGCCTTTCGCGAATTTTGCCGAGCATGTCGACTATAAGGTATTCACGCGCGAGTTCGACGAGGAGGTCGAGGCGACCGATCTTTGCGACGAGGCGGAACTCGACCGCCTGCGCGGCTTCCTCGACAAGCAGCTTGCCAATCTGCAAGGCGTGGTGGGGCGTCTCGCCAACCGCTTGCAGCGCCGCCTGATGGCGCAACAGAACCGCTCGTGGGATTTTGATCTGGAAGAGGGCTATCTCGATTCGGCGCGTCTGGTGCGCATCGTCATCGATCCGACGCAGCCGCTTTCCTACAAGCAGGAGCGCGATACGGATTTCCGCGATACGGTTGTGACGCTAGTGCTGGACAATTCCGGTTCCATGCGCGGTCGCCCGATCACGGTCGCCGCGACCTGCGCCGATATTCTCGCCCGCACGCTGGAACGCTGCGGCGTGAAGGTGGAAATTCTGGGCTTCACCACCAAGGCGTGGAAGGGCGGCCAGTCGCGCGAAGCATGGCTTGGACGCGGCAAGCCTGCCAATCCGGGCCGCCTCAACGATCTGCGCCATATCGTCTACAAGAGCGCCGATGCGCCCTGGCGGCGTTCCCGGCGCAATCTGGGCCTGATGATGCGCGAAGGGCTGCTGAAGGAAAACATCGATGGCGAGGCGCTGATCTGGGCGCATCAGCGGTTGCTGGGCCGGCCCGAGCAGCGCAAGATCCTGATGATGATTTCGGATGGCGCGCCGGTCGACGACTCGACCCTTTCCGTCAATCCCGGCAATTATCTGGAGCGGCACCTGCGCGCCGTGATCGAGGAAATCGAGACGCGTTCGCCGGTGGAACTGATCGCCATCGGCATCGGCCATGACGTCACGCGCTATTATCAGCGCGCGGTCACCATCGTCGATGCGGAGGAACTGGCTGGCGCCATGACGGAGCAGCTTGCTTCGCTGTTCGAGGAGCAGGGTGCTGCGGCCTCCGGCAAGGGCAAGCGCCGGGCTGGCAGACGATAGAGCGCCGTGCGTCCTTACGGACGCGCAAAGGTCGCTCGAACCTATTGAATCTACGAATAAAAGGGGCCAGCGGGCCCCTTTCTTATGGCTTCTCTGCTGTAATCCGATTGGGCGCGTAAAGCGTCGGGGCGAAGACGGCAAGGATTGCCCCATAGGGAATCAGCATCAGCGTTCCCATGATGACCTTCACGAAGAAGTCGCCGAAGGCGAGCGACGCCCAGAGCGGCACGCCGAGGCCGAGAAAGGATGCCGGTTCGGCCAGCGACGAATCGGGCATTCCGGTCAGCCTGTCGATCCAGGCGAAACCAGCCGCGAAGGCAATCGAGAAGAACAGGATCGTATCGAGCACCGAGCCGAACATGGCGGCGGCAAAGGGGGCCTTCCACCAGGTCTTGCGGCGCAGGCGGTCGAAGACAGTAATGTCCATCAGCTGTGCGAAGAGGAAAGCGGAGCCTGAGGCAATCGCGATGCGCGGGGTTGCCAGCCAGATTGACATCGCGACGCCCAGTACGAAACCGGCATAGACCACTTTACGCGCCGCGGCAGGGCCGAAGCGGCGATTCGTCAGGTCATTGACCAGAAAGGCGACGGGATAGGTGAAGGCACCGTAGGTCAGCACTTCACCGAGGCCGAAATGCTGGAACGGATATTGGACAAGTATGTTCGACGCGGCAACCGCCACGCACATGGCCAGTATCGCAGGCATAAGCCGGGAATAAGAAGGTGTCTCGATTGACATTTTTTTATCCTGGGTGATGGAACCAGCAAAAAAGGCCGACAGAAGCCGGCCTTTTTTGTCAAATCATTTGGCCGAAAGCTTAGGCAGCAGCTGCTTCAGCCTGCTTCTTGGCGATCTGGCGCTTCAGCAGGCGAGCGCGCTGCGAGAGTTCCTTGTCGTCAGACTTGACGAGGAACGCATCGAGACCGCCGCGATGCTCAACCGAACGCAGGGCGTTGGCGGAGACGCGCAGACGATAGCTCTGGCCGAGCGTTTCGGAGATCAGCGTAACATTGCAGAGGTTCGGCAGAAAGCGGCGACGCGTCTTGTTGTTCGCGTGGCTGACATTGTTGCCGTACTGGACCGACTTGCCGGTCAATTCACAAGCGCGGGACATTTTGGTCTCACCTTCAATTACGTTCTTTTCAGGCCCCGACCCGAATGTCCGAATTCAAGCAATCAACGCAGTTTGATGCTGCTGGCGCGCGATCTCGGACAGGCGGCCTATTGGGAAAGTCGCGTTTCTATAGTGACAGCAGCCGTTGCAGTCAAGTGAGATTCCGTATCCATCGCGCAAAGACGCGGATTTCCGGCTTTCGCCGGGTCTTCACGAAAGCTTGCGATCATAACTTCGCCGGTTTTGCCTGTTGCACAGATACTGTATCGAAGAATCCCACGCAACTTTTCGGCGTTCCAATGTGGTTGAAAACCGATATTGGAAAAGCTGGCGGAAGGAATGTCGAACATGATCGAAACGTCGCATGCGTTGAAAACTGCTCGAAACCGTCTGGCGCGTTGCATCGTCCCGGCCCTTGCGGGACTCGTGATTGCCGGGTCGGCGATTGCGGGTGGACCAGCCAGGGCCGACGATCTCTACCGGACCGAGTATGATATTTCCATTTTCGGGCTTTCGATCGCGCGTTCTGCCATAGAAACCAGTGTCAGTGGCGCGAATTACAACCTCAATGGCCGTTTTTTGACGTCCGGCCTGGCGCGTGTTTTCGACGATACGGACGGCACGGTGCATGTCACCGGCAGCGCCGTCGGCGGCAAGGTCGTGCCGAAAAGCTTCGATCTGGCCTATAAGCATGGCCGCAAGAACAAGAGCACCACGATCCGCTTCGCCGATGGCAATGTGGTCTCGGCTGAAAACCAGCCTCCGGTGAAAAAGCGCGATCCCTGGGTGGAAACATCGCCGCAGGATCTGGTGAATGTCAGCGACCCGCTGAGCGCGCTCATGATACCGGCAAAGAATGGCCGCGCAGTCTGTGATCGTTCGCTCAGTGTGTTCGACGGTCAGACACGGGCGGAGATCAGGCTTTCCTTCAACGGCACCGAATCGTTCACGACCGATGGCTTCACCGGCGAATCGGTCATCTGTTCGGCGAAATTCATTCCGATTTCCGGTTATCAGAAGGGCAAGAAGGCCATCGATTACCTCAGCAATCGCAGCCGGATGACCATTTCCTTCGCCTCGCTTGGCAATTCCGGCATCTATGCCCCCGTGGTGGCGCGGATCGGCACGCAGATCGGCACGCTCAAGATCCAGGCTACCCGCTTTTCCAAGGTGAACTGACGGTCTGGGCCCTGTTCGCGGTTCAGTGCGCGTGATGCGCGCATTCCTCGTGGTTGCCGAGGATTTCGATCACGCGGCACTGGTCGATGCGGCCATGGGCGGTGCATTCCAGCATGCGCTGCAATTCCGTCTTGAGCGAGAGCAGTTTTGCGATGCGGTGCTCCACATCGCTCAGGCGCGCGCGCGCGATGGCATCGGCTGCCGCGCATGACTGGTCGGGATTATCCTGAAGGTCGAGAAGCGTGCGGATGGCATCCACTTCGAAACCGAGATCGCGCGCGTGACGGATGAAAACCAGCCGCTGCACATCGTTGCGGTCGTATAGGCGGCGATTGCCTTCCGTGCGCGGCGGCACTGGCAGAAGGCCGATCTGCTCATAATAGCGGATTGTCGGTACCTTCACGCCGCTTGCTTTCGATGCTTCGCCGATTGCGACATTTGTGATCATTTTGCGCTTGCTCCTCTAGTCACTAGAGGATGTAGACCTTGCTCAACATAATTCAAGAGCAGTGCTGAAAAGAGCAGATCATGAGTGAAACACAGAACCAGATTCGCTTTCGCATCGACGGCATGGATTGCGCCTCCTGCGCAGCCAAGATCGATACGGCTGTGCGGCGGGTACGCGGCATCGAGGATGTGTCGGTGTCGGTTGCGACAGGCACGATGACCGTCAGCCACGATGGAACAAGCGATCCCGACAAGATTGCAGGCAAGGTCCGCAGCCTCGGTTATGGCGCGGAGCCCATCGCCCCGGAAAAGCCGGCGAAAGAAAAAAACCTGGCGAAGCATGAGCATTCGCAGGATCATTCTCACCACGACCACGACCACGACCACGACCACGACCATAGTGCGTGCGGCGGAAACCACGACCACCATGATCATGAGCATGAGCACGATCATGAAGCCCACGGCAAAGAGATTGCCGTGACGGCCAACAGTTTGCGCTTTCAGGTCGACGGCATGGATTGCGCCTCCTGCGCGGCCAAGATCGACACCGCCGTGCGCCGCTTGCCGGGCGTGACGGATGTGTCTGTCTCAGTGACCAACGGTGCGATGAACGTCAATCACGACGGAACAGCGAAGAGCGATGAAATCGCCGCCAAGGTGACGGCGCTCGGCTACAAGACCACGCTTGCCGGAAAAGCCGCCGCCGCCGGTTCCGCCCCGAAGGCGAGCGCGCCGAGAAAGCCTGTGCCGTGGTGGCGCTCGAAAAAGGGCCAGATGATGCTGGCCTGTGGCGGCGGGCTGGTCGCGGCCTATATTGCCGGGCATCTCTATCCGGCGATTGAGTTATGGGCGTTTACGGCGGCGATGCTGATCGGCCTCCTGCCGATTGCCAAGCGCGCCTGGATGGCTGCCATTAACGGCACACCGTTTTCCATCGAGATGCTGATGACGATTGCCGCTATCGGCGCGATGTTCATCGGCGCGACCGAGGAAGCGGCAGCCGTTGTGTTCCTGTTCCTCGTCGGCGAGCTTCTGGAAGGCGTTGCCGCCGGAAAGGCGCGCGCCAGCATTCAGTCGCTCACTGCGCTGGTGCCGAAGACCGCATTTCTTGAGAAAAACGGGACGACTTCGGAAGTTGCCGCCGACAGTCTGGCGGTCGGCGACGTGATTTCGATCCGTCCGGGCGACCGGATACCTGCCGATGGTGAAATCCTGACGGGCGAAAGCGCTATCGATGAAGCGCCTGTCACCGGCGAAAGCACGCCGGTCGGCAAGGCTGAGGGCGACACGGTTTTTGCCGGCACGATCAATGGCGACGGTGTGCTGCGGGTGCGGGTCACTGCCGCCGCGCAGGATAACACCATTGCCCGCGTCGTGCGGCTGGTGGAAGAAGCGCAGGAGGCCAAGGCGCCGACCGAGCGTTTCATCAATCGGTTTTCCACCTATTACACGCCGGGCGTCGTGGTTGTGGCGGCTCTCGTCGCCATCCTGCCGCCGCTCGTTGCGGGTGCCGACTGGAATGAATGGATCTACAAGGGTCTCGCGATCCTTCTGATCGGCTGCCCTTGCGCGCTGGTCATTTCCACGCCTGCCGCCATTGCAGCGGCTCTTTCGTCGGGTGCGCGGCGCGGCCTTCTCATGAAGGGCGGCGCTGTGCTGGAAACCATCGGCAAGATTACAGCGGCCTGCTTCGACAAGACCGGCACGCTGACCGAAGGCAAGCCGAAGGTGACGGATGTGCTTGCGGGCGATCTGTCCGAGGATGAGGTGCTGCGTCTTGCCGCGTCTCTGGATGCAGGCTCAAGCCATCCGCTGGCATTGGCGATTGTCGGCGCTGCCGAACAGCGCGGCCTGAAACCTTCCCCCGTTACCAAGGGCAAGGCCCATGGCGGCAAGGGTGTATCGGGTACGGTCGGCGAGAAGGATCTCTTTTTGGGATCGCGCCGTGCCGCCAATGATATTACCGCCATTCCCGATGCGCTGGCGGGTCGCATTGCCGCCTGCAACGACGAGGGCAAGACGGTTTCCGTGTTGGTGGCCAACGGCAAGATCGCCGGCGCAATCGCCATGCGTGACGAACCCCGCGCCGATGCCATTGCCGGTTTGCAGGAGCTGAAAAGCGCCAATATTCGCACCGTCATGCTGACCGGCGATAATCGCCGCACCGCAGAAGCTGTCGGACGCGATCTCGGGATCGAGGTGCGGGCAGAGCTTCTGCCGGAAGACAAGCAGCGTATCGTCGGCGAATTGCGCAAGGAAGGGCTGATTGTCGCCAAGGTTGGCGATGGCATCAACGATGCGCCAGCACTTGCCGCGGCCGATGTCGGCATCGCCATGGGCGGCGGTACCGACGTGGCGCTGGAAACGGCTGACGCCGCCGTCCTGCACGGGCGGGTTGGCGATGTGGCGGAAATGGTCGATCTTTCCAAGCGAACCATGCGCAATATCCATCAGAACATTGCCATAGCGCTCGGATTGAAGGCTGTCTTTCTGGTGACCACCGTTCTGGGCATCACCGGCCTCTGGCCAGCAATTCTGGCCGATACAGGCGCAACCGTTCTCGTGACGATCAATGCCTTGCGGCTTTTGCGGCAACCGGCGCGGTAAATTGGTTGCCGGCGATCCATCTCCTCATCTTGAGGAGATGGACAACCACGGAAAACTTACTCGCCGATCAGGACGCGAATGCGCTCGCTATATTGCTTGCCGAAGGCGAGATGTTCGGGATTGATGTCCTTCAATTCGTCCACCAGCTGCGGTTCGCTCTCGGCGTCAGCCGCGGCAAGACTGCTCATCAGGGCGAAATAACCCAGAATATAGTCGGACGGCGTGATGTTCTGGGCTTTCAGTACTTCCACGACCTGCGGGCGGGTTTCGATGCTTTTCACCATCTTGTCGAAGGACGGCGTGGCATCCTGTCCTTCCTCTTCCGTCGCCGAGAGTTCCATGCCGCCCAGCTGTTCCTGCACTTTTTCCATGCGCGACAGGAAATCTTCGCTCAGCTTGAAATTGTTGATTTCGGCAGGCGTCTGCTTCGGCGTGACATTGAGCAGATCGTCGGCAAGCGCGATGCTGGTGGAAGCGGGCAGGGCGATAAGCGAAAGGCCGAGGAAAACGGCGCAGCCTGCAATCTTGAAACGGGATAACACCGTCATTCTTCTATCCTCGAACTGTGGAACGATTCGCGTTCTCAAATAGCAATAACATATGTCAGAACATATCCTTGCGCTTGCGGATTTCCGCAAACACCGCCTCGTCGGGCGCATCCTGCAAGCTGAGACGGCTGCGAATGCCGGCATCGTGCCAGCGCAGGAAGGGATTGGTCGCCATTTCAAGCGCGATGCTTGACGGCAATGTCATGCGATCGGCAGCACGCAGCCTTGCAATCTCGGCGGCGCGTTCCTTGAGAGCGGAATTGGCCGGATCGATGGTGAGCGCAAAACGCGCATTGCTTTCGGTATATTCATGGCCGCAATAGACCGCCGTGTCGCCGGGAAGCGCAATCAGCTTCTGCAACGACTGGAACATGGTGAGCGGCGTTCCCTCGAACAGCCGTCCGCAGCCAAGCGCGAACAGCGTGTCGCCGGTGAAGACGGCCTTTGCTTCCGGCAGATAATAGGAAACCTCGCCTGCGGTATGGCCCGGTGTCGCAATAGCCTTCACGCGGAAAAGGCCGAAGGTGAACTCGTCGCCGTCCTGCACGGTCCGGTCGATGCCGGGAATCTTCGTTTCTTCGGCCTTTGGGCCGATGATGCTGACGCCGTATTTCGCCTTCAGCGCTTCATTGCCCTCGACATGGTCGAGATGGTGATGGGTGGTGAAGACGAAATCGAGCGTCCAGCCGCGCCGCTGCAGCGCGGCCTCAATTGCTGCCGCGTCGGGCGCATCAATGGTGGCGGTCAGCGCACTTTGGGGATCGTGGATCAGGACGCCGTAATTGTCGCTGCGGCAGATGAACTGTTCAATTTCAAGCCGTGGTGCGATCCCGTTCATGGTGCCTGTCCTCCCGTTGCTATGCAGTCTTGTTGTCTTCCGTCAGTGAATGCTTCTGGATAAGCGGCATTTGTAAAAGCGTGAAGACAATGGTGATGGGCATAATGCCCCAGACCTTGAACGATACCCAGGCATCGGTCGAGAAATTCCGCCAGACCACTTCATTGACCACGGCGAGGAAGATGAAGAACAGGCCCCAGCGCAGCGTCAGCTTTCGCCAGCCCTCGGCATCGAGGCGGAAGGCGGAATCGAACACATAGCCGAGCAGGGATTTGCCGAAGAAAAGGCCGCCGAGCAGGATCACGCCAAACAGCGTGTTGACGATGGTGGGCTTCATCTTGATGAAAGTGTCGTTGTGCAGCCACAGCGTCAGTGCGCCGAACACCAGCACAACGATGCCGGAGACGAGCGGCATGATGGGCAGCGTGCGCGTCATCGACCATGAAATGGCAAGCGCAATCACGGTCGCAGCCATGAACAGGGCGGTCGCGAGAAAGATCGGCGCGCCGATGGAGGCCAGCACCGGAAAGTGCTCGATCAGGCTTTCTCCACGCGCATTGGCAAAGAAGAAGACCAGAAGCGGTCCCAGCTCCAGCGCCAGCTTCAGGAGCGGCGGCACTTCCCGGCGCTCGGCTTCACTTTTCTGCGACGGGTCGCGTTCGAAAACGGGATGCTCCATCAGGCAACTCCTGCGATGGCGCGGGCAAAATCCTTGGCCGCAAAGGGTTCCAGATCGTCGACGCCTTCGCCGACGCCGATGAAATAGATCGGCAATTTGTGCTTGGCCGAAATCGCGACCAGAATGCCGCCGCGCGCGGTTCCGTCAAGCTTGGTCATGACGAGGCCGTTGACGCCCGCGATATTCTTGAAAATCTCGACCTGATTGAGCGCGTTCTGGCCAGTGGTGGCGTCAAGCGTCTGTAGCACCGTGTGCGGCGCTTCCGGGTCGTGCTTGCCGAGCACGCGCACGATCTTGGCCAGCTCGTCCATCAGTTCGGCCTTGTTCTGCAAGCGTCCGGCCGTGTCGATGATGAGAACGTCGCTGCCCGCTTCCTTGGCCTTTTCCCACGCATCATAGGCAAGGCCAGCCGCATCGGCGCCGAGCTTGGAAGAGACAACGGGAGAGCCGGTGCGTTCGCCCCAGATATGCAACTGCTCGATGGCGGCTGCGCGGAATGTATCGCCAGCCGCCAGCATGACCTTGAGGCCGCCCGCGGTGAGCTTTGCGGCAAGCTTGCCGATTGTCGTGGTCTTGCCGGTGCCGTTGACGCCGACGACAAGGATCACATGCGGCTTGTGCGACAGGTCAAGCTCCAGCGGCTTGGCTACCGGACCCAGAACCTTTTCGATCTCCGCGCCCATGATGGCACGCACTTCCTCACCGGTCACGTCCTTGCCGTAGCGGCCTGAGGCAAGTGCGTCGGTGACGCGCATCGCGGTTTCAAGCCCGAGATCGGCCTGGATCAGCACGTCTTCCAGATCCTGCAACGTGTCGTCATCAAGCTTGCGCTTGGTGAAAATGCCGCCGATGGATTCGCTGAGCGAACTGGATGAGCGGGCAAGCCCGCGACGCAGGCGCTCGAACCAGGAAAGCTTTGGCTCCGGTGCGACCTCGACGGGCACTTCCTCCGCCGTTTCCTCGACCGCCTTGGCAACTTTTACCTTTTTCGGCTTCACCGGCTCTGGCTGAGGCGCGGGTTCGACCGCTTCCTCCACAATCGGCGCATCAGCAGCTTTTGCGACTTCGGGCTGTTCGGGCTCGGCAACTGGTTCCGGCTCGGACTCGACAGCAGGCCCGACAACAGGCTCGACAATAGATTCTGGCGCAGGTGCCTCGACCGCGATTGGCTCCATCACCGGAGGCTGTTCAATCGGGATTTCAATCTCGGCTACCGGATGCTCCGGTTCTGCCTTTTCTTCCGCAACCGTTTCAGCGGCAGGCTCTTCAATCGGCTCAGGCTCGCTGGCGATCACGGGCGCTTCCGGTTCGGAAACGACCGCTTCAACGACAGCGCTTTCGGTTTCCTTGGGTGCTTCGGCAGTTTCAGGAAGCTCTGTTTCCAAAGCCGTTTCCACGGCATCCGGCGCCGGTTGCTCGACCGGCTTTTCCTCAACCTCCTTCTTGCCGAAGGAGAACATTTTCTTGATGAAACCGATTGCCATTGTGTCGCTTCTGATTCTCTTATGCTGCCTGTGGCTCGACCTTGCGGGTGAGAAGCTTCTCACCGTCATGCCCTGTCACGATACGTTCGATGATCTCGCCCGGTGCGCCGCCGTCCACCGATGCCAGCGTAAAGCCTTCCGTGCGTGCAATGCCTTCCTTCTCGACCAGCAGGCGCTGGGCTGTGCCATTGAGAGAAGCGAGGTGCTTTTCATAGGCACGGTCCCCTTCGGCGCGCAGGCGGGCTGCGCGTTCCTTGACGATCTCGCGCCGCACTTGCGGCATGCGGGCGGCAGGCGTGCCTTCGCGTGCGCTGTAGGGGAAGACGTGGAGGTGGGACAGCCCACATTCCTCGACGATCTTCAGCGAGTTCTGGAACATCTCTTCGGTTTCGGTCGGGAAACCGGCGATGATGTCCGCGCCGAAGACGATATCGGGCCGAAGCCCGCGCACCGTTTCGCAGAAGCGGATCGAATCGTCGCGCAAATGGCGCCGCTTCATGCGCTTCAGGATCATGTCGTCGCCCGCCTGCAAGGACAGATGAAGATGCGGCATCAGCCGCTTTTCATTGGCAATCGCATCCATCAGATCGTCATCGGCCTCGATGGAATCGATGGAGGACAGACGCAGGCGCTGCAAATCCGGCACTTGCGCCAGCACGGTCTTCACCAGCTTGCCGAGGCGGAGATTGCCGGGCAGATCGGGACCGTAGGAGGTCATGTCCACACCGGTCAGCACCACTTCGGCATAGCCGTTGCCGACAAGGCGCTTGACCTGATCCACCACCGCGCCCATCGGCACGGAACGGGAATTGCCGCGACCATAGGGAATGATGCAGAAGGTGCAGCGATGATCGCAGCCATTTTGCACCTGCACGAAGGCACGCGCGCGGCCTTCAATGGCATCGACCATATGGCTTGCGGTTTCACGCACTTCCATAATGTCGTTGACGCGCACCTTTTCGAACTGGTTGACGCCGAAATCCGGCAGCATCCGGTAGGAATTGGATTTCAGCTTTTCCTCATTGCCGAGAATGAGGTCTACTTCGTCCATGGCGGCAAAATTGTCGGCTTCGGTCTGCGCGGCGCAGCCGGTGACGATAATGCGCGCTTCCGGGTTTTCGCGGCGGGCCTTGCGGATCGCCTGACGCGCCTGGCGCACGGCTTCCGCCGTCACCGCACAGGTATTGAAGATGATCGCGCCATCCTTCAATTCGCCGAGACCGGCGGCATCGGCCTCGCGCTTCATCACCTCGGATTCATAGGTGTTGAGGCGGCATCCGAAAGTTACGACTTCCACCGACATCAGGCCGCACCCCTGTCAGTTGGCCTGTCAGTTGGCCTGTCAATTGGCTTGTCCGTCTGGGCGTCGCGGCTCCATTCGCCGGTTGCCGGATCGAACGTGCCGGAAAATTCCCATTCGGCGGGGCCGGTCATCATGACATGATCGTCGTCGCGCCACTCGATCCTGAGCGGGCCGCCCGGAACATTGACGGTGACCGTGCGCCCGGTGCGGCGCGTGCGTGCTGCCGAGACGGCGGCGGCGCAGGCGGCGGAGCCGCAGGCGCGGGTGAGGCCCGCACCGCGCTCCCAGGTGCGCAGGTCAATCGTCTCGGTCGAGGTGACATGGGCAATCGAGATATTGGCGCGTTCGGGGAAGATCGGATGATGTTCCAGAAGCGGCCCGAATTTTTCCAGCTCATAGGACCAGACATCGCGGTCGACCCAGAAGATGGCATGCGGGTTGCCCATGGAGGCGACCGACGGCGAATGCAGCACCGGCGCGTCGATGGGACCGACCTGCAATTCGATCATGCGCGTATCGCGAAATTCTTCGGCAAGCGGAATGTCCTGCCACTCAAAGCGCGGCTTGCCCATATCGACCGAGATCAGGCCGTCTTCATGCTCGGTCGCGGTCAGGATTCCGGCGCGGGTCTCAAAGGTGAAATGCTGCCTGCCGGTTTCGGCGGCCAGCGCCTGCACGACGCAGCGTGTGCCGTTGCCGCAAGCCTGCGCTTCCGTGCCGTCGCAATTGATGATCGCTATATAGTTGTCGGTTCCCGCGATGCGCGGATCGTGGATCGCCATGATCTGATCGAAGACGGTTTCGCTGTCGCCCGCAAGACGGATCGCGGCTTCCGGCTTGATCCGGTCGGCGCGACCGCGCATGTCGGCAACGATGATCTGATTGCCGAGCCCGTTCATCTTGGCGAAGGCTGCCCTGGTGGCCATAACTATCGTGGTTCCGTTTTCCTGCGGCTTATGCTCATGAAGCCTATGGGACAATTAGGGTCTATATGGCGGAAAAGCCCGCAAATTGCCAGTACCCGGATGAGATTGCGAAAAGTTGCAGCCCGGACGTTTCGCCAGAACAGCTCCCAATATCGGAGAAACTGTGGCCTTCCTGTCCCAGTTTCAGGAATATCGGGTCCTTTCAAGCGATGTTGAAGGGTTTGGAGGGAAAAAATGACAGGTTCTGGTGTTGCTTTTTTAACCATATAGCCATTTTATCGGTCCAATATTGTCACATTGCAGGGCTTCGGTAGGAAGTCCGGGGCATCCCCCACCCCTGATGAGAAATGCGGAAATGGAGAACCAGATGGGAATTTCGAAAGCAAGTCTGCTCAGCCTCGCGGCGGCTGGCATTGTCCTGGCCGGGTGCCAGAGCTCCCGGTTCGGCAATCTCGATACGGTTTCGCCACCGCCGCCGCCACCACCAGTAGCCGCCGCTCCGGCGGGCACGGTGCAAAAGGGCAATCTTTCTTCTCCCAATGCTTCGCAGTTCCCGACGGCCCCGACCACGAACCCGAATGCGCAGCCCGGCACGCAGGTTGCAAGCCTGCCACCGGCTTCCGCGCCCGATCTGACGCCCGGCTCCGTCGCCGGTGTCTGGAACGCATCGCTCGGCGGCCAGAGCTGCAAGATCGCAACGCCGCAGACTAAATATGGTCAGGGCTACCGCGCAGGTCCGCTGCGTTGCCCCGGCGAACTCGGCAATCTCGCTTCCTGGGCAGTCAACGGCAAGCAGCTCGTTCTCTATGATGCGAATGGCGGCACCGTCGCTTCGCTCTATTCTTCGGGACAGAGCCGCTTCGACGGGCAGACTTCGGGCGGGCAGGCAGTATCGCTTTCGCGCTAAGACATTCTTTCGCTTGGAGCGCATTTCGATCTGATTGAATCAGATCGGCGCTCCAATTGTTTGTTTTGCCGCGCATCTTGCCCGAAAACCGGTTCCCACTTTTCGGGATGCGCGCTGGAGACAGGCGGATCATCGCAAGATGGTCCGCCGTTTTTGCAATTGAAAGGTTGAACGGAAGCAATCATGTCTTTCGACGGTAATCTGAAGGCGTTTCCCTCCGTCCGCGAACATTATGATGCAATGGTCGCGGCGGGCGATGTGGAAGCCGATCCCGCTCAACTCGAACTGACGAGCCGTTATGACCGGCTGATCGAGGAAATCTGCACCAAGCGCCTGTCCCGCAAGTCGAGCGCGCTCGGCTGGCTGTTCGGCAAGCGCAAGGAGGCAACGAGCGTCATCAAGGGGCTTTACGTGCACGGCGAGGTCGGGCGCGGCAAGACCATGCTGATGGACATGTTCTTTTCGCTTCTGCCGGTCGAACGCAAGCGCCGCGCGCATTTCAACGATTTCATGGCTGATGTGCATGAGCGCATCTATGCGCATCGCCAGGCGCTGAAGCGCGGCGAGACCAAGCAGGACGATCCGATCCCGCCAGTGGCAGATGCGCTGAGCGCGCAGGCCTGGGTGCTGTGCTTCGACGAATTCACCGTGACCGACATTGCCGATGCGATGATCCTGTCGCGCCTGTTCAGCGCACTCTTCGCCCGTGGGGTGGTGCTGGTGGCGACATCCAACGTCGCGCCGGACAATCTCTATCGCGATGGCCTGAACCGGCAGCTCTTCCTGCCCTTTGTCGATATTCTCAAGAGCCATGTCGATGTGATCAATCTGGATTCACGCACCGACTACCGCCTCGAAAAGCTTGACCGCCAGCCGGTCTATCTGTCGCCGCTGGGGGCTGAAACCACCAAGCGCATGGATGCGGCCTGGGCGGCGCAAAAGGACGGCGTACTTGAAAAGGCCGACGTGATCCGCATCAAGGGGCGCGACATCGAGATTGCCCGTGCCGTGCACGGTGCGGCACGCTTCACCTTCGATGCATTGTGCTCGAAGCCGCTGGGTGCTGCGGACTATATCGCCATCGTCAAGCATTATCCGACGCTGTTCATCGACGACGTGCCGGTGCTGGACTATTCGCGCCGCAATGAGGCCAAGCGCTTCATCCTGCTGGTCGACGTTCTTTACGATCACCATGCGCGTGTGTTCATTTCCGCCGAAGCCCAGCCGGAAAAGCTTTACCTAGCCAACAAGGGCACGGAAGCCTTCGAGTTCGACCGCACCGCTTCCCGCCTCTTCGAGATGCAGAGCGCGGAATATCTCGATGCCTTTTCCGGGCAGGGCGAGGGCTGAAGCGCAATCCGACCGGAATTCAAAGGAAGTTACTCCATAAATGCCGGTCGCGAACGGTGCTGCTCATGGGACAGCCAGGGGTTGTTCTGTAAAATCCGTTTAGTAAGAACGTGTTGGATGGGGCCGTGTTCGAGTTGGCGTGAAATGGCAAGACTGACTGGGGGGATACAGCTAGTCTCTGCAATGAATGCTCCGGGTGCTGGCACGATGCCCGTGGTGGTGACCGTATAGGAGAGGTCGCGGTGGGGCCTCTTCTGTATGCAAGGCGGGTGGTGCGTGTCAGTTGAAAAAATCCGGGAGAAAACAATGTTGTTATCTGAAATGCTTCGTCCTGCCGCGTTGGCCGCGGCCGGTTTGCTTGCAACAACACTTGTTGCGGTCGGCGAGGTAAAAACCCCCGGCTACAATCATAAAATCCCCGAAAAGATCATGACCCCCGACACGGTGAAAACCCGGCTCGGTACGCTCAAATTCTTTGACGGGATGCCGGATGAAGCAACGACCGATAGGCTCTATGACAATCTCGACCTCATGCGCGGCGTCGAGACATTCCTCAACGGCATTCCTGCCACCTCCGTCGAAGCCATTCGACTGGGACATCTGGAAATGGGCGCGGACACGTCCAACAAGGCAGTCCTTCTTGACCAGCTCATGGACTCGGCGCCTCTGTTCCTCACCGGTAACACTGATACTGTCTATGGCAGCGTCGTTCTCGATCTGGGCAAGGACGGGCCGACGGTTGTCGAAATCCCCGCCAAGTCTGGCCCCGGCACGGTCAACGATGCCTATTTTCGTTTCGTGACCGACATGGGCGGGCCGGGCCCTGATCGTGGCAGGGGAGGCAAGTATCTGATCCTGCCGCCCGATTACCAGGGCGATCTCAATCCGCCGGTCGGCGGTATGGAGGCAGAGGTCGACGGCGAAAAGTACTTCGTCTCGAAGTCCACCAGCTATGTGAACTGGCTGATCCTGCGCGGCTTTCTGGTCGATGGCAAGCCCGACGCGGCAGTCGCTTCCTTCAAGAGCGGGCTGAAGGTTTACCCGCTCAGCAAGCGCGACAACCCGCCAAAAATGGAGTTCATCAGCGGATCGCGCAAGTCTTGGAATACCATTCACGCCAACAATTACGACTTCTATGAAGAACTTCATACGGTCATCGAGCGCGAACCGACGTCGATGCTCGATCCCGAACTGCTGGGCCTGTTTGCATCGATCGGCATTCAAAAAGGCAAGCCCTTCGCGCCAGATGCACGGATGAAGAAACTGTTGACCGAAGCAGTCGCGATTGGCAATGCAACCGCCCGCGCGCTGATTTTCCGGCCCCGTCTCGACGGTTTCCATCTCTATCCGAACAGTGCATGGGGCGCGGCCTTCGTTGGCGGAAGCTATGAATGGCTACGGGATGGCGGCAAGGGTGGCCGATATCTCGATGCCCGAACCCTCTTCTTTTACCAGGCTACAGTCAACACACCTGCCATGGTAGAGAAAATGATCGGTGCCGGTTCCCAGTATGCCTATGCTGCGACCGACCGGAACGGCAAGTATCTGGATGGCGCGAAGACATACAAGCTGCGCATTCCCGCCAATGCGCCGGCCAAGGATTTCTGGTCCGTGGTGGTCTACGACCCGCAGACGCGCTCGGAACTTCAAACCGGTCAGACCTTCCCGAGCAAGAACAACAAGCGCGACAAGCTGATCGAGAATCCCGACGGCTCGGTCGAGCTCTATTTCGGTCCGAAGGCCCCCAAAGGCAAGGAAGCAAACTGGATCCAAACCGTCCCCGGCAAGGGATGGTACACGCTGCTTCGGCTTTATGGGCCACTCGAACCTTGGTTCGACAAGAGCTGGCGACCGGGCGAGTTCGAACCGGTCAAGTAGCAATTCGCCGTTCGACATGAATGATAATTCGCTGAGAGCGCCGCGCGTCCGTGAGGGCGCGCGGCGCTCTCATTCAGTGAATCTGTGTATCGTGCTTTCCGAAAATCGTTTCTGATTTTCGGGCCGATGCTGATTGCGAACCTGATGCTGACGGCGAACCTATGGACTCGACATATGCAAAACAAGCATTATCTTGGCGGCGGGATGAAAGCGCCTGCTGGCACGTCTCGAAGGATGCGAGACCGCCGGGAGAAGGGCCTTTTTGCCTTGAAAATGACAAATTATCTTACGTTTACGTAAGAACCAATAAATCTAACCGATTGAAAACATTGGTCGCAAAATAATGAGTTGAGTTTATCGCCAAAGAGTCCTATCTCGCAGTTCCAACGCTTGAGCGTTTCCGGGGAGGATTCCGGATGGGCTGATGCGTTTCTGGATCAAAAGTGAGGAAAGAAACAATCATGGCACGCAACAAGATTGCCCTCATCGGCTCCGGCATGATCGGCGGCACGCTCGCTCATCTGGCCGGTCTGAAGGAACTCGGCGACGTCGTCCTTTTCGACATTGCGGAAGGCATCCCGCAGGGTAAGGGACTGGACATTGCCGAATCTTCGCCCGTTGACGGTTTTGATGCGAAGTACACCGGCGCCAACGACTACGCTGCAATCGAAGGCGCAGACGTTGTCATCGTGACCGCAGGCGTGCCGCGCAAGCCGGGCATGAGCCGCGACGACCTTCTGGGCATCAACCTCAAGGTGATGGAGCAGGTTGGCGCGGGCATCAAGAAATATGCCCCTGAAGCTTTCGTCATCTGCATCACCAACCCGCTCGACGCCATGGTCTGGGCGCTGCAGAAGTTCTCCGGTCTTCCGGCGCACAAGGTTGTCGGCATGGCTGGCGTTCTCGACAGCGCCCGCTTCCGTTATTTCCTCTCGGAAGAATTCAACGTCTCGGTTGAAGACGTCACGGCATTCGTGCTGGGCGGCCACGGCGACAGCATGGTTCCGCTGGCTCGCTACTCGACCGTTGCCGGCATTCCGCTGCCAGACCTCGTCAAGATGGGCTGGACCAGCCAGGACAAGCTCGACAAGATCATCCAGCGCACCCGTGACGGCGGCGCGGAAATCGTCGGCCTGCTCAAGACCGGTTCGGCTTTCTACGCCCCGGCTTCGTCGGCCATCCAGATGGCTGAATCCTACCTCAAGGACAAGAAGCGCGTCCTGCCGGTCGCTGCCCAGCTTTCGGGCCAGTACGGCGTCAAGGACATGTATGTCGGCGTGCCGACCGTGATCGGCGCCAATGGCGTCGAGCGCATCATCGAAATCGATCTCGACAAGGACGAGAAGGCGCAGTTCGACAAGTCGGTGGCTTCCGTCGCCGGTCTTTGCGAAGCCTGCATCGCCATCGCTCCGTCGCTGAAGTAAAATTCCAGACAAGGCCGGATCGCCGCATGCGTGCGGCACCGGCCTTTTCCGGCTGTCAATTATTGGTCGAAGATTTGGGCCGTACCGGTTTCGTTGCGAAACGGGCCGGGAATCCGCAGAGGACAACCAGATGAATATTCACGAATACCAGGCCAAGCGCCTGCTTCACACCTACGGCGCGCCGATCGCCAATGGTGTGGCTGTCTATTCCGTCGAGCAGGCGGAAGAATGGGCAAAGACGCTTCCCGGACCGCTTTATGTCGTCAAGAGCCAGATCCATGCTGGCGGACGCGGCAAGGGCAAGTTCAAGGAACTGCCAGCCGATGCAAAGGGCGGCGTGCGCCTCGCCAAGTCGGTCGAGGAAGTGGTTGCCAATGCGAAGGAAATGCTGGGCAATACGCTGGTCACCAAGCAGACCGGCCCGGCCGGCAAGCAGGTCAACCGTCTTTACATCGAAGACGGCGCCGACATCGATCGCGAGCTCTATCTCTCGATCCTGATCGACCGCACCGTTGGCCGTCCGGCTTTCGTCGTTTCGACCGAAGGCGGCATGGACATCGAAGCCGTCGCCGAAGAAACCCCTGAAAAGATCGTCACCGTCGCCATCGACCCTGCCAAGGGCGTGACGGATGAGGACGCCACCAAGCTCGCCGATGCGCTGAAGCTTGAAGGTCAGGCGCGCGAAGACGGCGTCAAGCTGTTCCCGATCCTCTACAAGGCTTTCACCGAAAAGGACATGAGCCTTCTCGAAATCAACCCGCTGATCGTCATGACCGATGGCCGCGTGCGCGTTCTCGACGCCAAGGTGTCGTTCGACGGCAATGCGCTGTTCCGTCATCCTGACATTCAGGAACTGCGCGATCTGTCGGAAGAAGACGAAAAAGAGATCGAAGCGTCCAAGTACGACCTCGCTTACGTCGCTCTCGACGGCAATATCGGGTGCATGGTCAACGGCGCAGGCCTTGCCATGGCAACGATGGACATCATCAAGCTCTACGGTGCAGAACCTGCCAACTTCCTCGACGTTGGCGGCGGCGCTTCCAAGGAGAAGGTGACGGCGGCGTTCAAGATCATCACCGCCGATCCGGCTGTCCAGGGCATTCTGGTCAACATCTTCGGCGGCATCATGAAGTGCGACGTCATCGCCGAAGGCGTGATCGCCGCGGTCAAGGAAGTCGGCCTCAAGGTTCCGCTGGTTGTCCGTCTTGAAGGCACCAATGTCGAACTCGGCAAGAAGATCATCAACGAGAGCGGCCTGAACGTCATTTCGGCCGACGATCTCGACGATGCGGCGCAGAAGATCGTCGCTGCAGTGAAGGGGAATTAAGGCATGTCCATTCTCGTCAACAAGGACACCAAGGTTCTCGTACAGGGCCTGACCGGCAAGACCGGCACCTTCCACACCGAACAGGCGCTTGCTTACTACGGCACGCAGATGGTCGGCGGCATCCACCCCAAGAAGGGCGGCGAAACCTGGGAAGGCGCCAAGGGCGAAAAGCTCCCGATCTTCGCAACCGTTGCCGAAGCCAAGGAACGCACGGGCGCCGACGCATCCGTGATCTATGTTCCGCCAGCAGGCGCAGCCGATGCGATCATCGAAGCCATCGAAGCTGAAATCCCGTTCATCGTCTGCATCACCGAAGGCATTCCGGTCATGGACATGGTTCGCGTCAAGGAGCGTCTGGAACGCTCGAAGTCGCGCCTGCTCGGACCGAACTGCCCCGGCATCCTGACCCCTGAAGAATGCAAGATCGGCATCATGCCGGGCAATATCTTCAAGAAGGGTTCGGTGGGCGTTGTTTCCCGCTCCGGCACGCTTACCTATGAAGCTGTGTTCCAGACCTCGAACGAAGGCCTCGGCCAGACCACCGCTGTCGGTATCGGCGGCGATCCGGTCAAGGGCACCGAGTTCATCGACGTTTTGGAAATGTTCCTGGCCGACGACGAAACCAAGTCGATCGTCATGATTGGCGAAATCGGTGGTTCGGCTGAAGAAGATGCGGCGCAGTTCCTCAAGGACGAAGCCAAGCGTGGCCGCAAGAAGCCGATGGTCGGCTTCATCGCTGGCCGCACGGCTCCTGCCGGACGCACCATGGGCCATGCTGGCGCCGTGATCTCCGGCGGCAAGGGCGGCGCGGAAGACAAGATTGCGGCCATGGAATCGGCTGGAATTCGCGTGTCGCCGTCGCCGGCGCAGCTTGGCAAGACGCTGGTCGAAGTCCTTAAGGGCTGAGATCGGTCATCGATCTGAATATCCCGGCTGCGGCGAAAGCCGCTGCCGGGTTTGGCATGAAAGCCGGGCCATTCCGGCGACAAGGGAACGGATGCGACCGTTCCGACGCGTAGAGTTTAGTTATGCCGGGGTCTGTAGCGGTTCCTCCCCGGCGGCGTGAGGGATGAAGGTCAAAAGCTTCCGGCCCGCGCAAAATGAACCGCTGACAAGGAGACGGAGCTAGGCTCCGGGTAGGCTATGGCAAGGCAGGAACAAGCCAACGACGTTTTCGCCCTCACCTCGTTCCTCTATGGTGGCAACGCCGACTATATCGAGGAACTCTACGCCAGATACGAGAGCGATCCAAATTCGGTCGATCCGCAGTGGCGCGATTTCTTCGCCAAACTGGGCGACAATGCCGACGATGTGAAGAAGAACGCCGAAGGCGCGTCGTGGACCCGGAAGAACTGGCCGATCGCCGCCAATGGCGAACTCATTTCCGCGCTCGACGGCAATTGGGCCGAAGTCGAAAAGCATGTCACCGACAAGCTGAAGGGCAAGGCTGCGAAGGGCGAAGCCAAGGGCGCCACCGGTGCGGCCTTGACCAGCGAAGAGATCACGCAGGCTGCACGCGACAGCGTTCGCGCCATCATGATGATCCGCGCCTATCGCATGCGCGGCCATCTGCATGCGAATCTCGACCCGCTCGGCCTCTCCGAAAAGCCGAACGATTACAATGAGCTGGAGCCGGAAAACTACGGTTTCACGCCTGCCGACTACAACCGCAAGATCTTCATCGACAACGTGCTCGGCCTCGAATACGCGACCGTGCCGGAAATGCTCGACATTCTGAAGCGCACCTATTGCGGCACGATCGGCGTCGAATTCATGCATATCTCCGATCCGGCTGAGAAGGCCTGGATTCAGGAACGCATCGAAGGCCCGGACAAAAAGGTCGCTTTCACGCCGGAAGGCAAGAAGGCCATCCTGTCGAAGCTGATCGAAGCGGAAGGTTTTGAGCAGTTCATCGACGTCAAGTACAAGGGCACCAAGCGTTTCGGCCTGGATGGCGGTGAATCGCTGATCCCCGCCCTTGAGCAGATCGTCAAGCGCGGCGGCGCCATGGGCGTCAAGGAAATCATTCTCGGCATGGCCCATCGTGGCCGCCTGAACGTGCTCAGCCAGGTCATGGGCAAGCCGCACCGCGCCATCTTCCACGAGTTCAAGGGCGGCTCCTATGCTCCCGACGATGTGGAAGGTTCGGGCGACGTGAAGTACCATCTGGGCGCTTCGTCGGACCGTGAGTTCGACGGCAACAAGGTCCACCTGTCGCTGACTGCCAACCCGTCGCATCTGGAAATCGTCAACCCGGTCGTCATGGGCAAGGCCCGCGCCAAGCAGGACCTGCTCGCAGGCCGCAATCGCGACGACATGGTTCCGCTTGCAACCCGCGCCAAGGTTCTGCCGCTGCTCCTGCATGGCGATGCCGCCTTTGCCGGTCAGGGCGTCGTGGCCGAGTGTCTCGGCCTTTCGGGGCTAAAGGGCCACCGCGTTGCCGGTACGGTGCATTTCATCATCAACAACCAGATCGGTTTCACCACCAATCCGGCCTTCTCGCGTTCGTCGCCTTATCCTTCGGATGTGGCGAAGATGATCGAGGCGCCGATCTTCCACGTCAATGGCGACGATCCGGAAGCCGTGGTGTTCGCTGCCAAGGTTGCGACCGAGTTCCGCATGACCTTCCACAAGCCGGTGGTCATCGACATGTTCTGCTATCGCCGCTTCGGTCACAACGAAGGCGACGAGCCGTCCTTCACGCAGCCGTTGATGTACAAGGCGATCCGCGGACACAAGACCACGGTGCAGCTCTACAGCGACAAGCTGATCGCGGAAGGCCTGATCAAGCAGGAAGAAATCGACCAGATGAAAGCGCAGTGGCGCGAAAATCTGGAAACCGAATTTGAAGCCGGCCAGAGCTACAAGCCGAACAAGGCCGACTGGCTGGACGGCGCGTGGGCTGGCCTGCGCACTGCCGACAATGCCGACGAGCAGCGTCGCGGCAAAACCGCCGTTCCGATGAAGACGCTCAAGGAAATCGGCAAGAAGCTCGTCGAAGTGCCGAAGGACTTCCACGTCCACCGCACGATCCAGCGCTTCCTCGACAACCGCGCCAAGATGATGGAAACGGGCGAGGGGATCGACTGGGCGACGGCTGAATCGCTGGCGTTCGGCTCGCTGGTTGCCGAAGGCAGCCCTGTTCGCCTGTCCGGCCAGGATGTCGAGCGCGGCACCTTCTCGCAGCGTCACACGGTTCTCTACGATCAGGAGAACCAGAACCGCTACACCCCGCTCAACAATATCCAGAAGGGTCAGGCGATCTACGAGGCCATCAACTCGATGCTCTCGGAAGAAGCAGTGCTTGGCTACGAATACGGCTATTCGCTGTCCGACCCGCGCGCTCTGGTTCTGTGGGAAGCCCAGTTCGGCGATTTCGCCAACGGTGCACAGGTCGTGTTCGACCAGTTCATCTCGTCGGGCGAACGCAAGTGGCTGCGCATGTCCGGCCTCGTCTGCCTTCTGCCGCACGGCTATGAAGGCCAGGGTCCGGAACACTCCTCGGCCCGTCTGGAACGCTATCTCCAGCTCTGCGCCGAAGACAACATGCAGGTGGCGAACGTCACGACGCCCGCCAACTACTTCCACATCCTGCGCCGCCAGATGAAGCGCGACTTCCGCAAGCCGCTCATCATGATGACGCCGAAGTCGCTGCTGCGCCACAAGCGCGCCGTTTCGACGCTGGCCGAAATGTCGGGCGAATCCTCGTTCCACCGCCTGCTGTGGGACGATGCGCAGTACAACAAGGACGAAGGCATCAAGCTCCAGAAGGATGCAAAGATCCGTCGCGTCGTTCTCTGCTCGGGCAAGGTCTATTACGACCTTTACGAAGAGCGCGAAAAGCGCGGCATCGACGATGTCTATCTGCTGCGTGTCGAACAGCTCTATCCGTTCCCGGCCAAGGCGCTCATCAACGAGCTGTCGCGGTTCCGTCAGGCGGAAATGGTCTGGTGCCAGGAAGAGCCGAAGAACATGGGCGCGTGGTCGTTCATCGACCCGTATCTGGAATGGGTGCTGGCGCATATCGATGCCAAGCATCAGCGCGTGCGCTATGCGGGCCGTCCGGCCGCCGCATCGCCTGCAACGGGCCTGATGTCGAAGCATCTTGCGCAGCTCGCCGCTTTCCTTGAGGATGCGCTCGGCAGCTAACCGGTTTTGGAGCCGCCTTGCGGGCGGCTCCAGCACTTGAACACAAATTCAAAATTCGAAGATCAACGGAAGAAAAAACCATGGCCACCGAAATTCGCGTTCCCACGCTTGGGGAGTCCGTTACTGAGGCAACCATCGGAAAATGGTTCAAGAAAGTCGGCGATGCTGTCGCTGCCGACGAACCGCTGGTGGAACTGGAAACCGACAAGGTGACAGTGGAAGTTCCGGCTGCTGCTGCTGGCGTACTGGCTGAAATCACGGCCAAGGAAGGCGACACGGTCGAGGTCAATGCGCTTCTCGGCCAGATTTCCACCGATGGCGCTGCCGTTGCCGCTGCTCCGGCTGCGAAGAAGGAAGAAGCCAAGCCTGCTGCCGCTGCCCCTGCCACCGCTCCGCTCGCATCCGCCTCGTCCGGCCCGGCCATGCAGCCAGCGCCTGCCGCTGCCAAGCTGCTTTCAGAAAACAACCTCTCCGCCGATCAGGTGGACGGTTCGGGCAAGCGCGGTCAGGTGCTGAAGGGCGATGTGCTTGACGCTATCGCCAAGGGTATTTCGGGGGGTGTTTCGGCTGCTCCGGCTCCGGTCGCTGCGGCGGCTGCCCGTCCGGCATCGTCGGCTGACGATGCATCGCGTGAAGAACGCGTGAAGATGACCCGCCTGCGCCAGACGATCGCCAAGCGTCTGAAGGATGCCCAGAACACAGCCGCCATGCTGACGACCTATAACGAAGTCGACATGTCTGCGGTGATGGAACTGCGCACCAAGTACAAGGACATCTTCGAGAAGAAGCATGGCGTGAAGCTCGGCTTCATGGGCTTCTTCACCAAGGCCGTGACCCATGCGCTGAAGGAAATCCCGGCGGTTAACGCCGAGATCGACGGCACCGACATCATCTACAAGAACTTCGCCCATGTCGGCATGGCCGTCGGCACGGACAAGGGCCTTGTGGTTCCTGTCATCCGCGATGCCGACAGCATGTCGATTGCGGAAATCGAAAAGGAACTGGGCCGTCTGGCCAAGGCGGCTCGCGACGGTTCGCTGTCCATGGCCGACATGCAGGGCGGCACGTTCACCATCACCAATGGCGGCGTGTACGGTTCGCTGATGTCCTCGCCGATCCTGAACGCTCCGCAGTCGGGCATTCTCGGCATGCACAAGATCCAGGAACGTCCGGTTGTCGTCGGCGGCCAGATCGTGATCCGCCCGATGATGTATCTGGCGCTTTCCTACGATCACCGCATCGTGGACGGCAAGGAAGCCGTGACCTTCCTCGTGCGCGTCAAGGAAAGCCTGGAAGATCCGGAACGTCTGGTTCTCGATCTCTAAGGAAAAACGATGGAGCCGGGCCTCTTCTCCGCATCGCCGTTTCTGCCGCTGGTCGGCTTAAGCGTTGTCCTGCTGGTGGTTCATATCCTCCTGCAGGGCTTTGCGGCGACGAGGGAGCTCGGCTCCCGATGGAATGCCGGTCCGCGCGACGAGGGGCTGAAGTCCTCCGGCAAGTTTGCCGGTCGCGCGGAGAGGGCATCCGCCAATTTCCGCGAGACCTATCCGGCTTTCATCGGTCTGGCGCTGGCGCTCGTGCTGAAAGGCGATCCGTCCGGATGGGGCATCCTCGGGGCGTGGCTCTGGTTTGTCGGTCGCATCGTCTATATCCCGCTTTATCTGGCGGGCATTCCCTATTTCCGGTCCTTCGTCTGGCTGATCAGTCTGGTGGGGCTCGGTATCATGCTTCTGGCTTTGGTTCTGTGATGACAGCCTGCGCGTGAGACACGCGCAATGAAGGAAACGCGATGCATCCCTATCTGTTCGAACTTGCATCCCTGATGGCGATCTTCGTCTTTGCCATCGTTTCCCCCGGCGCCGATCTTGCCATGGTCATAAGGCAGTCGCTGCTGCATGGCCGTCGCGAGGCGATCATCACCAGCTTCGGCATCGGCACGGCGCTGATGATGCATGTCACCTATACGGTGCTGGGTCTCGGTCTTATCATTTCCAAATCGATCTATCTGTTCAACATCGTCAAATGGTGCGGTGTGGCCTATCTGGTCTATATCGGCGTCAAGGCGCTGCGGGCTGGAACGACGAAGATCGAGGTGGAGAGCGCGCCAAAGGAACCGCGCAAGCAGCAGAGTTTCGCCAAGGCTTTCGGCCTCGGCTTTGCCGCCAATGCGCTGAACCCCAAGGCCGTGTTCTTCTTCCTGTCGATTTTCTCCACCGTCGTTCATGCCCATACGCCGACCGAGGTGAAGCTTGGTTACGGTGTGGTGATGGCTACCGCCCTGATCTCGTGGTTCGTCGGCGTCAGCCTTTTCATGACGACGCCGAAGATGCGCGCGGCCTTCTCGCGTGCCTCGAAATGGATCGATCGGGCCAGCGGTGTTGTCTTCATCGCGCTGGGGCTTAAACTTGCCACCGAAAAGGCTATGTAAGCATTATCTTCGGACACCGAAGATTCGCTGCCGGAAACACTCAGCCGGAACAGTCAGGGAGAACCGACAGATGCACGCTGCAAACAAGCTTCTCAGGAGCACCGCTATTGCGGCGCTCGCGCTCACGGTCTTCTCTACCGCCGTTCAGGCGGCCTGCACGCAGAACCGCGCGATCTATCGTGATCGTGACGACGCCTATACGCTGACGTTCCGCCCGGAGCAGCCGAACGACCTGAAAATGACACCGGCGCCGACGAATGAATTCACGATCACGGCCAATGACAAGCCGGAGTTCAAGCTGAATGGCATGGTGATCTGGCCGGAGGAAGGTGTGGCGCGTCCCTATGCGCTGCTGACCTATAACTGCAAGGGCGACGGCTCCAATGCGGAGGATCTTGACGATTGCAGCATCTGGCAGAGCGTTATCTACGCACTGAAGGAAGGCGCGGAAGCTGATGTGCTGCCCAAGGCGGGCGAACCGGCGGCGCAGGCGATCCTGCTGCCCGATCTGGTGACGGCGCTCGACGGTTATGATTTTGGAGCGGCAAAACCCGACAAGCCGCTTCAGTGGGAGGCATTCCGCTTTCAGGGATGCGCGCCCGACGAGGAATGACCGGCCCCTCAAGGATGCCGGTTGCATGGAAATAATTTCGAATGAGAGAACGGGCCCGGATGAACCGGGCGTTCGAAAACGTTCAGGACAGACTGAAGAAGGATAGTTCAATGTCATACGATGTGGTTGTCATCGGTACGGGTCCCGGCGGTTATGTCGCCGCGATCAAGGCTGCACAGCTTGGTCTTTCCGTTGCTGTTGTAGAAAAGCGCAAGACCTTCGGTGGCACCTGCCTGAATATCGGCTGCATTCCCTCCAAGGCGCTTCTGCATGCGTCGGAAGTGTTTGCCGAAGCCGGTCACTCCTTCGACACGCTCGGCGTGGAAGTGACGCCGAAGCTCAATCTCACGAAGATGCTGGCGCATAAGGATGCGACCGTGAAGGCCAACGTCACCGGCGTTGAATTCCTGTTCAAGAAGAACAAGATCACGGCCTTCATCGGCACCGGCAAGATTGTCGGCAAGGGCAAGGTTTCCGTGACCGCCGAAGACGGCAAGGTCGAGGAAATCGAAGCGAAGAACATCATCATCGCCACCGGCTCGGACGTGGCCGGCATTCCGGGCGTCAAGGTCGATATTGACGAGAAAGTCATTGTTTCCTCGACCGGCGCGCTTTCCTTCGACAAGGTTCCGGGCAGCCTGATCGTGGTCGGCGGCGGCGTGATCGGTCTCGAACTCGGTTCCGTCTGGGCGCGTCTGGGTGCGAAGGTCACGGTCGTCGAATATCTCGACAAGGTGCTCGGGCCCATGGATGGCGAAGTGTCGAAGCAGTTCCAGCGCCTTCTCGAAAAGCAGGGCATTGCCTTCAAGCTCGGCGCCAAGGTGACGGGCGTGGAAAAGGCAGGAAAGGGCGCGAAAGTGACTTTCGAGCCGGTCAAGGGCGGCGCGGCCGAAACGCTTGAAGCCGATGCGGTGCTGGTCGCGACCGGCCGCCGTCCGTACACGGATGGTCTCGGCTTGCAGGAAGCGGGCGTGAATGTCGATGATCGCGGCCGCGTGGCGATCGACGATCATTGGCGCACCAATGTCGAAGGCATCTATGCCATTGGCGACGTGGTGCAGGGGCCGATGCTGGCGCACAAGGCTGAGGACGAAGGCATTGCGGTTGCCGAAATCATTGCCGGTCAGGCCGGTCACGTGAATTTCGATGTTATCCCGAGCGTGGTCTACACGCAGCCGGAAGTGGCCTCCGTCGGTAAGACCGAAGAGGAACTGAAAGCCGCCGGTATCGAATACAAGGTGGGCAAATTCCCGTTCACGGCCAATGGTCGTGCGCGCGCTATGCTACACACCGACGGTTTCGTCAAAATCCTCGCCGACAAGGCTACGGACCGCGTTCTGGGTGCGCATATTCTCGGCTACAATGCCGGTGAAATGATCCACGAACTGGCGGTTCTGATGGAATTCGGCGGATCGTCGGAAGACCTGGCCCGCACCTGCCACGCCCATCCGACCATGTCGGAAGCCGTGCGCGAATCCGCGCTGGCCACCTTTGCCAAGCCGATCCATATGTGATCGGCTGCATTTCTGCCATTGTAAAAAGGCCCGCGCGTGCGGGCCTTTTTTTTATGTCTAATTCTGCGCTGGCGGGTTGGCCGGGGGAGCCGGAGCCGGGGTTGCAGGCTCACTCTGTGTCGCCGGTGGCGGCGAAGGCGGAGCGGAAGTATCGGTTCCGCTGCCATTGCGGTAGAAGAAGTAGCCCAGAAGGATGATCGCAGCCAGAAGTACCGCGCCAAGCAGATAGCCGCTTCCGCCGCGATTGGGCGGTGGCATTCCGGTTTGGCCAGTCGGGTCCGAAAGGTGCGGATCTCTGGTTCGCGGGTCGAGGGGATCAACCATATCGGGTTCCTCCAATGGTTCCTTCCATCATCGAAGCGATAGCCGGGAGCGTCAGTTGGCCGGGTATTGGGTCATTCATGAACCGCTTCAGGCACCAACCGCATCATGTTGCGAAAACACACCCGGTATATAACAATGCGAAAAGGAGAGGATCGTTCCGAAAACTCCAAGATAAGAAAGGAGTATGGATTGATAGGTCTGCGGGCGGGCGCGGTGAATAAGCCGTTAACCCGAGCGAAACTGCCTATCGCTATGTATATTCAATCACGGAAGTGATCCGGCAAGCCGGATTATGATCGATCAACTGGCTATGCAGGTTTTATCACTGTAAAGCTGGATCATCACAAGCGCTTAAAAGCCACGCCGAAATTTAAGGAAAAGATATTATGCCTTCGAAAGAAAATATGAAAACCATTGAGCGCTTCGAAAAGCTTTCGTCGCTTTTGCGCGATGAACAGTTCAAGCTTCTGGATGAAGCAGCCAGAGAAGAAGCGCTTCCGGGAAAATCCATACTGAGACAGATTGCCGAACTCGAACTCAATATTACTGCCATTGAAAATAGTATCACCGATCTTAGAGCCTGAATCAAAAAGCGGCAGGCCGAGGCGAAAATGGCGATTTACGAGTACCGGAGCGCAGTGTACTTAACGTACATGAGTACCGGAACGCAGAAAATTGCCATTTGCAGACCGGAATGGCGACTTTTGGAACAGGCTCTTAGAGCCGGTTAGAAATATTCAGCCACATGGGTCCTATAGCGGAATTACCCGGTAGCCCTTTGCGCGTAGCAGTTCGATTATACCGTCCTTGCCCGGCAGATGTAGCGCGCCCACGGCAATAAAAGCATTTCCCTTGTCGATGATCGGGACGGCGCGATCAGCCATGAGGTGATTCCGGTCCGAAATGAGATATTTTAAGAATAAATCATAGTCATCGTCGGAAAGGCTGTCGGGAACAATTTTCCGGAGCGCCGGCATGATCATCCCGATTTCACCATCGAGATAGAGGGCAGTCGTCGTCTCCATGGCATCCTCGATTGCGTCGCCATAATCGATGGTGGCGACAAGGCTGCGGAGGTGGAAATCAAGCGGCATCCGGTTCATCGCGGTGAGCTGCTCTTCCGCGCTTTCAAGGCCCTGAACATCGCGGCCTTCGGCCTGTGCATCGAGGGCAAGCTTTTCATCGAGCGATTTCTCGCCTTCGCCTTGCCGCTTCCTCTCGCATTTGGGAAGGGCCAGCAAGCTGGATAGCACCCATGGTTTCATTTTGGCGACCGCGTCGAGAACAATGCCGCGTTCTGCGAGCTTCCGTTCGATTTCCTCACGCCGTTGCTCGGGGAGATGCGCTTTGAGCGTGGTGCCGTCGGTGAAAAGCAGCAGCTCGGGTTGCTCCAGTCTGACACGCAGGAAAAACTTCGGGTCCAGAATATCGGTCGTTTCAACGACGACGGTGCTTGCCGATCGATAGGCCTCGTCGGTGGCTTTCGACAGCGTCAGGACGCGGGGATCGGAAAAATGCATTGTGCCGAAGAGATAGGATGGCTCGACGCCCTGCTTGTCGATTTTCCAGAGAAGCCCTTTGCGATTGGGAATCTTATCGGCGTCTCGCTGCAATTCCTGCCAGCTTGCCGGGTCTCTCGTCTCCAGTCCCTCCATGAGATTGACGCCGTGCGGGGTGCAAGCGGCGGATATATTGTCGGCGTGAGCGGGGATTGTGCCTGCAAGACAGGCAAGGAGAAGAGTCAGAAGCAGCTTTTTCATGAGGGCAATATAAGACCGTTTTTCACAGATGCGAGACCAATATCAAGCGCGCGGATGTGCCTTGTCGTAAACTTCCAGAAGCCGCTCGGTATCCACGCCGGTATAGACCTGCGTAGTTGAAAGGCTTGCATGGCCAAGCAGTTCCTGAATGGTCCTGAGATCGCCGCCGCGCCCCAGAAGGTGGGTGGCAAAGGAATGGCGCAGCGCGTGCGGCGTCGCACTGTCGGGCAGGCCGAGACCGGCGCGCAGCTTCTGCATTTCGCGCTGGATGATCGCCGCATGAAGAATGCCGCCCTTGGCGCCGCGAAAAAGCGGCTTGTCGGCGGTAAGGTCGAACGGGCAAAGCGCCCGATATTGGGCGACGGCGCGATGCACAACGGGCAGCAACGGCACGAGGCGGGCCTTGTTGCCCTTGCCGGTGATGGTGATCGAAAGGGCTGTGCTGTCGGATAAAGCGTCGCCCATGAGGCCAAGCGCTTCTGAAATGCGCAGGCCACAGCCATAGAGCAATGTCAGAACGGCGGCGTTGCGCGCGGCGATCCATGGTTCCTCCGCCATCTGCCCGTCGGCGGCGACCACGCGGCGGGCATCTTCGGCGGTCAGCGGTTTCGGCAGGGATTTCGGCTGTCGCGGCGCGCGCATGGCACTTGCGCCCGCTGCATTGGCAAGGCCGCGTTTTTCCAGATGGCGCAGCAGCGAGCGAACACCGGCAAGACCACGCCCCAGCGTTCTGGCGCCGACGCCGTCATTGCGGCGGCTGGCCAGAAAGGAGCGCAGATCGGCGATCCGCAGATTGCCGACATCTTTTAGCGACGGCGGCTCGCCCAGATGGCCGGTCAGGAAATTGAGAAACTGGCGCGTGTCGCGTTCATAGGCCTCGAGCGTATTTTCGGACAGGCGGCGCGCATCTTTCAGCGTCTTCAGCCATTCTTCCCGCGCGGCTGCGAGGTCGGCGCGGGCAGGGATCAGAAATTCGCTGTTCGTCGTCATAATCGGGCCGATCGTTCACTCTGGATTCGCGTGCAGTCTGCCAGCGATAGGTTACCGGCTGGTTTTCGTGGGTTGAAGAGCGATTTTCTGACGAAATGACGTGAAAAAGACCAACGAAAGAGCTATTGAACGAAAAATAGTCCTCTCCGTGCAGCAGAAACAAGGTTGGCAATGCCGCGTCCAGAAAACCCGATCCAGCTCGCCGTCATCGGTGCCGCCCATGGCACGCGTGGCGAAGTGCGAGTGAAGACCTTTACCGGCGATCCGCTGGCCATCGCCGAATACGGCCTGCTTTATGACGAACAGGGCAAGAGCTACGAGGTTCTGGAAGCGCGTCCTGCAAAGACCGTGGTGGTCGTGCGGTTCAAGGGCATCAACGACCGCAATGCCGCCGAAGCGCTGAACGGGATCGAGCTTTTCATCGATCGTTCGCAACTGCCGGATGACGAACTGGATGAAGACGAATTCTTCCAGACAGACCTCATAGGCCTGCTGGCGGTGGATGCCGAAGGCAAGACCTATGGCGTGGTGAGCGCGCTCTTCGATTTCGGCGGCGGCGATCTCATAGAGCTTTCCGAAAAGGGCAAGCGCCCGATGCTCATTCCGTTCACGGAAGCTGCCGTGCCGGAGATCGATTTCGACAAGGGAACATTGCTGGTCGAGCCCTATGCCGCCGGATTGATCGCCGACGATGAGGACGAGCGTCCGCAAAGCGAAAAGAAAAAGCCGAAGAAGTCATGACCGAAGTTTCCAAGGTCGATGATGAGGCCGGTTTCTTTCATGCATCCGTGCTGACGCTTTATCCGGAAATGTTTCCCGGACCGCTTGGCGCTTCGCTTGCGGGCAAGGCGCTCGGTGAAGCCAAATGGCGGCTCGATGCGGTGCAGATACGCGATTTTGCGGAAGGGCGGCATCGTATGGTGGACGATACGCCATCTGGCGGCGGCGCCGGCATGGTGATGAAGCCGGACGTTATCGCCCGCGCGCTGGATTCGGTTGCCGACGGTCAGCGTCCGATGCTTTTGATGAGCCCACGCGGAAAGCCGCTGACGCAAAAGCGCGTTCGCGAACTGGCCGAAGGGCCGGGCGCGATCATTCTCTGCGGGCGTTTCGAAGGCGTGGATGAACGCGTGATCGAGGCGCGCAATCTCGAGGAAGTATCGATTGGCGATTACATCCTGTCGGGTGGAGAAACTGCGGCCATCGTGCTGCTCGATGCCATTGTGCGGCTTTTGCCGGGCGTGATGGGCAATCGCGAATCCGGCGAGACGGAGAGTTTCGAGACCGGCCTGCTCGAACATCCGCACTACACCCGCCCGCAGGTTTGGGAAGATCGGCCCATTCCCGAAATCCTGACCTCCGGCAATCATGGTGCCATTGATAAATGGCGGCACGAACAGGCTGAGCGGATCACCAGGGAGCGGCGTCCCGATCTTTGGGACGCCTATTGCGAGGGAAAGCGCAAATGAACCTGATCCAGCGGCTCGAAAGTCTTTCCCTCGCGCTGCTGGCGCTCGGAGCCTATTGGGTCAGTGGCGCAAGCTGGTGGCTTTTCGCCATTCTCATCCTTGCGCCCGATCTTTCGTTCTTCGGCTATGTGAGGGGACCGCGTACAGGCGCGATCGTCTATAATATTGCTCATAGCTGGATCGGCGTGGTGTTGGTGGCGGTGCTTGGCTGGGCCATGAACTGGCCGCTTTGCCTCGCAATTGCGCTGATCTGGGCCGTGCATATCGGCGTCGACCGCGCACTCGGCTATGGCCTCAAATATGGATCAGGATTTCAGGATACGCATCTGGGCCGGATTGGCCGTTAGATCGCCGATCTGATGTTGTGTTGGGATGCGCTCTGAATAAAAATGCCCGGCAGACGCCGGGCATTTTCGTCTCTTTTTGTCAGGCAGAGTGCTGATTTGCAGGACTGCGAAGTTCTGTTTGTGACTTGCGCAGGATAAAATAGACGCTGCCGCCAATACCCACGCCGAAGAACCAGCCATAGGTCGCCCACCAGCTCGGCAGAAGATTGGTGGCCATTGGCAGGACGGATGAGAACAGGGCGCCGATAGCAAAAGCGATGAAAGCCTTGACGTGCCAGCCATTCTGGAACCGGAACTCACCGTTTTCCTGATAAAGATCGGCCACATTCAACTGTCCGCGACGCAGCAGATAATAATCGACCATCATGATCCCGAAGATCGGGCCCATGGTGGAGCCGAGGAAGTTGACGAAATGTGCGGCGCCGGTTTCCCACGGGGCGAACGGATAGAGGATCAATGCGATCAATGCTGCGATGACACCGCCCCGCTTGAACGAGACTTTCTGCGGCAATGTGTTGGAGAAGTCGAAGGCGGCGGAAACGAAGTTCGCAACCACGTTGATGCCGAGCGTGGCGACGGTGAAAGTCAGCGCGGCAAGCAGTGCAAGGAACCAGCTATCGAACTTTGCCGAAATCTGGTCGGGATGAAGCAGGACTTCGCCATAGACTGTGAAGGCAGCGGTGGTGGTGACGCCGGCGACAAGGCAGAAGGCCAGAAGATTGACCGGCAGGCCCCAAAGATTGCCGCGCCGCAAGGATGCTTCATCCTTGGCATAGCGCGAGAAGTCGCAGAAGTTCAGATAGAGTGCCGCAAAATAGGTGATCCAGGTGGCCGCGACAGCAGCGAGTGCCGCAAACGAACCCGGCTCGCCGGTAACGCCTGCATCTTTTGTTTTCTCGAGAAGCACATCGCGCGGAATTTCGCTGCCGAAAGAAAACGTGCCGGCCTTGATAACCAGATAAACGGCCAGGATCAGCATCATGATCCAGACTGCGGGACCGGCCCAGTCCTGGAATTTGCGGACAGTTTCCATGCCGCGCTGGATGATGAGAAGCTGGGCTGCCCAAACCAGGACATAGCAGATGACTTCGAGGGTCGAGTGGCCGAGCAGATGGCTGTTCTGGTGAAAGGACAGCATGCTTTCGTTGCGGATAAGCAGCGCGACGATGGCGCCGGAGGCGGCAGCGGTCTGTGCGCCATACCAGAAACAGGCGACGACACCGCGCACGAGGGCTGGAAAATTGGCTCCGAACGTGCCGAAGGATGCCCGCGCCAGCACCGGAAAAGGCACGCCTGTCCGTACGCCGGCATTGCCGACCAGAGTCATCAGGAAGAAGATGACCAATGATCCCGCACCGATCGCTATAACAAAGTTCAGAAAACTGCCGCACAAAAGAAACAGGCTTGCGGCAAGATAATAGCCCCAAAGGCTGTGAACATCCGATGTCCAGACGTTGAAAATGCTGAAGGCGCCCCATTTGCGTTCTTCGGCTGGTGCCAAATCCTCATTGTACAATGAGGGTGATGGATTTTTGATTGTCATACTGTCCCCTTATTAGCTACAACTTTTATAGTTGTTTACGATTTGTATTTTTATTGTTGACGATAGTTGTGGCACAGTCTTTCCAGGCTGGCTACGAAAAATTCTGACAGGGCGTGACAAACGGGTCGTGATGCTGTATGTGCCTGCCAGTTCGGGAAATCCCGACATTGTAATACCTCGTTCGGGCAAAGCCCGAGGCGTCCCAAACCAATAAATGGTGTACCGCTCCTGCCTGAATTTGAAGGCATAGCCACAGGGCCAAGGATTGCTTGGTGGCAAGTGCAGAGCGCTCTGACTGTTTGAGAAGAATGCAGAAGGAGAAAGACGATGACCGATATCATTCGTCAGCTTGAAGCCGAACAGGCAGCAAAGATCGAAGAAAAGCGCAAGCTTCCGGATTTCCAGCCAGGCGACACCGTTCGCGTTCAGGTTCGCGTGACCGAAGGTACGCGTACCCGCGTGCAGGCCTATGAAGGCGTCTGCATCGCCCGTTCCGGCGCTGGCCTCAATGAAAACTTCACCGTTCGCAAGATTTCCTATGGCGAAGGCGTGGAGCGCGTATTCCCGGTTTACTCGCCGGTCGTTGAAGGCGTTGAACTGGTTCGCCGCGGCAAGGTTCGTCGCGCGAAGCTTTACTACCTTCGTGGCCTCACCGGTAAGGCTGCGCGTATTGCTGAAAAGAAGGACAACCGCACCAAGGCCGAGCGCGAAGCTGACAAGCGCGCCGCCGAGCGCGATGCCGCCGCAAAGGCCGCTGCTGCTGAATAAGTTTCACAGCATCCTGTTTAAAGAAGGCGGCCTCTGGTCGCCTTTTTTATTTGCCAAAAATGAAGCCTTGCGTAACATATTGCATAATTACGCCAAAATCTCGCAAGATTGTTACTGCGACACCCTGTGGCGGTTTCTGTTTCTTGACGAAACGCCAAGGCGGGTGCATATGACAGGAAATTAGAGCGGTTCCAGTCAAGACTGAACCATTGGAGTTGCTCTGGCTATTTTTTCACGCATTTGCCCACGCAAAACCGTTTCACACTTTTGCTGGAAATGCTTCTAAGAACCATTCAAAGGACCTCTCGCAATGAGCGCGCCGCGTACACTTTATGACAAGATCTGGGACGACCATGTAGTGGATCAGCAGGAAGACGGAACCTGCCTCCTTTATATTGATCGCCATCTTGTGCACGAAGTGACGAGCCCGCAGGCTTTCGAAGGCCTGCGCATGGCTGGCCGCAAGGTGCGCCATCCTGAAAAGACGCTGGCCGTTGTCGATCACAACGTTCCGACCTCGCCGGACCGCATCAACGGTATCAAGAACGAGGAAAGCCGCATTCAGGTCGAGGCTCTGGCCAAGAATGCCGCTGATTTCGGCGTCGAATATTATTCCGAGCGTGACCGCCGTCAGGGCGTCGTGCACATCGTCGGCCCGGAACAGGGCTTTACGCTGCCGGGCATGACCATCGTCTGCGGTGACAGCCACACCTCCACGCACGGCGCTTTCGGTTCGCTGGCGCATGGTATTGGCACGTCCGAGGTGGAACATGTTCTGGCAACCCAGACGCTGATTCAGAAGAAGGCCAAGAACATGCTGGTGCGTGTGGATGGCAAGCTGGCTCCGGGCGTCACCGCCAAGGACATCACGCTCGCCATCATCGGCGAAATCGGCACCGCGGGCGGCACTGGCTATGTGATCGAATATGCGGGCGAAGCCATTCGCGCCCTGTCGATGGAAGGCCGCATGACGGTCTGCAACATGTCGATCGAAGGCGGCGCCCGCGCTGGTCTCATCGCGCCGGACGAAACGACCTTCGCCTATATCAAGGACAAGCCGCGCGCGCCGAAGGGCGAAGCGCTGGATCAGGCGATTTCCTACTGGAAGACGCTGCATTCGGATGAAGGCGCGCATTTCGACAAGATCGTCGAACTCGACGCCGCCAAGATTTCCCCGGTCGTGTCCTGGGGTTCCTCGCCGGAAGACGTGGTCTTCGTCACCGACATCGTTCCGAATCCGGACGAGATCAAGGACGAGACCAAGCGGGCATCGAAGTGGCGCGCTCTGGACTATATGGGCCTGAAGCCCGGCACCAAGATGACCGATATCAAGATCGACCGCGTATTCATCGGCTCCTGCACCAATGGCCGTATCGAGGACCTGCGCGACGCTGCACGCATGGCTGCGGGCAAAAAGGTTGCCGCTGGCGTCAGCGCCATGATCGTGCCGGGTTCGGGTCTGGTGAAGGAACAGGCGGAAGCCGAAGGCCTCGACAAGATCTTTATCGAAGCCGGGTTCGACTGGCGTGAGCCGGGGTGCTCCATGTGCCTTGCCATGAACGACGATCGTCTGAAGCCGGGCGAACGCTGCGCTTCCACCTCGAACCGCAATTTCGAAGGCCGTCAGGGTTTCAAGGGCCGTACGCATCTCGTGTCGCCCGCCATGGCCGCCGCTGCCGCGATTGCCGGACATTTCGTCGACATTCGCGAGTGGAACTAGAGCATTTCCGAACCAGAAGGTTCCTCGAAGGCTCTTGGAAGATCAAACCGCCGGTTCATCCCGGCGGTTTTTCGTTGGCTGTAGATTAGCAGGTTTTTCACGCTTTGATTGTATGGGTGTGGCGGGGTGGCTGTCGGCGGAAGTCCTTGAGTGCCGGCACGGGGAAGAGCATCGATGAATGGAGCCGACTTTATCCTGTTGATCAACATGACCGTTTCCGGTCTGTTTGCTTTCGCATTTCTCGGCATTGCCGTTTATGCGCGGGATAATGCTGCGGCACCGGTCTTTGCCTTGGGCTTTATTTTCGCAATGCTCTATTTCCTGACCGAGCTTGCCATGCCTTCCATTCCCAATCCCCGCATCGGCTATATGCTCGCCTTTACGGCCTATTATCTGGCCTTGTCCTGTCTGGTTGTCGGTCTGGCCCGAATGTATGCCCGGCCTGTGCCATGGATAGCGCTCGGACTTCTGACCATTGCGTCGCTTGCCGTGGTCTACGGCATATATGACATCGCCCGTAGCCAGATGATCGGCATGCTGCTTTATCAGACGCCCTATTTTCTGGTGCTTCTGCTTGCTGTGTGGGTGATCCTGCGCGTGGATCGCAACGCCATCGACACGCTCATGGCGGTGCTGTTCGGCGTCAGCGCCGTCCATTTCCTGTTCAAGCCCGTTATCGCCGTGTTGTCCGGAGGTGCAGGCGCTGAGCCGGCCGACTATATCGATACGACCTATGCAATGTTCTCGCAGTCGATTGGTGCTGCGCTTTCGGTCGCTGGCGGCTTGCTCCTGCTGCTGAGCCTGATGCGGGAGCTGATCACCGATATGCAGATACGTTCGGAAACGGATCAGCTTTCCATGCTGCTCAACCGGCGCGGTTTCGAGTTTCGCGCCGAAGCGGCGATTGAAAAGTCGAAGCGCATGCGGCAGGCTTTGTCGCTGGTCCTGTGCGACATCGATCACTTCAAGGCCATCAACGACACGCACGGCCACGCTTTGGGGGATCGCGTCATCGCCGCCTTCTCCGCCGAACTGCGTAAAGCGGCGAGCGTCAAGGGCGGCATTGCCGCCCGTGTCGGCGGTGAGGAATTCGCGATCATCCTGCCGGGAAACACGATCCAATCGGCATGGCGATTCGCGGACAAGACGCGGCTTGTCTGTCGCGATATTCGTATTGCGGGCAGGAACGGGGAGATCGAGTTCACGGCAAGCTTCGGCGTCGCGGAAATGGAATTCGATGATGTATTTTCCGATCTCTATAAACGCGCGGATGGCGCGCTTTATGAAGCGAAAAAGGGCGGGCGCAACAATGTGCGCACGGCGCTGCCGATACTGGCTGACGAAAACGTGCTGGAATTCCGGTCAATGACGGGGCGCTGAACAGCCCTAGTGATAGCCGCAATTGGCGTGGTCCAGAACCGGCGTTTCTCCGCGATCGGTCCCGTACATGAAGGCGCGCCCGTGCAGCACGACCGCGCTTTCGCAATTGCTGTTGGGCTTGTCGACGATATAGGCAACCGAGCGATCTCGCGGTGCGGTAATCAGCTTCATGCGTTGCGGCGAGGAGGAAGCTGTCTTCTGCGCCGCGCCGACCCGGATGATCTTCGCGCCATTGCCCGGCATCTGGATGACAAGATTTCCCGAGGCATCGATGGAGCGTGTCGCATCGTCGGCCCGTGCGGCACCGGCGAGCGCAAGCACGCCGACGACAGCCGCGCCAAAGATTGTCCGTCTGCGTTTTGCCATCGTTGTTCGAGCCTCGTCGACGGTGATCACCAGGAGAATGCGGACTATCTTAACTCTTTCTTTACCTTTGTCATCCGTGCTGGCTACAATCGAACCGGTCTTCCGTGCGCTGCTGCTTCGCAGGCTGCATGCGGAAGGGCCGGAAACGCCAAGGAACGTCCAATGACCAAAGATCATGCCGTCGATATTGCGCTCCTCCATCTGCGGGATGCCCATGAGTTCGCGCCGCTGCTGGCAAGCTATGCGCAGGCGCTCAAGCGCGGTGCTCCGCGCCGCCCCGATGATTTTTATGCCGAGCATCTGCTTCAGGACCGTGCCGCTGAAACGCTGGGAGCCCGGGTCGACGGAAATCTGGTCGGCTTCGTGATCTTTTACGATCTGCCCGAACCGGTGACCGGCCTGCGTGCAGGGCAGGTCGATCATATCTACGTACACCACGATCATCGCGGAAAAGGCATCGCCAAGGCGCTGATCGACGTGCTGGCCGACAAGGCCGAGGAGCGCAGTTGGTCCAAGCTGGTGCTCAACGCCCCGCGCGTTCCGGAAGACGGGCGCAAGCTCTATGAACAGATTGCGACGGCTGCCGACTGGTCGAGCTATGTGATTCGATTCGGCAATTGATCGATTTCGCAAAAGTGGATGAAATTACACATGTTTTTGCCGGTTGCGGTCTTCAATCGTTTGAATGCCGCAATCACGCGAATGTGTCGCCGAGGTGCGACCAATTGTTAGTCTTTTCGTGAAAAAGCTTCTTTGACGTGATGGTAAAAGAGCAGTAGAAAGCGCCACATAGGGCCGTACGCCACGGTCCAGCCATATTTTCTTGGGTCGTACCGGCGCGGGATCGTAAAGTCCGGTTCCCTGTGCCTCGGACGGCGTCGAACCCGGGTTCGTGAGAACCCGCAACCTGGCTGCCTTGCTGATCGTCGTCAGCGGGGTGTGGCCGGAGAGAAACGTCAGGGAAGCCTACAGAGCCATGACACAACCGACTGTAACGCGCCAGCGTCCTTTGTCGCCGCACCTGTCTATCTACAAGCCGGTCATTACGATGACGATGTCTATCGTCCATCGCATCACGGGCGGCGCACTTTACTTCGGCACCCTGCTGCTGGCGGCCTGGCTGATTTCGGCTGCGGTCAGCGAAGAGTGCTTCAACACCGTCAATGCATTGTTCTCGTCCTGGATCGGCCGCCTGATCCTGTTCGGCTATACATGGGCGCTTCTGCACCATCTGGCCGGCGGCGTTCGCCACCTGATCTGGGATACGGGCGCAGGTCTTGAAAAGCACACCGCTTCCAAGATCGCCTGGACGACCGTCGTTTTCTCCGTCATCGCCACGATCCTCGTATGGGTCGTCGCCTATTCGGTGCGCTAAGGGGAGCTGGTTTCATGAACGGTATGAACAATGATATGCGCACCCCACTCGGCAAGGTCCGGGGTCTGGGATCGGCCAAGGAAGGCACCGGCCATTTCTGGTATCAGCGCCTGAGCGCGGTCGCCCTTGTGCCGCTGGTCATGTTTTTCATCGGCCTGGTCGTTTCGCTCAATGGCGCAAGCTATGCGGAAGTCCGGGCTGCACTTTCGCATCCATTCACTGCCATCGTGATGGCGCTGTTCGTCCTGACCGGCGTCTACCACATGCGTCTGGGGATGCAGGTCATTATCGAAGATTATGTGCATGGCGAAGGCATGAAGGTCGTGCTGGTGATGCTGAACAGCTTCTTTACGGCTGTTGTCGGCTTCGCCTGCATTTTTGCGATCCTCAAGCTGAGCTTCGGAGGTTGATAGCCCGATGGCTAGTGCAGTAAACAATGCGGCGCCTGCCGCTGCAAGCAAGTACACCTATGTCGATCACAAGTTCGACGTGGTGGTCGTCGGGGCTGGCGGTGCTGGCCTGCGCGCAACGCTCGGCATGGCCGAGCAGGGCCTGAAGACGGCTTGCATCACCAAGGTTTTCCCGACCCGTTCGCATACGGTTGCCGCACAGGGCGGCATCGCCGCTTCGCTCAAGAACATGGGCCCGGACAGCTGGCAGTGGCATATGTACGATACCGTCAAGGGATCGGACTGGCTCGGCGATACCGATGCGATGGAATATCTGGCGCGCGAAGCGCCTGCCGCCGTCTACGAGCTTGAGCATTACGGCGTGCCGTTCTCGCGCACGGAAGAAGGCAAGATTTATCAGCGCCCGTTTGGCGGCCACATGCAGAATTTCGGCGACGGCCCTCCGGTCCAGCGCACCTGCGCTGCCGCTGACCGTACCGGCCACGCGATCCTGCACACGCTCTACGGCCAGTCGCTCAAGAACAACGCGCAGTTCTTCATCGAATATTTCGCGCTTGATCTCATCATGACCGACGGTGTGTGCACCGGCGTTGTGGCGTGGAACCTCGATGACGGCACCATCCATCGCTTCTCCGCCAAGATGGTGGTTCTGGCGACGGGCGGTTATGGCCGCGCCTATTTCTCGGCTACCTCGGCGCACACCTGCACCGGCGACGGTGGCGGCATGGTGGCACGCGCCGGCCTGCCGCTGCAGGACATGGAATTCGTGCAGTTCCATCCGACCGGCATCTATGGCGCGGGCTGCCTCATCACCGAAGGCGCGCGCGGCGAAGGCGGCTATCTGGTCAATTCCGAAGGCGAGCGCTTCATGGAACGCTATGCCCCTTCGGCCAAGGACCTTGCCTCGCGTGACGTTGTTTCGCGCTGCATGACCATGGAAATCCGTGCTGGTCGCGGCGTCGGCAAGAACAAGGATCACATCTTCCTGCATCTTGACCATCTCGATCCGGCTGTTCTGCATGAGCGCCTGCCGGGCATTTCCGAGTCGGCAAAGATTTTTGCAGGCGTGGATGTGACCAAGGAACCGATCCCGGTTCTGCCGACCGTTCACTACAATATGGGCGGCATTCCGACCAATTACTGGGGCGAAGTGCTGAACCCGACCGCCGACGACCCGGACCGCGTGCAGCCAGGCCTGATGGCCGTTGGCGAAGCGGGCTGCGCTTCGGTGCACGGTGCGAACCGTCTCGGCTCCAACTCTTTGATCGATCTCGTGGTGTTCGGCCGTGCGGCTGCTATCCGCGCCGGTCAGGTCATCGACCGCAAGTCGAAGATTCCCGATCTCGACCTTGCTGCCTGCGACAAGATCATGGAGCGCTTTGATCGCCTGCGTTTTGCCAACGGCTCCCGGCCGACCGCGGAACTGCGCGAAAAGATGCAGCGCACCATGCAGGAAGATGCCGCGGTGTTCCGCACCTCGGAATCGCTCAAGCAGGGCGTCGAGCGCATGGAAAAGCTCTGGAAGGAGCTGCCGGATGTCAAGGTTACTGACCGGTCGATGATCTGGAACTCCGATCTGGTGGAAACGCTGGAGCTGGAAAACCTGATGGCCAATGCGCTGACGACGGTTGTTTCGGCGGAAGCGCGTCAGGAAAGCCGCGGCGCCCATGCGCATGAGGATTTCCCGGATCGCAACGATGCCGAATGGCGCAAGCACACCCTGTCCTGGCTGTCGCCGGAAGGCAAGGTCAAGCTTGATTACCGTCCTGTCCACCTCGATCCGTTGACGACGGAAGAGGAAGGCGGCATCAGCCTCGCCAAGATTGCGCCGAAGAAGCGCGTTTACTAATCAAGGGAAAGAGCAATGGTTGAACTCGCACTTCCCAAGAATTCCCGCATGCAGGAGGGCAAGACCTGGCCCCGTCCTGATGGCGCCAAGCGCGTCACGGAATTCCGTATCTATCGCTGGTCGCCGGACGATGACGCCAATCCGAGCATCGACACCTATTATGTCGATCGCGACGATTGCGGCCCGATGGTGCTGGATGGTCTTCTCTATATCAAGAACAAGATCGACCCGACGCTGACGCTGCGCCGGTCGTGCCGTGAAGGCATTTGCGGTTCCTGCGCCATGAATATCGATGGCGCGAATACGCTGGCCTGCACCAAGGGCATGGACGACATCAAGGGCGCCATCAAGGTCTATCCGCTGCCGCACATGCCGGTGGTGAAGGATCTTGTGCCGGACCTCAGCAATTTCTACGCCCAGCATCGTTCCATTGAGCCCTGGCTCAAGACGGTTTCGCCGGAGCCCCAGAAGGAATGGCTGCAAAGCCATGAGGATCGCCAGAAGCTTGACGGCCTCTACGAATGCATTTTGTGCGCCTGCTGCTCGACTTCGTGCCCGAGCTACTGGTGGAATGGCGACCGCTATCTCGGCCCCGCCGTGTTGCTTCAGGCCTATCGCTGGCTGATCGATAGCCGCGACGAAGCCAAGGGCGAACGCCTCGACAATCTCGAGGACCCGTTCCGGCTCTATCGCTGCCACACGATCATGAACTGCGCGCAGACCTGCCCGAAGGGCCTGAACCCTGCCAAGGCGATTGCCGAAATCAAGAAGATGATGGTCGAGCGCCGCGTGTAATTCTATTGTTTGATGGCTTTAGGGGACCGGCTTCACATGTGGGGCCGGTCTTTTTTATGGAGTAAGTCATGCGTAATATACCAAAGAATTTTGACAGCAGTTCAGTTGCCGAAATTGACAGGCGGTTGAGAGATATCGCGAATAATGACGAAGTTATTATTCCATTGGCAATCGAAAGCGGAAGCCGTGCGTGGGGATTTCCATCTCCCGACAGCGACTACGACTGTCGCTTTGTTTATGTTCTATCTCCAGAAGCAAGCTTTACCCTTTTTCCCAGAAGAGATGTAATCGAAACACCATTGACACCTGTTATAGATGTTAATGGTTGGGAGCTATCGAAAGCACTGAAGTTGATGCTTGCTGGCAACGCCGTCATTCTGGAATGGTTAACTTCGCCGATTGTTTATCACTCCGATGAAAAATTTCGCTTGGCATTGTTGGAACTGGCGGACTCCATTTGTGATAAGAACGGGGTAGCTCGTCATTATTTCCATCTAGCGCGAAATCAGTTTGAACGTTCGTTAGGCGATGGGAAGGAGATCGGGCTTAAGAAGATTTTTTACAGCCTGCGCCCGGTCATGGCGCTGCGATGGATGCGGCTCCACCCTGATCGTGGAGTGGCGCCGATGCATTTTCCGACGTTGTGCCAAGAGGCCGATTTATCAGCAGAAATCTGGAATAATGTGGCGGACCTGATGGCTCGCAAGGCTTTGACCCGAGAAATGGGAAAGGGCGATGTTCCAGCAGAAATCCTGTCGTTTCTGGTTGACGAGCTTCAGATCGCCGATAAATGGACCAGTTCTACAGCGAAGCAGGAAATTGATCCGGCCAAGAGAGAGCGTGTGGACAGGTTCTGGCGACAATGGGTAACTGCGTTATATAACGATGATACTGTTGTAGCGAACCCGTGGAATTCCAGTTCTGGCTAGGTAAAATCATGCTCGATCATATCGGATTCAACATTTCCAGCATGCCCAAGTCGCGGGCTTTTTATGATGCGGCGCTGGCGCCGCTCGGCATAGGCCGCGCCATGGAATTCGGCGATTGGGTGGGATATGGCCGCAATGGCAAGCCGGAATTCTGGATCGGCAAGCAGAAGGGTGCGAAGCTGGAGGGCGTGCTTCATGTCGCTTTTTCGGCTGGGACCCGCTCCGAGGTGGACCGCTTTTATGAAGCAGCCATTGCCGCTGGCGGCAAGGACAATGGCAAGCCCGGCCTGCGGGCGGATTATCATCCCGACTATTACGCCGCCTTTGTCATCGATCCGGACGGCCACAATATCGAGGCTGTCTGCCACCTGCCGGAATAAAAAAGCGAGCTTGCGCCCGCTTCTTATCCTCGCAACTTATACTCGCTCAAGCCAGTTTTGCGTCCAGCGTCACCTCGATAGCGCCCAACGCTTTTGAAAGCGGGCAGGACTGCTTGGCCTTGTTCGCAAGCGTCTCGAAATCCTCCGCCGAGATGCCGGGGATTTTGGCGTTGAGCGTGAGTGCGCTGCGGCTGATTTCAAAGCCACCGCCGGAAGCCGGGCCGATGCTGACGACTGCGGTTGCCTCAAGCTTTTCGGGCGGAGTGCCGTGTTCTGTCAGGAGGGCTGAAAGCTGCATGGCGAAACAGCCTGCATGGGCGGCACCCAGAAGCTCTTCCGGATTGGTGCCGGAGCGACCGCTTTCGTCCTGAAAACGAGCCTTGAAATCGTAGGGCAGATCCTTCAGCGCACCGCTTTGCGTGTTGAGGGTGCCTTTGCCTTCCTTCAGCGTGCCTTGCCAGACGGCGGTTGCTTTTCTGTCCATGGGAAGCTCTCCTCTCGGTTGGGATTTCCGCTACCGATATAGGGCGGTCCGGGAACGGGTCCAGCACTCAGATGGCCTGTCCTTTCAGCAGACGCGGGGTATCGCCTGAAAGGCCCGCAGCCTGCTTGATGAAGAAGGATTTCAGCGCTGGAACCCGGTCGACAAGACCAAGCCCGATATCGCGGATTGAGCGGATAGCCGGATTGTCGTTGGAGAAAAGCCGGGTCAGGACGTCGGTGGTGACGCCCATCTGCACCGTATCGAAGCGGCGCCACGACTGATAGCGTTCAAGGGCTGCGAAAGATCCGATATCGAGGCCAAGGCGATCCGTTTCGACCACCACTTCGGCAATCGCCGCCGCGTCGCGGAAACCGAGGTTGAGGCCCTGACCGGCGATAGGATGGATACGATGTGCTGCGTCGCCCACCAGCACGAAGCGCGGCTTTACAAATTCGCGCGCCAGCGTGAGGCCGAGCGGGAAGGCACGGCGCGGCCCTTCGACATGCAGGGCGCCCAGACGATGGCCGAAGCGCTGTTCCAGTTCAGCTTCGAACACGAAATCATCCTCGCGGATGAGCCGCTCGGCATCCGCCGTGCGCTCGGTCCAGACCAGTGAGCTGCGATTGCCCTTCAGCGGAAGGATCGCAAATGGACCGGCGGGCAGAAAATGCTCATCGGCGCGGCCGCCATGCGGGCGCTCGTGCGCCACATTGCAGACGATGCCGGACTGACCATAATCCCAGTTCACGGTCTTGATGCCCGCCAGATCGCGCAGCCGCGAGCGCGCACCGTCGGCAGCGATCAAGAGACGCGTTTCCAGCCTGTCGCCATTGGACAGCGTAACGGTCACGCTTTCGGGCCGGGTTTCGAAATTGTCGACGCTCACCGCCTCAAGGAAGACAATACCGAGGGCATCCGCCTTGTTGTGCAATGCCGTGTTGAGCACACGGTTCTCGACCATATGGGCGAAAGGCTCGCCCGGTTCCGCTTCTCCCTCGAAGGTGAGGAACACGGGACGGACCGGATCGGATGTTCGCGAATCGGTGATGACCATTTCGGTGATAGGCTGGGCATCCGGCAGAATTTCCTGCCAGCAGCCGAGCTTGTCGAGCATCCGCGAGGCGGCCGCGGCGATGGAGGAGGCGCGGGGATCGTTTTTCCAGGCGCCCGCAGGCGCGCCGTCGATCACCGTCACGGAAAGGTGCGGGGCCGCTGACCTGATTGCGACCGCCGTGACAAGGCCGACATAGCCGCCGCCTGCAATCACCACATCGTTATTGCGCGCTGCTTCCTGCTTTTTTCGGACGGCCATTTGTCATTTCCTTTCGAGAATCTATCTCACGATAGCATTTCCAGCAAAAGTGCGAAGCGGTTTTGCGCGAGGCAAATGCTTGGAAACAAAGAGATAGAGCGGTTTCGCGATTCTGGTTTAGCTGGAACCGCTCACGCGCTGTTTTGGCATATATCGCCGGTCAGGGAACCCGATATTTTGCCGCGGCGCATACCGAAACCTGCCGTCTGCTCCGCTGCCAGGGACAGCTTTTCCCGCGCGGTTCTTGACAGGTTCCAACGCTCCGGCTCAAACAAGAACCCGAAGCATATATATGGTTGCAGGAGACAGGCTGTCCATGTCCGATGAAGAAAAGCCCGGTATCGAGCAGACGGCGGCAATGCGCGAACTGCTATCGATCCTCGATCTCGAAACGCTTGAGGTGGACCTGTTCCGGGGCAACAGCCCGCAGGTAGGCTGGCAGCGGGTTTTCGGGGGGCAGGTGATTGGGCAAGCGCTGATTGCCGCGCAGCGCACGGTCGAACCGGAGCGCCATGTGCACTCGCTCCATGCCTATTTCGTGCGGCCCGGCGATCCGGCCATCCCCATAGTCTATGAGGTGGACCGCATCCGTGATGGTTCCAGCTTCAGCACCCGGCGCGTTCTGGCCAAGCAACATGGCAAGGCAATTTTCTCGTTATCCGCTTCGTTCCAGATCGACGAAGGCGGGCTTGAGCATCAGATGCCGATGCCGGAAGGGCTGCCTATGCCCGAGCAACTCGTCGGCGATCGCGACATCAAGGAACAATATCTCCATATGGCGCCGCCCAATGTCCGCAAATACTGGGAGCGGGAGCGGCCCATCGAGATCAAGCCCGTATCGCTGACCCATTATTTCTCGCGGGAGAAACTCGAGCCCGTCCAGCATGTATGGGTCAGGGCGCGCGGCATCGTGCCGGATGACCGGGCACTGCAGGCCGCCATTCTCGCCTATCTGTCCGATATGACGCTGCTCGACACGTCGCTTCATCCGCATGGCCGGACTATCTTCGACCGCGACATGCAGGTGGCGAGCCTCGACCATGCCATGTGGTTTCATCGACCGTGCAGGCTCGATGACTGGCTTCTCTATACGCAGGATACGCCGAGCGCTTCAGGCGCACGCGGCTTCAATCGCGGCGCGCTCTACACCCGCGATGGCGTGCTGATCGCATCAGTCGCGCAGGAAGGCCTGATCCGCGTGCACGAGGAAAATAAATGATTAATTATTAATCATGAGCTGAATAGGCGATTAAATTTGAGGCATTTCGCTGCTGGCTGGCGAGATGCCGAGGGGTAAAAAGCGAATCGAATGAATCAGTTAAGGCATCATTCGGTCTGAAGCTGCATCCGTGGCACCACGTTCCTAGCTGCGAATTTCCGCATCCGGCGCGCCGAATGTCATAAAATTTCCGGTTAATTTGCCTGCTTCGGCCAACTGGCATGAATTTTGTTTCTCTCTGTTTGAACCGGTCTTTCCAGCGCAGCCGCGTTTGAAGCCGCCCTTCGACGGAGATATTCGATGCTCATAACAGGAAGAAACAAGCAAACGGCCCTTCTGGCCAGCCTGCCCGCGCTCCTCGCCATGGCGGGGACGGCGATGGCACAGGACGCCGCCCCGACACCAACCCTCGATACGGGCGATACGGCGTGGATGCTGACTTCAACCGCGCTGGTGTTGATGATGACGATACCGGGTCTGGCGCTGTTCTATGGCGGCATGGTGCGCAAGAAGAACGTGCTGTCCACAGTGATGCAGAGCTTTGCGATCACCTGCCTCATGTCCGTTCTGTGGATGGTTGCAGGCTATTCGCTCGCCTTCACCGATGGCGGTTCGCTGAATTCATTTATCGGCGGGCTTTCCAAGGCGTTCTTCTCCGGCGTCACGATGGGATCGCTGACAGGGACCATTCCCGAATATGTGTTCATCACTTTCCAGATGACCTTTGCCGTCATCACGCCTGCGCTTATCGCCGGATCGTTTGCCGAACGCATGAAGTTTTCCTCCATGCTGGTGTTCCTGACGCTATGGCTGTTCATCGTCTATATCCCGGTTGCCCACTGGGTCTGGGGCGGCGGCTTCATGGCGTCGGATGGCGTGCTTGATTTTGCCGGCGGCACGGTTGTCCATATCAATGCCGGTGTCGCCGGTCTGGTGGCTGCCCTCATCCTCGGCAAGCGTGACGGCTACGGCCACACCAACATGGCACCGCATAATCTGGTGCTCTCGGTCATCGGCGCTGCCCTTCTGTGGGTCGGCTGGTTCGGATTCAATGCGGGCTCTGCTGTCGGGGCCAATGCGCTTGCGGGCGTTGCCATGCTCAACACGCAGGTTGCGACCGCTGGTGCTGCACTGGCCTGGATGTTCGTGGAATGGGCGGTTGCTGGCAGGCCAAGCGTGCTCGGCATCATTTCGGGCGCTGTCGCGGGGCTCGTCGCCGTCACGCCTGCAGCCGGTTTTGTCAATCCGACTGGCGCGCTCATCATCGGCATAGTGGCCGGTGCGGTCTGCTACGTGGCGGCTGTGAAGATCAAGCATGCGCTCGGGTACGACGATTCACTCGATGCCTTCGGCGTTCATGGTGTCGGCGGCTTCGTCGGCGCGGTGCTGACCGGCCTCTTTGCCGATGCGGCGATCAACCCGGCCAGCGAAGGCGCCACCATCGGCAAGCAGTTCTTCGGCGCTGCTGTCACGGTCGTCTACACGGCCATCGCCACCGCGATCATTCTTTACGTGGTCAAGGCCGTCATGGGCCTGCGGCCCAGCAAGCAGGCCGAGATCGAGGGGCTGGATATCGCGCTGCATGGGGAGTCGGTGCAGTGAGGATGGGAGTAGGGGAGTAGGGGAGTAGGGGAGTAGGGAGGTGTTTCCCTGCTTGTCGGGCTTTCGGAAGGCGCGGGCGATCCCCGCGCCTTTTCCTTTATTTGCCGAGCCTCATGCATGGTTAATGAGGAATTAACCATCCGACGATTAGGATCGGACCGATTCAATGCGCCCGGAGCAAGTCCGCTCAGGGGCCAGCAAATATTTTCGGTTCGGGACAGGCTATATGCGGCAAGGATATTCGCCCTCATACCCGCTGCGTGACGAGCGGATTACGGAAGACAGGCTGAAACTGGCCAATCTCTTCCGCAGGCAGTTCTATATCCTGTTTGGATTGGGGCTTCTCGCGCTCACCGGCATGGCTGTCGGCGCGCTGGCGACATGGAATGTCGCCGATCCGAGCTTCAGCCACGCGACCGACAATCCGGTAACGAATGCGCTGGGCTATCCCGGTGCTGTGTTCTCCGATATTGCCATGCAGTTTTTCGGCCTGGCGAGCGTTCCCGCCCTGCTTCCGCTTGCTGTCTGGTCGCTGCTGATGATGACGCGCGGCGGCATCGGGCGGGTGGCCAAGCGCAGTTTTGCGTGGCTTGGCGCCGCACTCCTGTTTGCGGCGATTGCCAGCTGCTTCGCGGTACCGGCAAGCTGGCCGATGCCGATTGGTCTCGGTGGCGTCTTTGGCGACATGATCCTGAAATTTCCGGGGCTTTTCCTTGGCAGTTTTCCGCAAGGGGCCATCGCCTCGGGCATTGCGCTCATCCTTGCTGTCCCGGCTTTCTGGCTCTGCCTTTTTGCCAGCGGCATCGTCGGGCGCGGGGCAGGTGTCGTCAATCCTGCGCAAGCCTCAGCCCGCCGCGGCGCGGAAGATGATGATTTTGCCGCAGATGAAGACGATGAAGCGTCCGCTGGTGGCGGTTTCCAGCTTGTCGGCGCGCTCACGCATCTGGTTTTGACCACGACCGCCAATTTCAAGCGCCTGACCGGGCTTGGCCGTCGCCGCCCGCGCGAGGACGATTTCGACGATATGCGCGTGGTGCGCCGCAACGCCGAAGCGCGCAATGCGCCGCGCAGGGAACCCGGTTTCGGGGCGCCTGCCGCCGTCGACGACGCGCCGCCTTTCGATATGGACGATATGGATGACGACACGCCGCTCGCCGGTCAGGAATGGCATGATGCGCCGCCGCCCCGCGCCCGCAAGGCGCGTGTGGAACAGGCCGCACCGTCGCCGAAGCCCGGCCCGCGCGCCCAGCGCGAGGCGCAGCCCTCCTTCCTTAAGGACAATGGCGTTTTTGAAATGCCGTCGCTCCATTTCCTTGCCGAACCGAAGCTCGTTCAGCGCGACCCCGCGCTTTCCAAGGATGCGCTGGAACAGAATGCGCGTCTGCTTGAAGGCGTGCTGGAAGATTTCGGCGTGCGCGGCGAAATCATCAATGTGAAGCCCGGCCCGGTGGTGACGCTTTATGAGCTTGAACCGGCTCCCGGCATCAAGTCCTCGCGCGTCATCGGCCTTGCCGACGACATTGCCCGCTCGATGAGCGCGATCGCGGCGCGCGTTGCGGTCATTCCGGGGCGCAATGCCATCGGTATCGAACTGCCGAACCCGAAGCGCGAAATGGTTTACCTGCGCGAAATGCTGGCGAGCCGTGACTTCGAGCAATCGAAGGCGAAGCTGGCGCTGGCGCTCGGCAAAACCATCAATGGCGAGCCGGTCATCGCCGACATTGCAAAGATGCCCCACGTACTGGTTGCGGGTACCACCGGTTCGGGCAAGTCGGTGGCCATCAACACCATGATCCTGTCGCTGCTCTATCGCATGACGCCGCAGGAATGCCGCCTCATCATGATCGACCCAAAAATGCTGGAACTCTCCGTCTATGACGGCATTCCGCATCTGCTGACGCCGGTTGTGACCGATCCGAAGAAGGCGGTTGTCGCGCTCAAATGGACCGTGCGCGAAATGGAAGACCGTTATCGCAAGATGTCCAAGGTCGGCGTGCGCAACATCGACGGCTTCAACCAGCGTGTCGGTCTTGCACAGAAAAAGGGCGAGCCGATTGCGCGAACCGTGCAGACCGGCTTTGACCGCAATACGGGCGAGGCGATCTACGAGACGGAAGAACTCGATCTCGAACCGATGCCCTATATCGTCGTGATCATCGACGAAATGGCCGACCTGATGATGGTCGCGGGCAAGGATATCGAAGGCGCGGTGCAGCGTCTGGCGCAGATGGCGCGTGCGGCGGGCATTCACGTCATCATGGCCACGCAGCGCCCCTCGGTCGATGTCATCACCGGCACGATCAAGGCCAATTTCCCGACCCGCATTTCGTTTCAGGTCACATCGAAAATCGACAGCCGCACCATTCTGGGCGAGCAGGGCGCCGAACAGCTTCTCGGCCAGGGCGACATGCTCTTCATGGCTGGCGGCGGACGCATCCAGCGCGTGCACGGCCCATTCGTTGGCGACGACGAGGTGGAGCGCATCGTGCAGCATCTGAAGCTTCAGGGCGTCCCGGAATATCTCGACGCCATCACCGAGGATGAAGACGACGACGAGGGCGGCAGCGGCCCGGCTGGCACCGGCAATCTGGAGGATTCCGACGATCCGTATGATCAGGCCGTTGCGGTGGTGCTGCGCGACAAGAAGGCGTCGACGTCCTACATCCAGCGCCGTCTGGGCATCGGCTACAACCGCGCCGCCTCGATCATCGAGCGCATGGAAGAGGAAGGCATTGTCGGCCCCGCCAACCATGCCGGAAAGCGCGAAATACTGGTGCCCACCGAAGATGACTATTAATGGCCATACTAGCGCCAAACTGGCGGTCTAATTAGCTACCATGATGAAAAGAGAAAGTTTGTCGATGATGCTCTCCCGTTTGTCCGCGTTTGCAAAAGCTGGCCGTCTCGCAGCCGTGCTGGGCATCGGAGTACTGGGATCGGGTGTGGCGCTGCCGGTTCTGACGCCAGCCGTGGCGCAGGCTCAAGGGGCAGGCGGCAGTGGGGCTGCGGCACAGCAGATTGCCGATCATTTCTCGTCGGTGCGCACCATGACCGGCGAGTTCGTGCAGTTCGGCCCGAAGGGCGAGCAGACGGGCGGCACTTTCTATATCGAGCGTCCGGGCAAGATTCGCTTCAACTATAACAATTCCCCGATCCGGGTGATTTCCGATGGCGAATCGGTCGTCATCAACAATCGCAAGCTCGACACATGGGACCTCTATCCGCTTTCGAAGACGCCCCTGAAGCTGCTTCTGGCAGACCGCATTGATCTTGGCGGCGGCCGTCTTCAGAATGTGAAGCAGGAGCCGGACATGACCACGCTGGTGCTGGGCGACAAGTCGATCTTCGGCGATTCGAAAATCACCATGATGTTCGACCCCAAATCCTACGAGCTGAAGCAGTGGACCATCACCGACGCGCAAAAGCTCGATACGACCGTGATGATCTTCAACGTGCGCAGCGGCGTGCGTTTTACCGACGATATGTTCAAGATCGACTATCAGCGCATCGCCATGAAGCGTAAAGGTCAGTAGCCGTCAGTTTGTGACAGGCAATCCGTTTGCATTTGCCGGATAAATGATTAGGTTCGCGGCATCTTTTTCGTTGCTGCGAGTCCTATCTTCATGGCTTTTTCCGTTGCTACCTGGAACATCAATTCCGTTCGCCTGCGCATGCCGTTGGTCGAACAGTTTCTGCGCGACTATCAGCCGGATGTTCTGTGCCTTCAGGAAACGAAATGTCCCGACAATCTGTTTCCGGCCAAAGGGTTTCGCGCGCTCGGTTATGAACATATCGCGATCAGCGGACAGAAGGGCTATCATGGCGTGGCGACAGTTTCCAAGCGTCCGCTGACGGGCGTGGAAAAGATCGGTTTTTGCGACATGGGCGATTGTCGGCACCTGAGCGCGGTAGTGGAAGCAGGCGGCAAAAAGCTCCGCATCCATAATTTCTACGTGCCCGCGGGCGGGGATGAGCCGGACCCCGAGATCAACCCCAAGTTCGCGCACAAGCTGGCCTTTCTTGAGGAAATGCGTGCAATTGTGGCCGACCGGCAGGATGGGCTGTCATCTATCCTCGTCGGCGATCTCAACATCGCCCCGCTCGAAAACGATGTCTGGTCGCACAAGCAGCTTTTGAAGATCGTCAGCCATACGCCGATAGAGACCGAAACGCTGGAAGACCTGCGTGTGAAGGGCGGCTGGAGCGACCTGATGCGGCATCTGATTCCGGCAGACCAGAAAATCTTCACCTGGTGGAGCTATCGCGCCAAGGACTGGGATGAATCGGATCGTGGCCGCAGGCTGGATCACGTCTGGGGTTCCGCCGATCTTGAAGGGCATATGCAGGGTCTGCAAATCCTTCGCGATGCGCGCGGATGGGATCGTCCGTCCGATCACGTGCCAGTTATTGCGACATTCGATCTGGATTAACAGGATCGCAAGGCCTATATAGGACGCAGTCAAAACAAGGAGAGAAGAACGATGGATCGGATGGCACTGTTTCAAATGACCAGTGTTTTCAATGTTTCCATGGTTCGCGATGTCTTCTCTTCTCACACTTCAGGATGTTTCCTGCGTTACGGCTGATGGCCGTACCCTCTTCGAATCCGTCAATTTCAGCGTAGCCGAAGGCCGCATCGGTCTGGTTGGGCGCAATGGCGTCGGCAAATCGACGCTGTTGCGCATCATGAGCGGGATGCTGCTTCCGACGAGCGGAAATGTGACCGCCAATGGAAGCATCGGCGTTCTGCGGCAGAATGTCGGCGGCAATGCTGTCATGACGCTTGCGGATATTTTCGATGCACGGGCAGGCTTCGATATTCTGACCCGTATTGAGCGGGGGCTGGCCAGTGACAGCGATCTGGATGAGGCCGACTGGCTTTTGCCGCAGCGCTTCACCGACGCGCTGCAGGAACTTGGCCTGCCTGATTTGGCTCCCGACACCCGCATTTCAACCTTGAGCGGAGGCCAGCAAACACGCGCGGCGCTTGCCGCCCTTATCTTCCACAAGCCCGATCTTATTCTACTGGATGAGCCGACCAATAATCTCGATCGCGCCGGTCGTTTGGCCGTTGTGGAACTTCTCTCCGCCTGGCGTGGAGCAGCCGTCGTGGTCAGCCATGACCGTGAGCTGCTACGGACCATGGATGCGATAGCGGAATTGTCCCCGGGGGGGCTTCGCTTCTATGGCGGTAACTGGGATTTCTATCAGGAGAAGAGAGCTGAGGAGCGTGAAACGGCGGCACGCGATCTTGCAACGGCGCGGCGCGAGGTCAGGCAGGTCGAACGCAAGGCGCAGGCCGCAGCCGAAAGACAGGCACGCAGTGACGCGCGCGGCCGCGCGTCGCGGGCCGATGCGGGGATGAGCAAGATGCTGCTCGATGCCCGGCAAGACCGTGCGCAACAGTCGAAGGGGCGGGGCGATGCATTGGCGGAACGCCAGTCCGCCCAGGCAAACGAACGGTTGCAGGAGGCCCAGGCGAAAGTCGAGCGGGTGAAGCCGATGCATTTCGATGTGACAGGCGCAGTTCCGCCGTCCGGGCGGGTGATGCTGGAGATGCAAAATGTCTCAGGCGGACCTCAAGCCGACCACCCGGTGATTCGTGACCTGTCGCTGAAGATTGTTGGAGCCGAGCGTGTGGTGGTTACGGGGCCAAATGGTGCAGGCAAGACCAGCCTGTTGCGGCTGATGACGGGCGATCTTCAGCCTGTGGCCGGAACCGTGATGCGTCCGGCGCGTCTGGCGATGTTCGACCAGCAGATGAGCCTGATGGATCGCGACCAGACGCTTTATGAAAATTATCGGCGCCTCAATCCGGGCTCCAGCGACAACGACGCGCATGCGGCGCTGGCGCGCTTTTCGTTTCGCGGCGAGGGTGCTTCACGGCTTGCCGGTAGCCTCAGCGGCGGTGAATTGTTGAGGGCTGCACTTGCCTGCGTTCTCGGTGGAACGAGGCTTCCCGAACTGCTGATCCTCGATGAACCCACGAATCATCTCGACCTCGATTCCATCGAGGCGCTGGAAACCGCACTCAACACCTATGAGGGGGCGCTGATCGTCGTGAGCCACGATCAGGCTTTCCTTGAGGCTATCGGGGCGGGAAGGAGAATTGATCTTTGAAGAGGGTCAGTCGCCATTCAAGCGCGGCGCGACTTTTTCGATTTCGCCGATCAGCTGGAGCAGATCGCGGCTGATGTGGGAATGAAGTACGGCTGCCGCTTCCGGATATTCTTCGAGGATACGCCGAAAGATTGCGCGGCTGATACGTACGACTTCCGTTTCCTCTTCGGCGAGAGCGCCTGTCAGGCGGCTGGTTTGCGCGATCAGCGCCATTTCGCCGATCATTGCGCCTGGCCCGACGGAGCGGATCGTGACCCGCCCCTCTTCGCTATCGTGAAACAGGGTAATGTTGCCGGAGACGACGATATATCCGCAGTCCGCGCTTTGTCCCTCACGGAAAAGCTCTCGCCCTGCTCTGAGAACGAGACGTTCCGCACCAAAGGCAAGCAGCCGCAGCTGTTCGGGCGTAAAAGACTCGAACAGGCCTACGGAACCGAGAATGCGAATATCATCATCAAGCGCCATGGATCGTCAATACACCTGCATCGGGCGCCGTCCATCATGGGACAAGCTTGTATCCCCCGCTTTCTGTGACCAGAAGCGCCGCATTGGACGGATCTTTTTCTATTTTCTGTCGCAGACGATAGACATGGGTTTCCAGCGTGTGCGTGGTAACGCCTGAATTGTAGCCCCACACTTCTTCCAGCAGGACATCGCGACCGATAACCTTGTCGCCGGCGCGATAGAGATACTTGATGATCGCCGCTTCCTTTTCGGTGAGGCGAATCTTGCTGCCCTTCTCGTCGATGAGCAGCTTCTGGCCGGGCTTGAACGTATAGGGGCCGACGATGAAGGTCGCATCCTCGCTCTGCTCGTGCTGGCGCAGTTGCGCGCGCACGCGCGCCAGAAGCACCGCGAACTTGAACGGCTTGGTGACGTAATCGTTGGCGCCCGATTCGAGGCCGAGAATCGTATCCGATTCCGTATCGTGCCCGGTGAGCATGATGATCGGCGCCTTGAAACCACCCTTGCGCAGCAGTTTTACGGCTTCGCGCCCATCCATATCCGGCAGGCCGACATCCATGATGAGGAGGTCCACAATGCCGTTTCGCGCAGTCTGGATGCCCTTGGTGGCATTGTCTTCCTGCAGGATCTGGAATTCTTCGCACAGCTCCAGCTGTTCGACGAGGATGGAACGGAGATCTTCGTCATCGTCCACAATCAGTATCGTACGGCCTGTCATGCCTGTCCTCGTTACTCTTTGATTTAAATGGCTCTTGGTGTTTTATGACATTTAATGGAGACAAGTTGAAGCGGCGAAACGTGAAACAGGTTTTCGCGCCCGCCGACAACGGTTTTTAACATGCATGACACGGAGGCGGGAGCTTGGCCAGATACACAATTAGCCGGGGAATCGGCGTTATCGATGTGCGGGCCAAACCGGGCCACAAAACGCGCGGCTTGCTTGTTGCGGGCAATCTGGTGCTGGAATGTGCTCTTGGCAAGGGGGGAATCAGCGCTTTCAAGCGCGAAGGCGATGGCGCGACGCCTCTGGCAACCATGCGGCTGCTCTATGGATACAGGCGTGGCGACAAGGGTTTGTTGCCATCCTCACGGTTGCCGCTCGGCCGCGTCCGCCGTCTGGACGGCTGGTGCGATGCGCCGTCCGATGCCAATTACAACCGTCCCGTCAGGCTGCCTTATGCGGCAAGCCACGAGGATATGTGGCGGCGCGACGATCTCTACGATGTCTGCATTGTCATGGATTGGAACATCGCGCCGCGCCGTCGCGGATGCGGCAGTGCGATCTTCTTCCATCTGGCGCGACCGGGCTACACGCCGACCGAAGGCTGCATAGCATTGAAGCGCGCCGATATGGCGCGCCTCCTGCCTCATCTGACGGACCGGACTGTCATCCGCGTCCTGAGATAGTTGCCTCAGTGTGCGGCAGCTATTCTGACCTCATTGCCATTGGCATCGTAGAGCTTGCCGTTCAGGAAATAATCTCCGTCATGCAACTCAGCGATATTGTGATGACGGATGATGCGTTCGGTTCCTTCCGCAAAGACTGACATCTGGTTGCTGTTGCCGAGCTTGATCTCATTGAACATCAGGTTGAGCGCAATAGCCATCAATGCCGCCGAACTGATGCCGGAATGAAATACGGTTTCGAACCAGATCGGGAAGTGATGATAGAACTGCGGTGCGGCAATCGGGATCATGCCGAAGCCAATCGAGGTCGCCACGATGATGAGATTGATGTTGTTCTCATAGTCGACCTTTGACAGCGTGCGGATGCCGCTCGCAGCCACGGTGCCGAACAGGACTACGCCCGCTCCGCCCAGAACCGCAGGAGGAACGCAGGCAATCACCCGGCCCATCACCGGCAGGAGGCCGAGCGTGATGAGGATCAGCCCGCCGGTTGCGACGACATAGCGGCTCTTCACGCCTGTCACAGCAACAAGGCCGACATTCTGCGCGAAGGCGCTCTGCGTGAAGGAGCCGACGACCGGCGACAGGATGCTTGAGAGCATATCCGCGCGCAGGCCATTGGCGAGACGTCGTGAATCCACTTTCGTCCCGAGGATTTCACCGACAGCCAGAATATCGGCAGAGGTCTCGACCAGCGTAACCATGATCACGATGAACATCGAGAGCGTTGCCGCAAAGTTGAATACCGGCATGCCGAAATGGAAAACCTCCGGCAATGCCACCATCGTGCCTTCGCCCACCCGTGAAAAATCGGTCATGCCGAGCGCCCAGGCAATAAAGGTTCCGATGACCATGGCAAGCAGGATCGAAAGCCGCGAAATCGTGGCATTGCCCATCTTGCTTAGAATGAGAACGATGACCAGCGTGAGTCCCGCAAGGCCGATATTGGCCATGCTGCCGAATTCCGGGCTGTTGCTGTCGCCGCCCATCGCCCAGCGCGCTGCAACGGGCATCAGCGTCAGGCCGATGGTGGTGATGACGATGCCGGTGACGAGCGGAGGAAAGAAGCGCGTGATGCGCGAGAATATCGGCGTGATGATAAGGCCGATCACGGCTGCCGCGATGACGGCCCCCAGCACGACTTGCAAGCCTGCTTCGCCCGTCTGGCTCGATGTGACGATGGCGACCATGGTGGCGACGCCCGAAAACGAGACGCCTTGAACAAGCGGAAGCTGGCAGCCGAAAAAGGGAATGCCGATGGTTTGCAGGACGGTCGCAACACCGCCCGCAAACAAGGATGCGGTGATCAGCAGGCCGATCTCGGTCGGGCTGAGACCCGCCGCCTGGCCGATGATCAGCGGAACCGCGACGATCCCTCCATACATGGTCAGCACATGCTGAAAGCCGTAAGCCAGATTGGCAGTGACAGATAATTTTTCATCTTCGGGACGCGAAAGCGCATCCGCCCCGGACTGGTGCGTATTCAATGATACTCCCTCCCAGCAGGCGCGAACGCGTCGTCAGCCTGCTCTCTCCGTTCTCCCTGCGCCCGATCATCGTGGCATGCCTTCCGGCACCGAACCGACGATGAAATGCGCGATGTCTCCTCCAAAGACATGTCGTAGGAGTATAACCGGAGCCGTCCGGTTGACTGTGCCTCTTTTGCTTGAAATTGTTTTCGATGCGGGAGCGCTAATGCTGAGGGATCACCCGTCGATTTTGGCGCGGGCGTCTCGCATCGCATCGCGCAGTACCGCAAAAATGTACGGTTCCAGCGATTGGGCGACATTGAAGCGCAGAAAACCGCTTGCCGTTCGCGACGCGCTGAAGACGTTGCCGGGTGCCAGCAGTACGCCTTTTTCCAGAGCATGCCGGGCAATCTGGGCGGAGTCCAGCCCATCCGGCAATTGCGCCCAAAGGAACATGCCGCCCGGCGGCTCGGTCCAAAGAGTGAGGCCCTCCGCTTTCAGGCGGTTGGCTGTCAGTGTCATGGCATCGGCCAGCTTGGCGCGCAGGCTGTCGACATGGCGGCGATAGGTGCCGTCCGTCAGAAGTGCATGCACGATCTGCGGCGACAATGCATTGCCGCCGAAGCTGGTGGCGAGTTTCAGGTCGGTCAGCCCGTCGATCCAGTCGCTACGCCCGGCGATATAGCCAACGCGGGCCGCTGCCGACAGCGTCTTGGAGAAGCTGCCGATATGCAGGACGCGATCGAATCCGTCGAGTTCGGCAAGCAATGGCGCGGGAGAGGGATGAAAGTCGCCGAAGATATTGTCTTCGACGAGCGTGATGCCATGCGCTTCGGCGAGCTTCAGCAGCCGGTGCGCGGTGGCTGGCGTCATTGAGCCGCCGGTCGGGTTATGCAGCCCGGCATTGGATATATAGAGTTTCGGCGCGTGTTCGCTGGCAGCTCTGGCAAAGGCTTCGAGGTCAGGGCCGGTATGGCTATAGGGCACGCCGACGAGTTTGACGCGGTGGGTCAGAAGCACGGCCTGAAAGTTGAAGTAACAGGGATCGTCGACCAGAACCGTATCGCCCGGCTGCAGCAGATAGCGGCAGATGAGATCGATGGCCTGCGTGCCGGAATCGGCCAGCAATATGTCGCCGCTCGACACGTCGATGCCCTGTTCGCCAAGCCGGTGCGCAAGATGCTGGCGCAGGGGACGAAAACCAAGGGGTTCGCCATAGGTGGCAAGATTGCTTGTCTCGTCACGGGCGACCATGCGCATGGCACGCCGGATCGCGTCCTGCGGGAGCCATGCGTCGGGAAGCCAGCCGCATCCGGGTTTAAGCGTGGCATCGCCTGCTTCAAGCGATTGCCGCATGACCCAGAACGGATCGATCTGGCGCTCCTTGTGTGGCGTGTTGGTGGCGAGCGAAAGCGGCTGGCGCGCGCGCTCCGAAACATAGAAGCCCGCGCCGCGCCGCGACTGGATGATACCTTCTGCCACCAGCCGGTCATAAGCTTCAACGACAGTGGATTTCGAGACATTCATCGTTTCGGCGAGGCGGCGGATGGAAGGCAGCCGCGCGCCCGGTGCGAGGCTCATCGCGGTAATGCGTCCGCGAATAATGCTCATCACCTTTTCAACGAGCGGCACCCTGTCGGCAGCGATGTTTTCGTCGCCAGCCTCAATTTCCCCGCCTGCATAGGCGGCTTCTACAGCTTCGAGGCTGCGCAGCAGGCCCGTCGAAATCATCTGTACTATCCTTCGTACCAGTACAGTTTGTCGAAATTGTCCGGGAACTGTCCCTGATTATTCGGGCAGTTTCGCGGCATTGTCCTGCGAATCTTTATACGATTTTAGAGAAAGCCGAAAAGACACAATGAACAAGAATGTTGGGCATAAGACCGGGGGATGGATCAACGGGTTTTTGGGCGTATTGATTTTTTCCGGGTCGCTGCCGGCGACACGGCTGGCGGTAATCGATATCGACCCGACCTTCCTGACAATGGTGCGCGCGTCGATTGCAGGCGTGCTGGGACTGGCGCTCCTGCTGGCGTTCCGGGAACCTTTTCCACGCCGGAACGATGCCATTTCGCTGATTGTGGTGGCGCTTGGCGTGGTCGTCGGCTTTCCGCTTCTGACGGGGCTTGCGCTCCAGCATATGACCTCCGCCCATGCGATTGTCTTTATCGGATTGCTGCCGCTCGCTACCGCAATCTTCGCTGTTTTGCGCGGCGGCGAGCGCCCACGCCCGATGTTCTGGCTGTTTTCGGTGGTGGGAAGCCTGATTGTCGCTTCCTATGCCTATGGACAGGGAAGCCAGTCCACGCTGCTGGGGGATGTGCTTATGCTTGCCGCTGTCATCGTTTGCGGTCTGGGCTATGCGGAAGGGGCACAGCTTTCGCGCAGGCTCGGCGGCTGGCAGGTCATCTGCTGGGCGCTGGTGTTCTCGCTGCCGCTCATGCTGCCGTTAAGCGTGATGACGCGGCCTGAGACATGGGCAGGCATCGGCGCGCCGGCCTGGATAAGTCTCGGCTATGTTTCGCTGTTCTCGATGCTGATCGGCTTTTTCTTCTGGTATCGCGGCCTTGCGCAGGGCGGAGCCGCCACAGTCGGCCAGTTACAGCTTCTCCAGCCCTTCTTTGGGCTTATGCTGGCTGCCGGCATCGCAGGAGAATCCGTCAGCATGGGGATGGTGGCGACGGCGGCTGTAGTCGTTGCCTGCGTGGCGGGTGCCAAGCGGTTTGCCTAAATAAATGCCCAGACGGTCGTGCTCTTGACTTCCGCGTCTTCCAGGGCGCGGGTCACCGGCACCGTGTAGACGTCAAGCTGTTGCAGCTTGTCCTTGGGCAGATAGGCACGGCCCGGATCACCAACTATGATCCGGGCGCCGCGTGCCGCCAAGGCTGAAAACCATGGCATGAGCCGCTCGGCGAGCGGCTTTTCATAAAAGACGTCTCCGGCCAGAATCACGTCCCAGCCGGCATCGTGCCCGATGAGGTCATCCAAAGAGGGGGAAACCGACACGCCATTGGCCTCAGCATTGAGTTCGATGGCTGGCCCCGCGAAGGGATCGATGTCAGAAGCCAGCACGCTTGATGCGCCCGCCCGCATGGCGGCAATGGCGACAAGGCCGGAACCCGATGCGAAATCCAGCACCGTCTGGTCCTTCACCGTTTCGGGATGATCCAGAATATAGCGCGCCACACCCTGACCGCCCGCCCATGCGAAAGCCCAGAAGGGCGGCGGAAGGCCGATCGTGGCAAGCTCTTCCTCCGTCTTGTGCCAGAGGTCGTGGGCTTCATCAGCCAGATGAAGGCGAATTTCCGGCACATGCGGCGGCGCTTGCAGACTGGTGTTGGCCAGAATGAAATCGCGCGCGCTTTTATGGGCCGGATCAAGCATCAGATATCTTTGACATCCAGTCCGCCCATGCGGCAGACTTCGATCCATTCGTCTTCCAAAACCGGCTGTACCGAAAGACGCATCGAGGTGACGAGCGCCATTTTCTCCAGCTTCGGATTGGCCTTCACATCTTTCAGCGTCACCGGCTTCGGCATGTCGCGGACAGCCCGGATATCCACGCATTCCCAGCGCGGATCGTCCGTTGTGCTGTCATGGTGCGCCAGCGCGCAGACCTCGACGATGCCGACAACTTCCAGCCCTTCATTGGAATGGTAGAAGAAGCCCTTGTCGCCCAGTTTCATGGCGCGCATGTTGTTGCGCGCCTGATAATTGCGCACACCGTCCCACTGCTCGCCTTTTTCGCCACGGGCTTTCTGCATTTCCCATGACCATTTGAACGGTTCGGATTTGAACAGCCAGTAAGCCATCAGTCACAAGCCTCAAGCGTTAGCCGGATTGTTGATCACCCAGTTCCACGGACGCACGGTCACGCTGTCGAACAGGCCCGCCAGCGCATAAGGATCGTTGGCGGCGATCTTTTCTGCTTCGGCCTTGTCGGCGGCTTCGACAACGACCAGGCTGCCGTTCGGCTTGCCGTCTTCACCAAGGAAGGGGCCTGCAAATTTCAGCCCGTCGCCAAGACCCTTGAGATAGTCGAGATGCGCAGGGCGCGTATCGAGGCGCACTTGCAGGTGGTCCGGCTTGTCGTTGCACAGAAGAGCAAAAAGCATCGTCAATTATCCTTTCCGTTGAGCATGGTCTTGTCCGAAAACCGGTTCCCGCTTTTCGGGATCATGCTCTAATCTTCGGTCTTGAGTGGTCGGGTGAGCAGAGCCGTCACGGCTTCGTCAATGGTGATGGTCCCATCCAGCAGCGCTCCCGTCGCATCGATGATGGGGGCGGAGATGGCGTGTTTGCGGCATAATTCGGCGGCGATCGGCGCGGTGGCCACGCCTTCGGCAAGCGGGCGGTTGGTGAGGTCTTCGCCTCGTCCAAGCGCCAGCCCGTAGGAATAGTTGCGCGACTGCGACGAAGAGCAGGTCAGCATCAGGTCGCCGAGGCCGGAAAGGCCCATGATGGTTTCGGGTTTCGCCCCCATGGCCTGACCGATGCGGCGGAGTTCCGCAAATCCGCGCGTGACGAGGGCCGCCTGTGCGCTGGCCCCAAAACCGCGCCCGACGGCTGCACCGGCGGCAATGGCAAGGACATTTTTCAGGGCGCCGCCGATCTCGACGCCCTTGAGATCGGTTGTCGAATAGCAGCGGAAAGCCGGACCGGACAGGAGTGCTGCAAGCTGGTCGGCAGTTGGGGCGTCCTCGCAGGCAACGGTCACAGCGGTCGGAAGCCCTCTGGCGACGTCTGTTGCAAAACTTGGACCGGATAGCGCCGCAATCCGGTGGTTCGGCAGAACTTCCGCCACGACCTCCGACATCAGCCGCCCGGTGTTGCGTTCTATCCCCTTGGCGCAAAGCACCACGGGCGCGCGTTGCGCTATGAAGTCGGACAATTGCGAAAGTCCGGCACGCATGGCCTGCGCGGGGATGACGGCCAGAACGGCATCAGCACCCTCCACGACAGCCGCCGCATCCGTGCTTGCATGAATAGCGTCGGGAAGCACGATTTCGCCCAGATAACGCGGATTGCGGTGGGTCCGGTTGATGGCCTCGACCGTTTCGTCATCGCGGGCGTAGAGCCATGTGTCATGGCCGCTGTTGCACGCCATGGCCGCAAGGGCTGTGCCCCAGGCACCGCCGCCCAGAATGGCGATTTTCGTGCTCATGCCTTGGCTCCGCGTCGTCCGGTTCCGATCAGTGGAGCCGACTTTTCATCGAGCGGCCAGCGCGAGCGGGGTGCAAGGTCGAGCTTGTCGGGCGCCTCTGTTGCGGCCCGTTCGGCACCAGCCCAGGCAATCATCGCGGCATTGTCGGTGCACAGATCAAGCGGTGGAGCGACAAAGCTGAAACCATGCCGGGCGCATAGGGTTTCGAGCGCGGCGCGCAGGGTCTTGTTGGCGGCAACCCCGCCAGCGACAACGAGCGCCGGTGTTTCGCAATCGGGGAATTCATTTTTGAAGCGTTCAAGCGAACGACCCACCCGGTCGGACAGCGTGTCGGCGACCGCAGCCTGAAAAGAGGCGCACATATCGGCCACGTCCTGATCCGACAAGGGAACAAGTTCGGTTGCCGTCTGGCGCACTGCGGTCTTGAGACCGGAAAAGGAAAAATCGAGCCGTGCTTCGCCTTTCAATGGCCGCGGCAGGGCGAAACGCTTCGGATCGCCCTGAAGCGCCATGCGTTCGACTGCCGGGCCGCCCGGATAAGGCAGGCCCAGAAGCTTTGCGGTCTTGTCGAAAGCTTCGCCAAGTGCATCGTCAATCGTGGTGCCGAGGCGCTCATAGTCGCCAATGCCGCGCACCAGCACCATCTGCGTATGGCCGCCCGAAACGAGCAGCAGCAGATAGGGAAAAGGCAGGTCATCGGTCAGCCGCGCCGTCAAGGCATGGCCCTCCAGATGATTGACGGCATAAAACGGCTTCTGAGCCGCCATGGCCAGCGCCTTGGCGGTCATCAGCCCGACGATCAGCCCGCCGATCAGTCCCGGCCCTGCCGTGGCGGCGACAGCATCGACGTCGGCAAGTTTCATGTCGGCGTCGTCCAGTGCGCGGGCAACCAGCCGGTCCAGCGCTTCGACATGGGCGCGCGCGGCGATCTCCGGCACCACGCCGCCATAGGGCTCGTGCTCGGCGATCTGGCTCAGAACCACATTGGACAATATCCGTCCTTCGCCCCGATCGTCCCGTTCGACGATTGCGGCGGCTGTTTCGTCGCAACTTGTTTCTATTCCAAGAATGCGCATTTGCGGTTAGACCCTGCCTGTCTCATAATTCATTTGAAAAATCCGGTACCATGGACGGCGCAATATGCAAACAGCATCCTTGAAGAATGGCACGTTGAAGATAGGCACGCGGGGCAGCAAGCTTGCTCTCGCCCAGGCTTACGAGACGCGTCGCCGCCTGATGGAGGCGCATGGTCTTCCGGAAGAAGCCATCGAAATCATTCCCATGTCGACGGCAGGCGACCGCATTCAGGATCGCGCGCTTTCCGAGATCGGCGGCAAGGGGCTTTTTACCGAGGAGATCGAACAGGCGCTGACAGACGGCCGAATCGATCTCGCCGTCCATTCCACCAAGGATATGCCGACGGTTCTGCCTGATGGTCTTCATCTTTCCGTTTTTCTTGAGCGCGAAGACCCCCGCGATGCCTTTATCGGCCGCACGGCCTCCCGCCTTCTCGATCTGCCGCAGGGGGCGACGGTCGGATCGTCATCCTTGCGTCGCCAGGCCTTGATCCGCCGCCTTCGTCCTGACATTCAAGTGGTGATTTTCCGCGGCAATGTCGATACCCGCCTGCGCAAGCTGGAAGCCGGGGAAGTCGACGGGACGTTTCTTGCCTGTGCGGGATTGCGGCGTCTGGGGCTTGGCGATGTCATTACCGATCTGGCCGATCCGGAAAGTTTCCCGCCTGCGCCGGGACAAGGCGCCATCGGGATCGAAACCCGTATCGGCGATACGCGCATCGATGCGCTGCTGGCCCCGCTTGCGCACCGCGAAACAGGCATAGCGCTTGCTTGCGAACGGGCGTTTCTGGCTGCGCTTGACGGTTCCTGCCGCACACCGATTGCCGGGCTTGCGACGGTCAACGGCGATACGGTTTCATTCCACGGCATGATCTTGAAGCCGGATGGGACTGAGGCGCATGAGATAAGGGCCGAGGGACCGACATCGAATGCTGCCGCACTCGGCACGGACGCAGCAGAGCAGTTGCGCGCGAAGGCCGGTCCCAAATTCTTCGAGGGCTGGGAGTAGATTTGGCGGCGCGAGCACACACCGCATCTCTTGGCCGGGTTCTGGTGACGCGGCCGCAACCGGCAGGCACCCGGACCGCCGCGAGACTGGCGTCGAAGGGCTATGAGCCGGTTTTGCTTCCGCTGAGCCGGACCGTTGCGCTTTCTTTTGCTGTGCCCGTCGGTCCCTTTGCGGCTTTGACAGTGACAAGCGCCAACGCCTTTCACCACATGGACATGGAACAGCTGAAGCCGTTTCTTGACCTGCCGCTCTTTGCCGTGGGGCAGGGAACGGCGCAGGCAGCACGGAAGGCTGGTTTCGGCTGCGTGATCGATGGCGGCGGCGATGCTGTTCGGCTTGCGGCGACCATGCAGCGCGAACTTCCCGAACAATCCCGTGTTCTTTATCTTGCCGGACGGGTGCGTCAGCCGGTTTTCGAAGACGAAATGCGGGCCGCGAAACTCGATATGCATGTTGTCGATGTCTATGATACCGAGATGAGTGTTTACACGGCTGCGTCGCTTCAAACCGTGCTGGGCGACACGCCTTTTGCCGCAGTCATGCTTTATTCCGGTATTGCGGCGATGAGCTTTGTGGATGCGATGCGCGAAATCGAGCCGCCCATTGATGCGAAAACGCGGTTTTTGTGCATTTCTGGCCGTGTGGCTGACCGTTTGCCGCCCAACTGGAGGGCAAATGCCCTTGTTGCGGACCATCCTGATGAAGAAGGGCTTTTCCGGCTGTTTGCCAAACTTTGACTCATTTTGGCGCAACCTTCCTTCATCTGGCGATTTTATCTGATAGAGTTTGAGTCAACCAATCGGCACTTTCGAGAGGATCCATGGCGAAACCCGGCACTCCGCGACATTCCAAACCGGCCCGTAATCCTGTGACGATCAATCTCGATCCATCGGACGTGAAGCGGGTTGACGAACCGGCGAAAGTGACGCCAGACGCGGAGCCGGTAGGGAGCTTTTCAAAACCGGAGAACTCGAAGCCGGAAGCCGCGAAGCCAGCGGCTTCGCCCAAACCGGAAGCAACAACTGCAGAAAAGATCGTGAAAACGGAAAAGCCGGAAAGTACGGCATATGCCAAACCGCCCTTTACGTCGGGTGTGAAACCGGAAATCCAGCAGCCAGCGCAAAAAAGCGGAGCGGGCGCGTCGCATCTTCTGGCTGGTATTGCTGGCGGCGTGATCGGCCTTGGTGGTCTGCTGGCGCTGCAATGGGGCAATGTCGTCCCTTCTCCCGGCGCGAAAGTGACGGCGGAACAGCTGGCGCATATGGAACAGCAGATCGCCGATCTGCGCAGCAATCCAGTGCCTGCGCCGCTTGACGATGCAAGCCGTGCACAGCTTGCGGCGCTGGAAAAGAATGTTCAGGCGGCTGAGATCAAGGCAGAGGCAGTCGCGGGCTCCTTTGCCGATCTTCAACAGCAAGTGGCGGCCTTGCCGAAGGAAGCCGGGCAGCAGGCAGCAGCGGATACCTCCGCCCTGTCCGAACGGCTCGATGCGCTGGAAAGCAAGCTTTCGGCGGCACAGAGCCGGGCCGACGAGGCAACAGCCGGAGTGACGGGGAACAGCGGCACGATTTCATCGCTCGAATCGAAACTGACCTCCTTGCAGGAAAAGGTCAGTGAGGCTTCACGCCAGCCCGACGCGACGGCGCTCATCGCAGCGAATGCGCTGAAAACGGCGATTGATCGGGGTGGTTCGTTCAAGGCGGAGCTGGACACTTACGCGTCGGTCGTGCCGGATGAGGCGTCTATTGAACAGTTGCGTGCTCATGCCGATAAGGGCGTTCCGACGGTCGCCGACCTGAATGCGTGGTTCGGCGCCGTCGCAAACCGGATTGTTGCGACGGAGAACAAGCTGCCTGCCGACGCCGGAATTTGGGATCAGCTTGTCGCCAGCGCCAAAGGATTGGTGAGCGTGCGCCCCGTGGCCGGCAATGTTAGCGGAACTGGCGTCGGACCAACCACCGCCCGTATGGAAGCGGCTCTTCAGGCTGGCGATCTGGAGCGCGCGCTCAGCGAATGGGAACAGCTGCCTGCCGATGCCAAGGCGACCTCGCGGGAATTTGCTGATCAGATGCGAGCGCGGCGTGATGCCGATGTGCTGGTGCAGCGGCTTGTTGCGGACAGCCTGAAATCCAGAGCATCCACGGGCGAGACGGGCGGGGCCGCGGCCTCTTCCGGTCAATAGGAGGCAGGCCGATGCTACGTGTCCTGTTTTATCTCGTTATTGTTGCTGCCCTTGGGTTCGGTTTTGCGTGGCTTGCGGACCGTCCGGGCGAGATTGATGTCACTTTCGCGGGCAACCATTACAATGTGCCGCTGATAACCGCCGTTGCGGGGATCGTTGCCCTTGTCGCGGCCATCCTCATCCTGTGGTGGCTGGTGAAAAGCATCATCCAGTCGCCATACACGCTGCGCAGGCATTTTCGCGCACGCAAGCGCGATCGCGGCTATCAGTCGCTTTCGACCGGCCTGATCGCTGCTGGAGCCGGTGATCCGGAAGCAGCCCGCCGCATGACAAAACAGGCGGGCAAACTGCTCAGTTCCGACCAGGAGCCGCTGATAAAGCTTCTGGAAGCGCAGACAGCGATGCTGGAAGGACGCACGGAAGATGCCCGCAGGGGCTTTGAAGCGATGGTGGAGGACCCCGAGACACGTCTGCTCGGTCTGCGTGGCCTTTATATCGAGGCCCAGCGTGTCGGCGCCCGCGATGCTGCCCGCCATTATGCCGCAGAAGCAGCCGGTCAAGCGCCGCAGCTCGAATGGGCTTCGTCGGCCATGATGGGGCAGCTTTGTGCCGAAGGCGACTGGGATGCGGCGTTGAAGCTTGTCGATGCGCGCAAGCAGGCGCTTGCCCATGGCAAGGATGTGGTGAAGAAGGAGCGCGCCGCGCTTTTGACTGCCAAGGCGATGGCGATTGTCGATGTCGACCATGCGCAGGCAAAGGCCTTGGCGCTGGAAGCAAACAAGCTCGCCCCCGATCTCGTGCCTGCCGCCGTGGTTGCCGCGCGCGCGCTTTTCGCCGATGGCGATGTACGGAAAGGTTCGAAAATTCTGGAAGCGGCCTGGAAACGGTTCCCGCAGCCCGACATTGCTTCGACCTATGTCTATGCCCGATCCGGCGATACGGCTCACGATCGTCTGAAGCGCGCGAAGCACCTCGTATCATTGCGCTCCAACACTGCCGAGGGCAGTCTCGTTCTGGCGCGGGCTGCCTATGAGGCAGGCGATTATCGCTTCGCCCGCGACAACGCCGAGCAGGTTCTGCGTGCGTCGCCGCGCGAGAGCGCCTATCTGCTGCTTGCCGATATTGAAGAAGCCGAAACCGGCGATCAGGGCAAGGTTCGTGAATGGCTGGCGCGGGCGGTCAAGGCCCCGCGCGATCCCGCCTGGACTGCCGATGGCTATGTTTCCGAACGGTGGGCGCCGGTCTCGCCGGTCACCGGGCGGCTCAACAGCTTTGAGTGGAAAGTTCCGGTCGTGGAACTCGCTCCGGCCATTGAAGCGGAAAAGCCCGAAATCAGGGGGGCGGTGGGCGTAAAGCCGGTTAATCAGATTGTTCTGGCGGAGCCTGCCGTGGCGGATCTATCCTCCCCTGCGGAAAGAAGAGCGCCTGTCCGGGACGTGGTGGAAGCCGAAGTCGTTGTTCCGGCTGCCGAGCCCGTCAAACTGTCGCCTGCCACTCCGACACAAAAGGCCGGTGAGGTAAAGCCATCTGTGGCTGACGTCGTGACGGCTGACGAGGACGCAGAAGCCGCGCCGCGCCGTGCGCATATCGTTGTGGACGATCCGGGTGTCGACGAAAGCAAGGCTCCGCAGAAAGCCCAGAGCGGGTTGCGGCTTTTCTGATCCGGGTGCTCCAATCGTTGCCGAAAAACAACGCGGCGCTCCTCTTGGGCGATAAACGGCTGTGCAAGACCGTTTATCGCCTTGCCTGATGCATTCAGCTCGTTACCTTCGATGTTGCTAACCGATGTGCCGGAACCAAAATGGTGATCGGCAAGCAGTGAATGTGGCAGCGAGGTTGAATGTTCGATCGTCTTCTGGATTTTTTAAAAGAACTTCCTGCAAACGGTTTTCGTGACCGCAGCGAAAAATTTTCCAATGACGATCCCAGGCTGGCTGCCGCTGCCTTGCTTTATCACATCATGGACGCCGACGGTGAAACACGGGAAAGCGAGCGCAAGAAGCTCTCTTCGGTGCTGTCGCAAAAATATGACCTGAAAGGCGACAACCTGAAAAGGTTGATCCGTGCTGCGGAAAAAGCTGATCAGGAAGCCGTCGACCTGTCGGATTTTACCTCGGTTTTGAAGCGGCAGCTCGACTATCAGGCCCGGCTCGATCTGGTCGCCCTGATGTGGGACATGGTCTATGCCGATGGCAAGGTGAGTGAAGTCGAGGCGGATGTGATGTGGAGGGTTGCCGAACTCGTCGGCATTCGCGAAGACGACCGCAACGCCATTCAGGACCGCATGGACAAGGCGAACCGCAGCACGCCTGCGTCCTGACGGATTGCTGTGTTGCGAAGGCTCAGGTTCGTCCCTGCAAGTGGCGGGCCTTGCGCAATTGCGGGAACATCGCTGCCCAGGCAATGGCGACGGCGATAGATCCCAATCCGCCGATGACGACTGCGGGAACAGCGCCAATGGCGGCCGCCATCAGACCGGCACGGAATTCGCCCAGCTCGTTCGATGCGCCGACAAAGACCATGTTCACCGCGTTGACGCGACCGCGCACGTGATCGGGCGTCCACAGCTGCATCAGCGTTTCGCGAATGTAGACGCTGATCATGTCGGCGGCACCGGCAAGCGCCAGGGCAATGACGGACAGCCAGGTCAGCGTCGAGACACCGAAGATAATATTGAAGAAGCCGAAGAGGCCGACGAATACGAACATCACCCGGCCCGCATGATCGCGGATGGGATGCCCGGCCAACCAGATTGCCGTCAGAACAGCGCCGATGCCGGGAGCGGAGCGCAGCAGGCCCAGGCCCCAGGGGCCGAGATCGAGAACGTCGCGCGCATAGACGGGCAACAGGGCCACCGTTCCGCCGAGGAGAACGGCGAACAGGTCCAGTGAAATCGCGCCCAGAACGATCTTTTCCTTCCAGATATAGCGGAAGCCCGCCAGCATGCTTGTCAGCGAGCGCTGTTCGGCAAGTGTGTGCTGCTTGGGCTTTGGAATGGAAAAGATCAGAAACGAGCCAATCAGCAGGAAGACCGTTGCAACGGAATAGGCCGCTACCGGCGAAATGCCGTAAAGAAGGCCACCGGCAACTGGACCGACGATCGTGGCCACTTGCCATGCCGATGAATTCCACGACACGGCATTGGCGAAATCCTCGGTTGGAACGAGATTGACGACCAGCGATGCTGAAGAGGGTCCGAGAAATGCGCGCGCCACGCCGAAAATTGTCAGTGCGGCAAAAACAGTGAGGGGCTCGAACAGGCCGGCGAGGGTCAAGCCGAGCAGTATTGCGGTCACCACGCTTTCCAGAATGAGCGAAAGTCCCATGATGAAACGCCTGCCGAAGCGGTCGGCAGCGGCACCGGTTACCAGAACCAGCAAGAGGGCCGGTAGAAATTGCACCAGCCCGACCATGCCCAGATTGAAGGCGTCGCGGGTGAGATCATAGATCTGCCAACCAACCGACACGCTTACGATCTGAACCGCAAATGCGCTCAGGAAACGGGCGCCCCAGTATTTTTTAAAGGCAGAGTGCCGGAACGCGGCATAACGATCCGCAGAAGAAGCATCGGTGGAGGAGGGCATTTCTCACAACATCTAAAGCATTTCCGAGCAAAAACTGCGAAGCGGTTTGCTTCGGATAATGCGCAACAACAACAAGATAGATGTTACTTACAGTATCCTTCCCATGATCGGAACCACTTTTTGCGACCTGCTGTCCGTATTGAGAGAAACGCCGTTGAAAAGAAAAAGGCCGGCTTGAACCGGCCTTTCATCGTGTTGTCGTTCTGGATCAATCCTTGCCGAGAAGGCCTTTCCAGATGATCGCGCCGATAGCTGCGCCGACGAGCGGTGCAACCCAGAACAGCCAGAGCTGACCGAGTGCTGCGGTTTCGGCAAATAGAGCGACGCCGGTCGAACGAGCCGGATTGACGGACGTATTGGTGACCGGGATCGAAATCAGGTGGATCAGGGTCAGGCCAAGACCGATGGCAATCGGGGCAAAACCAGCCGGAGCGATGGAAGAGGTCGATCCGAGAATGATGATGATGAAAAACGCCGTGAGGACGATTTCAATAAGCAGGGCTGCCGTCAGGCTGTAGCCGCCGGGCGAGAGTTCGGCGTAACCGTTGGAGGCAAAGCCGCCCGCGGTGAAGTCCGCCTTGCCGGAAGCGATGACATAGAGCACCGCTGCAGCAGCGATTGCGCCCAGAACCTGTGCAACCCAGTACGGGATAAGGTCCTTTGCCGGAAGCCTGCCGCCAATGACGAGGCCCAGCGAGACGGCGGGATTGAAATGGCCGCCGGAAATACCGCCAACGGCATAAGCCATGGTCAGGACCGTCAGACCGAAGGCGAAGGCAACGCCGAGAAAGCCGATGCCCAGTTCAGGAAAGGCTGCGGCGAGGACGGCGCTGCCGCAACCCCCGAATACAAGCCAGAATGTTCCGAAAAATTCAGCCGACAATTTGTTCAGCATGGAAATCCCCAGGGTTGGTGTAGTGAAACTGCCGCATGCGAATCATTTAGCAAGAAGCATATAATCACCTTTTTCTTTCGACAATCATGTTTAACTTGATCGAAGGCGTTTGTTTTCTGTGGATTTATCCCCTCATCTCAGTAAACAGGGAGGCTATTCTTCTTATATTCGAACTTGCTTTTATATCTCTTCTAATTCGGGTTCTGGTGGACATTCAACGTCGCCTGACGGGAGTTTTTTAAAGCCGTCGAACCCGTCTGGCTATATTGCGGAAAGGGGGCGCGGCACGTTATAAGCACAGATGTCGAACGGGCGACGCTCTCCAGCGCAAAAGCGATTGGCGGGTGGTTCGCGGGGCAGATTGGAGTTGTCAGCCTTGAACACTCATCGTGGGACGAAAACGCAAAGGCTCGTTTCAGGAGCGGTCAAGGTCGTTCCCATTGTTGCAGCTCTGTCGGGCTGCACGGCGACGGCATGGACGGAGAAGGTGAAGATCGACAGCACGCCAATGCCGACCGAGTGCGCAGGCTGGCAGAAGATCGATCTCAAACAGCGCACCACATTGGTTCTGCTGCGTGAAGACCCGCGCCTCGTGGTCGAAATCGACTCACATAATCTCAAGGGCCGCAACCTCGGCTGCTGGCAGTAACCTGCCACTTCAGGTCGGAGAAGCCAGTCGCACATCGATTTTCTCGACGGTGCCGCGCAGCGCCGGCAGCAAGGTTTCGAAGTCGATATAAGCACCTGGTTTCAAGATTGTTTCCCCGGGCGCCAGACGGCGTTCGCGTTTGCTGCCGTCGCTATAGGTAATCATGACGATCAGCGGCGGCGTGGCGCGTTCTTCGGATGTCGTGTTCCGGATGCGTCCGCCGACATTCAGAATATCGCCCTTGTCATGCACGCCGACGCTGGTTTTGAGATTGGTCAGTTGAAGCGCCGAAACGAGTGGCAGCATCGATTGTCCGCCGGAAGCGGGCTTGTCGGCAAGCAGCGTATATCCCCCTGCGATCCAGAAAGCCGTGGTCGCGCAAAGAGCGACGAAAACCCAATACCCGAATCCGGGCCAATCGCTAGCCGGACCGGTTTCCGACAGGAATTTGCGCGAAGCGAGCGGCTTTTGCGAAATGACGGAGGAGAGGAGTTTTGGGCGAGGCGAAACCGGGAGGATGGTTTCGAATTCGGCGTCCTCGACCGCCCCCTCATCAGAAACAAACCATGGCGCCGGAATTTTTCCACGCGAAGACGCACGCGATATCTGCGCTGTCGATGGGTGTTTCGCCATCATGACGTCATCTTCCTTTGCGTTTTTCGCTCCTTCGGCCGATGCCACACACTGGCTCATAATGGTTAATGCTTTCTGGCTACAGCTGCGGACCCTTACTTTTTTCGAGTACATGGGTCGGGATTTAACCAAACATTAACCATAGGGGATAAAGGTCGATCTGATATCGATGTCATCCGTGCGCCTGTCAGCGTACGGGCAATTTAAGAGAAACAGCCGGTGATACGTTTTGAGAATGTCGGCCTGCGATATGGAATGGGTCCTGAGATCCTGCGCGATGTCAGTCTCCATATTCCGCCGCGTTCATTCCAGTTCCTGACCGGCCCTTCCGGGGCGGGAAAGACTTCGCTCATGCGCCTTCTCTTCATGGCGCTGAAGCCGACGCGCGGTCTTATCAATATTTTTGGCAAGGACGTTGCGCGGCTCAATCACGCGGAAATCCCGCTTTTGCGCCGCCGCATCGGTATCGTGTTTCAGGATTTTCGCCTGCTCGACCATATGACCACATACGAGAATGTGGCGCTTCCGCTGCGCGTGCGCGGAAAGGAAGAGGCGACCTATCGTCATGAGGTGGAAGAGCTGCTGCACTGGGTAGGGCTGGGCGACCGCATGAATGTCTTGCCGCCGGTTCTTTCGGGCGGTGAAAAGCAGCGCGCCGCAATCGCGCGGGCGCTGATCGATCAGCCGGAACTGCTTCTCGCCGACGAGCCGACCGGCAATGTCGATCCGCCGCTTGCAAAGCGTCTCTTGCGTCTTTTCACCGAGCTGAACCGCTCGGGCACGGCTGTCATCATCGCGACCCACGATCTGTCCCTGATGGATCAGGTCGATGCGCGGCGCATGATCCTCGAACATGGGCGGCTCGACATCTATGATTGATGCAAAGAACGCCTTGCAACGCAAGCTGGAGGATGTCCGGGTCCGTTTCGAGGACCTCAAGGACATGCTGCTCGTTCGTATCGGCAAGCGCCGGAAACGCCAGGGACCGAGCCCCATCGTTCCCGACGGCAGTGTGACCGGCACGGCACTCGTCATCGTGATCGCCATCATGACTTTCCTGGCATGTCTGACGATGGGCGGCGTGACGCTTGTTCGCGCCTCGGCGGCTGCATGGCAGAGCCAGATCGCACGCGAGGCCACGATCCAGATCCGGCCAGTCGACGGACAGGACATGGAAAAGGCGCTGGCTGAGGCAAGCGAGATCGCGCGCGGCTTTGCCGGTGTGAAGGGCACCAGCATTATCGACAAGGCGGCCACCGCGCGGCTGCTTGAACCGTGGCTCGGCAGCGGCCTCAATGTCGATGAATTGCCCGTGCCGCGGCTGGTCGTGGTGACGATTGATGAGACTGCCCCGCCTGATTTCGAAACCATGCGGGCTGAAATCACACGCGCCATTCCGGCTGCGACGTTTGACGATCATCGGACCTGGGTCGACAGGCTGGTCTCCATGGCACATACGACGGTGTTCGTGGGTACAGGGGTTCTGTCGCTTGTGATCGCGGCGACCGTTCTGACCGTAATCTTCGCCACGCGCGGGGCGATGTCCGGCAATGGCCACATTATCGAGGTGCTGCATTTCATCGGCGCCGAATCAAAATTCGTGGCGCGCGAGTTTGAATGGCATTTCTTCCGCACGGCGCTGAAGGGAGCACTGTGCGGAGGAGCAGCGGCGATGCTGGTTTTCCTGATCTTTTCCTGGTGGGCATCGAGCCACATGGCGACGCCTGAAGGCGATCAGGCGGCTGCCATGTTCGGTAATTTCGCTATCGGGCGGGACGGCTATATCGGGGCTGGCATCATTATCATTCTGGTGAGTTTTCTCACCATGCTGACCAGCCGGCTGACGGTAATCCGCCAGCTCGCCACCATGGACGGTCCGGGGGTGCGCTCCGAATGAGAACCTTCTCCGATACAGGCGCTTTCAAAGCGAGATTTTCCACCGCTTCTCCGACTTCTCGCCGCAATGCCGGCTATGATGGAAGAAGAGATGGTGCGCGAATCCCGCAAGTGCTATCGGGTGGGCGACGGTCGCATGATGATGCAGTGGCACAGAAGCAGGCAGCAAACGGATTTTCCACGGGAGATGTGGTCTGGCGGCGAAGCCGGAACCGCGTTTCCCTGCAATCTTTTGCACTTGCGTCCGGTAATTTCCTATGGTCTGTCATGATGCGCATGTTCAGACGTTTTCAGCCGGTTTCCATCGTTCTCTTTGCTATCCTTCTGGCGTTCCTCGTCGGCTTCGTCGTGTTTGGTGAAAAGGTTACCAGCATGCAGCCGCCAGTCATTGACGAGCCTGCCGATGCGATCATCGTTCTGACTGGCGGCCAGTCCAGAATTCAGGCTGCCGTCAATCTCCTGAAGGACAAGCGAGGAAAGCGGCTCCTGATCAGCGGCGTTCATCCGGCGACCAATGAAAAGGCGCTGCAGCGTGCGACCCATGCCGATCAGAGCCTGTTTGACTGCTGCGTCGATCTCGACCGATCGGCGCTCAACACCATCGGCAATGCGACCGAAAGCGAACGCTGGATTCGCACGAACAACTATCGCCGCGTCATCCTGGTCACCAACAACTATCATATTCCACGCAGCACGCTGGAAATGTCCTATCGCATGAAGGATGTCGAGTTCATTCCCTATCCGGTCGTGAACGGAGAACGCCACGAGCATAGCTGGATTGCCGAAGGCGACACATTGCGCGTGCTCTTCATCGAATATGTGAAGTATCTGGGCGCCGCAGTCCGTGTGGGCGCAAGCGGGTTGTTTGGAACGCAGCCCGCGCAAAGCGCGACGGCGGAAAACTGATCTCTCAATCGGATTACGATTTCCTGATGGAAATAGCCGATCTTCCTGATATATCGGTGCCGTCACTTTCCGAAGAAAGTCCAGAATTCGTGCGTGATCGTTCGCCGGAAGCCGGAAACGAAAATGCTTTAGCCAGGGTCTCCGCCGACTGATGCTTCTCTACCTGCGCTCAATCTTGTTCAATGCGGCGTTTTATATCTGCACAATCGTTCAGATGATCGTCTATACGCCCTTTTATTTCCTGTTGCCCCGCAAGAAGGCCTGGATCGTGCCGAAGCTGTGGGCGCGGGTCAATCTCTGGCTCCAGAAGCATATTGCCGGAACCAACTGTGTGGTCGAGGGATTGGAGAACATTCCTGAAGGCGCCTATATCTGCGCGCCAAAGCACCAGTCGGCCTGGGATACCTACGCTTTCCTGCCCTATCTCGATGATCCCGTGCTGATCCTGAAACGGGAATTGATGCTCATTCCGCTTTTTGGCTGGTATATCGCCAAGATGAAGATGATCCCGGTGGATCGCGGGTCCCGGGTCAAGGCGCTGCACTCCATCACCAAGGGAGCGGAAAGGGCGATTGCGGACGGTCGCCAGATTCTCATTTATCCCGAGGGAACGCGCCGTGCGCCGGGCGCTCCGCCGCAATACAAATATGGCATTGTCCATCTCTATGAAGCGCTCAATCTGCCGGTGGTGCCAATAGCACATAATGCAGGCCTTTACTGGCCGCGCCGCAAGTTTCTGCGTTATCCGGGAACCATTCGCGCTCGTATTCTGCCGCCCATTCCGCCGGGCCTGCCGAAAGAGGAATTCCTCAAGCGGCTGATCGAAACGACCGAGACGGCTTGCGATGAATTTCTGATCGCGGCCAGCCGCGATCCCAACCCGCCCCCGATGCCGCCGACCGCCGTTCAAAGACTGAACGAGCTCGGTGCCTAACCCTCACAGCATGTTAACGGCCTGATCACGTTCAATTGCATTGCGAGAACGACAATTCACCGCGTTTTCTTCAACTTTCGTTTTTCTTGCACACAATCTTGAAACCCGTTATCAGGGCCCGACACGAAAGGACACATCATGAATATTGATGCCATCTCCATCGGCTCCAATCCTCCTGAAGACGTCAACGTCATCATTGAAGTGCCTGTCGGCGGCCAGCCGATCAAGTACGAGATGGACAAGAAGGCCGGCGCCCTCATTGTCGACCGCTTCCTCTACACGCCAATGACCTATCCGGGCAATTACGGCTTCGTGCCGCATACGCTTTCGGAAGATGGCGACCCGATCGACGTTCTCGTCTGCAACACCCGTCCGCTGGTTCCCGGCTGCGTGATCAACGTGCGCCCGATCGGCGTTCTGGTCATGGAAGACAATTCCGGCAAGGACGAGAAGATTATCGCTGTTCCGTCGCCGCACTTGACGCGCCGCTACGAAAAGATTCACGACTATACCGATATGCCGGAGATCACTCTGAAGCAGATCGCGCACTTCTTTGAACACTACAAGGATCTGGAACCCGGCAAGTGGGTCAAGATCGGCGACTGGGGCGATGAAGATTACGCTCGCAAGTTCATCGTCGAAGCTATCGAACGCGCCAAGGGCAAGTAAGCGATAGCTATCCGGTCTATTGAAAACAAAAGCGCCCGGCAATGTCCGGGCGCTTTTGTTTTAAGGCTTGCTTATGATGCGCTTACAGGAAAAGCGGCAGCAGCGTCGTCCACATGAACTGGCGGATGAAGAAGATAATCAAAAGCAGGATGATCGGAGAAATGTCGATGCCGCCGAGATTGGGCAGAATATTGCGGATCGGGCGCAGGACAGGCTCTGTCACCTTGTAGAGAAACTCGCCAATCGACGCCACGAAACGGTTGCCGGAATTGACGACATTGAACGCATAGAGCCATGAGAAGATGGCACTCGCAATAATGATATAGGTGTAGATATCGAGCGCCAAATCAATGGTGCGGAACAATGCGATCATGGAGGCCTCCTTGCCAATTGGCCGAGATGTAGCGGTTGCATCGGTCAAGAACAAGGGCTGAGCATTGGAGCGCAGGAATTTTGAGAAGCGTTCTGTCTGCTTCCAGCCGCTTAAATAATCGAATTCTGGTTGATATTGCGGTGAATGAGATCGTTGACATGCTCCAGCCAGTGATCGCGTACCCGCATATTGCGCAGATGCTGAAGCGTGTTGACGACATAATCCACATTGGCGCCTGAATCACCTCGGGCGGACGCGACGATTGCCGCCGCGTTCTCGGCTGACAGCGATCCGGCATATTGGATGTGGCGGCGGTCCGCGACATAGGTGACCGCATCGACACTGCGACCGTCGGCAAGGCGCAGACGGAGATGCTTCTCGTGATAAACGTGGTTCGACATTTCACGTTCGCGCAGATAGGTCATGACTTCGCCGGTCATGTCGCCGGGCACGCGAAAGGCGATACCGAGGCAGGAGCCGCCGGCGTCCAGCCCGAGAACCAGTCCCGGTTGATCGGGAGTTCCGCGATGAACATGCGAATAGATGCATAGACTGCGCCTGTAACCGTAAAGACGCGCACGTACGGTCTCCACATGCGCAAAACCCGGTCGCCACATCAGCGATCCATAACCGAAAACCCAGAAATCGTTCATTCGCCTGTCATTGAAAGCTGTGGTCATGAGGGTATCCATATTGTTTAGTGAACGCCGATTTCCACCGGTAATCAACGGATATCCTTTGTTTTTTCTTCTTCGCCACTTCAAAAGGCACATTCCTGCCATAATATGGCCAACAGTCGGGAGGAGCAAAATAGGGCGGGTTTGGGTATCGATCTGAATCCTGCGGCGAGGCTCTTCGAAACAACTGTTTGATTCATGCAAGGCTTTTGAAATGGCGCATAGTGGAATGAACGCACCAAAGGCCAGAAAGCGTCCCATCGCGCTCATCGTCATTCTGGTCGTCCTGATCGCCGGCTATACGGCGGGGTGGTTCTATATCGCAAACAGGCTTGAAGCGCGCGCCAGGGCCGACATGGCCAAGCTTGCCGCCCAAGGTGTGGGCGTGAAATGCGAAGACCTGCGCATGGGCGGCTATCCGCTGCGTGTCAATGTCATCTGTGACAGCATTTCCTGGCAGCGCCCTTCCGAAGGCATGTCGTTTCGCGCCGGGCGGTTCACGTCCGGGTCGCCGGTCTATGCTCCGCGTTCTCTGTCAAATGACCTGACGGGACCTGCCTTCATCGAATTTCCGGGGCTGGAGCCGCTTGAGGTCAATTGGAGCAGGTTTACTTCCAACACCCGGCTGGCACGTCCATTTCCGACCGAAATCGAACTGGCTGCGCGTGAGGTCACGGTTGGCCTTCGCACCGAAACCACGAAGACGGAGCCTCTCAGCACGCTCGAGCAGATGGATTTCCGCATGAGCGAGGCGGATGGCGCCTTGAAGATCAATGGACGCTTTGCTGGATTGAAGCTTGCCAAGGCGGCGATTGGCAATACCGCCAGTCCTGAAATTGACGGTGTGGCCGATATTGACGTATCCGATGCCGCCACGCTGCTCGCGAGGAGCGATACGCCTTTTCACCAGCGGTTGCGCGGCCATTCCGGCACGGTCAATCAGGCGTTCCTGTCCATGCCCAATGGGGCCATGGTTTCTGTTGCGGGACCGTTTTCGGTCGATGCGGACGGGCTGATCGAAGCCGATGTCAAGCTTACGCTGGTCAATCCGCAATCGCTGGCGCAGGCGGGACAGACAGCATTCCCCGAACAGGGCGGCAATATCGCGACGGTTCTGTTTGCTCTCTCGGCCATGCCCAAGGACGAAAACGGCAATCCCGTGATGGAGATCGCCGTGCGCAAGGGCAAGGTCAGTGCCGGATTTATTCCTCTCGGAAGGTTGCCGGCGCTTTAAGGGAATAAGGGAATAGGGGAGTAAGGCAGTAGGGCAGTATGTGCCGCCCTATGCGCGCGTCGCGGCCTGACGTCCGAAATCCGGTGCATCCACTTCCTGACCCGCATCGATGATGCCGCGTCGCACGGCGCGCGTGCGCGTGAAAAGGTCGAACAGCGCTTCACCATCGCCCCAGCGGATCGAGCGCTGCAGCGAGGCAAGGTCTTCCGAAAAGCGCCCGAGCATTTCGAGGATGGCATCCTTGTTGTGCAGGCATACGTCGCGCCACATCGTCGGGTCGGATGCGGCCAGACGGGTGAAATCGCGGAAACCGGAAGCGGAATATTTGATGACTTCCGACTTCGTCACCTGTTCCAGATCGCTGGCCGTGCCGACAATGTTGTAGGCGATGATGTGCGGCAAATGCGAGACGATGGCCAGCACCAGATCATGGTGCTGCGGGTCCATGCGATCAAGCCGCGAGCCGCAGGCGATCCAGAAGTCGCTCAGCTTTTCCAGTGCCGCTTCATCCGTGTCGGGCAGCGGTGTCAGGATGCACCAACGATTGGTGAAGAGCTCAGCGAAGCCTGCGTCCGGACCGGAATATTCCGTGCCTGCCAGCGGGTGGCCGGGAATGAAATGCACGTTGCCGGGCAGTTCCGGCTGCATCTGCGCAATCACGGAAGCCTTGGTGGAGCCAACGTCGGTGACGATGGCGCCGGGTTTGAGATTTGCCGCGATCTGGCGCGCGACAGTGCCTGACGAGCCGACCGGCACAGACACGATGACGAGATCGGCATCCTTGACGGCCTCGGCGCTGTCCGTGGTGTAGCTGTCGCCAAGCCCCAGTTCTTCGGCGCGCTTCAGTGTTTCGCTGCTGCGCGTGGCGATGGCGATGTGATTGGCGAGCTTCTCACGCCGAATGACGCGCGCCAGCGATGAACCGATAAGGCCGATGCCGACCAGGGCGATCTTGTCGAAATGAACCGTGGACATTGTTCTACTTCAAAAATTCGGTCAGGGCAGCGACGACGCCACGATTGGCTTCTTCCGGTCCAACCGTCATGCGCAATGCATTGGGGAAGCCGTAACCGCCGACGCGACGCAGGATATAACCACGTCTGGAAAGCCATTCGTCGGCCTTGTCCGCCGAATGCGCGGCATCATCGGGGAAATGGATCAGCAGGAAATTCGTGACCGAAGGCGTTACCCGCAGCCCAAGCTTGGTAAATTCCTCGGTCAGCCAGCCAAGCCATTTGTCATTGTAGGTAATCGACGTCTCGACATGGGCGCGATCACGGATCGCGGCCGCACCGGCGGCAATGGCGGCAGAATTCATGTTGAATGGCCCGCGGATGCGATTGACGGCATCGATGACGTGCAAGGGCGCATACATCCAGCCGATGCGCAGGCCCGGCAGCCCATGGATTTTCGAGAAGGTGCGTGTCATGACCACGTTCTCGTTGGAAGAAACGAGCTCGAGGCCGGATTCATAGTCGTTGCGGCGTACATATTCGGCATAGGCCGCATCGAGAACCAGAAGCACGTGCTTGGGCAATCCGGCATGAAGGCGACGAACCTCCTCGAAAGGCAGATAGGTGCCCGTCGGATTGGCCGGATTGGCGATGAAGACAATCTTCGTGCGCGGCGAGAGGCCAGCCAGAATGGCGTCCACATCGATACGCTCGTTCTTTTCCTTGACCGTGACCGGCGTTGCGCCAGTGCCGAGCGTCTGGATCTTGTAGACGGCAAAACCATGCTCGGTGATGATGGTTTCGTCGCCCGGAGCAAGATAGGTCTGGCAGATCAGGCCGAGCAGCTCATCGGAGCCGTTGCCGCACAGGATATTCGTTACGTTGAGCGCCTGTGTTTCGGCAATTGCCTGACGCAGCGCGAGCGCCTGCCCGTCGGGATAAAGCTCCAGCCTTTCGCCCGCGTGTCGATAGGCGTCGATAGCATGCGGGCTCGGACCCATCGGCGTTTCGTTTGAGGAGAGCTTATAGACCTTGGCAACGCCTTCCACATGTTCCTTGCCGGGTACGTAGGCTGCGATGTCGAGCAGGCCTGCCTTGGGCTGGGGACGGGTAAGGTTCTGCGTATCGGTCATGATTTTGGCTCCGCCAAAAGGTCAATGTTGAAGGTATGATGGGGCATATCCCGCCATTGCGTCCAAGTCGAGAAAAACCTTGTCCGGTGACAGGTGTGGATTGCCGCAACTGTACGTTTTTGCGGGCGTTGATGCGTAAATGTGCTAGTTTTTATGTTCCGGTGTGTGCAGTCGCGCTGAGGCTTTCCGCAATCCCCCGACAGGTGTTCCCTGCGGTGCGAGAACAGGAACGAAGACACGGCGCGACGAGCGCTGGGCGACAGGCAGTCCCTGATAGAGCCGCTTCTGCGCTTCCACCACAAGAACGCCTGAAAAGACCGGCCACAATCGCCGTCCCATGCCTTCCAGCGCAAGGCAGGGCCGCATCATCCAACGGCGCGTGGCGGGCGGAAAATGCAGGGCGTCACTCACCGTGCTGACGGTGAAATTCGCCTCGCGCAACAAGGTGGCGAGCTGGGTGCGGCTGTAAGGGCGCCCGCTGCCGAAAGGCGTATGCTCGAAGCGCGCCCACAGGCCGCGCCGGTTCGGCACCACGATGACGAGCCGCCCATTGGGGGCGAGGACGCGCCACATCTCTTTTAGCGTTTCTGTCGGGTTTTCCGCATATTCCAGAGCGTGCACCATCAGTACGCGATCGATCGAGGAATCGGGCAGCGGCAGTTCCTCATCGAAAACGAGCGCCGTTGCCGTTTTTTCAGCCGATGGCCAGGCGACGGCTCCCTGGCCTGCCGGCATGAAGGCGAAAGTGCGTTCGGTATCGGCGCTGAACCGGTCGAGATAGGGCAGGCTGTAGCCCATGCCGACGAGCCGCTCTCCCGGCACATGGCCCCACAATCCGGCCAATGCCATACGGATCGCGCGCTCTGCGAGATGGCCGAGGGTCGTGTCGTAAAATGATCGCAGTTCGATGATGTCTGGATGCATGGATGCCACGCTATATGAATTCTCGACGCTGGGAAATGGAGAAGCCGGAGCATCTTCATGTGATGGGGTGCAATTTCTTCAAACCATGCTATAGAGCGTGCCTTTCCGGCACCTTTGACGGGGCCGAAGTCTGCGCGAAAGCGAACGATCAGGAGAAGCAGCAGATGCCCGAAGTCGGTGGCAAGTCAATCGAAGTGCTCTTTAGCCCGGACGAGATTGCCGATCGCAATCTCGATCTCGCCAAGGCCATTGCCGAACGCAAGTTCCACAATCTGCTGACGATTTCGATCCTGAAAGGCTCCTTCATTTTTGCAGCCGATCTTATCCGCGCCATGCATGATGCCGGTGTGGAGCCCGATGTGGAATTCATTACGGTTTCAAGCTATGGCAAGGGGACGACCAGCACGGAAGTTCGCCTGCTGCGTGATATCGACAGCGATGTGCGCGACCGTGATGTGCTGCTGATCGACGATATTCTGGAATCCGGCAAGACATTGAAATTCGTGCGCGAACTCATGCTGGAGCGTGGGGCGCGCAATGTTTCCATCGCTGTTCTTCTCGACAAGAGTGTGCGTCGCAAGGTCGATCTTGATGCCGATTTCGTGGCTTTCGAATGTCCGGACTATTTTGTCGTCGGTTATGGCATGGATGTCGGACACGCTTTCCGCCAGCTGCCTTATGTTGGCCGGGTGATGGAGTAACCCCGTCCGGCGCCTGTGGTATCAGATCAATCGAATTTTAGCAGGCGCTGCAGATATTCCTTTTCCATCTGCGGCGTCAGCGCATTGCCGAGCTTGCGGCGGATTTCGTCGAGAATTTCCCGCGCACGCTGAATATCGATCTCGCCCGGAATTTTGACGTCGTCGTTAAGACTCTCCCCGGTACCCTGCTGACGGCCAAGCGGATCACGGCCCTTGCTGCCGTTGGCTCCGCTTTGCCCCTGGCCTTGCTGGCCCATGGCCTGCTGCATTTTCTGCATCATGTCGCGCCCGCCGCGCCGCAGCGCATCGAGCGCATTGCCCTGCTGATCGCTTGCTTCCGCGCCTTCGCTGCGGCCAAGCGCATCCGTGGCATTGCCCATTGATTTTCCGGCGTCCGAAAAATCCTTGCCGGGTTCCAGCCCCATGCCCTTCAGATCGTCCATCAGCTTCTGCAAATCGGATTGGAGGTCCTTCTGCTGCTGTTGCAGCTTGCGCATGGCTTCCGTCATATCAGGCGGAACATCGCCCTTTCCGCTCTGGTTTTGTCCGTTTTCGGCTTCACCGCCCATGGAGCCGTCATCGCCGGGGAACATGTTGTCGCCGAATTCGCCTTCGCCATCGCTGCCGCCGAACTGGCGCTGCATCTTCTGATCGAGATCGAAGGTCTCGTTCATGGTCTGCTGCTGGCGTCGCATCAGCTCGCCGAGCTTGTTCATCTGCTGCTGCATCTGGCCTTGTTGGCCCTGCTGACCTTGTCCCTGACCCTGCTGTGCCTGTCCCATTTGCAGATTGTCCATCAGGTTCTGCAATTGCGACAACAATTGTTCGGCCTGATCCCGCGAGCCCTGCCGTGCCAGATTCTCGATCTGGTCCATCATGCGCTGCAGGTCCTTTTCGGTCAGCATCCGCGCATTGGGGTCGGGGGCGGCGCGGCGTGCGTTCGGATTTTGCTGCTGGCGCTGCGCAAATTCCCGGAGGAAATCCTGCATGGCCTTGCGCAGTTCGGCGGTCAGCTTCTCGATTTCTTCTTGCGAAGCCCCGTTCTGAAGAGCGTTTTTCAGCGCCTCCTGCGCCTGTCGCAGACGCCTCTCGGCGGCGGAAAGATTGCCATTTTCGATGCCGAGAGCGACCTGCCACATATAGTCAGCCGCATCGCGCAGGGCATCATCGCTGTTGGCCAGACGAAGGCGGGTGCGGATCGTCACCAGTCCCAGATAATGGGCGGCATTCTTGATGGTTTCTTCCGGACGTAGCGTAATTGCCGACAGCATGTCGAGCACATGCTCACGTTGCGTCGCATCAAGCGCGAGAATCCGGCGCTGCTCCGCGATGGCGCGAGCAAGCGGGTTGCTGAAAGGCCGCTCTGGCAAGGTTATGACCTTGGTTTCACTGCGGCCCGTTTGTCCTGCGGCATCGGTCACAACCAGCGTGAGCGCAACCTTTTCGCCTGCCCATGGATGTTCGGTCAGGTCCTTTGACGTCGTGGCGTCGCTCACGCCGCGGCGCGGCAGCGCCAGCGACAGTTCCGGCGCATCGTAAAGCGGTGCGGCTTCCTCGTCCTCGTCATCGTTGAGCGGAATAATCTCACCTTCGGCCTTTACCGGCGCATAATCGTCATCGATCTGGTAGGAGAGCTGCAAAGTGCCATTCAGCGCGTGCCCCGGCTCTTTCGTGAAGCGGATCGTCGGCGGATTATCCGGGGTGACAGAAAACTTCCAGCGGGCATCGGTGCCGGAAAGCGCCAGGGTTTCATCCCGCTGCAAATCGTAGCGGAAATTGCGGCTTTCATCGACGAGAGCCTGTTCTGCAGGTTGTTTCTGGTCTTCCTCGGCATTTATCGGCTGCACGTCACGGCGCTCGCCCTTTGCATCGGTGGCAGTCAGGCGTTCAGAACCGCCGCCGATCACACGGACCGAGAGAATGCTGCCTTGCGGTACGTTGATTGGGGCCTGCTCACGATCATCCGTGACGGTCAGGAAGACCGGCGCGCGCCCGGTATAGCGTGGCGGCGTCACCCATGCATCAATGCGCGCAACGGCTGTGCCATCGCCGGGGCGGATGTGAAATGCATCGGCAATGCGCCCGCTGTTGGGGCTGAGGCTGTAGGCAAAGGCGGTTACGAAAAGCAGGGCAACCAGCGCGCGAATGCCGAACGGGTCATGTTCGGGAACACGGGTATAAGGCAGACCGGATTGCAGATTTTTCAACCGGTCCGCCATGCGGCGCTGGTGTTCCCCCCACAGGGCGACAGCGAACGGATCGTGTTCTCCGGTTGCCATGTGGCCTGTCTGGACGGCAAGCGGTTCGTGAACAAGACCGTTGATCGCTTCGATGCGGCCTGTAACGTCACTTTCCGTCGGGGAGCGAAACCGAAACGGCAGGCAGAGCGCAATGAGACCGGCAAGGCCGAACAGCGCCAGCACGCCGATATGCAGCCATCGCGGCATCATGCCGAACAGGCCGAACCAGCTCAGGCTGGCAAACAGGCCGACAAGAAGAATCAGCGGCAGGATAAGAGGCCAGAAACGTTCGAAGCCGATAGAGAGACATGCACGCAGACGCAAACGGCGCAGGGCGGCACCTTCCCCGGAAAAGAGCCGCAGGACAGCATCCCGCGCGGCGCGCGACCTGTCTTTCCTGTCGTTGCTACGATCCGTCATCTGGGCTTTCTGGCGTGTATCGCGTTTTCATCTCGCAACAAGATAACACGCATCATGGCAAAGGCGAGGCTTTGCCATGATAATTGTACGGGTGGAATTTATAACCACTCCGGCACGGAATCGAGCGCCAGCAATTCCTCATAGGTGCGGCGCGGCCGAACCACATGATAGCGGTCGCCATCGACCAGCACTTCGGGAATGAGCAGGCGACTGTTATAGGTGCTGGAGAGCACGGCCCCATAAGCGCCGGTAGTGCAAACGGCGATCAGGTCGCCCGGAGCAGGCTTTGCCACTTCCCGGTCAAGCCCCAGATAATCGCCTGTCTCGCAGACCGGGCCGACGAAATCGGCGCGGATACGCGGGGCGTCATCCTTCGGCAGAACGACCGGCTTGATGTCGTGGAAGGCATCGTAAAGCGTCGGGCGGATGAGATCGTTCATCGCGGCGTCCACGATGACGAAATTCTTGGCGTCGCCTTCCTTCACGAAGATCACTTCCGTCACCAGAAGTCCGGCATTGCCAACAATCAGGCGGCCCGGTTCGAACACGGTCTTGAGGCCCAGCGGCTTGATATGCTTGGCGACGATTTCAGCATAGGCAACGGGCAGGGGCGGCGGCGTATTGTCGGTACGGTAAGGAATGCCGAGACCGCCGCCAACATCGACGTGGCGGATATTGTGGCCGTCGGCCTGCAATTCCTTGACCAGTTGCGCCATCAGGGCAAACGCGTTGTCGAACGGTTCCAGGTCGATGATCTGGCTGCCGATATGCATGTCGATGCCGACCACATCGAGGCCGGGCAGGCTTGCCGCACGAGCATAGGCTTCGCGCGCCTTGACGCGCGGAATGCCGAACTTGTTTTCGGATTTGCCGGTTGAAATCTTGGCGTGGGTCTTCGCGTCCACATCGGGATTGATGCGCAGCGATACGGATGCGACCTTGCCTGCCTTTACCGCACGGGCTGAAAGGATTTCCAGTTCCGGCTCGGATTCGACGTTGAAGCAGTAGATACCTGCTTCCAGTGCAAAATCCATTTCGTGCGGGGTCTTGCCGACGCCGGAAAAGACGATCTTGTTGGCCGGGATGCCCGCAGCAAGCGCCCGGCGAATCTCGCCTTCCGAAACGGTGTCTGCACCGGCGCCAAGCTTTGCCAGCGTTTTCAGCACGGCCAGGTTGGAATTGGCCTTCAACGCGTAGGTCACCAGCGTTTCCATGCCAGCGAAGGCTTCGCTGAATACGCGGAAATGGCGCTCAATGGTCGCGCGGGAATAGACGTAAAAAGGCGTGCCGACGGCCTGTGCGATTTCAGGCAGGCTGACATTTTCGGCGTGAAGGACGCCGTTGCGATATTCGAAATGGTTCACGGAAAAGGTCCTGCAGCAGAAACTTATAACAGCTTGTCGAGGATGATCGGCTTGTCTTCCTTCGGCTTAGGCTTGGTGTGACCTTGTTCGTCCGTCACGACGGCGGATGGCGGCAGCTCCAGCGGGCCTTTGCGACCGCAAGCAGCGAGCGTGGCCGCGAGCGCGGCGATCAGAAGCACGGAAGAAATGGCGGAGCGGCCTGTCATCAGCTTTGGTTCCCGGAATATGTGTGTACGCTAGGTCTAGCGTATAATATCTGAAAGTGAAATCACCCCTTTGCGAGATGATTCCACATGACATCATGTTAATTGGCCATCAGGCTTTTACGATGCGCTTCTTCCAGTAACGAATCTGGCGGCGCACTTCCTGCGGGGCGGTGCCGCCGAAGGACTGGCGGCTCTTCACTGATTTTTCGACCGTCAGATAGCCGAAGATGGCATCTGTGATGCCCGGATGGATCGACTGCAATTCCTCAAGCGAAAGCTTTGCCAGATCGATCTTGCGGCTTTCTGCCAGAGCGACGGCGCGACCTGTAACATGGTGGGCCTCGCGGAAGGGAAGTCCCAGTTCACGCACCAGCCAGTCGGCAAGGTCGGTCGCGGTCGAATAACCGGAGCCTGCGGCCTTTTTCATCGCGGCCACATTGATCGTCAGGTCACGCACCATGCCAGCCATGGCGGCAATGGCGAGTTCCAGGTTTTCGGCAGCGTCGAAGACCTGTTCCTTGTCTTCCTGCATGTCCTTGGAATAGGCGAGCGGCAGGCCCTTCATGATGGTCAGAAGCGCAACCAGCGAGCCGTTGATGCGGCCCGTCTTGGCGCGAACCAGCTCGGCGGCATCCGGGTTCTTCTTCTGCGGCATGATCGATGAGCCGGTGGAGAAGGCGTCGGAAAGCCGCACGAAGTTGAATTGCGGCGTCGACCAGATGACGATCTCTTCGGCAAGGCGTGAGAGGTGCCCGGCGCAGATGGCGGCAAGCGACAGGAACTCCAGCGCATAGTCGCGGTCGGAAACACTGTCGAGCGAATTGCGGGTTGGTTCGCGGAAGCCGAGCGCCTTGGCGGTCATGTGACGGTCGATCGGGAAGCCGGTGCCTGCAAGGGCAGCAGCGCCCAAAGGCGATTCGTCCATACGCTCAATGGCGTCGCGCACACGGGACAGATCGCGGCCGAACATTTCCACATAGGCCATGCAATGGTGGCCGAATGTGACGGGCTGCGCGGTCTGAAGATGGGTAAAGCCCGGCATCACGGTTGCCGCATGTTCTTCGGCGCGCTCAAGGAAAGCTTCGATCAGGTTCTTGAGGGCGGCGGCAGTTTTTTGCAGTTCCTGCTTGACCCAGAGACGGAAATCGACAGCCACCTGATCGTTGCGCGAGCGGGCGGTGTGCAGGCGTCCGGCGGAAGGGCCGATCAGATCGGCCAGCCGCGCCTCGATATTCATGTGAATGTCTTCGAGCTTGCGCGAGAAGGTGAACTTGCCATCCTCGATTTCTTTCAGGATGGTTTTGAGGCCGTCCTCGATTTTTCTGTGGTCTTCCGCCGCAATAATGCCCGTCTTTGCCAGCATGGCTGCATGGGCAAGCGAACCCTGAATATCCTGCGCATAGAGCTTGCGGTCGAAACCGATCGATGCATTGATCTCTTCCATGATCGCATCGGGCCCTGAGGCAAAACGGCCGCCCCACATCTGGTTGCTTGATTTTTGTTCGCTCATGCTCATATGCCCCGAGTGACGAATTGGCGGAATATTGGAAAGAAGTGACGCGATATGGCAGAAGACAACGAAAAGGCGAATTCCGAACAGCATACGAAATCGGGAAATCGCAAGATCGTCCTTCTTGCCGCCCTTGCCGGTGTCATTGCCGGTATCGTGGCGGTATACGTGATGGAGCGGCCTTCTGGCAATGTGGTAGCGGCTAATGTTTCTGCCGAAAATGATGAAGCTTCTGCCCAATGCGCTCTGAAAGCCGATGCGCTGAAGGCTCTGGATGCGGCGGCAACCGGAAGTGTGGCTGCGATGCGCGCCGCCGAAAAGCCGATTTCCGTCGCGCATCTTGCCTTCACGGGCCCCGACGGCAAGCAGATGACGCTTGGCGATTACAAGGGCAAGACGCTTCTCGTTAATCTCTGGGCAACATGGTGTGCGCCATGCCGCGAGGAAATGCCAGCCCTCGACAAATTGCAGGCCGAAAAGGGCGGCAAGGATTTCGATGTCGTGGCGATCAATATCGACACGGGTTCCGACGATAAGCCGAAGGGTTTTCTAAGCGAGATCGGCATTAAGAACCTCACGCTGCACCGGGATGCGACCATGGCGAGTTTCAACGAACTGAAGCGAAAGAACCTCGCTTTCGGCCTGCCGGTTACGCTTCTGGTCGATAAGGATGGCTGCCAGATCGCATCGATGAACGGGCCCGCCCCATGGGAAGGGCCGGACGCCATGAAACTGATCGAAGCGGCGCAAAAACTTTAATCCTCGACAACGGCGCGAATTGGTGGCTTCCTCCTTTTCGAAGGAGACAGCCCATGGGCCTCGACGTCTGGCTTGCATTCACTGCCGCATCCATCGTGCTTCTGATCATTCCGGGGCCGACGGTTCTGCTCGTCGTGTCTTATGCGCTGGGGCAGGGATGGAAGACGGCTTTTCCGATGGCTGTGGGCGTGGCGCTGGGCGATTTCACGGCCATGACGCTCTCCATGCTGGGGGTCGGGGCACTGCTCGCGGCTTCCGCAACCGTGTTCACGGTGGTTAAATGGATTGGCGCTGCCTATCTCGTCTGGCTCGGCATCAAGCTGTTCCGGGCCGGAGGCACGATGAATGCCAAGGCCCGGCATGACAAGGTGCATCCGGTTAGGATGCTGGTTCATGCCTGGCTGGTGACGGCGCTCAACCCGAAAAGCATCACTTTCTTCGTGGCGTTTCTGCCGCAGTTCCTCAGCCCGCATCGGGATTTTCTGACCCAGATGCTGGTCTTTGAAAGCACATTTCTGGTGCTCGCCTTCCTCAATGCCTTCGCCTATGCGCTGACGGCGGCACGGGCGCGGCGCTTCTTTGCCAGCGAGCGGGCCCTGCGGATTTTCAATCGCGCAGGCGGCACCTTGCTGATCGGCGCTGGTGTTGCGACTGCAACGATCAGGTCAAGCTGATGTAAAACCGGCGCGCTTTAACCGCACAATGGCGAGATCGAGCGCCGACAGAAACGCCGACCGGTCCTTCGGCGCAAATGGCGCGGGACCGCCGGTGATTTCTCCGGCAGAGCGTAGCGAATCCATCAGATTGCGTGTAGCGAGCGTGTTGCCGATGGTGCTTTGCGTATGAACGCGTCCATTGGGCGCGATGACCGATGCGCCTTTTTCGAGCGAACGGCTGGCCAGCGGAATATCGGCGGTGATGACGATAGCACCCGGCTTTGCATTTTCGGCGATCCAGTCGTCGGCGGCGTCGAGCTTGTCCGAGACGACAACCCGCTCCACCCGTTCGGCATCACGCGGGATCGCCACGAAACTGTTGGCGACCAGCACCACAGGCAGGCCATGCCGCTCGGCGACACGGTAGATTTCAGCCTTCACCGGACAGGCATCTGCGTCAACGAGAATGCGGATCGTATTGGTTTCAATGGTCATCCGTTCTCAATAAAACGACGCCTGCCTTTTGGCAAATTGAACGCTGCAATCAGATTTATGCGATAGGTGTTTCTGCCGAAGCGGTATAAGGCGAGCGCAAATAAGAGAGTTTGCTATGGCCGCGCGCTTCTTCCCCATTATGTTTGTTCTGCTCTGGGCCACCGGCTTCATCGGGGCCGGATTGTCCATGCCCTATGCGGAACCGTTCACCTTCATGGCGGTGCGGTTTTCCATTGCGGCGGTCATCATGACGCTGTGGGCGCTGGCGAGCCGGGCGGTGTGGCCGAAGGGCGCCACACTGGTTCATGCGGCTATCGCCGGTTGTTTGATCCATGGTGCTTATCTTTCAGCACTTTTCTGGGCGGTTCATCACGGCCTGCCTGCTGGCATGTCGGGTCTGGTCGCGGGGCTGCAACCCATGCTCACCACGCTGATTGCGGCAATGCTTCTGGGCGAAAGGGCAAGCGGACGCCAATGGACGGGCCTGCTGATCGGCTTTCTCGGTGTGGCGATGGTCGTCTGGCCGAAGTTTTCGGCAGGCAGCGGCGTCGATCCCAAGAGCCTTGCGGCGGCTTTTTTCGCTGTGCTTGCCATCAGCACCGGCACGGTCTGGCAGAAGCGTTTCGGCACGACCAGTGATCTGAAAACCGGTACGGCAGTTCAGTATATCGCTGCTGCCGTCCTGACGGCGCTCTGTGCTTTCAGCTTTGAAACCCGCGTGATCATCTGGTCGCCACAGCTCATTTTTGCGCTGGTCTGGCTGACGCTGGCGATTTCCATCGGCGCCATTCTGGCGCTTCTGGTGATGATCCGCGAAGGCGCGATGTCGAAAGTCGCCTCGTTGTTCTATCTCGTGCCGGGCACGGCGGCGATCATGGCCTATCTGATTTTCGGCGAGACGCTCGGTCCGCTCCAGATTGCCGGCATGGTTGTCACGACCTTGGGCGTTGCCCTGACGACCATGAAGCGCTGACTATTCCAAGACCAGATCTGGTTGCTGCTCGCGTTTGCGGAAATTCATGATCGCGGCGTTGATTTCAGCGCCGATGATGAAAATAGCCGACAGCATGTAGAGAAAAACGATTGCCACCATGATCGAGGCAAGGCCCGCATAGGTGGTGACATAAGTGGCAAAAGTTTCGAGATATTTTGCAAAGGCGGTCGCGGCCGCCAGCCAGGCGACAAGTGTGATGAGAATGCCGGGCAGGATATCGCCGAGACTGCGGCGTCCGGCAGGAAGCCAGATATGCACCATGAACAGTGCCAGAACCAGAACCGCCACGGCCACCGTATAGCGCCAGAAGGAAATCGTGCCCGTGAACGGCGCTACATCGGGAAACCATTGTTCGGCAAGCCGCACGGCAAGCGGGGCCAAAACCAGCAGAAAGCTGATCGCCATCAGGCTCAGCGTGCCGACCAGAACGAAGCCCAGGCTTTGCAGGCGGCAGAAAATGATCGAGCGCTGGTCGGTGACGCGATAGGCGCGGTTGAGCGCGATACGCAGCGCTTCGACACCGTTGGAAGCAAAATAGGCGGCCGCGATGACGCTGAGGGTCAGAAGTCCGCTACGCTGCACGGTCAGCACGTTCATCACCTCATTGGCGATGGGGGCCGCGATGTTCGATGGCCACATATCGAAAATGACATGCACCGCCGTATCGGCGAATTCCTTGGTGCCGAGAAAACTCGCAAGCGTGGTGGCGAAGATCAGGAACGGAAACAGTGCCATCAGGCCGGAAAGCGCGATATGGCTGGCGAAAGCCCATCCGTCGTCCGAACTGAAATGACCGATGACGTCGTAGGTAATCTGACGGAGAAAACGTTTGATTTTTCGCATCCGCAGATTTGTCTCCGAAGCATTGGCCTGTGTTTCAAGGCCTTAAATCTAGCATCGGTCTGCGGATTGCAAGGGCAGACCCCGTTTTAAACCGCTTCCGAATCAAGCAAGCTTGGCGAAACGGCAGTAGGAAACAGACAGATGACCTCGGCAAAAACCGGTCAGGAGCGACAGCGCAGTATCATCATCACCGGCTGCTCCTCCGGTATTGGCGCCTATTGTGCCGAAGCGCTTCACGGTCAGGGCTGGCGCGTATTTGCAACTGCCCGCAAGGATGCGGATATTGCGGCGCTCAGGGCAAAGGGAATTGAGGCGCATTATCTCGACTATACGGAGCCGCAGTCGATTGCTGCTCTTGCCGATGAGGTGTTGCGTCAGACTGACGGCAAGCTCGATGCCTTGTTCAACAATGGCGCTTATGCCCAGCCGGGCGCGATAGAGGACTTGCCGGTCGGAGCCTTGCGCCAGCAGTTCGAGGCCAATTTCTTTGGCTGGCACGATCTCACCCGGCGCGTGGTTCCGGTCATGCGCCGACAAGGTCATGGGCGGATCGTGCATTGCTCGTCGATCCTGGGGCTGGTGCCGATGAAATGGCGCGGCGCTTATGTGGCGTCAAAATTCGCGCTTGAAGGACTGATGCTTGCGCAGCGCATGGAGCTGGAAGGTTCCGGTGTCGATGTGTCGCTGATTGAGCCCGGTCCCATTGCCTCGCGTTTTACCTATAATGCTGCGAGCCACGCCAAGGCCAATATCGATATGGAAGCTTCGGTTCATCGCGAGCTTTATCAGCGCCAGATGGCGAAACTGGAAAGCGGCGGCACAAAATCCAAGAACAAGCTTGGACCGGAAGCCGTCTATGCTGTACTGCTTCATGCATTGGAGGCGCCGCGTCCTCGTCCGCATTATGTGGTGACGAGACCGGCGAAACTTGGGTCACTGGCGCGGCGCCTGATGCCTGCGCGCTGGCTCTACCGGATGCTGTCCGACCAGTCATGAGGTCAGGAACAGTGCGCATGGGAAGGAAGTAAAATGGACGTTCTGTTCAAGGGCGCGGCAATGGTGGCCATGTTTGCCGTGGCTGTCGTTCTGATTATCGGCCTGCGCAACATGATGCGTGGCGGTGACGGCAATTTTTCCAACAAGATGATGCAGCTGCGCGTTTTCCTGCAGTTCATCGCCGTGCTCCTGATCGTTGGGGCGATCTATTACGCGCGTGTGAAAAACGGTCAGTAGGTATGGTCAAGCTCAACAAGATCTATACCCGCACAGGCGACAAGGGCACGACCGGACTTGCCAGCGGGCCGCGGCGGCTGAAGTCGGATCTGCGTGTCGAAGCCTATGGCACGGTGGACGAAACCAATGCATGCATCGGCATGGCGCGTCTTCACACTGGCGGCGACGATAATCCCCATGCGCTGATTGATGCGATGCTGGGCCGTATCCAGAACGATCTTTTCGACCTGGGAGCCGATCTTTCCACGCCGGATGACGGCAAGCCGCTCGCTTACGAACCGCTGCGCATCGTCGCATCGCAGGTCGCGCGTGTGGAAGCCGATATCGACCTCCTCAATGCCGATTTGCAGCCGCTGCGCTCGTTCATTCTTCCCGGCGGTTCGCCTGCATCGGCAGCGCTGCATCTTGCGCGCACGGTTTCACGCCGGGCCGAGCGGCTGATGGTTGCACTTGCCCGCGTCGAGGGGGAGGTGGTTTCGGCAGAGGCCCTGCAATATATCAATCGCCTTTCCGATTTCCTGTTCGTGGCATCACGAACCGTCAATAATAACGGCGCGCAGGACGTGCTCTGGGTGCCCGGCGCCAACCGCTGATCAGACACCGCGTCTGTTGCCCCAGATCAGCACGTGAAGCTGGGGCAGGACATGCGCTTCGTACCAGCCATCCGCAATCACCTTTTCCACCAGCCATTCCATCCGCCGCATGATGCCGTCGATGTCGATTGCGGCATCATGCGCTTCGGGCGGCGGCGGGGTGTGATTGCCGGGCTGGAGATAGACCGGCAATCGCGGGTGTCGACTGGCTACGTCTTTGGCGAAGGCATAATCCTCATCATCGAAGATGACGAATTTCAGCACTGTTAGCGGCGCTGTACCTGCAACCTCGACACAAGCCGCCAGCGCATCGAAATCAGTGCTCATGCCGCTTGAGGGCGGCTTCGGACTCAGTACCAGCGTATCGAGCGCGGAGAACCAGCCCTGTGCAACCGAGCCTTGGGTTTCAAGCGCGAAACGATAGCCCTCGGCTTTGCCATGCTCGATCAAAGGTCCCAAGGGCTGAATGGCCGGATTGCCGCCGGAAAGTGACACTGTTAGCGGCTTGTTTTGGGAAAGTGCCGTCACTTCATCCCAAATTGCCTCGACACTCATCGGTTTCCATTCGTGGCGAAAGCGGCTTTCGACGGCATGCAGACTGTCGCACCAGGAGCAGCGGTAATCGCAGCCTCCGGTTCGCACGAAAACCGTTGGTTCGCCGATCAGCACGCCTTCGCCCTGGATCGTGGGCCCGAAAATTTCCGCGATTCGTATGTGTGTCACGGTCTGTACTCGGCCCATGTCTTGGGCGTTTCACTGACCCGCACGGCGGAAATTTCCGGCCAGCGAGCATGGCACCAATCGAAAAAATGCCGTGCCAATGTTTCAGCCGTGCTTTGGTTGTGACCCAGAACATCATTGAGATGGCGATGGTCAAAACAATCATCGATATAGCGCTTGAACGGCGCGAGCTCATGATAATCACGGACAAAACCGTGCTGGTTCAGGTCAGGCGCGGAAAGCTCGACTTCCACGATATAGTTGTGGCCGTGCAGTCGGGCGCATTGATGATCGGCTGGCAGGCCGGTCAGCTGATGCGAGGCGGAAAAGTGAAATTCCTTGGTGATACGAAACATCAGACGTTCCTCTGTGCTACGGTATCGCGCCAGAAATCCGGGTCCTCATAGAGCGTCGGGTCTTCGATACCGGCAAGATGGAAAGCCTCGCGCCGTTCGACGCAGGTGCCGCAGCGTCCGCAATGATGTTCGCCGCCCTTGTAGCAGGACCACGTCGCCGCAAAGGGCGTGCCATATTTTGCGCCGTCGATAACGATGTCGGCTTTCGATGCATGCACATAGGGCGCGAGCAGCTTTATGTCCGCATAGCCGTCCAGTGCGTGGTTCTGCATGGTCTGGAAGGCATCGATAAATCCGGGGCGGCAGTCAGGATAGATGAAGTGGTCGCCGCCATGGACGGCAAGCGCTACCGCTTCGGCCTTTTGCGCCGCCGCGACGCCGAAGGCGATTGCCAGCATGATCGCATTGCGGTTCGGGACGACGGTGATCTTCATCGTTTCTTCGGCATAGTGTCCGTCAGGCACATCGACATCGTCGGTAAGGGCCGATCCGGTCAGGCTTGCGCCGATATTGGTGATATCGATGATCTGGTGGGGGACGCCCAGCCTTTCGGCACAGGTTTTGGCCGAATCCAGCTCCTTTTTATGGCGCTGGCCATAGTCGAAGGAGAGCAGGGCGGTGAGCTGATGTTCGGTTGCTATTCTGTAAGCAAGCGAAACGGAATCGAGTCCGCCGGAGCAGACGACGAGCGTTTTCATAAGTCAGGGTTCCTTGTTTTGACCGGGTAGGCTGCGACCGGATTGCGGAGCGTTACCTAAAGCATGGCGCGCTGCTTGTAAACGACATGAAAAAGGGAGGCGTCGGGTTGCGCAGTTTCGGAATGATGTCCTGTCAGAATAAATTGATTTTAATCGATATAGCGGCTCATGCCTGATTGACGTGCACGTCAACCGTCTTTAGGTTTCGTGCCGGTTCCCGGCGGATAGGCAGCGCATTTGCGTCATCATCCAAGTTGCGCCGGTGCCGCTTTCATGTCGGATTTTGACATGCGGGTGGGAGTTCACGGCGGCATAGTCGTGCTGCAAGAGTCATTGAAGAGGTAATCGCGGATGAAAGTCCTTGTCGCAGTGAAACGGGTTGTCGATTACAACGTTAAGATCCGTGTAAAGGGAGACGGTTCGGGGGTTGAGCTTTCGAACGTGAAGATGTCGATGAACCCTTTTGACGAGATCGCGGTTGAAGAGGCGATCCGTCTGAAAGAAGCGGGCAAGGTGACGGAAATCGTCGCGGTTTCGGTTGGCCCGGCACAGGCGCAGGAAACGCTGCGCACCGCACTTGCCATGGGCGCGGATCGCGCGATCCTGGTCAAGACCGACGAGACGGTCGAGCCGCTTGGCGTTGCCAAGGTTTTGAAGGGCGTGGTCGAGGCGGAAAAGCCGGATCTCGTCTTCCTCGGCAAGCAGGCCATCGATGACGATTCCAACCAGACCGGCCAGATGCTGTCGGCATTGCTTGGCTGGAGCCAGGCGACGTTTGCTTCCAAGGTGGAGCTTGCCGACGGTTCGGCCAAGGTGACGCGTGAAGTCGACGGCGGTCTCCAGACCATCGACGTTAAGCTTCCGGCGATCGTCACGGTTGATCTGCGTTTGAACCAGCCGCGCTATGCGTCGCTGCCAAACATCATGAAGGCCAAGAAGAAGCCGCTCGATGAAAAGTCGCCTGCCGATTTCGGCGCTGATATTGCACCGCGTTTGAAGGTTCTGAAGACCGAAGAGCCGGGCGGCCGCAAGGCTGGCGTGAAGGTCGGTTCCGTCGCAGAACTGGTCGAGAAGCTGAAGGCTGACGGCGTACTTTAAAGAAATCGGAAGGGACAAGACAAATGGCTATTCTTCTTATTGCCGAACATGACAATGCAACCCTTTCCGACCAGACGGCCAAGGCGCTGACGGCAGCGGCCCAGATCGGCGGCGATGTCGATATTCTGGTGGCTGGCAAGGGTGCAAAGGCTGCTGCCGATGCGGCGGCAAAGCTCAAAGGCGTGCGCAAGGTTCTGCTGGCCGAAAGCGATGCGCTGCAAAACCAGCTGGCGGAGCCGATGGCAGCGCTGATCGTGGAACAGGCTGGCAATTACGACACGATCATCGCCCCGGCGACGACCTCGGCCAAGAACATCCTGCCGCGCGTGGCAGCGCTTCTCGATGTGATGCAGTTGTCGGAAATCATGGAAGTGGTGTCGGCTGACACGTTCAAGCGTCCGATCTATGCGGGCAATGCGATCCAGACGGTGCAGTCCACGGATGCCAAGAAGGTGATCACGGTACGCACCGCTTCCTTCTCCGCAACAGGCGAAGGCGGTTCGGCTGCGGTTGAAAGCGTCAATGCAGCTGCCGATCCGGCACTGTCGAGCTTCGTTGGCAATGCGCTCTCGGATTCGGATCGTCCGGAACTGACCTCGGCCAAGATCATCATCTCCGGTGGTCGTGCACTCGGTTCGGCCGAAAAGTTCCAGGAAGTGATCCTGCCGGTTGCCGACAAGCTGGGTGCTGCGGTCGGCGCAAGCCGTGCGGCCGTTGATGCGGGCTATGCGCCGAACGACTGGCAGGTTGGGCAGACGGGCAAGGTGGTTGCACCGGACCTTTATATCGCGGTCGGCATCTCGGGTGCGATCCAGCATCTGGCCGGCATGAAGGATAGTCGTGTGATCGTCGCCATCAACAAGGACGAGGAAGCGCCGATCTTTCAGGTCGCCGATTACGGCCTCGTCGGCGATCTCTTTACCGTGCTGCCGGAACTGCAAAAAGCGCTTTGATCGATCAGAACGCGGCGGGCAGGTCCCGCCGCTTTCTATTTGGGGCCCTCATAGACGGAAGCGCTGTTTTTGCCTTTCCGTGAATGAGGGCTGTATTTGTCTTGGACAGAATTGGTATACTCAAGCATTTCCAGCAAAAGTGCGAAGCGGTTTTGCGTTGGATAATGCGTAGAGACAGAGCATTTCCAGCAAAAGTGCGAAGCGGTTTTGCGTTGGATAATGCGTAGAGACAGAGCATTTCCAGCAAAAGTGCGAAGCGGTTTTGCGTTGGATAATGCGCAAAAACAAAAGTTAGAGCATATGCTCTCGGCGTCGGCTCCGTTGAGGGGCGGCTGAATGAAGGAGTTGTGATCGTGGCAATCAAGACGGTAGGGGTGGTCGGCGCGGGGCAGATGGGCAGCGGGATTGCTCACGTATGCGCGCTGGCCGGGTTCGATGTGCTTCTTCATGATGCAGCAGCGGACCGGCTGGAAAAGGGCATTGCCACCATCAATGGCAACATGGCGCGCCAGGTTGCGTCGGGCAAATTGCTGGAAGATCAGCGCGCAGCCGCGATGAAGCTCATTCGTCCGGCAAATTCCATGGAGGATCTGGCAGGCGTCGATCTGGCTATCGAAGCAGCAACGGAAGACGAAACCGTCAAGCGCAAGATTTTCGCGCAGCTTTGTTCGGTTCTGAACCCGGAAGCGATCCTTGCGACCAATACGTCATCGATCTCGATCACGCGCCTTGCATCCACAACGGATCGCCCGGAGCGTTTCATCGGTATTCATTTCATGAATCCTGTTCCGGTGATGAAGCTTGTCGAACTGGTGCGCGGCATTGCAACGGACGAGGAAACCTTCCGCAAGTCGAACGATTTCGTGACCGCGCTTGGCAAGACGATAACCGTTGCCGAGGATTTTCCGGCCTTTATCGTCAACCGTATCCTGTTGCCGATGATCAACGAGGCCATCTACACGCTTTATGAAGGCGTTGGCAGCGTCGAGGCCATCGATACGGCCATGAAGCTTGGCGCCAATCATCCGATGGGGCCGTTGCAGCTCGCCGATTTCATCGGCCTCGATACCTGTCTCTCCATCATGCAGGTTCTGCACGACGGGCTGGCGGATTCCAAGTATCGCCCATGCCCGCTTCTGGTCAAATATGTCGAAGCTGGCTGGCTGGGTCGCAAGGCGGGCCGAGGCTTTTACGATTATCGCGGTGAGCATCCGGTCCCGACGCGGTAAGTCGCTCCTTCTTCTGCGCATGAAAGGCCGGATCGAACCGGCCTTTTTCAATTGTGGCGACAATTCGCGGGCTGTGGAAAAGCTTGAACATCCTTACCATTAACTTACCCTTAACCATATGAGTTCAGGGCTTATTCATCTTTGATTGTTAAAGTTTTCATTAAGATGTTCGGAAATGAAAAACGTTTTATCGTCCCGGTTGGACGAGCATGACGGGCATCCATTCCGAATAGCGTGTTTTTGACGAAGGTTAAGACGATGAGCATTCTTGTTCAGCTGCGTGACAGCGTTAATGTCATCCGTGAGTTCGTCGCACCGAGCTATAGGCCCGAGCGCCATTATATGCGCGGGCCAGGTCCTGCTTGCGCTGCGCGTACGCACCATTGATATGAGTGCCTGAGCTTCCGTTTGCCCGGCGAGCGGTTCGGCATTGAAAAAGTAAAGCCAGAACGGTTGTCCGCTCTGGCTTTTGTTTTTGGCCCTCACGGGGCAGATGGATTATTCCAGACCTTCGAACAATGCTGTTGAAAGATAGCGTTCGGCAAAGGATGGAATGATGATGACGATGTTCTTGCCGGCATTTTCGGGACGCTTGCCGATTTCGACAGCGGCGGTCAGTGCAGCGCCGGAAGAAATTCCGACCGGAATGCCTTCAATGCGGGCAAGCAGGCGTGCATTGGCAAAAGCATCTTCGTTGGAAACCTGAACGACTTCGTCATAGACGCCGGTATCGAGAGTCTTGGGGGCAAAGCCTGCGCCGATGCCCTGAATCTTGTGCGGACCGGGTGTGCCGCCGGAGAGAACGGGTGAATCTTTCGGTTCCACCGCGATCACCTTGAAAGACGGCTTGCGCCCCTTGATGACCTGCCCCACACCGGTGATCGTTCCGCCGGTGCCAATGCCGGAGATCAGGATATCGGCTTCGCCATTGGTGTCGTTCCAGATTTCTTCAGCGGTCGTCAGGCGATGAATTTCAGGATTGGCAGGATTTTCGAACTGCTGCGGGATGATCGCGTTCGGGTTGCCTTCTGCAATGGCTTCCGCCTCTGCGATGGCGCCCTTCATGCCCTTTGCTCCTTCGGTCAGCACCAGTTCGGCGCCAAGAAGCTTGAGGAGTTTGCGGCGCTCTACCGACATGGTTTCCGGCATGGTGAGGATGAGGCGATAGCCCTTGGCCGCAGCGGCAAAGGCAAGCGCGATGCCAGTATTGCCGGAAGTGGGCTCAACGAAAACCGTCTTGCCCGGCACGGCCCTGCCGTCGCGTTCAAGCGCTTCGATCAGCGCCAGGCCGATGCGGTCCTTCACGCTGGCCAGAGGGTTGAAGAACTCCAGCTTGGCCAGAAGGTTCGCTTTCACGCCCTTTTCCTCGGCAAACTTGTCGATGCGCACCAGAGGCGTATTGCCGATCGTGTCGAGAATGGAATCGTAAATGCGGCCACGGCCTGCGGTTTTGCCAGCTTGCGGTTCGTTCAGGGGCTTGTTCATGGCGTGATCTCCCTTTTTGTCACGCGAAGTTTAAGAGGAAACTGCGCAAAAGCATAGTTGGGCATGTGCGCTCGATTAGGCAAGTTTGGAAATTTATTCTGTATAATTGTGAAAATTAGGAGTAAATTCCATCGTAATTGGAAGGACGCGTATTAGCCTTGAATGAAGCTCTATTGATCCGCGTCAATGCGCCCGGACAGGCAGGCGCGCATCATCGGACATCAGGCAACAGGAGAGTACGCATGTACACGAACATATTGATCGCGACAGATGGATCGGAACTTGCCGAAAAAGGTGTCGATCAGGGCGTGGCGCTGGCGAAGGAAACAGGAGCGAAGGTGACCTTCGTCTCCGTGACCGAGCTGTTGCCTTCTTATGGCATTGTCGTTGCAGCGGAATGGGCGTCCAGCCCGGCGGCGTTTCAGGAATATCGTGAGGCTATCACCAAGGCGGCCACGGAAATCCTGACGAAGGCCAAAGCCAAGGCAACGGAGATCGGTGTCAGTGCCGAAGCGGTTCATATCGAGAATCAATCACCGGCGCAGGGCATTGTGGAGGCGGCCAATGCCAGGAATGCCGATCTGATCGTCATTGCATCGCATGGCCGTCGCGGTGTGAACAAGCTGCTGCTCGGAAGTCAGGCGGCGGAGGTCCTGTCGCTCAGCACGGTGCCGGTCTTGGTCATAAAGTAATCGAAGGCATTTCTATCGGGCATCTTCCGGCATTGCAGCGATTTCGCGGAAGCGCGAAACAACGCAAGAAGATTCCCGGAAACCTCTGTTAAGCTCTTCCTGTCCGAATACGGACGGGAGGGTTTTCTCAAGGAGGTATTCATGACTGCGCCACGGCCTTCAAAGACCATGTTGGGCAATCATCCGCTTCATCCTGAAACACAGATGCTCAACTATGGCTACGACCCGGAACTTTCTGAAGGAGCGGTCAAGCCGCCGGTATTTCTGACGTCGACTTTTGTGTTCAAAACGGCTGAAGACGGGCGCGATTTCTTCGATTTCGTTTCCGGCCGCAAGGAACCGCCCGCTGGTGTGGGTGCCGGTCTGGTCTATTCCCGTTTCAATCATCCCAACAGCGAGATCGTTGAAGACCGTCTGGCCGTCTATGAGGGCACCGAGAGCTGCGCGCTGTTTTCATCCGGCATGTCGGCTATCGCCACGACGCTGTTTGCCTTTGCGCGCCCCGGCGATGTTATTTTGCATTCGCAACCGCTCTATGGCGGCACAGAGACACTCCTTGCCAAGACGTTTCTCAATTTCGGCGTCGAGGCTGTCGCCTTCGCTGACGGCGTGCATGAAGCCTCGATTGAGCAGGCGGCTGAAAAAGCCATTGCCAAAGGGCGCGTTTCGGTGATCCTGATCGAGACGCCTGCCAACCCCACCAACAGCATTGTCGATATTGCCGCCATCCGGCGGGTCGCGGAAAAAATCGAACAAAAGCAGGGGCATCGACCGATCATTGCCTGCGACAATACCTTGCTTGGGCCGGTTTACCAGAAGCCGCTCGACCATGGCGCGGACCTTTCGGTCTATTCGCTGACCAAATATGTCGGCGGACACTCGGATCTGATTGCCGGAGCGGTTCTGGGCGCGAAGGCCGTTGTTCGGCAGGTCAAGGCATTGCGCGGCGCTATTGGCACGCAGCTCGATCCGCATTCCTGCTGGATGCTCGGTCGTTCGCTTGAAACGCTCGGGCTGCGCATGGAACGCGCCAACAGCAATGCTCTGGCAATCGCGGAATTTTTGCGCGACCATCCGAAGGTGGAGAAGCTGCACTATCTTCCATTCGAGGATGAAAATTCGGATGTTGGTGCGCTGTTCAAGCGCCAATGCACGGGGGCAGGATCGACGTTCTCTTTCGATATCAAGGGCGGACAGGCGGCGGCCTTCCGTTTCCTGAATGCGCTGCAAATATTGAAGCTTGCAGTCAGTCTCGGCGGCACGGAATCGCTTGCAAGCCATCCTGCTGCGATGACCCATTCGGGCGTTCCCGTCGATGTGCGAGAGCGCATCGGTGTGCTGGAATCGACGATCCGGCTCTCCATCGGCATCGAGCATCCCGACGATCTGATTGCCGACCTCGCGCAAGCGCTCGAAGCGGCTTGAAAACCTTATGCGACAGAAAGCAGCGACCGGTTGTCGCTGCTTTCTCGAAGAAGGCCCCAATGCTAATTCAGTATGGTCAATTCAAGACATATTGGAGGGATAATGAGGGGCAAATTTATATTAGGCGCCGGGTTGCTTCTGGCGCTCACGGCTTGCACGACCAATCGCATTCCAGAACAGTTCAGAACCGATCATCATATGGGCGAAGCGCGATATTTTCAGTCTCGCTGTCCTCAATATAAGGCGGTTGATGCCGAGCGCGCAGTGTTCGTGTATTGTATGGCAAACAAGGCTTACAACAGGGAGTGTAATCCAGAGCGAACTGCGAAGAGCTTCATCGAGGGCTCGCTGGACGGCTATAAGAGCGCAAAGCTGCGCTATCAGAATGTACCGGATAAGAAGGTCTGCTCCATTGCCGAGAGCAGATATGGCGTGAATGGCAGTGAAATGAAGCAATTGCTGAAGCGCTGAGACGGCCTGCTGCGGAGGTGTGCTGAATGCCTTCGCAGTTTTCCACCATTATTGATTGATGAGAATGGTGCGGGTGGTCGGAATCGAACCGACACTCCTTTCGGAACCGGATTTTGAGCCCGCAAAAGTCGCCTAGTCTCAACCCCGCCGTTATGTATCCGCATTTGCGAAAATCTACTACGATCAATGATTTAGCTTGATCTTGGTGGCTTTCAAAATGCTCCATGCTTTTCGGCAATCGCCGGGAGCCGTCCCTTTAAATGCCCCTATTCGGCTCCTGAATTTTTGTGCGTTGGAGACAATAGATGGCCAAAATCAAGCTAACCAAGACCGCAGTCGACGCCGCAACTGCGAAGGACCGCGACTATGAACTCCGGGATACGATCGTACCTGGCTTCATGCTGAAAGTCACGCCCGCCGGCGGCAAGATCTTCATGCTGCAATATGTGAGCAACTCCGGTGTCCGTCGGAAACCCGCCCTGGGTCGGTTTGGCGAACTGACCGTCGACCAGGCGCGCAATCTCGCTCAGGATTGGCTCGCCGAGGTCCGGCAAGGCCGCGACCCAGGCGCCGAAAAGACTGCGGCTCGCACGGCGCCGACCATGAAGGAGATGTGCACAAAGTTCATAGACGAGTATTCTAAGCTCCACAACAAGCCGAGAACTGTCGAAGGGAACGAGACGAATATCAAGAACCATATCGTCCCGCGGCTCGGGCGCCTGAAGGTCCACGAGGTCACGCGTGCCAATATCTCTGAGTTCATGACCGGAATGGCTGATCGGCCTATCATCGCAAACCGGACGCTCGCCCTCCTGCGCAAGATGTTCAACCTCGCAGAGCTCTGGGGGTATCGTCCAGACGGCTCCAACCCCTGCCGGCATGTCCAAAAGTACGCCGAGAAGGGATCGACACGCTTCATCACCGACGAGGAGTTGCGCAAGCTATACACTTATCTCGATCAAGCCGATCGACAGGGCTTGGAACATCCCTTCATCGTCCTCGCGATTCGCCTCCAATTTGAGTTCGCCGCCCGCATGTCCGAGATCCTTGCTCTCGAATGGGATTGGGTCGATCTTGAGCAGCGAAAGGTGACGTGGCCGGACAGCAAGACCGGCGTGATGACCAAGCCCCTCAGCGCCGAAGCTTATCGTCTGTTGAGCGAAGCCCCGCGCTTCGGCGACTCGCCATTCGTTTGCCCGTCGATCTTCGACCCTTCTGTGCGGATGACCGACAACACCTATTCCCAGGCTTGGCGACGCATTCTTCAGCGCGCCGGCGTCCCTCATGTCGGCACGCATGGCATTCGCCACCGTGCCGCCACCGACATCGCCAACTCGGGAGCGCCCATCAAGGTAGGCATGGCGTTGACTGCGCATAAGACGGTCACGCAGTTCATGCGGTACGTCCACACGGAAGACGATCCTGTCCGAATGGCCGCCGACGCAGTGGCCGCAAATCGGCGTTCGGTCACAGGGATCGGTGCGATCGTTACTCCGCCCGTTCACCCTTCCGCCGGATGTGACACGACAGAGGAGGCCGTCGCCCCGATCATAACGGCTCCGGACTTCCAGGAACCGGCGTCACCGCCTCCCGGATTTGAAGATGGCAAGTACACCTCAAGGACTAAGCTCGGAAACTATCGTCCATTCAGGCACCGGACTGGTGACAACCGGGCTGTCCCGCCGGGTACGCGACGCGCCGAGGCGACGGAGGCGGCCGAATAGGCCTCATCCGACAGCTCCGTAAACACTCCCTGAATCAGAAAGGAACACCCCATGGCACGACCGAACAATCGGGCGAAGTGGCCCTCCGCTCAACTTCTCACACGCGCCGTCCATGTCGACGAGGCCGGTCCTGTCCGCTTTGTCGATACAGAAGCGGCGGCAAAGTATCTCGCACTCGATGCCCATACGCTCGAGTGTTACCGCTCGCTCGACAGTGGGCCGGCATTCTACAAATTCGGCCGTTACGTCCGCTATGCTGTTTCTGACCTCGACGCCTGGGCGGAAAGCTGCCGACGATCGACTTCCGCCTCTCCTACAGCACCGCGGATTTTTGCCGTTGACGCCTTATAGCTTGAAAGCTATATCTTGCGGAAGTCTAGTTCCGTGCAGCCTTCGAAGCTGAGGGATTGGCCTACGAGCGCGAGGTTCGTATCACCGTCACCAAGCTGTTGACCGACTGCGGCTCACAGTTTGGCCGGCTCTATGCCGACGCGTTCAAAGGTTCGAAGCACTCCAACATGAAGGAACTGAGCTTTGAAGCAGCCGACGAATGGCGAGCAGCATTCGCCGTCGATCCACATCGTCCGGCAGCCCTGCTCGTCGCTGGTGACAGACCCCGCGGAAGTCGGAAGTCTTCTCTCGGCGTATGGTCGCAAAACCGGGTTTCAGATTCTCCGGGCATCTAGAAAGCTGAAAACCGCAAAGGGAAATTGAGATGGCGCGGGGCATGATCGATATCATCGCCGACCTTCCTGCGAACGAGCAGCAGGAGATCGAAGCGCGCTATCACGACCTCAAGCAGGAGGTCGAGGGCCTTCGCGAGCTTCGTCAGATCGCCGGAAAGGCGCAGGAAGACGTCGCGACCGCCCTCAAGATCAAGCAGCCATCGGTTTCCAAGATCGAGAAGCAGGCCGACATGTACCTGTCGACCCTACGCGGTTACGTGGAGGCGATCGGCGGGAAGCTGGAGCTTACCGTCAAGTTGCCGTCGCGACCGCCGGTCAGGATACAACATCTTGGCGACCTTGCTCGCTCAGGAGACCCAAAGCCCGCCAGGCGCGGGAGCACAAAGCCATAAGAAATTGCGTTTGGGGGGTAATGGGATTTGAGTCCAGAGACGTTAGCGCGACTTCTCGCTTCAATGAATGCTGGCCGCCTGCTGGTAGTGTGCGGGGCGGGCCTCTCGATGGCTCCGCCGAGCAGGTTGCCGTCGGCAAAGACAGTCGCGGAGCACTGCTTCGACAAGTACCGGCTCGAGGTGGATGCCGGGTGCGATGTCGGACTGCGCGAAAACCTGGAGGCGCTGGCCGAGCACTTCGCCGCTACGAACACCCTCCAGTCCATTTTCATCGATCACTTGGTCCCGTGGGGCTCGTTTGTTCGTCCGTCAAACGCCGGCCACGCAGCGATCGCGGACTTCCTGCTCACGCGAGCGGCCGCAGCAGGCATATCAAGCAATTACGACACGCTCATTGAGCGAAGGGCCTGGGACTACGGCGCCGACTTCAGGGGCTCTCTCGATGGCGACGAGGCCATCGTCGACGCGGTCCACCAAGCCCCTCTGTTGAAGTTTCATGGTTGCTCGCACCGCGATCGTGGATCAACCGTCTGGGCGCCGTCTCAGCTCGATGACCCGGTCATCTCCGCCCGCATCGAGCGCAGCAAGACATGGATGGCAGCCAATCTGCGGCAGAAGGACCTTCTCGTCATCGGCTTTTGGTCCGACTGGGAATATCTGAATGCCGTGATCGGTGGAGCGCTGATTGACGTCCAGCCGCTCTCTGTCACCGTCGTGGACCTTTCGCCGACCGATACGCTGGAAGAGAAAGCGCCGCAGCTCTGGCAAATCGCGCATGCCGACAACGTGCATTTCGAGCACGTCCGCGAATCCGGCGCCGATGTGCTTGATGAACTGAGGCGAGCGTTCTCGACGAACTACCTACGCCAAGTCTTGGCTGCCGGCAGAGCCGCCATCGAGGCATCCGGCATCCAGTGTGATCCCGCCTGGTTCGACGTCGCCGACTACGACAGCGAGACCCTATATGGACTCCGTAGGGACGCCGAAGGCGTTCCCGCCGGGCAACCCGCTACTCGGATCCGACCCGGTAACGTTGAGGCCTTGGGATACTTCCACCTGTTGCTCCGTCAGGCCGGTGCGACGCAGCGCCCGGACGGTTATGATCTCAACGGACGCCGAATCCGGGTGATCAACGGAGCTGAGGCGGTGCTTGGCTCCCTGAGGACACGGTTCATCGAACCCCCCGCCGCTGTAGAGTCAGATATAGTTGTCGCAGTGGGTGCTACTGATCTCGGCCTCCCGAGCAATGTCGTCAGGGGTGGACGAAGCGGCGACCTCATTCGACCCGACGCTACCGGAGCCTGGTTCGATCTGAACGGCGCTAGAACGGAGTTGAACATCTAATGGACATTTCAACTCAAGCGGAAATCGTGCTCCGGGATGCGCAGTACGAAACGTGGTCATGGCCTGGCCCGAACGGCCCGGTGACGTGTTTCGAGAGCGCCGCCGTCATGGGCTTCGTCCATATTTTCGAGACCGCTGAAGCGCTCATGGCCGGTTGGCAGGCTGGCCAAAAGGGAGCCTTGGCGCGGCACGCCGCCTCCTTGCGCGGAGCCGGCACAAAGGCATGGAACGTGTATTCGGTGTTCCTCACCGCTGAGCGCGCGCCCGCGCTGGCCCGGGCCATCGAGCGGATAGAAGAGGACTTCACGCTCACCCGCAAGATCGCCCGCATTGCGGTGACGACGGCCGAGGACGTGGAAAGAGCATTGCTCCCGCTAATGGCGATCCGCTCGCAACCAATGTTGGGCGCTTCGAACTTCGAAGACCGCCTTCGCGCCCGATTGAAGGATGTTCCCGCCGACGCTGTTACCGCGTTCCTCAACGAAACGCCGGCAGCAGACGTCGCCCGCATCCTGGGAGCGAAATCATGAAGCTCGACTATGTAGAGGTTTGCGGATTCCGGGGCTTCCGCGACAAGGTGCGGATAGACTTCGGGAGCGGCTTCACCGTCATCACTGGCCGCAACGGCGTCGGCAAGAGCACCCTATGCGACGCCGTCGAGTTCGCCATCACCGGCTTGATCGAGAAATACACCGTGGAGAAGGCAGCCAAGGAGAGCCTCGCCGACTATCTCTGGTGGCGCGGCTCGGGAATACCGAAGGCGTACTACGTCACAGCTTCCTTCATTAGAGACGATGGCGAGCCATTCACGATCACTCGGACGCGCGAAAGCGGCGCGGATCATTCTCCCGAGGAAATCCACGCAGTTCTCTGCAGCGGCCCTGCGCCGGACGACGCGCTACGCCAGTTGACCCGAACGTCCATCATTCGAGACGAATGGATCGCGGCATTGAGCCTGGATCTTTCCGAGACGGAGCGTTTCGATCTCGTCCGCTCCGCCCTCGGGGCACTCGAAGGATCGGAGGCGGCCGCTAAAGCCAAAGAGGTCGTCGCGGCGGCCGATGCCGCTCACACCCGCAACGAAGCGGCCTATGAAACCGCACGCACGAGGTTGGGCGAACGCCTGACACAGCAGTCCGAAATCCAGGCCACCCTCAGCCGATCCGGTGACGTCTCGGCCGCGTTGGCGGTCATAGGCGCCGCCGTGCCAGACGCGCCGACAGAAATGGTCGCGCGCCTTGAGGCCGCCCGCGCCGCCCTGGCAGAGGGGCGGGCGCGCACGGCTCGGATCGCAGAGGCGATCGAAGACGGACGAGAACTCCTCACGCTCCAGCAAACCTTCAATGCCCCCGAAGCGGTTTCAGCTCGCCAATCCGCGATAGCCGAGTTGAACGCGGCGAGGCAAGCAAAGGACATCGCTCTTGAGGCAGTCACCGCGGCCGAAGCGTTACTGGCGCGAGAAGAGGATGCCGATGCTGTGGCCGCCTCCCTCGCGATGCTCGTCGAGCATGGCGAGCGCCTTGGCGTCCATGACGACCATTGCCCACTCTGCGCCGCCCACCGAACCTCCGAGGAATTCGCGGCCGGTCTGGCCGCGGCGCGACGGCGGATATCGAGCCTATCCTCGGGTGTTCAAGAAGCGCGCAGCACACTGGGCGCGGCCAGCGACGAGGCGCGAGAGGCTTCAGCCAACTTTACGAGAGCTGAGGCCGATCTTGCAGCCCACCAGGCCGAGGAACGCAATTTGCGCGCGGCCGAGCAAACTCATGCCGCCCTCTTCGAGCGTTGGAACATCGACCGACGCTTCCTCAGCGACCCTGATGCGCTCGAAGGCTATGTCGAGGCCGAGCGCGATAGATTGATTGAGCTCGAAAGAGCGTTGCTCGTACTCGAGGCATCCCAGTCGGTCTCCCGCATGGCGTCGATCGAGAAGAATATCGAAGGCTTGCGCGAAGAACTCAACAACCTCGCGGATGCCGTCGGCCAGTCTCAAACTGCACTATCGCACGCCCGCGACATGGAGCGTTCGGTCAAACGTGTCAGCGCCGAGATCATCGATGAACGGCTGGCGCAGATCAGTCCGCTGCTCAATGAGCTCTACCAGCGATTAAGACCTCACGCCGATTGGCGCACCATCGACTACAGCATCCGAGGCGACATAAAACGGTTCCTGAGCTTGAAGGTCGGAGACGGCCTCAATCCCCAATTCGTCTTCAGCAGCGGCCAGCGGCGCGCGGCCGGCCTGGCATTCTTGTTGTCGGTCCATCTGGCGCGGGCCTGGACGCCCCTGCGTTCCCTTCTTCTCGATGACCCTGTTCAGCACATCGACGACTTCAGGGCTCTCCACCTCGTCGAGGTTCTTGCAGCGCTGCGGCTGGATCGCCGGCAGATCGTCTGCGCGGTCGAGGATCCTGCTCTCGCCGATCTTCTCTGCCGGCGTCTGATCAGCACGACTGACGAGCCCGGGCGTCGATACGACATCGATCTCGGTCCGGAAGGTGCGACGAGCATTCTAATCGCTGAAGATGTCCCGCCCATGCCTGTCGGAGTGTTGCGCGGCGGCCTTCAGATGGTGAGTGGAGGCTGATCAGTTGCGGGGGAACCCCCAAGCGCTGCGAGCCTACCGGACGATCGCCCACTTCTGTTGGGGGCGAAAAGTCGAAGCCTGCCATCGAACGGGTCGATGAATCTTTCTTGACTCTCCCGCTTAAAAGGAAGAACAAATAGAGAACATGAAACCCAATCCGCCATCGGAGGTCAGGAACGAGCTTGCGGCCCGAGCCCGCCATAGAGTCTTTGCGTGCGCAGTTCGAGAAGATCGAAGGCAGAAGCCGGCGCGTCAGATCGGGTGCTCCCCTTCGGGATCGCCGAGATGGACTCGCGACTGCCCGGCGACGGCCTGGCACGCGGCGCGCTTCATGAGGTGGCCGGCGGCGGAAACGGCGCCGTCGATGGTGCTGCCGCCGCGCTGTTTTCCGCCGGCATAGCCGCCAGGACATCCGGAAAAGTTCTCTGGTGCATCACGCGTCCCGACCTTTTCGCGCCCGCATTGGCTCAGGCAGGGCTTTCATCCGATCGCGTTGTCTATCTGGAGGCCGGCGACGATAAGACGGTCCTGGCCTGCATGGAAGAAGGGTTGCGCCACGGTGGCCTCGGAGCCGTCGTCGCCGAGGTTGCGCGGCTATCCGGCGCCGCCAAAGTCGACCTGTATCGGTTGCCCCTTTCATTCCGACGCAGCATGGCGACACATCCGTGACACTGATCCCGAAAGCATGTGCATACCTATCACGCCGTCGAATGTGTGATCTGCGAACGGCAGCGACACCGCATCGGCACGCCGACCATTCACCTCAGCAAATGGCAACGGCCGGCACCGGTCCATCGCCTCCTCCACCATGCCGTCCGACAGGTCGGCAAGCGCCAGGCTGATCCCAGCCGGTAGCTGCTGGGCAACCGCTTGCCAGAACCAACCTGGGCCGCAGCCGATATCGAGTATCCGATCTGCTTCCTTGATCGGCAGGTTCTGCGCCACCCATTCGAACCAACCGATTTCGGCTATCGTATATTCGCTGTTTAGCCGAGCCCGCGCTGCCAGTTTCCGGCTGTCGCCATACTGTTTGGTGCTTCCCGAGGTGATGGACGACATGCCGCCCCCTTCTTTCGATTGTCTTACGTGTCTCAAAACTTCCTGCCAGACCTATCAGCCGGCGAAATCATCTTAAAGAGAGTAAGAGGAATGACGGGGTTTTCGTGACGGGTTGGAGACGAGAGAGAGGCTCTCGGCGCCCGTCGCGGAGACTACCACGATGGCCACTGCTGCTCAGAAAATCACTCTGTCGTCTTCACGCGACATCCCCTTCAACAAGTTGGTCCTCAGCCAGTCGAACGTCCGCAAGGTCAAGGCTGGTGTGTCGATCGAGGAGCTGTCGCAGGACATCGCCCGCCGTGGCCTGCTCCAGGGTCTCAATGTCCGCCCTGTCGTCGATGCCGACGGCAAGGAGACCGGCATGTTCGAGATCCCCGCCGGCGGTCGCCGCTACCGGGCGCTGGAACTGCTGGTCAAGGCCAAGCGCCTGGCGAAAACGGCCCCTGTGCCCTGCGTCGTTCGCGAAGCCGGCAGCGACATTCTGCTCGAGGACGACAGCCTAGCCGAAAACGTCCAGCGCGCCCCGCTCCATCCGCTCGATCAGTATCGCGCCTTTCAGGACATGCGCCTTAAGGGCATGTCAGAGGAAGAGATCGCCGCTGCTTTTTTCGTCTCTGCCAATGTCGTGAAGCAGCGCCTGCGGCTGGTATCCGTCGCGCCTTCGCTGCTCGACCTCTATGCGGAAGATGGCGTGACGCTGGAACAGCTCATGGCCTTCACCGTCAATCCCGACCATGCCCGCCAGGAACAGGTGTGGGAGGCGATTAAGGATTCCTGGTTAAAAGAACCTCATCAGATCCGGCGCATGCTGACCGAGACCACGGTTCGCGCATCGGACAAGCGCGCGCAGTTCGTCGGAATCGACGCGTATGAGGCCGCTGGCGGCATCGTGTTGAACGACCTCTTTCAGTCCGACGATGGCGGCTGGCTGCAGGATGTCGCTCTGCTCGACCAACTCACCGACGACAAGCTGAAGGCGGAAGCCGAAGCGATCGGCGCCGAGGGCTGGAAGTGGGTCGATGCCCGTGTCGAGGTCCCCTATGGCTACGGCCACGACCTGCGCCGGCTGATCGGCACCACGGCTCCACTGACCGAGGAGGAACAAGCGAGCTTCAATGCCCTGACCGCGGAATATGAAGCGCTGGAAGCCCAATATGCCGAAGCCGACGAATATCCCGACGAGGTCGACGAGCGTATCGGCGAGATCGAGACCGCGCTCGCCGCTTTCGAGGATCGTCCCGTCGTCTACGATCCGGCAGAGATCGCCCGCGCCGGCGTGTTCATCAGCATCGATCGCGAAGGCCACCTGTCTGTCGATCGCGGCTATGTCCGTGCCGAGGACGAGGCGCCCATGGCCGTGGACGGTGAGGAGGGTGCACAAAGCGCTTCCTTCGATCCGTCGACTTCGATTCCCGACGCACAGCGTGCGGTTATCATCGTCGGCGGCCAGCCGGCCGAGCCGGAGGAAGAAGAGACCGAGGTCATCAAGCCGCTGCCTGAGCGGCTGGTTTCGGAGCTGACGGCGCATCGGACGCTGGCGTTGCATGACGCCGTGGCCAACAATCCTAATGTCGCCATGACGGCACTGCTGCACCGGCTGGTGACGGAGCGTTACAACTATTCCCGTCCAAACGGCTGCCTGGAGGTCAATGTCCGCCACCACTTCTTCAGCGCCCAGGGCGCGGATCTCAAGGACAGCCTATCGGCCAAGGCAATCCAGACGCGCTACGAGGAATGGAAGGCGGACCTGCCGACCGATGACAATGCGTTGTGGGACTGGATCGCCGCGCTCGACGATGCGAGCCGCATGGCTTTGCTCGCCCATTGCGTCGCCTATGGCGTCAATGCGCTCTACGAGAAGCCAAACCCGTTCAGCGGTAGCGGCATCTCCCAGCATGGCCTCGATCAGCGACTGGCCCACGCCGACCGGCTTGCCCGCGCAACGGGTCTCGACATGGTGGTGGTCGCTGGATGGCGTCCGACGGTCGAGAATTACCTTGGCCGCGTCACCAAGCCCCGCATTCTCGAAGCCGTCCGAGAGGGCGCCGGGGAGCGTGCCGCCTCGCTGATCGAGCATCTGAAGAAGGGCGACATGGCCAAGGAGGCCGAGCGCCTGCTCGCTGACACCGGCTGGTTGCCGGAGCCGTTGCGCCTGTTCGACGAGGCACCGGCGTCACCAGGTGGCGCCGACCGGGACGACGTCGATGCCCTGCCGGACTTCCTCGCCGGCGGTGACGACGATGCCGACCGTGACGATGTCGAAACGGCCCACCTGATCGCGGCCGAATGACCACTTGCGGGGCGGTCCCGGCCGCCTCGCTTTCTCCCACTTCATCCATCGGACCCGACAGTTGCCGGGCCGTCAATCTTTTGGAGACCACACCCGTGTCTGCTTCACTTGTTTTCGACATCGCCCCACTTGGCTCCTTGGTGGCTTATGCCAATGGAGAGCCCAAACCGCCTGCGCGCTTCACCAAGAAGCTCGCCGCATGGCAGCGGAACAATGGCGTCGGCCGCCTTGTCCGCAAGGAACCCGCCCGCGAGCGGCCGACCTATTCAAGTCCGCCATGCTTCACGCTGCATGAAGGCAATTTCGGCCAGGGTGGCATCATCCTCGTCACGATCATGCGGACCTACGGCATCGATAGTAGCCTGACCTTCCGCGTCGTCGAACGCCCGCAGGTCGGGCAGGTCCGCGTCTTGCAAGATATCGGCGATAACGTTGAACTTCTGCATCTCGCGGAAAGTCGGGATGCCGCCGAGCTCTGGCTGGCGAAGGCCGGTCACAGGCGCGCGCGTCTCGAAGACATTACGGCCGACGAGATTGGCGCCGATGTCGTCGAAGGGCGCATTGCCGCCTGACCAACCGATCCTGCCACCTGGCCCGCCGTCGAAAGACCGCGGGCCATTTTTGTTACCAGCAGGTCTGGCATGGCTATTCCAGATCATGCCCTCGCCAATTCCAGGACGCCTTTGTACTCAGCGGCCGGCGCTAGGTCCGCGTCACACTCCGCAAGCGAGGGAACACGATTTGCAGTAAGATCAGTGTATAGCCAGGGCTGGCGAAACGCTGCATCTACATAAGGGGTTACCGGCCCCGGTCAGATGCGAAACACCATCCCCCGCTTCCATTCGCTAACCTTGGTCCGATCCGGCTCCTCATCAATCAACCCGTGAAGGGTCGGCTTACGCGAGCGTGCCGCCCTCGCGGATTCGGGACATGCCCGAACGCACGAGGGTGATTGCCGATCCGGTCGGACACTTCGGGCGCCTGTCGTGCGGGGGATGGTCCCCCGCCTCCAGAAGACAGGAGCCGGAACCATGTCCTATGCAGATGCCACTGCATTCGCCGCCAGCCTCGCCGCCACCCTGATGGTCTCGATCGTTGTGTTCCAGGCCGGAGACGGCACCCACGCGGCCATGGTCGCTTCCGAGTTCGATGGCGACGAAGATATGATCCAGCTCGAAATCGATCCCTTCCAGTGAGGCTCAATCGCCTCACATCAACGGCCCGGAGCGCCTCACGCCCGGGCCTAAATGGGTGCGCGGCCGGCGCCACCACGCCCTTAGGAACCGAAGCAATCGTTTCGGCAACCATCGCCAGAAGAGTGAGAGGGCGGAGGTCACGGCCGTGATGGGACGAGGGTCGGGAGAGAGGCTTCCGCCGCCTGTCACGGAGTCATCCTCATGCGACACAGCACACCACACGCCGCCACCTTCACACCTGTCGAAAAGATCGCACTCAACCAGTTGGTCGCTCACCTGCGCAGCGCCGCCCGCTTCCCCCTTCGCGTCGCCGTGAGCGGGACAGCCACCTTCGTTGACGACGATGCCGAGGCTGAACCGATCTCCTTCGATCGCACCGTCGGTCTCGGCGAGTGCGGCTCGCTGCAAGACGCGATCATCGCCACCGAAATCCGCATCGCACACGACGATATCGAAAGCAGTGCGGGGGACGCGGTTCGGTTTTTGCCGCGCGTCGTCACCGTCATCGATCGCGAAGGACGGCTTGTCGCGGCAGGTGAAATCGGCGCGAAGGGAATCCGGTGGTGTGAGCCAGTAAAGTCCGACGGCGAGGCCCGCATGGTCATAGCCGAAGCCAGCCGCCTGCGGGGCGAGGCCATTGCCCAAACAGGTCTGGAAAATGCCGACGCGGCGCGGCGTCTGCGATTCGCCGCCAGTGTTCTCGAAGGCCGGCTCGTCGACAAGGTCTGGCGCGGGCCTGCCCGTGCGGCACTCCTCCAGGCCGCCTGACCTCCAACCACATCCCCAATCCATGCCCGGCCACCCGCCGGGCAGTGTCCTTTCTGGAGCCTGACATGCCCGACTATTTCACCCACTTCTCCTGCCTGCTCAATGTCCGCACGCCCAAAAATGCAGCCCGTGCGCTCGAGCTCTACATTCGCCTGTCCAAAGACGGGGCAACGGAAGAGCCGCCTTCTGATGGCTTCCTGCTGTCCATCGAGCCCGAATTCGGCGGCACTCAACTTTGGATGCGCGATGACGGGACCGGCGATCCCGAACGCCTGATCCAGTTCGTCAAACTCTGCGCCAGGGAATTCCGGCTGAGCGGCAGATGGGGGTTTCAATACGCGAACACCTCCTCGAAAGCCCGCATCAACGCCTTCGGCGGCGGTGCCCATGTTCTGGATCTGGCGACCAGCGAGACCATCGCCTGGACCTATACCGATGGCTGGCTCGCCGAGGTGCTGGACGCAGGCGAATCCGATGCCTGAGATCGCCGGAACCACCGTCTATCGCCTGCATGAACTGCCCGATGGAGCCAAGAACGAGGCCCGAGCATGATGGTTTCGAGCGTCCCGCTTCACGGCGGGACGCGATTTCCATTTCGGCCATGCCCGCTCCGTTGAAAGCCAGAGGGTGGCCGGGACGGATTTGAGCCGGTGCGGTCGAGAGAGAGCGCTGCGCGGCTCGACCCGTTCCCGCTCTCCCGAGGCTCATCCCGTGACCCATGCTTCCGCCGCCGCCCGCCTTCCAGATGTCTCCGATATCCCTGCGGTCGATACACCTTCCGCCATTCACCATGCAGCGCTTCTCCTTCTTCCCCATATCGAGCGCGGCCAGCGCGTCGATGCCGCCGCCCTGCGCGGCGCGATGGAAACCGCCTTCGGCGCCTCCGACGCCGCCGGCGCCTGGGACTGGAAGACCGCCTATGAAGCCTGCGAGGCGGCGACCGTTCTGTTTCTGCGCAAATACGGCAAGGCGCTGTTCCGTAAAGCCGGTTCTCAGGCGGCCTGCCTGCCGCTGCTAGCGAGGATCGCCGGCTTGCTCCCCACTCACACGCGCCGTTCCGAGCAGAGCCAGGCCTTCCAGCAGTTCTCGACGCCGATCCCGCTCGGGCTGATCGCCGCGAACGCCGCCGCCATCACGCCCGCCGACCGGGTTCTGGAACCCTCGGCCGGCACCGGCCTGCTCGCCATCCTGGCCGAGATCGCCGGCGGATCACTTGTGCTGAACGAGCTGGCCGACACCCGCGCCGATCTTCTCTCCCACCTCTTTCCGGCCGTTCCCATCACCCGCTTCGACGCCGCCCAGATCAATGATCACCTCGATCTAGGCATCGTCCCGACCGTCGTCCTGATGAACCCTCCCTTTTCGGTCATGGCCAATGTCTCCGGTCGGATGGCGGATGCCACCTATCGCCATGTAGCCTCGGCGCTGGCGCGCCTGGCTGATGGCGGGCGGCTGGTCACGATCACCGGCTCCAACTTCGCCCCCGATGCGCCGGCCTGGCGGGACGCCTTCGTCCGGCTCCAGGAGCATGGTCGCGTCGTGTTCACGGCCTCCATCGACGGCTCAATCTATGCCAAGCATGGCACGACGATCGACACCCGCCTTACCGTCATCGACAAGCTGCCTGCCGACGATCCGGCCGCGTTTCCAGTCTCGCCGGGGATTGCTCCGGATGTCGCCACCCTGATCGGCTGGATCGGCGAACATGTCCCGGCGCGCCTGCCGGTCGACGCCTCGGTCTCGGTTCCGATCGCTGCACCCACGGCGCCGCGCACCGTTCGCGGCTATCTCGCGCGCGCCGCCGCATCCGCTCCCGCTCGCGCTCTCGCGGAGCCCGAAGGCGTTGAGCTCGCCTACGAGGCCGTGGACTGGACGCCGGCCGAAGGCGGCCGGATCACGGATGCGATTTATGAAGAATACGGATTGCAGGCGATCCGTATTCCCGGTTCTCAGGCTCACCCGACCAAGCTGGTGCAGTCCGCCGCCATGGCCTCGGTGGCGCCGCCCAAGCCGAGCTACCGGCCGCGTCTTCCCGCCAACCTCGTCACCGACGGCCTGTTGTCGGACGCCCAGCTTGAGACCGTCATCTATGCCGGCGAAGCCCATGCGGACTTCCTCGCCGGATCCTGGACGGTCGACGAGACCTTCGACCTGGTTTCGGCCGCGACGGACGATGCGCCGAACGCCGTGCGCTTCCGCCGCGGCTTCATGCTCGGTGACGGCACCGGCGCGGGCAAGGGCCGTCAGTCGGCCGGGATCATCCTCGACAACTGGATGCAAGGGCGCCGCAAGGCGGTCTGGATCTCCAAGTCGGACAAGCTGCTGGAGGACGCCCAGCGCGACTGGTCGGCGCTCGGGATGGAGCGCCTGCTGGTCACGCCGCTGTCTCGCTTCCCGCAAGGCAAGGACATCCGCCTGTCGGAAGGCGTCCTATTTACAACCTACGCCACGCTACGCTCCGACGAGCGCGGCGAGAAGGTTTCCCGCGTCAAACAAATCGTCGATTGGTTGGGCTCCGACTTCGATGGAGTGATCATTTTCGACGAGAGCCACGCCATGCAGAACGCCGCGGGCGGAAAGGGTGAACGCGGCGATGTCGCCGCCTCGCAGCAGGGCCGTGCAGGCTTGCGCCTTCAGCACGCCCTGCCGAATGCCCGTGTCGTCTATGTCTCGGCCACCGGCGCCACCACCGTCCACAATCTCGCCTACGCCCAGCGGCTCGGCCTTTGGGGCGGCGAGGACTTCCCGTTCTCCACCAGGGCGGAGTTCGTCGAGGCGATCGAGGCCGGCGGTGTCGCGGCCATGGAAGTGCTCGCCCGCGACCTTCGTGCGCTGGGTCTCTACACCGCCCGATCGCTCTCCTATGACGGCGTCGAATATGATCTCGTCGAGCATCAGCTCACCTCGGAACAGACCCGCATCTATGACGCCTATGCCGGCGCCTTCGCCGTCATCCATAACAATCTCGACGCCGCCATGCAGGCCGCCAACATCACCGGCGGCGACACCGGCTCGAGCACGCTGAACCGGCAGGCCAAATCCGCCGCACGCTCGGCCTTCGAGTCGGCCAAGCAGCGGTTCTTCGGCCATCTGCTGACCAGCATGAAGACGCCGACCCTGATCCGCTCGATCGAGCGCGATCTGGAAGACGGCCATGCCGCCGTGATCCAGATCGTCTCCACGGGCGAAGCCTTGATGGAACGCCGCCTGGCCGAGCTTCCGGCCGAGGAATGGAGCGACGTCCGTGTTGACATAACGCCTCGCGAGTACGTCCTCGACTATCTCGCCCATTCCTTCCCGGTACAACTCTACGAGCCCTTCACCGACTCCGAGGGCAATATGTCGTCGCGACCCGTCTTTCGTGACGGTCAGCCGGTGGAGAGCCGCGAGGCTGTCGCCCGCCGCGACCGTCTGATCGAGAAGCTCGCTTCTCTTCCGCCCGTACCGGGCGCGCTCGACCAGATCGTCCAGCGGTTTGGAGCGGATGTTGTGGCGGAAGTGACGGGGCGTTCGCGCCGCATCGTTCGCAAGACCAGCCCTGGCGCTGTTGATCGTCTCGTTGTGGAGAACCGGGCGGGATCGGCCAATCTCGCCGAAACCGCCGCTTTCATGGACGATCAGAAGCGCATCCTGATCTTCTCCGACGCCGGCGGCACCGGGCGCTCCTATCACGCCGATCTCGGCGCGAAGAACCAGCGGCTGCGCGTCCACTACCTGCTGGAACCGGGCTGGAAGGCCGACACCGCCATCCAAGGCTTGGGGCGCACCAACCGGACCAACCAGGCGCAGCCGCCCCTGTTCCGGCCGATCTCGACCGACGTGAAGGCCGAGAAACGTTTCCTCTCGACCATCGCCCGCCGCCTCGACACGCTGGGCGCGATCACCCGCGGCCAGCGCCAGACCGGCGGTCAGGGCCTGTTCCGGCCCGAGGACAATCTGGAATCACACTACGCCCGCGATGCGCTCCGCCAGCTCTATCTCCTGCTCGTGCGCGGCAAGGTCGAAGGCTGCTCACTCCAGATGTTCGAGGACGCCACCGGCCTCAAGCTGATGGACGATACCGGCATCAAGGATGAGTTGCCGCCCATCACCACCTTCCTCAACCGCCTCCTGGCGCTGACCATCGAGCTGCAGGGCGTGCTGTTCACCGCCTTCGAACAGCTTCTCAACGCGAAGATCGAAGGGGCCATCGCCAGCGGCAGCTACGATGTCGGGCTGGAAACGCTCCGCGCCGAGAGCTTCGTCGTCACCGACCGACAGACGATCCATGTCCATCCCGGCACCGGCGCCGAAGCCCGGCTGCTGACCATCACCCAGCGCGAGCGCAACCGCCCGCTCACGCTTGCCGAGGCGCTCGATCACCTCAGCGACGCTCGCGCGAAGCTGCTGATCAACGAGCGCTCAGGCCGCGCCGCTGTCCAGATCCCGACCACCAGCGTCATGCTGGATGACGGCGAGATCGAGCGGCGAGTCCGCCTGATCCGGCCGATGGAGGCCCATAACGTGCCGGTCAAGATGATGGGCGAGACCCGTTGGGTCGAAGCCGATCCGTCGGACTTCGCCTCGGCCTGGAACGCGGAAGTGGCCGAGGTGCCGGAGTTCGTCGACAGCACCATCCACGTCGTCAGCGGGCTGTTGCTGCCGATCTGGAAACGGCTGCCGAATGAATCGACCCGCGTCTATCGGCTCCAGACCGATGACGGCGAGCGCATCGTCGGTCGCCGCGTCTCGCCCGCCTGGGTCGCGGGTGCACTCGCCACAGGCACGTCGACGCTGGCGCCGAACGAGGCCTTCACGGCTCTGATGGACGGCAAGACCATCCTCGACCTCACAGAGGGCCTACAGCTTCGCCGCAGCCGCGTCATGGGCGCCAACCGCATCGAGCTGTCCGGCTTCACCGATACAATGCGGGACCGGCTGCGGGCCTACGGCCTCTTCCACGAGATCATCTCGTGGAAGCTGCGGATGTTCGTGCCGATCGACGGCTCCGGCCCTGCCATCCTCGCCAAAGTCCTCGAGCGCTATCCCGTTCAGCGCGTCGGGGAACGGGAGGCGGCGTAAATGGCCCGACACAACGCCTCCGAACTGGCGATCCGCCTCGGCCAGCAGGCCGAGGCGGTGTGCAGGCGCTATCTGTCGAACGGCCATCGCGCCGGACGTTACTGGCTGGTCGGGGACGTACAGAACACGGCGGGTCGCTCCATGTTCGTACGCCTGATCGGCCCCGAAACCGGCAAGGGTGCTGCCGGTAAATGGACCGACGCCGCCACAGGTGAACACGGCGATCTGCTCGACGTCATCCGCGAAAGCTGCGGCCTTGTCGATTTCAAGGACGTGGCCGAAGAAGCCCGCCTCTTCCTCAGCCTGCCAAGGCCCGAGCCTGATCCGGTTCCCCGTTCCCGCCCGGGGAAAGCGCCGGCCGGATCGCCGGAGGCGTCACGGCGTCTGTTCGCCATGGCGCAGCCGATTGCCGGTACAATCGTGGAAACGCATCTACGGAACCGTGCGATTACGGCTTTGCACGAAACCGGCAGCCTCCGCTTACACCCGCGTTGCTACTATCGTCCAGAAGACGGCGGCCCGACCGAGACCTGGCCCGCGATGATCGCGTCCGTCACCGACCTTGACGGCGCCCTGACCGGCGTCCATCGCACCTGGCTCCTGCCCGACGGCAGCGACAAAGCCCCTGTCGAAACGCCTCGGCGCGCGATGGGCGATCTCCTGGGGCACGGCGTCCGTTTCGGAGTGGCGCAGGACGTCCTGGCGGCCGGCGAAGGCATCGAGACCGTGCTGTCGGCCCGCTCGGGTCTTCCCCGCATGCCGATGCTGGCGGCACTCTCGGCGGCGCACCTTGCCGCCATCCTGTTCCCGCCGTCGCTAAGGCGGCTCTATATCGTGCGCGATTCCGATCCGGCGGGAAATGGCGCGCGAGACAGCCTGGTCGAGCGGGCAAGGAGCGTCGGGATCGAGGCGATTGTCCTGTCGCCGGTGCTCGGGGACTTCAACGAGGATCTGCGCCAGTTCGGCATCGACGCCTTGCGGGCGGACTTGCGGGTTCAGATCGCTCCTGAAGACGTCAGCCGGTTTCTCGCGGCGTGAGGATGCGTCGGTCCCGCCGGGGAAGAGGCGCGGAGCAACCCGACCTGCCGTATCGATCAGAATGTCACCATGTGATGTCGGAGAGGCCGCCGCCCACGGCCTTCTGAGAGGGCGATCGGCCCACAAACGGGCCGGTTAGGCAATGGCCGCGTCCGGCTAATTTCCGCCGGCGGGGACGAGCCCCGCCTTTGCATCGCGAAGCAAATTAGCCGGACCCGGCCATCAAGGCCCTCGCGCGAGCGCGAGCGCTGCCAGCCCGTCTCGCCCGTGGGCTTCGTCGCCTGCGAAGGCCGCGATGGGCGCGGTCAGTCCGACAAAGGCGAACACCATGACCGACTACGAAGTTGCAGGTTTCGAGCCCCTCCACTCCTCATCCCCTACCGATCACATCCTCACCGAGCTCCAGCTCTATGGCTACCGTCCGTTCCAGGATGAACCGGACGCAAGGCCGCTCCCCGAAGGCAATGCCGTCGCCGGCGCTGTCGCTGATATCTTCGACGCCCTGATCACCACCCTGGCCGACACCCGCCTCGAACCCGACCTCGACGAGCTCCTCTGGACCGGGTTCGTTGTGGCGCCATTGGTGGGCGCAATGGTCGGCTTTCTGGTCGAATGGGAGAACAGATAAATCGCGAAATCCGGGCTGCGGTGCAATTAAGTTGAATGCATTTATCGTATTTTTCGTGTATACAACTACGTAACGATACTCGGTGGGGTGGAAGCAAGCTGTTGGCACCATAATCGAGATTGGGGAGGGTAGCTGATGGTAGTGGATGAATATGCTTAGCATGGTACCAGACGTGTGGGGGCCAAAGCTTCACTCGCCGGCGGGAAGTGTCACGCGGACACGAACCGGGCCAAATGCTATTTCGTTCATAGCTCCGAGCCATTTTGCCATCGTCATGTTGAGCCCACAGCCGCGTCGGATTGTTGGACTCAATAGCGATAGCCGCAAGAAGTTCAGCGCGACAGCTGGAACTCTTGAACTTGTGCCGGCGCAATCAGAGCTATTCGCAGGGTGGGAAACTCCAAAGGAGAATTTTCTGTTCGCCTTGTCACCGGAGCGGGTGCAGCAGTTGGCGATCGCCGAGTTCGACAACGACACTATCGATCTGGAGCTCCTTCAGCCGGGCCATGTCGATCACACTGCATTACGGCTGGCCAAGATGCTCGAGAGCGAGTTCAGGCGAGCGCGGCACAACGCTGTGAATGAGCTCTATGTGGATTCGCTTATCACCGTTTTCGCCACGCATCTGTTGCGCAGCTATTCCAAGATCGGACAGCAACGCGTCCCGCGCAGGCAAGGCGGCTTTCCTCCAAAGATTATGTCGCGGGTGACTGATTATATTAATGCCCATATTGCCGAGAAAATCAGCCTGGCCAATCTGGCAGAGGTTGCCGGTTTCTCTCCAAGCCATTTTACCCGCGCCTTCCGCCAAAGCGTAGGTCAGGCACCGCACGAATTCGTTCTGAGCCTGCGGCTGCGAGAGGTTGAACGACTGGCGTCGAACACCGACATCCCGCTTGGCAACGTGGCGAAGTTGACCGGATTTTCCAGCCAGAGCCATATGACCGCGACCATGCATCATAAATGGCTGATAACGCCGGGCCAGATAAGGCGGGACAGTTTGCGTAAGTAAACCCGTATTATCAACGGCTCCGAACCATCATCAGCAACGAGATGTTGCACGACTTGGCTCTTTCAGGAATGGATTTTCTGGAATTGAGGCCGGTTGTTATTACGGCGAAGCAATTACAACCGAGTTACTTTCCATGCACAGTTGTGAACTCATTGAACTAAAGCTCCGACGTTTTCGACGGATTCCTTTAAGGACCCATGGACTATTGCATGTTTCAAAGGAACATCGCGTGGTGCGCCCAATCTGGTTCGTAGAGGGTCTCAATAGATAATGTATACGGCGGTTGTAGCGGCCCCTTAAATCCCCGGCCACGATCTCCCACTTGTTAAGTGTTAGGAGTAATGTTGGTATTATGACTATCACCACCAGAAGATGCAGGTCCTTTCCGGGCCTGAACGGCGGCGGCGCTGGAGCACTGCGGAGAAGCTGGCCATTATCCAGGAAACCTACGAGGCGGACGCGACGGTGGGTATCGTGGCCCGTGGTCATGGCACACAGCCGCAGCAGTTGTTCGCCTGGCGCAAGTTAGCGTCCCAAGGTGCCCTGACGGCGACGGCCGCCGAAGAGGAGGTTGTTCCGGCTTCCGAATACCGGGCGCTCCAGAACCAGGTGAAGGAGTTGCAACGCCTGTTGGGCAAGAAGACGATGGAAGGTGAAATCCTCAAGGAAGCCCTCGAAATCGCATCCGGCTCAAAAAACAGAGTGTTATCAGCCTGCTTAGCATGACAGGAGCGTTGATCACCCTGAAATCGCGGTGCGCGCGCCGACATATATAGAAATGCAACTGTTATTCGTGCATTCCATCCTGCAACACTGTCAACTCTTGCAGTACTGCACCCGCAACCCGTGTGATAACTGAATGCGAGACAATCCTTTTTAGACAGGTCATAGTCTCGCATATTTATCAATCGTCGTTTTCTGGAGCCTGCGTTGCCTTGAGCATCTCTCCGGATAATTGGGGGCCAGGGAACTCGCCATGAATCTATCTGCAGAGCTGCCATTTCTCATGCATTCGCTTTACTTGATCGCAATTGTCGCGGAGGCGATGACGGCGGCGCTTGCCGCTGGGCGTCGCAGCATGGACTGGGTAGGTGTGTGCCTGCTCGGTTGCGTGACCGCCCTTGGGGGCGGCTCTGCCCGCGATGTCCTTCTGGGTCATCATCCGTTGTCATGGGTTGAACATCCGTCCTACCTGCTAATCACTGGCGGGGCGGCGCTCGCGACAATCGTCATCGCTCGTTTCGTTCATCATCTGCGTAAGCTATTCCTGCTGCTCGACGCGATCGGACTTGTCGTTTTCACGGTGATCGGTTGCAATGTGGCGCTGGCGCTGGATCTTCCAATCCTGATCGTCATCGCGTCCGGTATGATTACCGGATGCGTAGGTGGTGTGCTTCGCGATGTCCTGTGCGCCGATATTCCATTGCTGTTCCGGAGCGAGCTCTATGCCACTGTTTCGGTTGTGGCAGGCGGCATTTATGTCCTAGGGCTGTCCGTTGGTTTCAATCACGATGGCGTCATGCTTGCAGCAATGGCAACCGGATTGATTTTGCGGCTGCTCGCTTTGCGCTTCGACTGGAGCATGCCGAAATTCGTCTACGATCGTGACCTGCACTAGGGGGAACCGCTGACTTTTTCATGTGGCAACGTCAGACTTGGCAAAATGGGGGCCGCCTTCGCTTCGGCTTGGCGACCACCCGATGGCATAGAACACCACATCTTGCCTTGCATGGAAGCCGCAGCGGTCATCAGCGCAGGATGCACCCAGGTGCATCAACCCATGAGGCCCGGCAGGAACGTCACCAATTCGGGAACGGCCACAAGAAGGCAGGCGATCAGCACCGCCGCAGCTATATAGGGCAATGATGCTCGCACAATTGTTGAAAGAGTGACATCGCGGGGCGCAACGCCTGCCAGAACAAACAGACCGATACCGAATGGAGGGGTCGCCAGACTGATCTCCAACATCAGGAGTATCAGGATTGCCAGCCAGACGGAATCATAGCCAAGTCCGGCCGCCAACGGAAAGAAGATCGGAGCAACCAGCATGATGATCGAGACGGATTCCATGAGCATACCCAGCAAAAGAACGATCAACAGCATGCCGGCCAAAACCCACAGTGGATGGAAAGAAAGCGTCGTCACCCACCCGATCAGTCCGCTCGAAGCGCCCGAGAGGGCGAGCATCTGGCTGAAGGTAGATGCACCTACGATGATGAGGAACACCATACCGGTGACCCGCACCGTGCCTAATACAGATTTGCGCACGCTTTTCCATGTCAGTGATCGGAAGATGATTGCCAGGACCAGGACACCCAGGACACCAAAGGCAGCAGCTTCCGACGGTGTCGCGATACCAAGAATGATCAGCCCGACTACCATAAAGATGACGCCCGCCATCGGCAGCACATTGGTCGCCGCGAGACGCAGCTTCGCACCGAGTGACAAGGGCTCGACCGCGTAGCGCGGCGCGGCCTCCGGATCACGCCATGTGGAATAGGCAATGATAGCGACATAAGCCGACGCCAACAGCAGCCCGGGCACGATACCGGCGATCAAGAGCTTGCCGATGTCGATCTGGGCGATGCTTCCGAGCAGAACGCCAAGCGCCGATGGAGGGATCATGATGGCGAGACCGCCAGTTGCGATAATTGGCCCCATCGACAAAACTGGTTTGTAGCGACGAGCCTGCATCTGCGGCAAGAGTGTCGATCCGAGCATCGCAATGTTGGCTATGCTCGAACCTGACAGCGCCGCAAACAATGTCCCGCCTCCCACCGTCAAATAGGAAAGCCGTCCGGGAATCCGCCCCAATAGTCGATCAATTGCGTCAAACACGCGCAAAGCCACACCAGTATGAAAGAACAGTTCCCCCATCAGGAGGAAAAGCGGGACTGGCACAAGCGTGAACGTGGTTACGGATGTTGTTGCGTTCGCGACGAGTTGCATAATTGCGACCTCGCCGCCAATAAAGATGAGGGCTGCGACCAGATTTGCCGCGAGAAATGCCATCGCCACCGGCATCCGTATAGCCATCAAAACGAGGATTATCCCGACGAGAAGGCCCCCAGCTTCGTACCATGCCATCACAAGCCCTCCTGCAACTCGGATGACCGGACGTACATATCTTCGCCTCGGATGAGGAATCTCGCAAATTCTGTCGCGCACAAGGTGAAGCCGACCGCGAGCACCGAATACAGGAACCATCGCGGCATAATGACAGAACGAATATCGACCTCTCCGCGCATGCCGGCATCGAACGCCATTACTGTGGCGTACCAGGCCATCACCAACGAGATTGCAATGCAAAGCAGAACAGCTATCAAACCGAGTATCCGCTGTAAACGCGGCCCAGTAACGGTGGCGATGATCTCAACCCAGACATGACCACGCTCACGGATGACGAGCGGGGCGGCGGCCATAGCGGCTATCAGCATGGCATATTCGGAGAAAGCGCTTGTCCAGGCTGGTGCCTTTACACCGGCATTGCGCAACACTACGTCGACGATGATCGCCATGAACGTCGCGACAATGACTCCTCCAGCAAGCCATGCCATGGAATACACAAGCCAGTCATACACCTTCGTCACACTTCGCAGAATTATGGACATGACAATTTTTCCTCCGCCCTGATGCCGGTCTATTCTTGATATAACTTCTCTTTCAAAGCGGCGGCATTGGTCGCGTCTCGTTCCTCCAACCGCTTCCAGACAAGGTCATGTGCAGACTTCCGGTGCATAGCGGGATCAGGCACGTCAACGGTTCCCAGGCCCGCATCGTGCAGAATTTGCAGCTCCTTCTCGGCGATGGCAGCGAAATCCTTCTGGGTTTGTTTCTCGTGCTCGATCGCTGCAGTAGTGATAATGTTTCTCGCTTCGTCGGACAGCCCATCCCACTTCGCAGAGTTCATCATGATGACGAGATCAAGTTGCCATACCGGGGGCGCGACACGGTATTTTAGAAACTTGTGAACGCCGATGTCGGTGAAGCTGATCGCGGGCCAACCAAGCCCCTTCACGACTCCCCGCTCGAGAGCCGTGAACATGTCCGAGGTTTGCAGCATGACATTATTGGCCCCCAGGCTCTCAAACCATTCGCGGTATGCAGGTGTCGAGCGCATCTGAATGCCGGTAAGATCGAGGGCTCCATTATCGGCAAATTTCGGTTTATCGACGAGGTAGATGTAAAAAGGGATATTGCCGCTTTGCCAGCCAATGAATTCGGTATTCAACTTCTTGCGCCATATGCGGTTCAAGAGTGCCGTCGCTCCGTTACTGCGCGCCTCCACGGGACCGATCGTGGCGCCGAAAAGCGCATCCGCCTCTGGCACTGTGCCGTTGTAATAGGATGCAGGCCCCATCTGGATATCAAAGACCCCGTTGCGCAGGGCCGTATCCTGTTGTTGTGGCGGTATCACTTCAGGGCCGCCCACGAGCTGGATCGAGACGACGCCCTCGCCGTTCTCGTTCACGCGATCGATAAATGCCTTGAATTGCTTGGTAAACTCGAGATTCGCGGGAAATGCCGAGATGGCGCGAAGCACGACCCCTTCCGCACGCGTTGCAGCGGAAAGAGATGACAACATTGCGAGCGCTATTCCGGCGCACAATAGATGACGCATTGGTTTCCTCCCTTGTCGGCCTTATCCTCCAGCCGTACCGCAACGAATAAGCTGCTCACGCCTAGAAGAAAAATATATTATCCCCTTCGACGCATATCCTGGGAGCTATGAGTGAGCGTAGAATCCACGAACTCCTCAAGTGCAACAAATGATCTCATCACAAATGCCCGGAACAATCTGGAGATATTCACGCGGTCTCCTCGGCAGCTGGATGTTTCGGGCAAGACAGTGAAGTCAAAACGGCCGGGCGAGCAGTGCAACTACTTCATAATCTCTGACGAGATAGCTCCGTCGAGACCTGTCGTTCCGTAAAGCCAGGCAACTGAATCATGCCAGTCCTCAGCGGTTTTCGCGCGCATCATCGCATTGCGAAGCCGCGCATGGGCGCCAGAGGGATGATAGATGTGTTGACCAATCTCACGTGATTGAAGCTGAACGCGCGCCGTTCGAAGTGCTCGCTTCGAGTTATAGGCTAGCAGAGCGGCTTCGATGCTCCCTTCGTTTTCCTCCAACTCTGCCGCAAGGCAGACGGCGTCCTCCATGGCCATGCACGCTCCCTGGGCAAAATATTGCAGCATCGGATGTGCCGCATCACCCAGCAGAGCAACCCGCTCATCAACCCAATTTGACACGGGATCCCGGTCACAAAGAACCCAGAGTTTCCAGTCTTTGCCGCGCTCGATGACCTGGCGAGCGACCGGAGCCACATGCGCGAAACCCTTTGCAACCTCTTCCTTCGTGACCGGCAGGCCCGCGACGGGTTCAGCTGCGTCGTTATGATAGGTCACCACCAGATTGAAGGTCTTCCAACCGGAAAGGGGATAGTGCACAATATGGCATTTGGGCCCAGCCCAAAGGGTTGCCGCGTTCCAACGCAGGTCCTCGGGCATGTCCTCGATCGGAATGACGGAACGATAAGTGGTATGCCCCGAAACACGAGGGGCGCCATCACCGACAAGCTTGCGGCGTATGTTCGACCAGAGTCCATCGGCCCCAATCAGAGCCCTACCGACAACTGCTTCACCATTGGCCAAAAATGCTGTGACACTGGAGCCATCCTGATCATAGGTCTTCACCTCGGACCCGGTGCGTAGCTCAATCAACGGGTTTTCCTGGCACGCTCGCAGAAAGACGCCGAAGAGTTCGCCACGATGGACGACTGCGTAGGGGTTTCCAAAGCGTGTGCGAAATGTATCGTCGAGCGGGATACGGGTGACTTCTTCACCGGTCATTGCATCCATGAAGCGCAAGCTGTCGATGTATACGGCCATGCGCCGCGCCATGTCGCCGACGCCGAGATAGTCGAAAGCGTGGAAGGCATTTGGCCCAAGCTGAATACCTGCGCCGATTTCGCCAAGTTGTGGCGCCTTCTCCAGAACTATGGAACGATACCCCTTGCGGGCGAGGCCGAGGGCTGCTGCAAGGCCGCCAATGCCACCTCCGGCGATGATGATGGGAAGCTGTTCGGACATGGTATTTCCTCCACAAGCAGCCCGTGCCTTCGCAACGGGCAAAATTCTCTTTCATTCGCTGTCGGATTGACGGGACGGATGTGCGGACGCAAAGGCCGGTAGCGCATCGCAGGCACGTCCGATTTCGATGAGGCGCGGCATGGCCGAGAGGTCGACACCGAAGCGGTTTGCGGAATAGAGTTGCGGGACGAGGCAGATGTCCGCGAGGCCCGGGCGCGCTCCAAAAGCAAAAGGCCCGGAACGATCTGCCTTCGTCAGCAGAGCTTCGCAAGCGGCAAGCCCGTCGCCGATCCATCGGCGACACCAGGCGTCGAGTGCTTCCTGCGGTTGATTGAGTTCTGTCCTCAGGTAATCCAGCACCCGCAGATTTTGCAGCGGATGGATATCGCAGGCGATCGCCAGCGCGAAGGCTCGGACTTGGGCGCGGCCAATCGAATCCGCCGGCAGGAGCGGTGGCTCGGGAACCGTTTCATCCAGCCATTCGACAATCGCAAGCGATTGCGTGAGAACCGCACCGTCGACCTCAAGGGTCGGCACGAGGGCTTGAGGATTGAGCGTTCGGTAAGCTGGCGCCTTCTGTTCACCGCCATCCCGCCGCAGATGGACGGAGACGGTATCGTAGGAAACGCCTTTTAGGTTACAGGCGATGCGGCAACGATAGGCTGCCGAACTGCGAAAATAGCCGTGCAGAATCACGCTTCGGCCTCCCCGATCGTCAGGGACACTGGGGGAAGACCGTCGATTTCCCCGACGACGACATTGCCCGGCATAACGGCTCCAACCCCCGCAGGTGTACCCGTGAAGATGAGGTCGCCGGCATCAAGATGGTAGAAGCCCGACAGGTGCGCGATGATTTCGGGCACAGACCAGACGAGATCGGAAAGACGCGCGTCCTGGCGAGTCGCGCCATCCACGTCAAGGCGGATGCGTTGTTCTCCAACAACGCCGAAGTCGGTTGCCTTGACGATGTCCGACACCACCGCCGACTGTTCGAAGTCCTTGCCTAAATCCCACGGTCGCCCCTTGGCGCGCGCATCAAGCTGCAGATCGCGGCGCGTCATGTCGAGCCCGGCGGCATAGCCGTAGATGGCAGGCTCAGTCTCGTCCGGGCGGAGGCGGAAGGCTGGCCTGCCGATGGCGACCACCAGTTCCATCTCATAGTGAAAATTTGCGGTGCCCGGTGGATAAGGTAAAGTCAGCCCGCTGCTCACGGTCGATAGCGGCGACTTCAGAAAGTAGAAAGGCGCCTCGCGGTCGACCTCCACCCCCATTTCTTTGGCATGCTCTGCATAGTTGCGGCCGACACAGAATATGCGATGAACGGGATAGGTTGCCTCTTCTCCAAGGACAGCGATGGAGGGAAACGCCGGAGACGGAAACAGTTTGCGGGACGTCATTGATGTTCTCCTGTCTGAGGCGCCCGCGCGGCGCCATGGAATTGCCTGCCGAGGCGTGGTTAGCTCGGTTGATGGTTCGTACTGATGCTCGTTGAGTGGATCTCGCCCGGGACGTCGCTTAATCGGCCGCCATTTCCGAGAGCCACGGCACTGAGCCAAAGCGTGACGGCGCGTTCGCGAACCATCTGCCTCGGCGTCACCCGGCGGCCCGTCAGCGAAACGACCGAACGGTCCCATGCCGCATCTGTCAGATCACGCCATTCGACATTGAGATGCGCCTGGGAATGCTCGAAGAGGTAGCGCAACGCGTGGGCCGGAAGGCAGGCGCCCAGCACCTCGTCGTCGGGCTCCTGTTCGGGGTCACCAAGACTTTCCTCCCCGCGTCCTTCGCGCGCGGCTTCTGCGATACGCGCCATCGCTCGGGCCTCGTACCCGACACGAGCGACAATCAACCGACGACCGATCCCGCTCAGGGACGAACTGCCGTCGAGCGCCACGTCGTCGAGTTCGTTAAGCTTGCGGGCGAAATAGGCCGCTCCCCTTCGCGCCAGGAGAAGGTCAGAAGCCGGGGCGGCGGCTGAATCATACCGTGCGCCCTTGCCTTGCCGAACCCGGAGCGCGGCGAGCGCCTCCCGCTCGTCTTGCGGCCGCTCTTTCGCGCTCATCTCGGTTCTTCCTCAATGAACACGCGGTCGAAATGCAGGCGTTCCATGATCGGTGCATCGGAAAAGCGGAAGAGATCGAACCGCGTTTCGGCCTGCAAGAACCAGGGTGTCCAGGAAGGCACGACGAACAGATCACCAATATCCAGCTGGTGTTCCATGCCGCCGAGCACAACCGAGCCGCGACCGTCGAACACCTGAAAGACAGAAGATCCCACCTCGCGGCGCGGTGGCGTCTGCGCGCCCGCCCTCAGCCGGTGAAACTCGGCGCGAATGGTCGGCATGACGTCGCCGCCGGTCGTTGGATTGACGAAGCGTATGGCGGCATGGCCCTGTCCGACCGTAGCGGGCTGGCCTTCATCCTCCAGAAGGAGCTGCTCGGTCAGCGCCCTGTCCGTGTTCTCCCAGCGGTAGGCGCCGATCGGCGAGCTGACGGTGTTCTGCAAGCCGGACAGCGGACGCAGACCTGGATGGCACCACAGGCGCTCGCCGCGCGAGAAACGCGGCGTCGCATAGTCCGTCACCCGCTCAGAACCGAACTCGAAGAAGCCGACATCGTTCTGGTAGGAAAAGGGAATATCCAACCCGTCGATCCAGGCCATCGGCTGGTCGGTGTCGTTGTGATGCCCATGGAAATGCCATCCCGGCGTGAGCAGGAAATCACCGCGACTCATGCGAACAGGGTCGCCATTCACCACTGTCCAGACTCCTTCGCCTTCCACCACGAAACGGAAAGCATTCTGGGCATGACGATGTTCGGGTGCGGTTTCCCGCGGCCCGAGATACTGGATCGCCGCCCAGAGCGTCGGGCTCACATAGGCGTTGCCATCGAGGCCAGGGTTTGCCAGTCCGAGCGCTCGTCTTTCGCCGCCGCGTCCAACGGGCACAAGATCGCCGGAGCGCTTTGCCAGCGGATAAAGGTTGGCCCATTTCCAAACATGCGGCACGGCCCTCGGTTTGGGGTGCATCGGCATGAGATTCCCGAGCTGCGTCCATAGGGGTTTCAGATGCTCGCGTTCGAAGCCCGCATAGAGTTTGCGCAGTTCCGGCGTATCGTCCGGCTGCATGGCGTTCTTGACCGCCGCGTGATCCTTCATCGTCATGATGTTCCTCCTCCTGTTCACCGGCCTGAGCGCCGGGCACGGGCCTGCTCGACCCAGAGGTCCCAGGGCCGATGAACCTGCGCTTCGATGTTCTCGGCTGCCGCGCGGCATTCCCCCTCGGTGAGATAGACGACCTCACCGAGCTTGCTGGCATCCATCAGGTAGCGGGCATTGAGTTCAGCATAGATTGCCCGATAGACCGCGCGCTGGATGCTGTCGGCGACGACGGTGGAACCATGGCCGCGCATCAGCACGATATCGCTGGCATCGAACTTCTCGGCGAGCGCGCGCCCGAGATGGTTGTTACTGACAAGCAGGTCGGTCGCGTCGCCGCCCGCCTCACGGATCTCGTAGACCGGCACATTCTGACCGACGAAACCGGCCATGTGGAACACGGCCTTCATGCGGAAGTTCTTGGCGATGCTGAACGGTACAATGGCGTGGGAATGGCTGTGCACCACGGCCTTGACGTCAGGCCGGCGACGGTAGATTTCGCCGTGGATAAAGCGTTCGAGATAGACCTTGCGGCCAGCAGCGTCGACCGCATCGCCATCGAGCGTGAATTCGACGATATCCTCTCGGCTCACACGGCCCGGCGCCATGTTGCGGGCAAGCAGGAACCGGTCCGGCCGCTTGTCATGACGGACGCTGACATGGCCGAAGCCATCAACCACGCCTTGATCGAAAAGGATATGGTTGGCCGCGACCAGGTCCTCGATCAGTTGTGGGGATGGTGGTGGCGCCGCCTCGGCAGTGTCGGTAATCGCGACGGCGATGGGCTGATGCGGATTGTCAGGCGAACACATGAGCGTAATCCTTGGCAAGTCTATGAAAACAGATCGACTTCTTTCCGGCCCGGCCGATCAGCCGAGCATGATGTTGATCGTCTTCGCTTCGGTGTAGGACAGCATCTCCTCGATGCCCTCTTCGCGACCGACGCCGGAATTTTTCATTCCGCCGAAGGGAACGCCGAGGAAATGGTTGGAGCAGCCGTTGATCCACATATGACCTGAACGCACGCGGCGCGCGACGTTGAGCGCGTTTTTGATGTCGTTGGTCCAGACGGCGCCCGTCAGGCCGTATTCCGTGCTGTTGGCGAGCGCGACGGCCTCTTCCGTAGTCTTCCAGCGACCGACCGACAGAATCGGACCGAAGACCTCTTCCTGCCAGAGCCGCATGCCGGGCTTGATGTCGGCATAGACCGTCGGCTCGACCCAGAAACCCTTTTCGAAGCCGCGCCCTGCAGGTCGCTTGCCTCCGGTCATCAGTCGCGAACCGTCGTGACGGGCTGTTTCGAAGAAGGACAGCACCTTGTCGTACTGCACACGGGAGTTCAGCGGTCCCATATCGGAGGCCGGATCGGCGGGGTCGCCGACCTTCAGTGCTGCAACGCGTTCGACCACGCGCGCCAGCACGGCATCGTGAATATCCTCGTGCAACAGAAGGCGGCTGGTCGAACCGCAGGACTGCCCCTGCCAAGTAAAGTTCATGCCCCGAACGGCGGCGGCGGCGATCACGTCGGGATCCATGTCCGGAAACGCGATCAGCGGGTTCTTGCCACCCAGTTCCAACGTGACGTGCTTGACCGCGACCTCGGCGGCTGCCCGCTGGATCGCACGCCCGGTCACAGGAGAGCCAATGAAAGCGATGCGCTTGATATCGGGATGGCGCACAATCGCGTCTCCAACAGTGGCGCCAGTTCCTGTCAGAACGTTAAACACGCCGGGTGGCAACGCCTCGCGCGCAACTTCCGCCAGGACGAGGGCAGAGAGAGGGCTGGTTTCCGGCGGTTTGACAATGACAGCATTGCCGGCGGCAAGTGCCGCGGCGGTGCGGGCGACAGCAAACATCAGCGGATGATTGAACGGCGCGATCCGGGCGACAACTCCATAAGGCTCGCGTAGCGTGAGATGCAGGTTCTCGGCGGTTGCCGGAATGGTCTCGCCCTTCAATTCATGGATGAGGCCTGCATAATAATCCAAGCTCTCCACAGCCATGCCGACATCGCCGCGCATCGGCGTGATGGTGTTGCCGGTATCTGCAACTTCGACTTGGAGTATCTCTTCTGCCCGCGCTTTCAGTGCTGCGCCGAAGGCTCGCAGGCGCCCCCCGCGTTCTGCGGGTGTCAACGCGGCCCAAGTGGGCCACGCGGCTTCCGCTGCCGCAACTGCACGGGCGACGTCGTCGCGTGTGCCGCGCGGAGAGCGGCCGATGATTTCCTCGGTCGCGGGATTGATGGAGTCGTCGAATTCCCCGGTCGAGCCGTGCACCAGCTCGCCACCGATCAGCATACGATCGGATGCGGTCACGTAAGCCATGACAATGTTTCCTGTTAATGTGTGGCGCCGGGCGCCATCGGATCGTCAGTGTGTGATCATGCCGCCATCGACATTCAGAAGCTGGCCGGTCACCCAGCGCGCCTGTCGCGAGAGCAGAAATGCAATAGCGTCCGCAATGTCATCCGGGCCGCCGGCCCGTTTGAGGCACTGTTGCTCGATCATCGCTTCCTTCTGCGCCGGTGTGACGGTTGCCCGCTCCACTTCGGTAAACGTTGGGCCCGGCGTCAGCGTATTGACACGCACGCCGAAGGCGCCCAGTTCGCGCGCCATTGCCCGGGACAGGCCCATGACGCCAGCTTTTGACGAGACATAGTGGGCGTAGTTCGGCCGTCCGAAATGAATGGTCGAGGACGCAATATTGACGACCGATCCTTCACCGGAAGCCACCAGGGCCTCGCGAGCCGCGCGCGTCATATTGAATACGCCCTTCAGGTTGACAGCCTGCACGCGGTCCCATTCTTCACTTGGGATGTCCCAGAAGGGACGCATTTCAAGCGTCGAAAAGATGGAGGCATTGTTCACCAGGCCGAAGACGCCGCCAAAGGCGTCCGTGGCCGCTTGAATGGTGGCGCGGCAGCTCTCCTCGCTGGCGACATCCGTTCGAACGAAGAGCCGGCGACCGGTGCCAGGTGACGCCTCAACCGCGACGGCCTCGCCCTTTTCGGCATTCCAGTCGGCGATCAGGACATCGACGCCCTCGGCCACCAGGCTCAGCGCCAGCCGCCGGCCGATCCCCTGCGCCGCACCGGTGACGACAACAGCGCCGTTTTCAGGATAACGATTCATAACTTTCTCCCAGTCAGGCCGCAGCGTCAGTTTTGTCGGTTATGTCGAGCAGGCATGTGACGAGTGACGCCTCCCCCTTGCGCACGGTTTCGGCTTCAAGCAGGGAGCCGCAGTCGGTGCAGACATGTTCGCGCAGTTCCAGATCCGCGTGGGTGCGAATGTGCTGGCCATAGGACGAGGGCTCCACGCGATAGCAACGCGCCCGCACCTTCCAGTTTTCGTCGGTAGGGCCGAGATCGCAGCCGCAGCCACACCTGAACCTGCCGTTCGCGGCCTGCATCTCGCCCGCACTCGCAAGCCTTCGCGGTGCGTCGCCGCCAAGCCGTCGGGTCCGGATCGCATGGCGCTCAGCCTCAGTTTCGGAAGCGGCAACCTGATCGTTCACGATGATTACGCCATATTGCTCACGCGCAGCCTCGATGCTCACATGACCGTTCAGGACATCTGCCAGCACCGCGGCTGGATCACGTTTCAGGGGGTCGCCGTAGCCACCACCGCCTTGGAAGGCGTATCCGAGCACGTCGCGCTGGCTGAGTCCCATCCGACCCGGCTTCGGCCCCAGGTGTTCGACGCCCGCATCCAGAAGCTCTGCGATGTTTCCGGCAAGGCTGGCAATTGTCGCCGGATCACCGGCGTCACGAAGCAGGACATTGCGACCGCACGCGCCCGGCAAGCCACCGAACTGACCGGCCGAATTGGGAACTTCGACGCCATGGCCGAGCATCATCGCCTGCAATCCGTCCGTGCCATAGGGAACGATGGCAAGGGCTGTGCCCGCACCACCTCGCTGTCGGCCCGGCCCGCCAGTATCGCGAACAAAGGAACGGAACAGGTAAAGAAACGGTCCATTGCCTTCGTTCGCCTCGACATTGGCGATGGCGGGGCGCGGGACACAATAGTCGCCAGAACCGTCGAGGCCGTCGTGGTCCGGAAATGCACCGCCGCCGCCGGCCGTCGAGTCAAGCAGGAACGTGCCGAATAGGGCACCGTCACGGTCCTTGCCTGCGAGCGTCATCACCATCATATGGCCCTTGGTCACCGCCTGGCCTTCATTGCGGTGCTCCGGCGAGCAGGCGACCATGCGTGACAGGGCCGCGACCACGACGTTCTGCACGATCCAAGCCGTCGAAATCGTTCCCGAGGAAATCGGAGCCGGCCATGTCGCGTTGCACAGAATGCCTTCGGGTGCGACGAAGTCGACGGCCCGCATGATGCCCTCGTTCCAGCGGATACGCGGCGCGAGAATGGGCAGGAGTCCGGTCAACGCTGCCCCACGCATGCCGGAGGCGGTGCAGTTGATGAAACCCGGCGCCTGCGGCGAGGTCCCGGTCATGTCGAGAGTGAGCCGGTCGCCTTTCTTGGTGGCCGTCACGCAAACCTGGTAGAGCACGTTGTCGTGGCCATCGTGCTCAATGTAATCGCGGGCGCGGAACACGCCGTCGGGTAGGGACGACAGCACCTGCCGTACCTGCCGCTCGGAGCTGGCGATCTCCTCGCGCATGATGGAGTCGACGACATCACCGCCATAGCGGTCCATCAGTTCGACAAGCCGGCGCACGGCAACGTTGTTGGCCGCGATCATTGCCTTGAGGTCGAGGCCGAGCACATGGGGCAAGCGTGTCATCCCCATGATCATCTGCCAGAGGTCCTGGCGCAGGACGCCGCCTTCGACGATCCGGATACCAGGCAGCAGCATCGCTTCCTGCTGGATCTCGGTGGCGCCGATCGCCCAGGAGCCGAAGCTCATCCCGCCGACGTCGAGCTGGTGAGCGCAGGAGCCTGCCCAGGCGACATGCCGGCCATTGTGGAAGACCGGCGCGACGATGGAAACATCCGGCTGGTGAATCGCACCGCGATAGGGGTCGTTGAGGATGAACATATCCCCTTCGCCAATCCCGGGGTTTTCCGAGAAGTTCTCGTTTATCGAGCGGATCACCGAGGACATCGTCCCGGTATGGAAAAGAACCTGTGGTCCCATCGTCACGATCGAACCGTCGGCAAGGTAGAGCCCGTTGTTGAAGTCCGTCGCCTCAGTGACAACGGGCGAGCCGGAAACAGACTTCAGGGTGATTGCCTGCTCTTCGGTGATCGCCTGGAGTTTGTTGCGCACGACCTCGAAAGTGATCGGATCGATGGTGTTCTTGTCGGTCGCGGCCATGTCAGATCTCCTCCCGCTGCTCGATGGTGATGTTGGAATGGCTGTCGAGCTGCGCGACCTGGCTCGCCGCTACGAAGACCGAGGTTTCGGGATGCTCGATGACGGCTGGTCCCTCCACGGTGAACCCCGTGGGTAGGTCACGCCAGTTGTAGACGGCGCAATCCATGCGGCGCCCGACCACCGGCTCAAAGATCGAGCGTCTGCCCGCCGTCGGCGCCTCGGTCGGCGTTCGCAGGGCAATTTCCGGACGGCGCGTCTTGCCGAAAGCTTCAATGCGGATATTCGTCAACTCTATCCCTGCTTCACGGAACGCCGAGCCTTTGCCGTAGGTCTGCTCATAGGTCTGTTCGAAGCTGTCGACGAGGCTTGCGATCGCAGCGTCGGTGACGGCGCCGTCGTCCAACGGAATGATCAGATCATTGGTCTGTCGCCGGTAGCGCAGGTCCGCTGTGCGCACCAGGCTGACATCCGACGCCGTGACACCGGCCCGGCTCATGGCTTCGAGGCACTCGATTTCAAGTTCCGCGAGGGTTGCGGCGATACGGCCGGCTTCCAGCCCTTCGCCAAGCGGTCGAGAACCCCCACCGCCGCGCATGAGAAGCGCCCGTTCGGTGGAAAACTGCAAATCGGCAGCTAGCGCCCCATAGGCGGAGTGCGCCATCGATGTGACGGGCACCACCATTTTCGACACGCCAAGCTCCGCGCCGTAGCCCGCGCAGTGCACGGGGCCCGCGCCACCATAGGCAAAGATCACGAAGTCCCGCGGATCGAATCCGCGGCCGATCGTCACCTCGCGTAATGTATCGGCCATCTGCGAGTCGACGATCCGGCGAATGCCGGCGGCCGCCTCTTCGACGGAAAGGCCGAGGGGTTTGGCGATGTACGTCTCAATCGCGGTGAGAGCGGCCACGCGATCAAGCTTCATCTTGCCGCCGAGGAAGGTCTCGGGATCGATAACGCCAAGAACGACATCGGCATCAGTGACGGTCGGCAACGTGCCGCCACGACCATAGCAAGCAGGGCCCGGCCATGCGCTGGCGCTATCGGGACCCACGCGGAGTTGGCCGTCGATGACGCGCGCGATGGAACCACCTCCAGCGCCGATGGCCCGCACCTCGATCATCGGAGTTGCGATATGGAATCCGCCAGCTTCGTGGTTGGTCGACATCAACGGCTTGTCGTCGACGACAATGGCGACGTCGAACGAGGTGCCACCCATGTCCGTGGTGATGAGATTGCGGTAGCCGAGCTTCTTGGCGAGATGAACCGAACCCATGACACCGCCGGTCGGTCCTGATGTGACGAGGGTGACCGGTCGCCGGGACGCTTCGGCAACAGGCATGACGCCGCCGGCCGAATTCAGGATTGAAAAGGCTCCCTTGAAACCCTTGCGGCGCAGCATCTGCTCGATACCGTCAAGATAGGAGACGACTTTCGGCGCGAGATAGGAATTAAGTGCAGCGGTTGCGGTCCGCTCATATTCGCCGAGAACCGGCGCAATCTCGCTCGAAAGGCTGACATAGGCTCCCGGTGCTTCCTCGCGAATGATCCGCGCGACAACCCGTTCGTGCTCGGGGTTACGAAACGCCCACAGAAAGGCAACTGCGAACGTCTGTACGCCCTCTGCAACGAGCGAACGGACCGCTGTGCGGACTTCGTCCTCATCGAGCGGCACCAGGATCGTGCCGGCATGATCGACGCGCTCGCGCACCTCTCGCACCAACTGCCGTGGCACGATCGGTTGCGGATAACGCCGCCGCGAGTACCAGCCGAGCCGGTCAACCGGAACGCCAGCAGTAAATCCCATCAACCGCTGGATTGCCAGCGTGTCGCCGAAACCGCGCGTGGCAATCAGGCCAGTCCGCGCACCATCCCGCTCAATGACGGCATTGGTCGCCTGTGTCGTGCCGTGGCCAAATGCGGTGACCTTGGCCAAGAGCTCCTCGCCCGACATGCCCCGCTGCCGGGCCGCATCTTCGACTGCATTGAAGACACCGACTTCCAGTTCGCCGGGCGTCGATAGGGCCTTCGTTGTCACCAGGTCGCCGTTCTCGTCCAGCATGACGAGGTCCGTGAACGTCCCTCCGATATCCACTCCCAGAAACATTCCGCTCCTCCCGAATTGGCTGCGCACTCCGCCGAATCCCCCGCGCCATACGGCACAGCCTCATCAGTCTTCGGCGAATGCGTCCGCGGAATCTGTGGAACCGCGGTTAAGGAGGATAGTATCTATCGCGTTGGGGCCTATCCAATATATAATTTCACCAAAACCATAGCCATTTTCGTATGGTTCTGGTTCGGACGGAGGCGGCTGGGTAGCAACCTACTTGATAAATGACCTGAGCCCGGCGGTCTCAAAACCGGATGGAGGCTGGCCATCCTCCGCGGAGTTGCGGACAAACTCCATCAAGCTGGACTGAAAATCGGAAAAGCTTTTGTCCCGTCTGCTCACAAGAAAGACAGGGACAGAAAGATCGACACCCGGCGTCGCGATACGACGAAGGATACCGCGCTCGCATTCGTCTCGCACCGATGTCTCCATGACGAAGGCAACGCCTGCATGAGCACGGACTGCCTGTTTCATGGCTTCAGGATGCCCAAGCTCGAGAACGACTTGCCGACCAATGATGCCATGGGCGCGCAGTGCATCCTCCTCCAGTTCCCGGCGAACCTGATTGCGCGGGGAAGATACGAAGGGAAGCGCAGCTATTTCCTCTGGCGACACCGATTCACCGACCAAGGTGCTACCAGCGGCTGCAACCAGTACGAGACGTTCGGTCCACAGACGTTCTACAGAAAGTCCGTCTACGTCATGGCGAGGATCGAGAATGCACACACCAAAGTCGCAGCTTCCGTCACGGACAGAGGCGGTGACGAGCTGGGGATTGGAAACAAGCAGTGTAACGTCACCTGTCGGGTGATTTTGACGAAACACGGAAAAAAGAGGTGGCAACACATAGGATGCGACGGTCATCGATGCAGAAACAATTGCCGTACCCAGTTCGGCCTCACCTGAAATGTTGAGTTCACGCTCCAATTCGCGGGTACGTGTTATGACCTCATTGGCCCATATGTGGACACGCCGACCGGCGGCTGTGAGTACCAGCCGCCTGCCACTGCGCTCGAACAACTTGACGCCGAGTTTGTCTTCGAGGAAGCGTAGATGCGCAGTTACGACGGGTTGTGCCACTGACATGCGTTCTGCGGTACGAGTGACGCTCTGCAACTCGCACACTGTGCAAAATATCTCGAGTTTGTGCAGCGTCGTCTGTGACGCAAATATCCGCTTCAACGCTCCCCTCCCTGACATAGTCCAGTGACTATATGTTGAAACCAATCATAGCCCCCTTCTGGGTATTCACAAACCTTTCATTGTTTTGCCCTTTCCGGGCAGCTTCCCTTGATGATTCAGCTCGACTTTCTGATCAATAAGGCTGCCATCAACCATGCAGGAGCGGTAATTGGAGTCCCTCTCGCGATCAGCTGAAAATATGAACGCGGATGCAGTAGCGGTGGGCTGTGAGCGCCAGGATCTGAATGGAATTCTGATCGAACACGCTCAAGAGCTTGCGACGAGCTTGGTTCTACGAGTAAACTCGGTGGGAGCCCCCTGCGGAATTCCACCAAGAGCGGCGACAGCGAGTGCTCCGGAAGCAACAATAACTGTATGCCACCGGCGGATGGCCGGGATGCGCTCATAAGGGAGCGATCAACCGTCCCGCAGAATGGCCAGTGCAGGTACAATCAAATGCACGATATGCATTAATGAACCTTTGGAGCGTGTGAGCACTGGAGCGTCAATAGAGTTGCCAATCATCAAGGGGAGACGCAATAGCTGTCCCGCCTGCCGAATCCTTTCGGTGCCGGGACGGTAGATATGCCGTACCGGACTCTGCGGCGTTATGCTGTAGCTGTCGTCTGGTCTTCGATTGCTGCCGCGGGGACGTTCTTCTTCAGGGACTCGATCGACTTCAGGGCAGATGCCTTCGCCGAATAGCCCTCGGAGCTGAACATGATCTCACCGTTCGAGGCGCGAAAACGAAACCGGTACTCGCCAGCCTTGTCCTGATAAACTTCGAATTTGTACATTTCAGATTTCCTTTTCGAGGTTACATCCAGCCAGTTCGGCTGCGAATTTTATCGTGAGAGGCTCAGCGGCTGCTGATCAGCTGGTTCCTGATCAGGCCGACGACGATCTGAACGATCGCTCCACCCACCCCGCCGCCGACGAGCTGGCCGAGGACCGCGCCTATATCGAGGCCTGCAGAAGCGTCCCCTGCGGCCGCGCCGAGGATAGAGCCCAACAGCGACCCGCCGCCGATACCACCGATCGCGCCAGCGATGAGATTGCCGAGGCTACCCAGATCAGACTCCTTGATAACCTTGCCGCCTGCGGTTCCCCCGACTGCCCCGCCAATAAGCTGGGCGAGAATTGTACCGATATCCATAATTCCACCTCCTCAAAATCAGACGTTGTTCCAATCGAGAGATAGCGATAAAACTTCAATGAAGACAAGCACCTAAAGAAGTCCCCTCAACTCAGCGATTGTTTGGGTAATGCAAATCGGGGCGGAAGTGGGGTGTTGCTGCTGTCTGCCGACCGTTTCCTTGTCGAAATCAGATCAGTATGTCGAAATCCAATCAAAATCGACGGCAGCTTTGTTCCGAAAATTTCGCAATGCTTTGAGGGATCGGAGCAATGAAATATTAGATTTGATGGACGCCTCTGCATGCCAGTCCGCCGATGATGAGGTGTCGTTGTCTTTTTGTTCGACGTCAATTCGAAGCATCAGCCATGGCATGGACGTCCGAAAGACATTTCCAGCCAGTGGCCTGGCAGTTGAACGAACCGGATGGAAGGACATGCAATGAAGCATTTAGTCTTGATAGCGGCCTCCGCCGCTTTCTTGAGTTGCGGCGTCCCAGGCTCCGCGACAGCACAGACCGCCGCAGAAACAAACCAGGCGCTTGATGCGTTGTTCGGCAGCCATGCAGCCTATCAGCAGTTTTTCGAGAAGCTGCAAAAAGCCATTGCCGCAAGCGACAAGCAGGCCGTCGCCTCGATGGTAGATTATCCGTTCCGCGCACGGATTGGGGGTAGGGCTGCCAAGATAACCGACGCCGCGCATTTTTTGGCCGACTACGACAAGATCATCACCACCAAGGTGAAGCAGGCCGTTCTCAAGCAGACCTACCCGACGCTGTTCGCCAATTGGCAAGGCGTGTCGATCGGTGACGGTGAGGTCTGGTTTTCCGGTGTTGGGGACAGCAACACCATCAGGATCACCGCGATCAACGACTGACACCTGATCGATGAAGGCCAATCCCGACGATAGCGGAGTCGCCCGTCGTCGACAATTTTGAGGGGTTCAAATGCTACGTTACCTGTTCATCGCTTCACTCGCACTCGGCTCGTCCTCGGCGGTTTCTGACGCTCGCGCGCAATCGACTGTCGAATGCCAGTCGAGGCATTATCAGTACGGTGAGTGCTGGGCCGGGCCGCTGAGCAAGCCGCAGCTCATTCATCAGACCTCCGGCAGCCCATGCATTCTGAACCGGACATGGGGCTACAATCCCCGCAGCAAATATATCTGGGTCGCGCAAGGTTGCTCAGGGATTTTCGCCGATGTCGGGGGTTACCATCATGGCCGCGGCGACACTTTTGATCCGAATGCCCGCATGTATGACCAACGCGGCCATGATGTTGGTGCGGTTGTCGGCGGCGCCATTCTCGGCGCTCTGATCGAGGGGATGGCGGATAGCAGTCACAACCGTCGGCACACAACGAGCAATTACCGGCGCGACGACGGCTATAATGGCTGTCACGGGGTCGGATGCATGGTCGATAATCCGGACGAGGTGATCGATACCAGACCGCAATTCGACAGGCAGGGAGAACCGAATTTTGACGTGCATGGCAACTACCAGGGCTGCCATGGCGCAGGTTGCCTCGTCGACGATCCAGGCGACGCTGAGTAATCTGGGAGGTCAACAACATGCATGCCAATCATATCCCGGCTAAAGCACTATTCGCGTTGCTGCTTGTGACCACCCCGGTCCATGCCAACGACACGAGTGCCGTGCTCGGCGCCGGCGGGCTGTCGCTGACGACTTCGGACCATATCGTGATGGCGAGTGAGGATCTCTATCTGTCGCCGAGCGAGGTTCGCATACATTACGTCTTTCGCAATGAAAGCGACCGGGACATCACCACAACGGTGGCCTTTCCCCTTCCAGACATCGATCAGAGCGCCTTTGCAACGGTGTTCCTGCCAGTTGAGGATCATGAGAACTTCGTTGGCTTCCAGGTGACCGCGGACGGAAAGTCCATCCATCCCAAGCTTGAGCAGAAGGCATTCACCGATAGCGGCGCCGATGTGACAACCGTGATCACGAAGGCCGGCCTGCCGGTCAATTCGAAACTGCCAGGGTGGGAAGACAAGGCGCGCGCCTTGCCGGAGAAAGTCTGGCGGGAGCTTGTGGCTCAGGGGTTTATTGAGGAGGAAGATCCGTCCGATCGATCGGCCGATTTCAGCGTCAACTGGAACCTGCGCGCGACCTTTCACTGGGAGCAGACTTTCCCTGCAGGGAAAGCTGTCGTCATACACCACCGCTACAAGCCCATCGTCGGTGGCACTTCGATTTTCTCGGACGAAGCGCAGTTCAAGGACTATGTACGTTACTGCCTCGATGACCAGGGCAAGGCGGGAGTCCGCCATCTACTGAAGCAGGCACAGGCCGCGGCGAAAGCCGATCCGGAAAAGCCGGCTGGAATCGCACCCAACGAATTGAGCTATGTGTTGACCACCGGCGCCAACTGGAAGGGACCGATCGGAGATTTTCATCTGACGATCGACAAGGAAAAGCCGCATGCGGTTCTTTCGCTTTGCATGAGCGGGCTCAACAAGACCGGGCCCACGACGTTCGAGATAAGGCGAAAAGACTTCACACCTACAGAGGACATCCGCTTCGTCGTTTTTGAGGGGCAATAGGCAACGTCGCCAGTTTATACTTGATGGTGAACAACAATTATCGAGGGACAAATTACAGTGTTGATCAGAAACTCAATAATTCTACTTTCCGCGTCAATTCTTCTGGCTGGCTGCACCAGCAGCAAGAAGCCATGGGTCAAAAGCGACGTCCCCCAATCCGAAACCGAACAGGCCATGGCAGAGTGCAAGTACCAGGCTGAGGCCGCCACGATCGGTATCGGATCGGGCGGACACTACAAGACCTATGAGAGCGCCATCGGCGCCGGTATCGCCAATGGCATAGAGCAGGAGCTGGACAGGGAAAAGCTGGTAGCGGATTGCATGAAAGCGAAAGGCTTCACCCAATAGCGGGCCGGGTTCCATTCTCGGGCACATCGCTGGCTATCTCATTCGATCATCGCCGGCGCAGCCAGTCGAGGCCTTCTCCGGGGAAAAGCTCTGATTCCTGGAATTTATCGGACCATTCGGCAGGACCCTGCCGATAAGAATCCTCCAAGCAGAAACCGGAGGAGAACGGACGCTTCTCCGGATGGATTATTATGATACGGCTCGTATTCTTGCTTCTTGGGGCCAGGGCGCTCAAACCCGCCTGGAAAGTGTTGGTAACCGCCGGCGTCGCCTGGATGCTGATTGGCATTGCCATCCTGTTCGATCTGAGCGACGGCAAGCTGTTCCTCCTGCTCGACACATTCGCCATTTTCCTCATCGTTGAAGGTCTGATTGAGCTCACCGCTGCTTTTTCGGTCGGTGTGCGACAGCACTGGATTGATGCGTTCCGGGGGCTTGCCTTCCTTGTCGCCGCCTTTCTCGTGTTCAATGTTCCCTGGGATGGCAATATCGGGGCTGCGATCGTGTTCGGCTTCGCCTTCCTGGTGGATGGGCTTTTCCGGATCGCTACGGCTTTCGTCGTCCACAGCTCGCGCTGGCGCGTCGGTATAGCTGCGGGAGTGACCGAGGTGTGTCTCGCGGTGGCCATATTGATGTCATGGCCGGTTCCACATCTGCTGACTGTACCGTTCTGCTTCGCGCTTTTGCTGCTGACCTCAGGATACGCCATCGTGCGAATGGCGCTGCCGTTACGCGAGCTTCCCGAAGGCGGGTCCGTAACAGCTCTTCCGCTTTATGCCGCCCGCAACTGGCAAGGTGGCGTGCCGCGCCCCGTCATCCCCCTGGACGAGGATGTTTGGAGTTCGGCGGATGAGATTCTCAATGTCTATGTCTGGACGGCGGCCGGCGCGATCGGAAGCCCGGAGCGAAGAGTGCTGATCGACCGGTATGTCGCGGCGGTCGACAAGAATGGCGTGATTTCGACTGGACACGCGGCGCTCGAAATGCCGCCTCATCTCTACATCAGCCACTATCCGGCTGACGATATCGACCATAACCCCGACGACTTTCGGGCACTGCTTCGTGCAGGTCACGAAAATGACGTGCCCGGTCGGTTCAATCCGTCGCTGGAATGGGAGGCAGCCAATTGGTGCATGCCAGACCAGAAGGTGACGTTCCGGCGTTTCAAGCCGGAAGCGTTGCGTCGTTTCTGGGCTGCCTACTCTGAGGACAACACCTACAATCTGACAGCGCGCAATTGCTCTACAACCGTGATCCAGGCACTGGATGCGGCCCTAGAAGGGAGCAGCTATACCGGCCACATCTGGTGCGATCTCTTCAAACTTCTAACCAATCCGCAGTTCTGGCTGCTGCGCCTTGTCCGCGGTCGTGCGGAGGCGATGACCTGGACACCGGGGCTAGTGCTGGACTATTCGCGCCTGCTACTCGCTGTGGTCGAGAACAATCAGGGCCGCTGGCGCAGGAAACTTCGCCAGGCGCTTCAGGCGCGACGTTCATTTGCTCATCAGGACGAGCGCGCCGAAGCTGCCGCGAGGCAGCTATGAACCAGAACACTCGAACCGCGGTGGTCATCACCATAACGGCGACGATTTTCGGTCTGACCTATGGCCTGAGTGCGCCGCTAATCGCGCTCGAGCTTGCCGAAGCGGGGTTTTCCGAGAGCTTCATCGGTGCGAACGGCGCGATGTATGCCGTCGGTGTGTTGCTGGCCGCCCCGTTCATGCCGCGCCTGTTCGGCCTGTTCGGCTTTGGACGCCTCGCGAAAAGCGCCCTTCTCGGAGCCGGCAGCATTCTTCTCCTGTTCCCCGCCGCTCCCTTTCTCTGGATATGGTTTCCGCTGCGGGCAGCGCTTGGCGCCGTGTCCGAGACACTGTTCGTCGTTTCGGAAACCTGGCTCAACCATCTGGCAAGCGAGGCATCACGCGGACGTCTGATTGCCATATACATGACCGCGCTTTCGTGCGGGACGGCCCTCGGTCCCACCATTCTCGCCCTTGTGGGCCGGCACGAACTCTGGGCATTCGTCATCGGTGCACTGGTCACATTTGCCGCCTGCATTGTCCTTGTTTTCGGCAAACCGAAAGAGCCGAAGTCCGAACGCGAGGAGATCGGAAATCCATTCCGGTATCTCAGGCTGGTGCCCGTTGCAGTCGCATCTGCGGCGCTCAATGCAGCTCTGGAAGCGGCGGGACTCAGCCTTCTGCCAATTTATGCCGTGAGCCTCGGATGGCCGGAGCAATCCGCAACGATCCTTCTAACCGTACTTCTCATCGGCTCAATTGCCATGCAATTGCCTATTGGCTGGCTCGGGGACCGGATGCCGCGCTCGAAACTTCTGATGTTGCTGGCACTGGTCGCGACCGTTGGAGCAGCCTTCTGGCCATTGGCGCTCGCGCATGCCTGGCTTGCCTATCCGCTTCTGTTCGTGTGGGGCGGTGTGTTCGTCGGAATCTACACGACTACGGTCGCAATGCTCGGCGATCTTTACGAAGGGGGCGAACTCGTGGGGATCTATGCGCTGCTTTCCGTAGCATGGGGAGTGGGCGCCTTCGCCGGACCGCTCCTGTGTGGCATTGCCATGGAGATGACCCTGCACGGGCTTCCGCTCTTTGCTGCCGTTGCCTGCGGCATTTTTGGCCTGGCTTCGATCTTCATGCCGATCCGGAGCCGGGTTTCCGTCCGCTAGTCGAGCTTAACAGTTATGCGCCGTTGTGGACTATTGCGGGAGGGGCTCGTGAAAAACACTTACCGCTGCCGAAAATGCTGTCGGTGAAGCATGAACTTCAATTCCTGCCCGTGAAACTCTTGGTGGTGCGAGCCGTCCTTCAATAGATTCACACTTTCGGAACATCTGTCGACACCTTGATTTGTGATCTCATACAAAATCTGGACGGCCCACGACCCTGTTTCGCCCCAGAGCTTTGGCCTGGTAGAGCGCGGCATCCGCCCGCGTGAGCAGTTCCCGGAAATCCTTCGCATCCCTCGGAAAGGTTGCAATGCCAATGCTGATCGTAACCTCGAGGTCCAGGCCGGGATTTGGAGAGCCTGCCACGGCGGCGCGGATACGCTCGGCAAGCGCCATGGCGCCCGGCGGTGTTTCCGGGCAAAGCAGCGCGAACTCCTCACCACCATAGCGGAATAGCTTGTCTCCTTCGCGTTTCGTCCGCGCGATGATGTCGGCCACCGTCTGTATCACACGGTCTCCCGTCGGGTGTCCGTGCGTATCGTTGATCGCCTTGAAGTGATCGATGTCGATCATCATGAGGCTCACCGAAAGCTTCGAACGCGAGGCCGCCTTCAACATGGCCGGGCCTTTGGCATCGAACTGTCCCCGATCCTTCAGCCCGGTAAGGGCGTCCCGGCCGATCCGTTCGACAAGCTTTTCGTAGCGATGGCGGTAGGTCAGGCGGTCGAAGATGTCGCCGGCTTTCTGTGGGCGGCTGCGGGGCGTGCTTTTCTCGATGATGCGCAGGTAAAGCGTGAGCATCATGCTGAAGAAGCCCGCCGCGCCGATCTTAGCGATCCAACCGCCATAAAAGGCCGAGACCGGCACCCCGGACAGAAGGTTCAAACCGACATAGAAGAAAACCTGATCAAGGCTTAGTACGACGGCCAGACTGATAAAGATCCTGCCCGGAACGGTGTTTGTCACCATTGCGCCAAGCCGTTCGTAGATGATCACCATGGCGATCAGGTCGACAAAGAGCAGTACCGTGCCCCAGACCATAAGGAAGCCGATCTGGTCGAGGAAGGGCAGATCCACGTTATAGCCCGGCAAGCTGACGGTACCGCTGTAGGCACGCAGGATCACCGCCAGCACCACCATGAGGATGTTGCCGAGCAGCAACCCATAGACGGGTTGGCGCATGCTCTCAGCATCTTCCTTGATGTAGAGCAGCAGGAAGAAGGCGAGTTTGCCCGCAAACATCACGGTAGAGCCGGGTGAGATCAGCCCGAACGGCAGTTCGATGAAGAAGACCGCCGCCAGGTAGGTCTCGAGGAAGTGCATGGCCCCGAGGACGGAATAGAAGATCCCGATCCCTATTGCCGCTCGATAGTGAAAAATGGCCGCCATCGCGGCGAAATAGATGACTGCCTGCGTCAGCAGCACAAGAAAACCCGACATGTCGTCAATAAGCCCCCAACCGCAATCTCGTTTCTGCCTGTCCTCCCGTTTATTGGTTCCCACCTTGTTGAACCGCCGCGCCTCTATCCTCTAAAGCCTCCTTCGCGCAGGAAGGAGGCTTCCTCGGCGGTTGTCTCGCGCCCCAACATAGGATTGCGGTGCGGAAATCGCCCAAAACGACGGACAATATCGCGATGGCCCTCGGCATGAGAGTGCCACGGCTCGCCGAGCCTTGCATTGAGCGCCACCGAGACGTCCTGGTCAGCGACATCTTCCGAATGGGCGAAGGGCAAGCAGAAGAAAAGGCGCAGTTCAGGCTCGACACGCTCCATATGCCCGACCGCCTGCGCCTGTCGGGCATAGTTTCGGGCCAGCGGGTCCGTGGCGTACATGTGGCCCGTGCCGCGGAAGGCGTTGCGCGGGAACTGGTCGGTGAGGATAAGCAGCGCCAGTGCACCCTCCGGCGTTTCGATCCAGCCGTCATGCCGCCGTTCGGCGACCGCCATGTGGAGGTTCAAGAAGCGCTCCCTAAACCTGCGGTCAAAGTCTTTGTCCTTGTCGAACCATCGACCTTCCTGGCCGGCATCCTTCCAGAAGCCGACAACATCTGGAATCAGCCCGTCGTCTCGGCGCCGCCGCGTTCCCAGCATCGCGATCATGACGAAGCCTCCGGCTGCGCAGGTCGGCTTGTGCCGGGAGCATTACCATGGATCAGATCGCGGCCGGCATAGATGCCTCCGACCGTTTCGATCTCGAAGCGCTCCGCATCGCGCCTGCGGATGCCGGCCATCAGCTCAGTGGCGGCTTCCGGCTCGTCGCCGAGCACGACCAGCACCCGCTCGCCCAGCCTGAGGGCGGATTCGAAGGTCTCGCGGACCTGATAGTCGACCCCGGCATGGACCAATTCGATGGCATGCTCGCGATCTATCGAGCGCGCCAGGACTGGCACCAGTGGAAACTCGTGCCGGGCGAGTTCGGCGATGGTGCTTGCCGCCTTCGCGTCATTGACTGCAACGACGATCGCTTTCGCGTTTTCCGCTCCTGCTGCATGAAGGATGTCGAGGCGCGATCCGTCGCCATAATAGACCTTAAAGCCGAAATCTTCGGCATCGCGGATCGCCTCGGTGCTCGTCTCGATGATCGAGATCGAATGCCCACGCGCCAGAAGTGGCTGGCTGACGATCTGCCCGAAGCGCCCGAAGCCAATCAGCAGGACACTCCCGGAAAGGCCTTCGGCGATATCCACGCCATCCATGGACTGCACCGGCTTCGGGAGCAGCCGGTCGTGCACGATAACCATCAGCGGCGTCAGCACCATGGAGATAATGATGATTGCCGTCAGGTTGGCGTTCCATTCGGGTGTCAGGATGCCGAACTGCATGGCGGTGGAATAGAGCACGAAGGCGAACTCGCCGCCCTGCGCCATCAGCACCGTACGCTCGATCGCTTCCCGGTTGTCTGCCTTCAGAAAACGCGCGACACCGTAGATCACAACCATCTTGAGGAACATGAAAGCCGGCACCGAGATCGCGATGACGGTCCAGTTCGCGGCAATGATGTTCAGATCGAGCGCCATGCCGACGCCGAGGAAAAACAGGCCGAGCAGCAGTCCGCGGAAAGGCTCGACATCGGCTTCTAGCTGGTGGCGGAAGGAGGACTCCGATAGGAGCACACCGGCAAGGAATGCGCCCATCGCCATGGACAGTCCGCCGACCTGCATGAGCACCGCCGCGCCGAGCACGACCAGAAGTGCCGCCGCCGTCATTACCTCGCGGGCGCCGAACCGGGCCAGCAGGCGGAACATCGGATCGAGCAGATAACGTCCGGCCAGCACCAGCGCCGCGATTGCCGCAAGCCCGATGGCAACGCCCGTGAGACGATCGGCCAGGGTCGCCTCGGCCCCGCCCGGCGCGAGGAAGGCGACCAGTGCCAGCAGCGGCACGATAGCGAGGTCTTCCAGCAGCAGAATCGCGATGATCCGGCGCCCTTTCGGCAGTCCCATCACGCCGCGTTCCTCCAGCATCTGCATCACAATGGCGGTCGAGGTCAGCACGAAGCCTGTGCCGGCGACGAAGCTTGCCGCCGTCGGATAGCCGAGCGCGATGCCGACCCAGACTAGTACCGCGATGGCGAGGCCCACCTGCAGGAGGCCGAGCCCGAAGATCTCGCCGCGCATGGCCCACAGGCGCGAAGGCTGCATCTCCAGGCCGATGATGAACAGGAAGAGCACGACGCCAAGTTCAGCAACGTGGATGATCGATTGCGCGTCGTGGAAGAAGCCGAGGCCGAACGGGCCAATTGCAAGTCCTGCTGCGAGGTAGCCTAGGACCGAGCCGAGCCCCGCGCGGCGGAACAGTGGTACAGCAACGACTGCGGCCGCGAGCAGAACGACGACGGCGATCAGGTCGACGCCGCCATGATGGGCCGCTTCTGCAGCCTGGGTAACAGTTTCAGCGGCCATGATCTGGCTTTCTCTTATTTCGATGGAATGCGGAATTCTGTAATCAGTCCGTCCAGGATGGTCACATAGGCCTCGCTGCGGCCATTGAAGACACGGCTCTGCCAGTCGAACACGATGTGCGTCGTATTGGCCGTGGTAGCCGCTTCAAGGACTGTCATTCGGGCCTGAGCACCGATCGCATCCGAACGTGCCCACGACCGCACTCCATCGGTTCCCGTGAGGGTGCGTCCCCAGTCATTGATGATGCCGACGGGAGAAAAGGCGGCAACGAAGGCATCTTCGTCGCCTGCGTTTATCGCATAGACGGCAGATTGAAGGGCTGGCGGAAGAGTGACCGACATGGTTGTTCTCTCTTGTTGGTGAGGAGGCAAATACGGCGGGGCGGTTCCCGCGAGTTGCCATGCGGTAACCGCCGACACGATCGCGGGGACCGCAAAGACGATGAGAAGGATCGGCAATTCCTGAGCCACTGTATAGCCGGCCCGGGTGACGCCAACCCACAGATTCGTCAGAGCGATGGCAAACCAGACCGGAATAAAAAACTTTGCCCCGGCGGCGACACCGGAGAGATCACCGCCCCAGAGCTTTCCGAACAGAAGAAACAGGCCGAACAGGACGATGCCTCCGCCAATCACCATTGCCATGTGCATCGATCGATCCTCCTCAGGAAAACACGCTCAGATTCTTCGCGATGTCCTTGCCCGCATAGGGCGGGAACACATCCAGCTCGACATCAGGATTGCCGATCAGCATGGCCTTGGTGTTGCTGAGCGCGTCGAAGCCGGCCTTGCCGTAATATTTGCCCATGCCGCTGTTCCCGACGCCGCCGAAGGGCAGGCTGTCGATCCAGCAATGCAGGTTGGTCTGGTTGATGCAGCCGCCGCCGAACGAAAGCGATCCGAGCACATAGTCGATCGTCGCCTGGTCCTTGCTGAAGATGTAGGCCGCGAGCGGTTTCGGTTTGCGCTTGACGAGGGTCACGATCTCCTTGAGGTCGCAATAAGGCATCACCGGCAGCACCGGACCGAACACCTCCTGCTGCAGGGCCGGATCGTCCCAGGTAGAGGGATAAAGAATGGTCGGCTCGACATAGCGCGCCTCGACATCGAAGCGCCCGCCATGCACGACCTTTTCGGGCAGGATGTAGGAGGCGACCCGCTCCGCATCATGCGTGCTGATCATCCGCGCGAAATCCGGGCTTCGGCTCGGATCGTCGCCATACATCTTCACGATCGCCGCCTTGAGCTTGGCGATAAAGCTGTCGGCGACGCTTTCATGCACGCAGACATAGCCCGGCGCGATGCACCATTGGCCGGAGATCGCGTTGTGCCCCCAGGCGATGCGGTCGGCGGCGATGTCGAGATTAGCGGTCGCATCGACAATGGTCGGGTTCTGTCCGCCGAGTTCGAGCAGGACCGGCGTCAGATGCTCGGCGGCGGCGCGCATCACCACCTTTCCGACGGCCGAGGAGCCGGTGAAGGAGATGAAGTCGAACGGCAGCTCCAGCAGCGCCGAGATCTGTTCGCGCCCGCCTGTGACGATGGCGACGTTCTCGGGCGCGAAATAGCGCGGCACCAGATCGGCCAGCAGCGCGGCGGTGCGCGGCGTGGTGTTGGCGGGCTTGAGGATCACTGTGTTGCCGGCGGCAAGCGCCGCGATCGCCGGGTCGAGCAGCAGCAGGATCGGTGCATTGAATGGCCCGATCACCAGCGTGACGCCGTAGGGCTCCTTGTAGATGATGCCGCGATTGCCGGTCGCTTCGAGGCCGTCTGGAATCTTCACCGGCTCGGGCGTCATCAGGGCCTTCAGGTTTTCGCGGTAATAGCGGATCACGCCCATCGGCACGGTGATCTCGAACAGTTGCTCGAAGGGCGGCTTGCCGAAATCCTCGTGAAGCGCGGCGCAGAGCGCATCCTTGTTCTCTGTGAGCATCCGCTCCATGCGATCGAGCTGGTCGATGCGCCATTCATAGCTTTTGGTCGCATCGCTCAGGAAATGTTCGCGCTGAGCGTCGAGCACGGACTGGAACGGATTGGTCATCGCGACCTCCCTTCAATTTCCGACGAGATGAGAAGCACCCTGGCAATGTCAGGCTTGCCGGGGTGCTGCAGCATCATTTAGTGGTGTAGCCGCCGTTGACGAGGATAGTCTGACCGGTCATCCACCAGCCGTCCGAGACGAGGAAGCGGATATAGGGAACGATGTCCTCGATATCGGTGAGGCCGGTCTTGGAGAACTTCGACAAGGCCGCCGCCGTCTTGTGATAGGCGACCGCATCCGCGCCCTCGGCTGGATAGAAGAAGGGGGTGTCCATCGGACCGGGACCGATCGCGGTTACCGAGATGCCGCGATCGCCGAATTCCTTGGAGGCTGCGCGTGTGAAATGCTCGACCGGGGCCTTGGTGCCGGCGTAGGCGGCATAGAACGGGGTGTATGCGCCGAGCAGCGAGGTTACCAACGTGCAGATCTTGCCGTTGTCGTTGAGGTGCTTGCCAGCCTCCTTGAGGAAGAAGAAGGCCGACTTGGCGTTAACGGCGCTCATTTCGTCGTATTCGGCTTCCGAGATTTCGACGATCGGCTTCTTCAGCACTTTGCCGACGGTGTTGATGGCGATGTCAGGCTTGCCGACAGCGGCGACCGCGTCGGTAAAGAGCTTTTCCATCGCGCCGGCCGTCGTGAGATCGGCCTGGATTGCGACTGCCTCAGCTCCGGCAGCCTTGACAGCGGCAACCGTTGCATCGGCATCTGCCTTCGTTGCTGCACTATTGTAGTGAATCACGACAGCCTTGGCGCCCTGCGCGGCCAAATCGCGGGCGATCAGGCCGCCGAGGTTTTTCGCCCCTCCGGCGATAATCACGGTTTTACCTTTGATGCTGTGATCGGTCATGGCGTCAGTCTCCTTGCCTGTATGCGACCGCGTCATGCCGCCGCTTTCGAGAGCATATAATATCGTCTATGATTATCCTATAAAGTCGATCGCCCTGACATCACTTGTCGGCATTTCTGGACAATAGAGGTATTCTCACTTGGACCGCATTGATCTGTTTCGCATCTTTACCCGTGTCGTCGAATGCTCGAGCTTCACGCGTGCAGCCGATAGTCTTGGCATGCCGCGATCCTCGGTGTCGGCCGCGGTGCTGGAGCTCGAAGCTCGGATCGGGGCGAGACTTCTACATAGAACGACAAGAGTAGTCTCGCCGACACAGGACGGGTCCGCTTTCTATGAGCGCTGCCTGCGCCTGATCGCCGACGTCGAGGACACAGAGAACATTTTCCGGCAATCCGCGACGCCGGCAGGCAAGTTGCGGGTCGACGTCCCAGGCCGCATCGGGCGTCTCATCATTGCGCCTGCGTTGCCAGCCTTCCTGGACCAATATCCGGAGATAGATATCGATCTTGGGGTCACCGATCGGGCCGTAAATCTTGTCGGGGAGAGTGTCGACTGCGTTCTGCGGGTGGGGCCACTCGCAGATTCCGGTCTGATCGCCCGTTCGATTGGGGAACTCCGACTTATCAATGTGGCGAGCCCTGGCTATCTCAAACGACATGGGATACCCGGATCGCCTGACGATTTGCAGGGCCACCTGGCGGTCAACTACGCATCGCCATCGAGCGGACGCGTTGAAGCATGGGAATGGGTCCAGGGAGGAGCATTGCAGACTACGCCGATGCGCAGTCGCGTCACCGTCAACAGCGCCGAGGCCTATATCGCCTGTTGTCTGGCCGGCCTCGGCCTGATCCAGATCCCGGCCTATGACGTCAGGCGTCACATCGAAGCGGGCGAACTCCTGGAAGTAATGCCCATTCACCGCGCCGAACCGATGCCAATGACGCTACTCTACCCACATCGTCAGCACCTTTCGCGGAGGCTTCAGGTATTTGCTGAGTGGCTAGAGGCGCTGTTGAAGCGAGAGCTGCGGTGAGCCGAGATCAAAGCGCTCAGAGTGGTTGCTCCATTCCAACCGGATGCGGCCTGGTATTTCAGCCCATCCCAGATCTCTAATGGGTGCTCGCCACCCAAGCACGAACCATCAGACAACTAGCCTGCATATCTCACAGAAATCAGGTGCATCGAGGCTGAGAATCAGTAAAAATTCTTTTGTAACAAAGAGTTAAGCTGCCTCTCAGGAGTTCCTCGATGCCGACAGAGCGTAACACGGAGCGATTCGATTTCGAGCCTGTCGAAGGCCATAAAGTTGTGGCCGGTTTCGACGGGGGTGCTATCACCTCGGACGCTGGGGCGTTGCTGCTGGGATCGACGGATCGAAGCCTGAGGCTGGTTGAGCGCCCGCCTGCTTTGTGGATCGGTGCGATCCGGACTTGATCGAACATTCGGTGAAGACGCTGGTTGGCCAGCGTCTGTTCGGCCTAGCGCTGGGCTGTGAGGATGTTAACGACCATGATGCTCTCGCCATGATCCTCTGTTTGCCGTGCTGGCGGGCAAGCTGAAGGCTGAGCGGCGGAGGGGCGCGCCGGTGGCAGGCAAATCGACAGATAAATATAAAGAAGACGGCGTCCTACTCGTGAGCTACACTTGGGAGGATGACGCGACGAAGCTTGGGTTGTACGACAATAAAGAGCTCGTCGAACGCTGCTTGAAGGAAGTCGATCGCATTCTACTTCGCTGTACCAACATCAAGAAATCGATCTCCAGCTATGTCGACAAAAGTCAGCCCGTTATCGTGCATTGGGAGAAGGAACGGTTTATACAGGGATGCGCAAAGCTCTATCGGCCCGGTGCATGGGCGGAAACGCAAGGACTTCTCGCATACAATCAGGAATACAGTGCGAAGTCCGGTCTCTATCTGTCCGGCGAAGGATTCTCTGTCGACGGCGGCTGGACCGAGCCTTCATTGAGAATGGCGCTCGACGCGGTGATGCATGTTGTCGTTAATTCAGGCGGCGAGTTCCAGAACAAGAATTTCAATTTCGAGAGGGACTATCCCCTGTACGACACAAAATGGAACCCAAGCACATGATTTGTTGGGCGGATTGAACTGGAATCGACCGTCAGGTTAAAAAACCTAAACCAGCGCCCGCGACATGAGAAGCCGGTTGCGCCAGCAGGCGCGACCGGCTGATGAATCCGGCTATGCGGCTTTTGCCGGAACGACACCGGTTCCCTCAGTGTGCGTCTTCGGCTTGTGGGTATGTTTTCTCATCAGGAACTTCCTCAAAGCTCCACTTATCGAAGGATCGGTACCTCGAAGCGGAAATTCGGAGATTGTTGAGGAGGATGAGCTATTTTTGATGTTGCTGAAGAAGTCGCGCGAGAAACTCGGTCTTTGCACGCGTCCTCGCCATACCTTTAAGCGTTATCGCTTCATAGCTTGATCTATATGAAAACAGGTCCGGCCGAATGGCCCGCATTTGACCGGACTGAACCCAAAAACGTGCATAGTGCTCCGGAAGATAGGCAGTGTAGACGCCTGAAAGGATAAGCGTCGCCAATCCTTCCACAGATGCGGATGAGGCCCCGACCTCCAGCCTTCGCTCGAATACGGGCAATTGCGCTTGAGTAACGTATCCACGAGCCGCGTGTATGGCAGCGGTAACCTTTTCTTCCGCCGCGTTTTCAACCTGGTCGAATAGCGGGTGCCCCGTACCGCAATACAGGTGGATGTCTGACTCGAACAGAGGATGATAATCGAGCATCTGTCTGCGGGCGATGAAGAAACCTATGCCGATATCCCGGCTGCCATCGAGGATGGACTGCTCGACTGCGTTCGGCGTGAGCACATCGATCTCGATCTCCATGGCCCTGGTATTATCGCGGTAGGACGCAACCGTCTCCTTCAGCCGGAAGTCCTCACAAAAGATCGAATTGTCGATAACAGATATATGGATGCGACCGGTGAGGCCGCCGCGTACGGCATCCGTTCGGGCGCGAAACTCGCCAATCGCAGCTGTCAGCTGCTCTGAAGCGGCATAGATATCCTTACCTTCTTCGGTGAGCCAAAAACCGCGTCGGCCGCGATGGCAGAGGCGCACGCCGAGTCGAACTTCAAGGTCCTTAATCTGCATGCTGATGTTGGACTGGCTGACATTGAGTGCAGCCTGTGCAGCGGCAAAGCCCCCGCACCGGACCACAGTCATAAAGGTCCGGATGAGCCTCATGTCGACGTCATGCAGCAGATTGATTGTTCGGCCCATACATCAATAAATCCTGAAGTGAATGTCAGAAATTTAGAATATCCCTGCGCCTTCATATAAGGCAAGATGCAAAAAAGCTCAAAAAATGGGCAAGGGGAACAATAGCATGGAGATTGTTGTCAGCTTACTGCTGAACGGCCTGACACTTGTCAGCATCCTGATGTTGATCGCCATCGGTTTGGCGGTCATCTATGGCCTGATCGGCGTGATCAATCTCGCCCATGGCGAGTTCGTCACGATCGGTGCTTATTCGGTTGCCGCTGTTCAACTGGCGGGTGGTAGTTTCTGGATCGGGTTCATTGTGGCGCCATTGGTGGGCGCAACGGTCGGCTTTCTGGTCGAATGGGGTGTCCTCAAACGACTCTATGAACGGCCTGTGTCGGCCATTCTCGCTACATGGGGTCTTAGCCTTATCATTCAGCAGCTCCTCCAGTTAATTTTCGGGGCTGCCCCTCTGCCGGCCCAAGCTCCAATTTCCGGCAGTATCCAGTTTGCGGGCATTGGCTACCCCATCTACCGCTTCCTCTTGATCGGCTTGTCGCTTTCGATCATCACCGGTTGCTGGGCAGTCGTTCGCTATACGAACTATGGAACCGACCTGCGTGCGGTGCTGCAGAACCGGCAAATGGCCGAGGCGCTCGGTATCGACACCCGCCGTATCTACATGAGCGCATTCATAATCGGAGCCGCGCTCGCGGCTATCGCCGGGGCATTGCTGGCTCCGATGGCGGTTGTGATTGCCCAGATGGGCGTCAACTACCTCGCCAAGTCGTTCTTCGTCGTCATCGTTGGAGGTGTCGGAAGCGTCGCAGGTGTCGCGGCAGGCAGTGCCGTAATTGGCGGGCTGGAGACGGTCTTCAATTACGTAATCAGCGCGTCTCTCGCGCAAGCATTGGTGTTGGGCCTCGCGATCATGCTCGTCCGCTACCGGCCAACCGGCATCTTCAGCGAGTAACCCAATGAACGAAACCGCAAACCTCTCTCCGAAAACCGATCTTTGTGTGGTGGCCCTGCTTCTGGGCGCCTGTCTCGTAGCACCTCTGCTCGTTGGCGAGTACCGGCTCCAGTTCCTGCGCGACCTGATCTGTTTTGCAATCTTCGCGATGGCGCTCAACCTCATATGGTCGCAGGCCGGATTGTTGAGCTTTGGCCACGCCACGTTCTTCGGGCTGGGCACCTACGCGGTAGCGATAGGCTCAACGGCTTTGGGCCCTCTTGCCGGACCCTGGCTCGGCGTTGTGGCGGGGCTGGCTGCCGCCGCGCTGGTCAGCGCCCTGATCGGTTACTTCCTGTTGTTCGGCGGTGTGCGTGGTGCGTATTTCACCATTGTCACACTGGCCCTCGCCGTTATCTTCGAGCAGCTTGTTCTCGGCTTTCCCAGGGTGACGGGCGGAAATACCGGGATCATCGGCTCGATGACACTCGCCCTGCCGGGGGGAGACGGCCCGTTTTTCCTGCAGGGAACAGTCTACTATTATGTCGTCCTGGCCGCGGCTGTTGCAATCACCGGCTTCCTCTATTTCCTGAAGACTTCCCGGCGCGGGCTTGTCCTCAACGCTATCCTCGACAACGAGCTTCGCGCCGCAGCACTCGGCAACAATACGCCCGCGTACCTGCTGTTCGTGTTCATCGCTTCAGCTGTCTGCGCAGCCCTGGCAGGTGCGCTCTATGCCTCTGGAGCGGGCTTCGTTGCCCCGGATACAGTTGGCCTTTCCTTCTCGACACAGGTGGTTATCTGGGTGGCCATCGGTGGCAGGGGAACGTTGTCCGGTCCTGTGATTGGCGCAGTGCTCGTGCTGGCGCTCGAGAACTGGCTGAGTTCCGTCAGCTATCAGCTCTGGCCGCTCGTTTTGGGCTGTCTCTTCGTCGGCGCCGTCTTCATATTTCCGCGCGGTATCGTTGGTCTTGCGGTTTCCATCCTCGGGTCGGCCAAAAACCGTTTGTCCAAGCCTGCGAGGGCCGCACAATGAACGGTCCAATTCTCGAAGCCAGAAACATCATGAAGAGCTTCGGCGGCGTCAAAGCGGTCGATGACGTTTCGATCGCCGTGGAGCCCTCCACGATCAACTGCATCATCGGCCCGAACGGGGCTGGCAAGAGCACCCTGTTCAACGTTCTCTGCGGAGCGCTGCCAGCTACGTCGGGCCAGATACTGTTTCGCGGAGACGACATCACCAAGCTGCCACTGCATCGCTTCGCACGCATCGGGATTTCCCGAAAATTCCAAGTGCCAAGTGTCTTCTCGTCTCTCTCCGTGGAAGACAATCTTCTCGTCGCTGCGTCCGCCACCGATTCGTCGGCACGGGAACGGGTGGGAGCGCTGCTCGACACGCTCGACCTCGCCGCTGACCGCCACCGCATAGCGGGGCTGTTGGCACACGGCCAGAAGCAGTGGCTTGAGATCGGCATGGCAATGATGATCGAGCCCATACTGTTGCTGCTCGATGAGCCGACCGCCGGCATGACGCCAACGGAGACGGCCCGGACGGCGGCACTGCTGAAAACCCTGTCCAGTAAGGTGACGATCCTGGCGATCGAGCACGACATGCGTTTCGTACGCGATCTGGGTGGCCTCACGCATGTAATGCACCAGGGCAAGCTGCTCATGTCGGGTCGGGTCGAGGAACTCGAAGGCGATCAGCTTGTACGCGACATCTATCTGGGGCGGCAATGATGTTAAAGGCGACGGACATTCGAGCTTCATACGGCGCTTTGCCAGTCCTGCATGGGGTTTCCCTTGAGGTCCGTTCTGGTGAAGTTGTCGCGCTTCTGGGACGCAACGGTGTTGGGAAGACGACACTGCTCAGGACACTGATCGGCGATCTGCCGCTCCAATCGGGAAGCATCCACTTTGACGGGGCGGACGTCTCTCAGGAAGCACCCCACCAGCGGGCGCGGCACGGTATGGGCTACGTCCCCCAGGGGCGCGGGATATTTCCCAGACTGTCCGTACGGGAAAACCTCCTTACCGGGCTGCGTGCGAGAAGAACGCCCGTCAAGGAGATTCCAAGGGACATACTGGAACGGTTTCCGATCCTGATTGAGAAGTTTGAGCAACGCGGTGGCTCCCTTTCGGGAGGCCAGCAGCAACAACTGGCGCTCGCTCGCGCGCTTTGTGGCGAACCCAAGCTTCTGCTTTTGGACGAGCCCTCTGAGGGCATTCAGCCCTCAATCGTCGAAAGGATCGGCGAGTTGTTGAGGTCAGTCAGTTCCGAACTCGGGATCGCCGTGCTGGTGGTGGAACAGAATATCGACCTGGCTCGGCAGGTCGCCCACCGCGCCATCGTCATCGAAAAGGGTCTGATAGGGACCGAGCTATCCAGGGAGGAGTTGATGGACGACGCACGCATAGTGGCGGCCATGTCGCTTTGACGGCATGCCGCCACATCAACCTAACCAGAGGCGAACAAGCAGGAGAAGGGCATGACGGAATATCGCACTTTGCTTTCGGGTACCGGTATCTCCCGGCGGAATCTTCTTATCGGCGCTGGGACGGCTGCGGCCGTCACAGGCTTTCCCGGCATCCTTCGTGCCGCGGATGACATCAAAATCGGCTTCTGCACGGCTATGACCGGCCTTCAGACGATCCTCGGCGAAACGCAGCTTAATTGCTTCAAGCTCGCAGTCGATCAGATCAATGCAGCCGGCGGCGTCGGCGGTCGGCGTCTTTCCTATGTCGTCGAAGACAATGCGACGACCACGCGCGGTTCAATCGAGAAGACCCGCAAGCTGCTTTTTCAGGACAATGTCGAAGCCATTATCGGCATGATCACAAGTCTCGAGCGCCAGGCTGCCCTCACGGTCAGCACACCTGCAAAGAAACTTCTCATTTATCCGACCTATTACGAAGGCGGTGAATGCAATCCGTACCTCGTCTGCACAGGCCAGATTCCCAATCAGGCAGTGGCGCCCTTCTATCCGTGGCTCACGAAAAATGTCGGCAAATCCGTCTATATTCTCGGGTCCGATTATGTGTGGCCGCAGAAGACCGCAGACGAGATCGCGGCTGCGGCCACGTCTGCGGGTGGGGAGGTTAAGGGCAAGGAGTTCTTTCCCTTCGGCACGACCGATTTCGGACCGGTTCTGGAACGCGTACGCGCCGCCAATCCCGACATGGTGTGGTGCCTGTTCGCCGGCGCCGACGCGGTCAGTTTCATAAAGCAGTATTCGGGCTACGGCTTGTCTGCGAAGCTGGTCAGCAACGGCATCGATGAAATCTTCACCGCCGGGCTTTCCGGCAGTGAGGTCGAAGGCATTATCGTGAATCAGTCGTATTTCTCGGCGCTGCAAACTCCTGCAAGCCAGACCTTTATCGAAAGCTACCGGACCGCATTCGGCGCGAATACGGTCGTGAACGCCATCGGTGAATCTACTTACGCTGGTGTTTGGCTCTATGCGAAGGCTGTGGAGGCTGCCGGCTCAACAGAAACCGGGAAGGTTATCGCTGCGATCCGGGAAGCGCGTTTCGAAGCGCCGGAAGGCGAGGTCCACATCGATCCCTCCAACAACCATATGCACACCGCAAGCATCGTTGGTCGATGCCGGGCGGATACGACGTTCGAGATCATCGAGAACTTCGGCATGATCGCTCCGGCCGTAACAGGCTGCGCACTGTGAGGCCATTTTGCTAGCCAGTCCGACAAGGACCGCAACGACGATCAGGGACCTGCTATCGGCCATGGCCGATCAGCGGGTCTCCGCCACCGTCCTCTGCGAATCCTACCTCAAGCAAATAGACGAGAAAACTACGCAGATCAGTGCCCTGAGCCATGTCCTGAAAGACAGGGCAATGGCTGAGGCCGAAGCGATCGATTTTAAACGCAAGCACAACCAGCAACTTGGGCCGCTGGCCGGGGTTCCTTTCGTTGTCAAGGACCTGATCGACGTCGAGGATGCGGTAAGCTGTGGCGGACTCGACATTCTCGCCGGATACAAGGCTTCAACTGATGCCGAGGTTGTCAGGCGCTTGCGCGCAGCGGACGCAATCGTCATAGGCATGGCGCGAACGGACAGCGGTGCGTTTGGCGTGCGAACGCCAGAAGTCGTTAATCCGATCGATCGTTCAAGGATAGCCGGAGGATCGAGCGGTGGCTCGGCTGCTGCTGTCGCTGCCGGATGGAGCTCCTTCGCGGTCGGGACCGACACAGGAGGCAGTGTTCGCATTCCCGCGGCCTGCTGTGGCGTCTATGGTTTCAAGCCGACTAAAGGTTTCGTTCCGACGTCAGGCGTCCGACCGCTTGCAGCATCGTTCGACCATGTCGGTCCTATAGGGCGGTGTGCAGACGATCTTCAGCTCATCATAAACGCGATGACGAGCAGCCGTGTCGACAACCCTCCGGTCAAGCATCAACGGCCATTTCGCGTTGGATACTCCGAAACATACCGGACCGATGCAGCGATTGAAGTCACCGAGGCGTTTACAGACTTCCTTGTCTCGTTGGAGCGCCGAGGCCATTCACTGGAACAGATCGATTTGCCCTCCCCAGAGGAGGCGATACGGGCGCATCTCGCAGGCAGCCTCTCGGAAGCCGCAGCGTATTACAAGAAGCACTTCCCGGACGAGTTGACCAAGCTTCCTTCGGACGCAGCAAGTGGAATTGAATTCGCCGAGGGCGTCCGTGGCTATGATTTCGTGCAGGCCCTGGACGAGTTGCACGATATGGAACATCGAATCCGTCAAGGCTTAGAGCGGGTGGATTTTATTGTTCTTCCGACGCTCCCTTGCCCACCCCCCACGCAAGGAACGACCTCGGTGACATGGAGCGGACGCCAACTGCCCGTGCTTTCTGCACTGATCCGCAACACCGCCATCTTCAACTACACAGGATTTCCGGCGCTAGCCATGCCACTGGGGCAGCAGCTTCCTGGAACAGCTATTCCCGCCAGCATTCAGATCGTCGGCAACCATTTTCGCGATCACGACGTGATCGCGTTTGCCGCATCGCTGGAGGATTGATGAATAAAAGTGCATGCGCCGTCGGCGCGCGCTCTGCAGCACATTGATTTCCATGATCCCTGCTACCCAACAAGGAGACGTGAAATGACTGCGAATATTCCCAACAGAATTCAAAAGGGTCCTACAGAACCTTCCAAGGTTATCGCGGCAATGCCGGATTTTCCGTTCGACTATGGAAAATTCGTCACGTCGGCCGGCAGGAATGCACTCTTCACCAATGGGGGTACTGTCAAGCGCGTCGCAATTGTCGGCGCGGGGATATCCGGCCTGGTCGCTGGCTATGAACTCCTCCGTGCTGGATTTGCTCCCGTAGTTTTTGAAGCGAGCGACCGGATTGGCGGCAGGATGTATTCCAAACAGCTGGAAAACGGAGGGATCGCTGAACTGGGTGCAATGCGTTTCCCGCCAACCTGCAAGACACTGTTTCACTATTTCGGCAAGGCGGGAATGAAGGACCGCACGGGTGATTTTCCAAATCCAGGCACGCCAAATTCTCCTGGAAACCTCGTGAACTACAGGGGGAAGAACAAATACTACGATGTAACGGATCAAAAATTCCCCAGGCCGAAGGAGTACGGAGACCTCCAGGCAAAATGGGACGCGCTCCTCAAAAACAAGCCGTACGATTTAGAGACGATGCAACAACATCTTACGGATCCGGAAACGAACGCTGCTTCCATAAAGAAGATATGGAATGCGCTTGTTGGATCACATGACAATGAAAGTTTTCACCACGTTCTGGTGAATCACAATTGGAGCGCCGATGACATTGAATTGTTTGGCCAGGTCGGGTTCGGGTCAGGCGGCTGGAACACCAACTTTGTCAATTGTTTCCTGGAAATCCTACGGGTCGCTTACACGGACATGGAGTCGAACCATCAGTTGTTTTTTGATGGCGTGGATACCCTGCCGAAGAGGCTGTTTGATAAAACTCCGTCAGATTTCAAGGATAATGTGAACGGCAACTACGAACATATGAGCCTTCGAAAGTTCGCGGAGGAGTACTTCGGGTCGGACAACGTTCTCGGCAACGTCGTGCACGGCATAGAGCATGACGAAAAGACGAAGAAATTCCATGTCTATACGAACGGCGCGCAAAAAACTGGCGACGACGCTCTCTTCGATGCTGTGATTTACACGCCGCACGTCCGGGTTCTGCAAATGATGCGGGATCAATCCCACCACGGAAAGGCAACGCGGGCCCTTCTGAGTGAGGATATGTGGGAGGCCATTGAATACACGCACTATATGCAGTCGTCGAAAACGTTCGTCTCGGCAAAGTCTGCGTTTTGGGCGGAGAAGGACGGCGACGGCAAACATCTGATGAGCACAACCCTCTCGGATCGTGTGACGCGCGGCACCTATCTGTTGAACTACAGGGACTCCAAAGACCAGAACGACAAGGCAGTCATATGCCTGACCTATACCTGGAATGACGACGCCCTGAAAATGTTGCCGCTTACGGAACATGAACGTGCCGCAATTGCCTTGCTGGCACTTGATGAGATGTATCCGCTAGCCAAAATCAACGAACGAATCAACAAGAAGAGTTCGGGCGAACTCGATTCGGCGACCATAATGTGGGATTCCGAGCGTTTTTTCATGGGCGCCTTCAAGAACAACTTGCCCGGTCATTACCGATACCAGCGGGCACTCTATTCACACTTCGCCGAGCACGATTTGAACCGAGGGATCAATTTCTTTCTTGCCGGCGACGATATTTCCTGGACCGGCGGTTGGTCGGAAGGTGCCGTTACGACAGGGTTGAATGCCGCGCATGCTGTAGTCAAGGCGTTTGGTGGGCATGCTCATAACAAGGCTGGTCCGCTGGATAAGTGGGACGCTCTCAAACCAATCGACCCCCAACCGGTTGCGGGCTGAGGCTATTTCAAAACTCAGAAAACCACCGCCGATGATCAGTCCCCAGCGCTTTGCCCTTGGGATCGATCATCGGCCAGATGACAATTGTCTCCGATAGTTGGAATGTTATTCGAGGATCGCATAATTGCACAATCTGAAAATCAACCCAGAACGCCTCTGGAGCACACTCGAAGAGACGGCATCTTTCGGTGGAGCTCTGCACGGCGGGGTCCGGCGATTGACGCTCTCGATTGAAGATCGGCGCGTCCGCGACTGGTTCAGATCCAGCTGTGAGAAGGTCGGTTGCATGGTTTCTGTGGATGAAGTCGGCAACATGTTCGCGGTGAGACCCGGCAAGGACACTAAAGCCCTGCCGATCGCCGTAGGAAGCCACCTGGATACCCAACCGACCGGTGGACGATTCGATGGAATACTGGGCGTCCTGGCGGGACTGGAAGTTTTGAGAACATTGCATGACAGCGGCTGTGAAACCCGGCGCCCCCTGATGCTCGTCAATTGGACCAATGAAGAAGGAGCGCGGTTTGCTCCTGCCATGCTTGGCTCCGGTGTTTATGCTGGAGTCTTTGATCGCCAGTTTGCCGACAGCAGGGAAGACGCGGACGGCATTCGATTTTCAGAAGCCATTGAGGCAATAGGCTATCGCGGCCTCCTGCCGGCAGGCACCCAGAAATTCGCCGCCATGTTTGAACTGCACATCGAGCAGGGGCCTGTCCTTGAACGCGAGAACGTCGACATCGGCATTGTGACCGGTGTGCAAGCGATGCGATGGTATGATCTTACTATTACCGGTCGCGAGGCGCACGCTGGAACGACACCCATGAACATGCGCGTGGACGCACTCACGGACGCCGCTCGCATCCTGATTGGAGCCGAGAAGCTGGCAAAGGATATGGGTGGCCTGGCAACAACCGGACAATTGAGCATTCCCACATCATCACGAAATGTCGTGCCGGGCAATGTGGTGATGAGTCTGGATCTTCGGCATGAACAGGATGACGTGCTCGAGGAAATAGAGCAACAAGTGCGCGCCCTCATTGCCTCGATTTGCGGCCCTGACCGCGCACAGCTGGTTTCGATCTGGGAGAGTCCGGCCGTTCGCTTTGATGAAGACTGCCTTGATGCAATTCGCTCGGGGGCAAATGAGGCCGGTGCCCGCATGCGTGAGATCGTGTCCGGGGCTGGTCACGACTCGGTGAACATTTCCAAGGTAGCCCCGACCGCAATGATCTTCATACCTTGCCGTGATGGCCTTAGCCACAACCCTCTCGAGTTTGCCTCCAAGGGCCAATGTGCGCTTGGTGCGCAAACGTTGCTGAACGCATTGCTTGTCTATGATCTGGCCCCGAGAAACTAACAGCGTTAGCTTGACTTACTACTAAACTCTCATCCAATGAAGATTAGAGGCCCGGCGGGTTTTGAAGCGCTCCCTTGTCTGGACCGCCCGGCTGGACGATTTTCCGGGCTTAGGCTCATGGCAGATGAGATGCTCCGGAGCCATTCATAGGCGATATCGGCGGCTTATTGCCGATGGCGCTGTGAGGGCGAACCTCATTGTATTCTCTACGCCAATTCTCCATCTGGTCCTCCTCTCAGGAGAGAAAAAGGCACACACGCGATCGTCAGATTCGACGTGCGATCAGGAATTCGCGCTATAGAGTTTTCACGCCATACCGCCGTTCTCCTGTATTTGCACGCCACGCTACGACGTCGGCCGAAATTTGTTGAACTGCCGCGTTTTGTGGCTCTTTTAGTCATCCCCATTCGGGGATCATCGCTTGCATCCCCGGCGAAACGGGGACGAGATGGCAGGTTTCGACAACAACCAGATCAGCTTTCAGCGTGGCGCACGAATGCTCCGCACCGCGCTCGGGCCCGCAATCGGGCGCTTCCTCGAAGATCCTGCCGTAGTCGAGGTCATGCTGAATCCCGATGGCCGTGTCTGGATCGACCGTCTTTCGGAAGGGCTGGCCGATACGGGAGAAAGGCTGTCGGCTGCCGATGGCGAACGCATCGTGCGCTTGGTCGCGCACCATGTTGGCGCCGAGGTTCATGCCCGTGCCCCACACGTCTCGGCGGAGCTTCCGGAGACCGGCGAACGATTTGAAGGCCTGTTGCCTCCCGTCGTCGAAGCGCCGGCCTTTGCCATCCGCAAGCCCGCCGTCGCCGTCTTCACGCTCGACGACTACGTCACTGCGGGCATCATGACGGCCAACCAGGCCGCAATATTGCGCGAGGCCGTCGTCAACCGCTCCAACATCCTTGTGGCAGGCGGTACTTCGACCGGCAAAACCACACTCACCAACGCTCTGCTCGCCGAAGTCTCGAAGGGCACGGATCGTGTCATCACCATCGAGGACACCCGCGAGCTGCAATGCACCGCCGACAACAAGGTGACGATGCGCAGCGTCGACGCGGTTATCGATCTCCTCCGGCTGTCGCGCGCGACGATGCGCTTCCGGCCCGACCGCATCATCGTCGGGGAGGTGCGCGGCCCGGAAGCGCTCGGTCTCCTCAAGCTCTGGGGCACGGGCCATCCGGGTGGCATCGGCACGTTGCATGCCGGCTCAGCCCTTGGCGCACTCCACCGCCTCGAGCAGCTCATCCAGGAAGCCGTCATCACGGTTCCCCGGTCGCTGATCGGCGAGGCGATCGATCTCATTGCCGTCCTTGCCGGTCGCGGTTCATCGCGCCGGCTGACCGAACTTGCCCGCGTCGACGGCCTCGGGCCGGACGGTGCCTACCGCATTTTCCCTGCCACCAATCCAGAAGGAGATTCTCAATGATCCGTCACGCCTTCCGTTTTCGCCGCCATGTCGCCACGGCAGTAGCCGTCACCTATGTCAATCTGTTGATGACCCGCGCCGCCCATGCATCAGGCTCGTCCATGCCCTGGGAAGCGCCGCTGCAATCGATCCTCGAATCTGTCGAGGGACCGGTGGCCAAGATCGTCGCTGTGATCATCATCATCGTCACCGGCCTGACGCTCGCCTTCGGCGACACCGGTGGCGGCTTCCGGCGTCTGATTCAGATCGTTTTCGGCATCTCCATCGCCTTTGCCGCCAGCTCGTTCTTCCTCAGCTTCTTCAGCTTCGGCGGGGGAGCGCTGATCTGATGGCAGCCGTCCTCGAACAGCTCGATGCGGTCCCGGGATTTACCGTCCCGGTCCATCGCGCCCTCAGCGAACCGATCCTGCTCGGCGGTGCGCCGCGCTCGGTGGCGATCCTCAACGGGACGCTCGCCGGCGCCGTCGGTCTCGGCCTTCAGATCTGGCTTGCCGGCATTCTGATCTGGGCGGTCGGTCATCTTGCCGCCGTGTGGGCTGCCCGGCGCGACCCTCTTTTTGTCGAGGTTGCGCGCCGGCATCTGCGCGTGCCCGGCCATCTGTCCGTGTGAGGCCACGATGATGAACCTTTCCGAATATCGCCGCACCGCCGCCCGTCTCGCCGATTATCTACCCTGGGTGGCGCTCGTCCAGCACGGGGTCGTCCTGAACAAGGACGGCAGTTTCCAGCGCAGCGCAAAGTTCCGCGGTCCCGATCTCGATTCTGCCGTCGCCGCCGAACTCGTCGCTGTTGCCGCGCGCCTCAACAATGCCTTTCGCCGGCTCGGTTCGGGCTGGGCGATCTTCGTCGAGGCGCAGCGCTCGGAGGCTTCCAGCTATCCCGACAACATCTTTCCCGATCCGGCGTCAGCTCTCGTCGATGCGGAGCGCAAAGCCGACTTTGAGGAAGAAGGTAGCCATTTCGTCTCGGACTACTACCTGACTTTCCTCTGGTTGCCACCGGCCGAGGAGGCAGCACGCGCGGAGACCTGGCTCTATGAAGGCCGCGAGACCTCGGGCGTGAACCCTTGGGAGCTCGTGCGCGGCTTCATCGACCGCACCGACCGCGTCCTGACGCTTCTCGACGGTTTCATGCCCGAATGCCGCTGGCTCGATGACGGGGAGACGCTGACCTATCTCCATTCTACCATCTCCACCAACCGGCATCGCGTGCGGGTGCCGGAAACCCCGATCTATCTCGACGCGCTGCTGGCCGACCAACCGCTGACCGGCGGTCTGGAACCGCGCCTCGGCAATGCGCATCTGCGCGTCCTCACCATCACCGGTTTCCCGGCCACCACCGCGCCAGGCATCCTCGATGATCTGAACCGGCTGGCCTTTCCCTATCGCTGGTCCACCCGCGCCATCCTCATGGACAAGGTCGAAGCTACAAAGCTGCTGACGAAGATCAGGCGGCAATGGTTCGCCAAGCGCAAGTCCATCGCCGCTATCCTCAAAGAGGTGATGACAAACGAGCAGTCGGCGCTGGTCGACACCGATGCCGCGAACAAGGCGGCCGACGCGGACATGGCCTTGCAGGAACTCGGCGCCGATGTCGCCGGCCTTGCCTATATCACCGCGACCGTCACCGTCTGGGACGAGGATCATCGCCGCGCCGACGAAAAGCTGCGGCTGGTCGAGAAGGTCATCCAATCCCGCGATTTCAGCGTCATGGTCGAGACGGTCAACGCCGTCGACGCCTGGCTCGGCAGTCTGCCCGGACATGCCTATGCCAATGTCCGGCAACCGCCAGTCTCGACGCTCAACCTTGCCCACATGGTTCCATCGTCAGCCGTGTGGGCGGGACCGGAACGGGACGAGCACTTCGGCGCGCCCCCGCTGCTCTATGGCAGGACCGAAGGCTCCACCCCGTTCCGGTTTTCCCTTCATGTCGGGGATGTCGGGCATACCCTCGTGGTCGGCCCGACCGGCGCCGGCAAGAGCGTGCTGCTCGCCCTCCAGGCGCTCCAGTTCCGGCGCTATCCGCGCAGCCAGATCTTCGCCTTCGATTTCGGCGGCTCGATCCGCGCAGCGGCACTCGCCATGGGCGGCGACTGGCATGATCTCGGCGGTAAACTGACCGAAGGCTCGGATGTATCCGTATCCCTGCAACCGCTGGCCCGGATCGAGGACGTCCATGAACGGGCCTGGGCCGCCGACTGGATCATTGCCATCCTCATGCACGAAGGCATCGCGATCACGCCCGAGGTGAAGGAACACATCTGGACAGCGCTCACTTCGCTTGCCTCCGCGCCGGCCGCAGAGTGCACGATCACCGGTCTCGCAGTGCTGCTTCAGTCCAACGATCTCAAGCAGGCGCTGCGGCCCTATTGTTACGGTGGCGCGCATGGCCGGCTGCTCGACGCGGAGTCCGAGCATCTGGGCTCGGCGGACGTGCAGGCTTTCGAGATCGAGGGGCTGGTCGGAACCGGCGCTGCCCCGGCGGTCCTGTCCTATCTCTTTCACCGCATCGGCGACCGGCTCGATGGCCGCCCGACGCTGCTTATCATCGATGAGGGCTGGCTGGCGCTCGACGATGACGGCTTCGCCGGTCAGCTTCGCGAGTGGCTCAAAACACTGCGCAAGAAGAATGCCAGCGTCATCTTCGCCACGCAGTCCCTCAGCGATATTGACAATTCGGCGATCGCGCCGGCCATCATCGAAAGCTGCCCGACGCGGCTTCTGCTGCCCAACGAACGCGCCATCGAGCCGCAGATCACCGCCATCTATCGCCGCTTCGGCCTCAACGACCGGCAGATCGAGATCCTTGCGCGGGCAACACCCAAGCAGGACTACTACTGCCAGTCGCGCCGCGGCAATCGCCTGTTCGATCTCGGCCTCTCCGAAGTCGGGCTCGCGCTCTGCGCTGCATCCTCCAAATCGGACCAGAGGCTGATCAGCGACATTCTCGCCGAGCATGGGCGTGACGGCTTCCTCGACGCCTGGCTCAGAGCGCGCGGCGTCGATTGGGCGGCGGACCTTATCCCAAATCTCGCCAATCTCGAGCCGGAGCATCTGCCGGATAGCGAGATTGCTTCCTCGGCCGCGGCTTCGCCGGCCGCCTGCTTCCCAGACGATTTCGCATTTGAACTGGACCTCACAGAACAGGAGATCGAGCCATGACTGTTTCCCGCATCACCCGACTGGCCTGCGCATCCACGCTGGCGCTGGCCCTGTCGATGCCGATAGCACTGGCGCCGATCTTCACCACGCCGGCCCATGCGCTCTTCGGCTTCGGCCGCATCGTCTATGACCCCACCAACCATGCCGAAAACCTGCTGACAGCAGCCCGCACGCTGGAGCAGATCAACAACCAGATCCAGAGCCTCCAGAACGAGGCGCAGATGCTGATCAACCAGGCCCGCAACCTCGCCAGCCTGCCGCATTCCTCGCTCCAGCAGCTTCAGCAGAATGTCCAGCGTACCCAGCAGCTTCTCGGCCAGGCCCAGAACATCGCATTCGACGTGCAGGCCATCGACCGGATGTTTGCACAGGACTACGCCAAACTCGATATCTCGGCCACCGATCAGCAGCTCATCGCCGATGCGCGCTCGCGCTGGGAGAACACGGTCGGCGGATTGCAGGACGCCATGCGCGTGCAGGCCGGCGTCGTCGGCAATATCGACACCAACCGCGCCGAGATGTCGGCACTGGTCGGCCAGAGCCAGGGCGCGACCGGCGCGCTGCAAGCGACGCAGGCCGGCAATCAGCTCCTGGCGCTCCAATCCCAGCAACTGTCCGACCTGATCGCATTGCTCGCCGCCGATGGCCGCGCCGGTGCGCTGACTGAGGCCGAGCGCGCAACGGCCGCCGAACAGGGCCGCATTCAACGCGAACGTTTCCTTACACCGGGTTCGGGCTACCAGCCGGGCAATGCACAGATGTTCAACAACTGACAACCAGACGGAGGGGGCCGTTATGGACGGCAAGATGCTCGCCCGGCTGGGCGCAATCATATTCGTGGCCTTCGCGATCACCGCCACGGTGATCGAACTGGCCCGCAAGGAGGATCCCGAACCGGTTCGGTCGACACCGGTGCTGCAGCCGCCTGCCGACACTCTCCGCCAAAGCCTGCGCCGGTGCCAGCAAATGGGCGAGGCAGCCATAAGCAATCCAGACTGCCTCGCCACCTGGGCTGAATCCCGCGACCGCTTCCTGTGCCGCACTCCCGCGCCCCACGCCCAGCAATCCAACGAAGGGCGCTAGGCACATGGAAGGCACAGGCGTCATCGACAATTTCCTGGGGGTCTTTACCTCCTATATCGACTCTGGCTTCGGCTTGCTGGGTGGTGAAGTCGCGTTCATCGCCACCACGCTCATCGTTATCGATGTGACGCTCGCGGCCCTGTTCTGGGCCTGGGGCGCCGATGACGACATCATTGCGCGCCTCGTCAAGAAGACCCTGTTCGTCGGTGTCTTCGCCTATCTGATTTCCAACTGGAACAACCTGGCCCAGATCGTCTTCGACAGCTTCGCCGGACTTGGCCTCAAAGGTTCCGGAACGAGCTTTACGGCACAGGATCTGATGCGGCCCGGCAAGGTCGCACAGACCGGCCTCGATGCCGGCGGCCCGCTGCTCAATTCCATCTCCGACCTGATGGGCTACTGGTCCTTTTTTGAGAACTTCATTCAGATTGCCTGCCTGCTTTTTGCCTGGGCGCTGGTGCTGCTCGCCTTCTTCATCCTGGCGATTCAGCTCTTCGTCAGCCTCATCGAATTCAAGCTGACGGTGTTGGCGGGTTTTCTTCTCATACCCTTCGGCCTCTTCGGCAAGACCGCCTTCATGGCCGAGCGTGTGCTGGGCAATGTCGTCTCCTCCGGCATCAAGGTCCTGGTCCTAGCCATTATCATCGGCATCGGCTCGACACTGTTCGACCAGTTCACGCAGGGCTTCGGCGATCAGACCCCGAGCATCGATGACGCCATGGCGATTGTGCTTGCGGCCCTTTCCCTTCTCGGCCTCGGTATTTTCGGGCCCGGCATTGCCACCGGCCTTGTTTCCGGCGGGCCCCAGCTTGGTGCGGGCGCTGCCATCGGCACTGGCCTCGCGGTTGGTGGTGCAGCCGTCGCGGCAGGCGGTGCGGCAATGCTCGCCGCAAAGGGAGGGGCTGCGGCCCTTTCAGGCGGTGCGGCCGCCATGCGTGGCGGCGCGGCCCTCGCGGGTGGCGCTTCCACCGCTTACAATCTCGGCTCCCTCGGCAAGTCAGGGGCTGCCGGAGTTGCGTCCGGCGCAGCAGGCGTTGCCCGTGCCGCAAGCGGCGCAGCTACTTCCCCTCTCAAGCGCGCCGCCGCACGCGCTTCCCAGAGCCTTCAATCCTCCGCCCAGTCCGGAGCCCGAAGCGCCTTCGCAGCAAGCGGAGGATCCTCTTCCATGGGCACGATCCCAAGTGCGGGGGCTCCGACGGCTGCCGCGCCATCCGCATCGACCAGCACGCCTCCGGCCTGGGCACAGCGCATGCAGCGGTCCCAGGCTCTCAACCACGGCACGACCATGGCCGCCCACGCTATCCGCTCCGGTGACAGCCACGGCGGCGGCTCTTCCATCAGCCTTTCCGAAAGTGACCGCCCATGAACATCTTCAAACGCCCCGCAATCCATTACGGCAAGACACCGGCGCCTGAGACGCCTTATCAAAAAGCCGCGCAGGTCTGGGACGAGCGTATCGGCTCGGCCCGCGTCCAGGCTCGCAACTGGCGATACATGGCCTTCGGCTGCCTGATCCTTTCCGCCGGCTTTGCCTCGGCCCTGGTCTGGCAATCGGCGCGCGGCACCATCGTCCCCTGGGTGGTCGAGGTCGATAAACATGGCGAGGCCCGTGCAATCGAACCGGCCGTCGCCGGCTACCAGCCGTCCGATCCACAGATCGCTTTCCACCTGTCGCGTTTCATCGAACAGGTGCGCGGACTGCCTTCCGATCCCATCGTCGTGCGCCAGAACTGGCTTCGTGCTTACGACTTCACCACAGATCGTGGCGCCGTAGCGCTCAACGACTATGCCCGCGCCAATGATCCCTTCACCAGGGTTGGACAGCAACAGGTCTCAGTCGAGGTATCCTCGGTCATTCGCGCTTCGCCAGACAGCTTCCGCATTGCCTGGACCGAGCAGCACTATGAGAACGGCCAGCTCTCACGCACCGAACGCTGGACCGCCATCCTGACCGTCGCCCTGCAGCAGCCCCGCGACGCGGAGCGCCTGCGCGCCAATCCCCTTGGAATCTACGTCAATGCGATCAACTGGTCGCGGGAGATGAGCCAATGACCGCCGCCAATCTTACCGGCCGGAGCCGCATGACCGCTCTTGCCGCCATGCTCCTGTCAGCTTCCATGCTGGCCGGCTGCACAACCAGCCGGACGCCGCAGTTCAGCTATGACGCCAACGTGCCGGATCTGCCCGTCATCCGGGCATCGGCCACCAGCAACACCCCGCGGCCGCTTCATACGCCTCCGGCCTGGACCGTGGCGCGCGGTGGCACGGCGGCCAGCACTCCGGAAGCCCGCGTCGGCAATGCCAATGCAGCCGCCCGTGTCGAGCCGCGCCGCGAAGGCTACTATAATGCGATCCAGATCTATCCCTGGTCGGAAGGCGCGCTCTATCAGGTTTATGCCGCGGTCGGACAGATTACGACCATCGCGCTCGAACCGGGCGAGAGCCTGACCGGCGCGGGACCGATCGCGGCGGGCGACACCGCGCGCTGGATCATCGGCGATACCGAAAGCGGTTCGGGCACGACACGGCGTGTCCACGTCCTAGTCAAGCCCACGCGCACCGACATCACGACCAATCTCGTCATCACCACGGATCGCCGCACCTATCTGATCGAGCTGCGTGCCGATGAAAAGACATGGATGCCGGCTATCGCCTGGGCCTATCCGGCACCGCCTGCAAGTCAGCGCATTACCGCCTCGGCGACCCCGATCATCCCGGCAGAAGCGGCCCGCAACTACCGCTACGGTCTGTCCGGCGACAATCCGCCATGGCGCCCGGTCTCCACCTTCGACGACGGTCGCCGCGTCTATGTCGTCTTCCCGCGCGGCATCATCCAGGGCGAAATGCCGCCGCTCTTCGTGCTCGGCTCGGACGGCAAGCCCGAGATCGTCAACTCCCGCATCCATCAGAACGTCCTGATCGTCGACCGCCTGTTCGGCGCGGCCGAATTGCGGCTGGGCTCCGGCAGGCAGCAGCAGACCGTAAGGATCGTTCGCATCCAGGCCCCGCAGACGACCGCTGCATCAGGGCAGCAGTCCAACAGCGAAGGGGCACGCTCATGACAGAGAACGAAAGCCCGAAGGAGGACGCAGTGGAGCTCACCAGCGCAAACGGGGACAAGGTCGCCCCAATGCGCCTGCGGGCCGAGGCGCCGCGCGTCACCCGCATCTCGCGCAAGGTGCTGCTGGGCGCCGGGTTCGTCACCGGCATCGGCATTGGAGGAGCGCTCATCTATGCCCTTCAGGGCGTCGATCGTGGCGGCGAGCTGCAGGAGTTGATCACCACCGAACGCAGACAGACCGCCGATGGGCTGCAGGGACTTCCGGGAAGCTATGGCGATATCCCGGTACTCGGCCCCCCCTTGCCCGGCGATCTCGGTGGACCGGTGCTGCGCGCCCGCGAGGAAGGACAGCCGATACCGGCAACGCCGATGCCCGTTCCCGCCACCGATCCGGAGGAACAGCGCCGTCTCGCCGAGCTTGAAGCTGCGCGCACCAGCGAGATATTTTTCCAGGTCAGGCCCGGCAACAACGCCTCGGCGTCAACAAACACACCCGGCCCGAGTATTGCGCTGGCCGGGATTGGAGGCGCAGCCGCACAGGACCCGCAGCGTGCCTTCCTCAACGCCGAGGTCGACCGGCGGACCATCGCAGCCGACAGGGTGATGCCGCCCGCATCGCCTTATGTGGTCCAAGCCGGTTCGGTCATCCCGGCCGCGCTCATCACCGGCATTCGATCGGATCTTCCTGGCCAGATCACCGCACAAGTCACCCAGAACGTCTATGACAGCCCGACCGGCAGTCTGCTCCTCATCCCGCAAGGCACCCGCATCATCGGCGAATACGACAATGGCGTCGCCTTCGGCCAGCGCCGCGTTCTCCTCGTCTGGAACCGCCTGATCTTCCCCAACGGCCGCTCGATCGTGCTGGAGCGCCAGGCGGGTGCGGATGCATCTGGTTATGCTGGGCTTGAGGATGGCGTCGATTATCACTGGTGGGATCTGATGAAGGCGGCCGGCCTCTCGACGCTTCTAGCCGTCGGTGCCGAACTGGCGACAAGCGACGAGGACCGGCTGATCCGTGCCATCCGCGATGGCGCACAGGACACCATCAACCAGGCCGGCCAGCAGATCGTCCAGCGTCAGTTGCAGGTCAAACCCACCCTGACGATCCGGCCGGGCTTTCCGTTCCGCGTGATCGTATCGCGCGACTTGATTCTCGAACCCTACGGAGCCTCCTGATGACCCACCTTAAGCTCGGACCACTGCCCAAGGCCGGCATGACCCGCATAACTTTTTCTCTGTCCGAACCGCTCAAGGAAGAACTCGATCTCTATGCGGCCGAACATAGCCGCCTCTATGAGCCGGTAGAGGCAGCGAGCCTGCTTCCCCACATGCTGGAAGCATTTCTGCGCTCCGATCGTGGTTGGCGGAGCAGAAAGGCAAAAGCCGCGAAGCAACCTAATGTGAAATCTCTAGCAGCGCGGAATACCGGCGAGCCGACCTGATGCTGGGCAAGAATGTCGACAGTTCAGGAGAGTTTGAGGCCAAGCTTTTTCCGGCCTCGGGACCCGAGAGCCGGTTCTTCAACAACCCGCTTGCGACCCAGTCCCGAGCCTTTTGCTAGCTTCGACCGAGTGGCCGAGTAGTTCGGCGCCACCATGGGATAATCATTGGGCAAGCCCCATTTCTCGCGATACTGCTCTGGGGTCAGGTCGTAGTGCGCTGTCAGGTGGCGCTTCAGCGACTTGAATTTCTTCCCGTCCTCCAGGCAGATGATGAAATCGGGCGTGACTGACTTCTTGATCGCGACTGCCGGAGTGGGTTTCTCTTCCACGGCCGGAGCGCTTCCCGTCTGGAGAGCGGAAATGGCGGCGTGTGTTTCAGCAATAATTCTGGACAGTTCGGTTGTGGACACATGATTGTTGCTGACATAGGCGGCAACAATCTCGGCCGTCAGGCCTATCCGGTCGGTACGAGCGTCTGAAACACTATCGGTCATTCTTTCCCTCACAAACAAAGCGATCCAATTCCGCTGATATAGCTAATCTGACTGCAGCAACACGCAGTTCCTAGGCGGAAATATTTGCCGAGCTCACATTCTCCTCATGGAGCTGCCGGGAACTACGTCGGTTGGCCGACAGATTCCGTGCAAAGCTGATGAACCAGCGCAGTGCCGGATTGTCGTTGAGCGGCGACCAGACCGCGCTGAACGGAACAATGTCCTCCGAGGCTGTCAGTGGCCGCAAGGCAAGATCAGGAAACCTCATGCTCGTCCATCCCTCCGATACCACTGTGATTTCCCTGCCCAAGGCGATCGTGTGCATCAGTGTCTCCAAATCCATCGGTCGGTACATCACCTGCGGATACGTGCTGTAATCGGCGATCCTGCGCACGATATAATCATGCACTTCCGGTCCCGGCTCCTGTGCGCTCACGACGAACCGTTCATTCTCCAAATCGGGCCAGTCCACGTCGGCGTGCTCGGCCAGAGGATGCTCCGCCGACATGGCGACATGAACGCGCTCATTCCAGAGCTCCTGCACGTCGCAATCGAGCTGCGGGCCATTGCCGGTCAGGAAGGCGACATCGATTTCCCGTGATCTGATCTTGGAAAGATGATCCCGCCGGCCTCCGGTACGGACATCGAGGAAAACACCCGGATATTGGTCATCGAAGGCAGCGATCAGCTCTCGCAGAAAACCACCTGCAAGCGTCGTGATAATGCCGATCCGAACCGTGCCCAATTCGACACGGCCGGCCGCATCTGCGTGATGTAGAGCCATCTCGATTGTTTGGATGGCAGGGACGATCTCATTGAGGAACCTTGCACCTGCAACGGTCAGGCGAACCCCGGCCGATGTCCGCTCGAACAGCGATACGCCGATCGAGTCCTCGAAATGCCGAACCCTCCGGCTGACGGTTGACACTTTGGTCTTCAGTGCCAGGGCTGCACCCGAGAAGCTCATGCTCTCTGCCGCCGCCAGCACATAGCGCAGCGGCCGTAGATCGAACGGTAAGCTTTTGTCAGGCCATCGGACGGAACGCGCCCATAGCGGAGTTCCGTCCCGTCTACTCGGCGCGATATTCCTCGCGCCTGCTCGCTCTGTTCGCCGCGATTTCATACATCTGCGCTCCTCCAATAATCTGGGAATAACGGGCAGGCTGACCGTCGACAGGCCGACTGATTCTGTTCAGGTAGAGCGCCCCAAGGGTCATCAAGATTACGGTCGCCAGCGACAGAACAAAGACCATGCGAATTCTTTTCGCCTTTATTTCCCGCTCCCCGGTCCAGTCGATCCTTGAATGCCTATGCATCAAACTTCGCTTGCATTTCATTGCCTGCGATCTCGGCCGCCAAGATCGCAATGGCGGTTGCTGCCTGGCTAGAATCCCAACCTGCCTCCGTTGCCAGTTTCATCAGGCCAAAGACGGATGGCTCAAGAGCAAATTGGCATTCCGCGACATAGGACGGATCGGCGACTGCCTTCGTCGGGCCATTGATGCGATTTCGATTGATCATTCTCTTTCCTGCTGCGACGGCTTGGGCAGATCTCTCGCCTATGTGCAGACCCACTCCTTGATTTCACACCGCGCGCCGCTGACTTCGCACGCCTGTAACGACACTTGTTCCGCCTCTTTTCGTGTAGGAGCGGACGTCGCCCCCCATACCGCCATTTTCCCGGTCGACTCCTTGCTCACCGCTAATGCACCGCAGTGATTGTATGGAAATCCGCTTCCATCATCGTCGTTCCAATGTCTGTGGTTGCGGAATACTGTGACGATGGTGCAGGATGCTCCACCGGCCTTCTCACAATGCCGAAGGGCCGTCTGTTCAGCCTCCGGCCGCTTGTCGGCTCCCCAAAAGAAGCCATGCTTGCCATCGCGCTGTGAATAGGCGATTGCAGCCCAGATACCCTTTTGATCGTTGCCGCCGGTTTCGAATTGCGCGACCGGGGGCTCGGGGATTTCCGAGGTTGTGGCCGACAGGTCCGCGGCAAAGACTGTGGATATGCAGGTCACGGTAAACAGGCCCGCGGAGGCGACGATGCTTCGTATGGTCATTGCTGATGCTCCTTCTGCCTGGTTTGCGACGCAGGCTGTTCAGGCGAACATGATGTGTGCGGAGCGTCTCGATGGAGACGCGGCCGGCAATCGGGAAGCCGACCCTGCCTTGGGGCATTGCCGGACACTCCGTCCTCTCGACAGGGCGCTGCAGTGCTGGCTGTCATGCCATAAGCGACTGTGAGCAGCGCGAGGGTGGAAGATACGGCTGCAGCTCGGATCGCAGCTTGATGGATACCTGTCCGGTGCGAGGGAGTTGAAGGTCTCATGAGTTTAACCCGCAGCCTGGGTGACCGAGATCACGATGCATGACTGGTCTGAGGGTAGCAGAAGAACCTGCCCCCCATTGTTTGCGAGATTATAGACAGGGACCGGCCCCAACGTGCTCGCCAGTGTACTTCCTGCCGGCAGGGTCGCGGGCATCTCGGGGCATTTTTTCGGAAACGGCGCGATCCGGACCATTGACCCTTCACACGAAGCCCCATTGGGAGATGCAAAAACCAGACCCGCTGCAGGGCCGGCATAGGTCGACGAAGCATAGGTCATGCCGACGAGCGCCTGCACGGAATGCTTGTCGGGCTCGGAATTGTGCCATTGGGATTGCACATTGTATTTCGAACCATTCGCCAGCAACTGGCCCAGAACCGGGAATACGGTCCCGCAGGTCTTAATGCCGGCTTGTTTGACGTGCTCGACAAATGGCGTTGTCGGCAAAGCCGGATCGACTTTCGGTGTCTCCGCCGTGGTGGCTTGCGCAAATACGCTCACAACGGCAGGAAATTGAAGTGCTGCAAGCCCTATGCCACCGAGGGCCAGTATCCCTGCAGCGGCGACGAGCGCGGTGCGGCCATAACTCCGCCCGGGATTAACGGCATGCTCCGTTGCAGTGGAAGGGTGGGTTGCTCCGCCATTTCTGGACATTATTCGGTCGTGGATAGATTGCTGCGTCATCCTGGTGCTCGTTTCAATTGATTGCGGACAGGGCTGTAGCCAGCCCCTTGAGGGACGCGGTCACGGAGATGCTGTCTCCTGCTGTCGTCGAATAGGAAATTTCCGGGCTGGATTGCTTGCCGATGTGTTCGCGAAGGATCGGCCCGACGGGAACCTTGCCGACACACACAATGTCATTGCAGCCCTCGATGGCAATAGCGACAGGGTTGGCGCGACCGGGGAATTTCAATGAAATCTTGCCGTCGCTCTTTGCGTTCGGCGACGTACGCAGGATCATGAATGGCTTGCCATCCTGGGTCGCCGCCAGTGACCAGCTGAAAACCAGCTTGTCCGACCGGTCGACGATAACCTGGCTGACATTGCACACCATTTGCTTGGCATGCAGATTTTCGTCGCAGATAAGCGTCCAGTTCTCGAACGGCCGGATGCTGCGACGATACTGGCCGACCGGTACATCTGCGGGGACAACGATATCAGACGGTTTGATCCGGTAACTGGTTGTGGCCGACCGTGAAACCTCCTGCCCGGCAGCGGGCGGGCTGCCGGGCAGGAGAAGGCAAGCCACGAGTATGAGGGCGGGGGTTGTGGCTTGCCTGAGCATGGCGGCCTCAGTTCAGCGTGAAGCTAAGGCCGGCACCAACACCCCAGTTTCCGCCCGCGGTGGTGGCAGACAGGTTGCTGCGCAGGCGGCCGTCTTCGCTGGTGTAACCGGCACCGAAGGCAAGCGCGCCTTCACCACGCCAGAAGCCGCCGCCCACAGCCACGCTCGCCTTGCCGGGACGGTCATCATAGCGCAGTGATGCCGCTGCGAGTCCAATCGCGGCTGCCTGACGAGCTTCGCTCCGCACCTCACCGATTTCCTGGTTCAACTGGCCAAACTTGTAGTCTGTATAGTTGTTGGCTTGATTGAGCGTCGTCACCGCCACCTGATCGGTGTAATTGTTCGCCGTTTCGATCGCATAGTTGACTCGGTTATCGGTGTAATTGTTCGCCGTCTTGATGCCATCCTTGAGCTGGCTGACGTTGACGGCGTCCGTATCGGCTTGGCCCGCGGCAACGTTGGAGATCAACACCGGCGCATTCGGATCACCACCCTCGAGGGTGATCGAGTTGAACTTATTCTCACCGTCGTTGTCGTATTTGACAGCAAATTTATCCAGCTCCCCAATACCTTGATCAAGATCCTCTATCGCCTGATTGGTGGCGTGAAGCTGTGAACCATTGACGGCGTCGGTAGAGTCTTCAGAAACCCGGCCGGCTGCGACATTGGTGATCGTACGCTCTGCACCTTCGTCACCGACGCTGACGGTACCGACAGGATCAGTGCCGGCAAACTCATACCGCTTGCCGTTGATCGTCGTACCGGTGGTAGCAACGGCTTCCTGGGTCACGGAACCCGCACCCAGCGCCACGTCGTTGGCGTTGTTGGCCTGTGCACCTTCACCGATCGCCACGGCGCCATCGGCTCCCGTGGCTGTCGTCGCTCCGTTACCCATCGCGATGCTGCCATCACCGTTCGCAACTGCCTCAGGCCCGATTGCAACGCTTTCCTGGCCAACCGCCTGGCTGTCCGCCGCAGAGGAGTTGGCGTGGAAATACTTGATGCCACCACCATTATCGATGTCGTCAATTCGTGAATTGACGTTGGTCACACTCTGGCTGAGGCCGCCCAGCGCATCACCCACATTGTCATGGGTAATGGTGGTCACGTTCCCGGCCGCATCGATCGATGCGATATCGTAAGCGGGTGCCGTGAGCGTGCCATCAGGATTGACCGATATGCCATAGGCAGCGCCACCGAGGTGAGTGGCGATGCTGTTAGCCGTACCCCAGAGTTGCGCGCCGTTGATCGCATCCGTCGAGAACTGATTGATCACCCCTTGCGACAGGTTGGTTATGCGCGTACCACCGGTCAGACCGCCGTCGGAGGAAACATCGCCCTCAAGCGTGATGAGGTCCTTCGGGTCGCCGGTCGTACCATCATATTTGACGGCGCGATCATCCAGTTCACCGACGGTGTCGTCGATGGCCTCAATCGCCTGATTGGTCGCAAAAAGCTGCGATCCGTTAATGCCATCGGTGCTGTCGGCGGCGATGCGGCCGGCTGCGAGGTTGGTGATGGTGCGCTCAGCGCCTGCCGATCCCACGCTCACCGTCGAAACGGGGTTCGCTCCGGCAAACGTGTATGCTGTGCCGTTGATCGTTACGCCAGACGTTGCGACGAGGGTGTCTGCGATGGAACCATGACCCAGGGCAACGCCATGCGCGATCGTGGCCTGTGCGCCCTGACCGAGAGCCGTCGAGTAATCGGCATTGGCCAGCGAAAACTGACCGAAAGCGGAGGAGTAGGCGCCAGTCGCTCGTGCGTATTGGCCGACCGCCGTGGAATTTACACCGATAGCTTCTGCGACCTGTCCAACGGCTGTCGAGAATTCGCTATTGGCAATTGCGCCTTCACCAACCGCTGTCGTGAAGTTCGCCGTCGCCTGGCTATTCTGGCCGATTGCCGATGCGAAATCGCCTGTTGCGTGAGCAAACTGACCGACTGCGGAGGAAGCGAGGCCGCTTGCATTCGAATACATGCCAACTGCGAGGGTGTTCTCCTGGGTTGCCTGCGCGCGCTGTCCCAACGCGGTCGCATACTTGCCTGAGGCAATAGCTTGGTCGCCTACGGCAGTGCTCGATTCACCGCTCGCGACCGATTCACCGCCAAGAGCGACACCACGAGGACCGGAGGCAATTGCGCCACGGCCGATCGCGACCGTCTGGTAGCTGCTCGACGAAGCGTCCATGCCTATGGCGATAGCATTGGAACCTGTTGCACCATCATTGTTGAAGTTGCCGCCACCGGACGAATTCACGCTGAAGTAATGGGTGGCCGAAGCATCAACATGCTCGCCAAGCGCTTTGAGCTGAGCGACGTTGACCGCATCACTATCTTCCGTGCCGGCAGCGACACCGGTGATCTGGCGGTACTGTCCATTGGCCGCATCGCCGATCGAAAGTGCGGCCAGCGTGCTGGTCGTGGCATTGATCCCTGAAGAGTCGGTACCGATCGGAACGTAGCCCGATATACCGGCGGCGGTGTTTGCTACTGAATCCGAGCCAAGAGCCACAGAGCCATCCAACCTTGCCGAAGCACTGCTACCCAGCGCCACTGTATCGCTGGCAGAAACCCCGGAGTTTGCAAACATGCCTAGGGAAATATTGCGGGAACCATTCGAACTTCCACCAGCCCAATTGCCGATCGCGATACTGTTGTCTCCTATCGCCCCCAAGCCCGCAGCCTCGCCGAGATATGTGTTGCTTGAGCCGTTCGAGGAGATGCCTGCCCACGTTCCGCCAAAGAAGTTTCCGCTGCCGGTAGCGTTCTGCCCGGCCTGCGCGCCGATGGCTAGAGTGCCAATCCCCGACGCCTCAGCCATGTCGCCGATCGCGACCGAGCTGGTTCCGCTGGCATTGGCGCGGCCAAGAGCCAGGCTGTTGCTGCCACTTGCCTTGGCTTGAACACCCAAAGCCGTGCTGTACAGGCCGGAAGCGTTTGCGAGCATGCCCACAGCGGTGGTCGCACTACTGGAGGCGCTTGCATCTACACCAGCCGCCAATGCGCCCGCGCCCGTCGCGCCATCATTATTATAGTTGCCACCCGGAGTGCCGCCGTCATTCACGCTGTAGTAATGCGTTGCCGTCTCGTCGACATGGTCGGCTAGGGTGCTGAGTTGCGCCACGTTTACGGCATCTGTTTCCGCCGTGCCCGCCGCGACATTGGTGATCTGTCGTGTCGCGCCGTTTCCGCCAACGCTGACGGCGCCAAGCGTACTCACCCAGGTCGAGTTGGTGTTCGTCGTGGGAAGGCCGGCGACCGGATCGTAGCCCGCTACACCAGCCGCCGTTGTCGCGCGCGACTGGTAGCCCAACGCTACGCCGTCAGTTACCGTCACCTGTGCTGCGCCGCCCAGAGCCGCGCCATTCCTTGCGGAAACTGTGTTGCCCACACCCACCGCAACGCCGCCGGGCGCAGATACCGTGTTTCCCTGCCCCAATGCAACTTGCGATGGATCCTGCCCGGTGCTCGTCCCCGTCAGTTGGTTATACATGCCGACGGCGATACCATACTGGGCCCCCGCAGCAATCGTGTTGCCTTTACCGAACGCTTGGGAATTAGGTGCGGCACTGGTGTTGCCGCTGCCGACCAGGATCACTTCGCTCGATCCGGTCGCCCTGTTGCTCAGACCAAAGACCGAGGTGTTTTGCCCGGTTATCGTGTTGTTGCTGCCAACAGCGGTCGAATTTCCGCCACCGCTAACGGTGTTCTGCCATCCGACCGCCGTGCTTTGGTTTCCGGAGTTGACGCGGCTCGAGGTTCCGATTGCAATACTGTCGAAGGAAGCAGCCCGCGAACCTTGGCCAATCGCTATGCTATTCCCACCGACCGCGCTGCTGCCGTTGCCGAGAGCGGTGGATCCCGCGCCTGTCGCCTTGGCCTCTGTTCCTACTGCTGTTGCACCGGAGATATCCGCTGAAGCGTTTTGACCAACTGCCGTCCCGGCAATTGTGCCTGCAACTGTGGAACCACCGAGATAGGTTGCCGTCGCGCCGTCACCCAAGGCAGTGCCGCCATTCCCAGCACGAGCGACAGCGCCGAGCGCAACCGAACCGGTCGCTTCGGAGCCACGACCAATGGCGATAGCATCCACGCCACTTGCCTGTGCTGCCGAACCCATGGCGATAGCGTTTTCAGCCAGCGCTTCAGCATCTGCGCCAATCGCGATCGCCTTGTCGCCAGTGGCGCGGCTCGCCAATGTAGCTGCCCGTTCCGCGCCGCCACTACCACTCTGGGTCGACGCTCCTATTGCAATGGAATATTCACCTTCCGCCGCGGTACCATAACCGAGGGCTGTGGCACCCTGCGCCGTTGCCGTCGTACTGCTGCCCAGCGCTAAAGACATGTCCCCAGAAGCTACACTAGACCTGCCCGCTGCAAAGCTAGCGTACCCACTTGCCCTGTTGGAAACACCAATAGCGGTGCTGTACTCGCCGCTGGCGGCGTTTCGGTAGCCGACCGAAGTGCTGTGGTTTCCGGCAGCCTCTGCCTCGATTCCAGCGGCCAAGGAATTTCGGCCGGTGGCGCCATCATTGTTGTAGTTGCCGCCGATCGCACCGCCGTCATTGACGCTGTAATAGTGCGTTTGCGCCGCTTCGAGTTGTGAGACGTTGACCGCGTCCGTGGCCGCGCTGCCAGCCGCCAAATTGGTAATTCGGCGCTCTGAGCCTGACGAACCGATCGAGACCTCACCAGCCGGCGCGGTTCCCACGATGTCGGTGAGGTTGCCGGTCGGGCTATAGGCTGCGGCACCGAGCGTCGCACCATCGGCAACACTACCAACACCCAAGGCGACGCTGTTATCCGCCGTGACCGTGGCGGCCTGACCCACGGCCAGGCTGTATGCGCCTGAAGCCGTGCTGTCAGCGCCAAGCGCCGTCGTCCGCTCACCAGTCGCTTGCGCACCCGCGCCCATAGCGACAGCACCTACCTTGTCCGCCACACTGCTATTGCCAACCGCTGTGGCGAAGCCTTGTCCGTCGACCGTTTCCGCGTTGGCGTTCTGGCCCAGCGCCGTGGACATAGAGTCCGCCCTGCTATCTGCGCCCAACACAATTGAGTGAACACCCAGCGCCTCGGAATTGCTGCCGATGGCGACCGAGAAGTCGCCCGAAGCGGATGCGTTAGGCCCAACGGCGGTGCTTTTCTCAGCTGAAGCAGTGGCGCCCATGCCGATAGCGGCAGCGTCTGCGCCCCCAGCTGAAGCATTGATACCTGCCGCAAGGGCATTTTGACCGCTTGCCGACGTCGAGGTGTTCCCGAATGCGATCGCCCCAGCGCCAAGGTTGGCAGCAGACCATGCATTCAACGCCGCGAGATCGACATCCATGGGTGACGCCCCTACTGGGACATTGGTGACGGTCGCGAATCCGCCTTCCTTCGGTACCTGGCATGTCCAACTGCCGCTACCCGCGACAGGCCGCGCGCATGATGCGCCATTGGGCAGAAGGGTGCTTTCGGCAAATACCGGTGAAGCGAAACCAAGGCTCAAGGCAATTGCCCCCCCGACACTGAGCGCACCCAGTCCCAGCCGCTTCCGGCCCACGCCCAAAGACATGGAGGACATACGCAAAACGGCCATCAACCGACGACGGGTGGATCGAGTATCTGATGCGCCAGAAACCCAGTTTCGGATGAATTTGTGACGCTCTGTGTGGCGCGCTGAAGATGTCAGTTCATGCATGCTTTTCCTCGTTGGTCTCATCGCCGGTCCCGGTCGCCGGACTATCTGTTTCATTGATTGTTGGTGTGGGATTGCGGAGCCCATCGAGCAGCGCATGGCCATCACGGGACCCGAGCTGTTCGATGGACAGAAATGCCTTGTGGACCCAGTCCGCCGATGCGGCGGGGACTTCGGTCAATGTTCGTTCGGATCGTTCCGGCGTCAGCCTCAGGTGCAGAAGTGCACGGCAGGCATCGAGATGCTTCATCGGTTCGCGATGGCCGAAGAAAGGTATTGTGAGGCCCAGAATATAGAGCGCGTAGAGATGGTCGATTTCGGCGCTCGATAGTTCCTTGGAATACCTCCCTTCGAGCGCCCGCCATGCTGCAAGCGCTTTCGGCTCGAGCAGCTTGGGATCGCTGTACATGAATGACGGGAAGGCAGCGTTCATGACTGCCCTCCCGCTGCTTCGGATGTCCGCCAGTATTCCCGAAGCTTGTTGCGGATCGTGCGGAGGGAAATGCCAAGCATGTCGGCTGTACGTATCCTGTTGCCACGACAATGACGCAGGGTCTGCAAGATGAGCCTGCGCTCCACGTCGGCAAGCGTTTGTCCCACCAACATATGCGCCGCCTTATTGGCCGTTTCCGCCCCCGTCGTTCGTGGGTCCGCCGCCAGATGACAGATGACGTGGTCGATCAGCCGCTCGTCACTCGCGGTCACGACGATCACCCCCGAATGGGCTGTCTCCTCGCGGAATACGAACAGACCATTCTCTGCGTCGATTAGGACCGTAGCCGTTTCTCCGATGAGCAAGCGCGGCGCTTCGCCCTCGGTCAGTCTGAAGGACGGCGTGTTTTCCGGGAAGGCTTCATCGCTGAACAGGGCCCGGAGCTCGGCGCGCAAATACGATAAGCGCGTGCGTTGAAGCGACAGGCTCTGACACGGAGAGGCTGTGCGCTTGCCGAAAGAGGGCTGTGGTTTTGCGGTATCGCCGCCCGCTCCCACGCCCCGGCGACCAAAGCTACCAAGAACCGTGCGCAAGCCATATGAACCAAGCAGGGTGGGCTTCTTGTTCATAGAAGCCCCCGTGCCCACCAGCCGATCCAACCAGCTGCAAGGGCAGCGGCGATCAAGCCAATGCTGGCGTAGCCGTTGCCAGCCAAGAGAATCCCAACGATCGCGCCCGAAAGCGCAGAAACGCCTGAAAGTACGAGAGGCGCCGCATCCTTGCCCGAAGCAAACTCTTGATGATCCGAACTATGTAAAGACGATAGTCGGCGATCGTCGTGATGCGTCATGCAACCTCCGCGTTGCCGGGTAGGGCGCCGTTCCGTGCAACCGGAACCGAGAAGAAATGACCCTGGAAATGCGTGGCACCAGCCGCCCTCGCGGCCTCAATCTGGGCAGCGGTTTCGATGCCCTCCACGACAATGAGCGGGGCAAAGCTCGAAGCAAATTCAACGATGTTCTGAAGGCTGTTACGTCCTTCAGCCGATCGCCGGATATCATGAACGAAAGCCTGATCGATTTTGACGATATCGAAATCAATCAGTTGGAGAAGCCGAGGAGACGCAAAGCCAACTCCGAAGTCGTCCAGTGCAACGCGGCAACCCAGACTGCGCAGCTCCACGATCATGTCGGAGCAGAATGATAAGTTGCTCCATTCGCGCGTTTCCGTTATTTCAAGAACAAGTCGCCGCGCGAGATGCGCGCGATCACGAATTTGTCCAAAAATGGCATTCCAAGCCGCTGTGTCAGCTACATTGTCGGCAGAAAGGTTACACCCCAGGACCAACGCCGAATCTGTCTCAAGCAGATCGAGAACAAGCTTGAGCATATGCCGGTCGAGCATGGGTGCTTCACGCAAAGCATCGAGGTACGGGACGAACTCGCTCGCCGCATAAACTCTTCCGCTCAGGTCGCTCAACCTCGCTAGGCACTCGCCGTAGAGAGTCTCATCAATGGCAAGTGCGGACCGGACGTCCTGGACGAAGCAACTAATACGATCATCGATGATCGCCTTGGCGATGATCTCCAAATGCTTTTTGTCGAGAATGTCGATATCATTAAACATGGCGCCCCAAGCGTTGGAGTATTTTTATAGTTGTGGCTGGGGCCGCCAGTTGGTGGCATGTCTTGAATTGAAAATGCACTTGCCCCCCCTTAACTCGCTGCGTGAGTAAATGAGCTCAATCAGGAGCGCCGAGTGCTTTGTCGGCCGTTCACAATCAGCTCCAAGAGCGAGAATTTCGGGAAAATGGATAGCTGACGCACCAGCGTGACGGCGAGTCACACACCGTTCCGCAACAGTTGGCGTAGCGTCACAAACGGCTACATCGACATGTTCAAGGGTTGCGCAACCGTATGGCACCACCCCTAATTATCAGCGCCCCATTGTAGAGTTTAAGCTCTGCTTGGAAGGGGTGACGTTTCTGTTTGAGAGAATGGAAGCGGGTTTCCAAAAGATCACCATAACATCACTGGGGGACACATGGTCGATCAGCAGAAGGTGCACGATCAGCTTAAGCGAATTCTGAAATCTAGAACATTCCAGAATTCTGAAAGACTTAGAAGATTTCTAAGGTATATTGTCATAGAAGATATTGAGGGACGCGCAAATACCATAAAATCATACACGATTGGCACCGAAGCGCTGGGTCGTCCCAGTGATTTTGATGTCGCCAATGACGGCATTGTACGCACAACCGCAAACAGGCTGAGATCTTCTCTGGAAAAGTATTATCTGACAGAGGGCAGGAACGATCCGATTATAATATCGTTGCCTCTGGGGAGATACATTCCTGAATACTCAGAGAATCTAGAGTCCCTGTTGCCATTAACATATGACGAAGAAGACCTTGGACCCGAGGACCCACCCGATTCTTCGATCAAATCGGAGTCGACCACAGCAACGCCTCGGACATTCCGACGGCTGTTGCTGTGTGTGACTGCTGCGGTTCCACTTGTTGCTGCGGCAATGTACGGTGGATTGAAAATCATAGATCAACGCGCTGAGGTTGCGTGGCAGCCGCCGATAATCCTAATCCAGGCAGCCAATGCGCTAACGGATGACGAGCATTCCGTTCTCTTTGCGCGCAGCCTGCCTGCGCGTCTGTCAGACGCCATGACTTTTTACGACATAAATAGCATTGTCCGAACACAAGATTTTTCCGAAGCCCAAAACTATGTTCGAAGGCTCCCCGACAATCAGAGTGCATACGTTGTTACAACCGAGGTAGATTCAAACAGCGCCGGTATTGCTGTGTATTGGCAACTGGTAGACGCACGAACCGGAGCCGTACTTTGGTCTTCCCAAATCCTAAAGAGCGACGCCCATCGCATAGTGGAGGTCATGGTTCACGAGCTTGTCGGCGAGAATGCCGTAATTCGTTCAGCTGAACGACGCAGGCTCCCTCTTGATCCGGTCACCGGCTATGTTTGCGTGACGCATACTCTCAATGAAATGATCACCCTCACGGATACCAAGCGCGGCTGGATGTCGAAGTGCCTGAGCGCAACGGTTGGCGCGCAACCCGACTACGCTCAGGGTTGGGCCCTGCTTGCCTTAGTGCGCGTTGAGGACTCCATAGCGGCGGCTGATGACGGCGATCTCGAGGCCAGCAAAGCTGCGCTCGAAGATGGCTGGAGAAGCTTTCGCAACACGGAGAGATTGGCGCCGGGCTCGTGGTTTACCCTTCGCGCCAGGATAGCGCTTGAGTTCCAGAAGGCAGACTTCACAGCCTTTCGAGCCTCTGTATCAAAGGCCCTAGCGCGTCTTCCAGGAAATGCGCGGGAACGGATCGCCATCGGTGAGCGTCTCTTTGCACTTGGTGAATACGAAGAAGCCTCAACCGTTATCGAGAACACAGTCACCTTAATGACGGTTCCCCAACCCTCCGACTACTTGTTTCTGGCGGCTTCTCTCTACAGACGCGGCGAAAACCGCGACGCCCTTAAAATGTTGCAGGATCAACCTGTCCCCCAAAACACCTTCTACTGGAGCTTGTTGGTGGCCACCGCCGGTAATCTTGGTGACGCTACAACCGTGGAAACGGCCATGCGTTCCTTGGAGGCTATACGCCCACCAGACTCAAGCATTCTAGAGGCAGACCTACGCAATCGACACTTCCGCAATGAGTTCATCGAACAAATCCGGAACGACTTCGACCGAGCAGCAGGAATGTAATTGTGCAGGGAGCAATCACACTCCGCCAAAGCAGGCTGCCACCCCGCCATGCATTCGAATGGTGATCCTCAGCGCCCCGGCTTTCAGTCGATAGACCGCTCAAACCAAGGCCGACGCGGGGGCTCAGACTCAAGCCTGCGGCGACTATCATGCCGTCGCCGATCGTAATCTGTTATGGTGCGGGCGGTCGGACTCGAACCGACATATCCGTAAGGACGGTGGATTTTGAATCCACTGCGTCTACCAATTCCGCCACGCCCGCACTTTGCCGCCGATCCTAGCCCAGGTGCTTGGCTCCTAGCCGGCTCCTAGCCCATTTTCGGCGCATTTCGTACTCATCACTCTCACACCGACAGCCCTTTGAAAATACGATGTTTTCACTTCACCGTGATTTTCTGTGGATTGATAGACAAACCCCTTTTTGAGTCCGGCGCGTCTACCAGTTCCACCACACCCGCACATTGCTGCCGAAGCAGTTCGATATGGTCCAAAGGGACAGCGGGTTGGGATATACCGGCTAAACGAAACGAGGTCAATTGCTCAAAAGTGCAGCTTGCACCGCTCTTCGAAAAAGAAAGCTGGCGGACAAGAAGTAATGGCTCGTGCTCTACTCTACCGCTCTTGTCGCAGTTGCGAGCAGGCTCATTCCTGACGGTGTCAGGCGCAACAGGCCTTATGTGTTCGGCGCGGCTTCGAGACAGTCAGCTGTTATTTATCTGCGTAGGCTCGCCTCAACCAGATTCCAGAAGACCAGCAAGGCAATGAAGCCCAGCAGGACATAATCCAGCGTGCTGACATAGTGAAAATATTCCATGGCGCATCTCCTTCCCCGGGAGGGCGCGACAGCGTTTGAGCCAGACGGAAGCTTATAATTTTATCCGGGCTTCGAGCACTTGTTCAAAGTGCCGGATTGCACCGGTGCGGACCTCCTCTTCCGCCTGTCCATGCGCTCTCCCACGACAAAGTGTATCACGCTTTGCCGTATGGCTCAAATCCTTGGTCTGGCTGGCATAATTGACAATATTCGTGGGATATCAGGCATTCTAGTTCGAAGCCGCGACATTGGCTTTCCGGCAATCGGCAAAGCGGTCGAGCGTCTGATCATAGGCTGACGTCTTCACGCCCATCATGCCCAGAACCGTGTGGAACAGGTTGTCGTGCGACGATGGGGCAGCGGCATTCTGTTTGACGCAGGCGGCGTCCAGTCGCGTGGCAGCGGCATAGTCCGGGGAGAACCACGCGACGAAGGGAATATGGGTCTGAACGTCAGGCGCAATGAAATAGGGCGCAGCGTGCAGATAAAGGCCGTCTTCGCCGAGCGATTCGCCATGATCGGACATATAGATCATGGCTGGAGCAAAACGGTCTCCGCTGGCTTTCAGGATATTGATGATCTCCGACAATATGTGATCGGTATAGAGGATCGAATTGTCGTAGGCGTTGACGATCTCGTCCGTCGTGCAGTCTGAAAATTCGCTCGTACGGCATTCCGGTTTGAACCTGGCGAATTCCGGCGGATAGCGGCGATAATAGGATGGCCCGTGACTGCCGGTCATATGAAGGACAATTGTCGCATTGCCGTTCACGTCCTTCAGGTGATCACGCAGCCGGTCGACCAGAATCTGGTCGAGGCATTCACCGCCTTCGCAATAGCGCGCATCGTTGGAGTTCTGAAGGTCGACCGTCGGTATGCGGTCCGACACGCCCTTGCTGCCGGTATTGTTTTCATACCACGCAACCTTCACACCGGCATGATTGAGGACGTCCATCAGATTTTCCGAGCTATGGAATTTGGCACTCGAATATTCCTCGCGCGGAAAAGGCGAGAACATGCATGGCACGGATACAGAAGTATCCGTCCCGCAGCTTGTCGTGTTCGGGAATGTGACAATATCCTGCTGCTTGAGTTCAGGATTGGTTTCGCGTGGATAGCCGTAGAGGCTGAAATTCTTGGCGCGGGCGGTTTCACCCACCACAACGACGGTCAGCAGTTTTTTGCCGGATGCGATTGGCGGCAGCGCCTGTTTGGCGTCAAGGCCCAGTGGCTGCATCACGATCTGCCTGTCGTTCAGATCATGCGCAATATATTGCACCGTGCTCTTGATCGGCGTTCCGGGCATCAGCCGTTCCATTATGTCGGAGCGATGCTCGCGATACATTGATGAGAAGCTGCCGTAATCAGAGCCGATCAGCGCGATGGCGCCGACCAGACAGGCGATTATTGAAATGGTATTGACCATGAGCTTCTGCAGCAACGGGCGATGTTTTACACGCACCCAGATGATGAGAAGCGAGGGAATGACGGCATAAAGCAGCATATGCAGCAGAAAGCCCGTCGTTATCAGATGACCCGACTCGGCTTTTGTCGTCGTAAACGTTGCCTCGACCACATTCCGGTCGATGATCGTACCGAAAGTATCCGTAAAATAGGACCCGCCGGCGGCAACCCATACGGCGAAAATGAGAACCGGCTTGATGACATATTTCGCCGAAAAGGCCATCAGTACGGCTATATGGATGAGAAGGATGGCTGCTGCTGCAACGACAAGCTTTAGCGGGTGGTCGGAAAAATAGGCGATCAGCCGGTGCCAGAAAGATGTGTTGGTAAAGGCGAGAAGATAAATCGCGGTCAGGACACAAAGCGTACCGCTGGCGATGGTCGGACGTGGAAACCGCATTCCTGAACCTTCAAAATCCCAAAGTCTGGAAGATGAAGCTTTGCAGGGCTTGCGCAAAACTGCAATCGCAACATTCTTTCCCGGATCGGAGATTCAGGACAGTGAGTTTTGGGCTTTTTTAAGGTTGCTTGAAAGGCCTTACTTTCTCTCGGTGAAACTGCGGATGCGATTGCGTACGATCCGGGCCAGGTTGCGTGTCCGCTGATAGAGATGAATCTGGGATGCGGCCTGACGGACCAGTTTGTCCGCAGATGGGTTCAACCCGATGACAAGTGTCTCGATGGTCTCGCGGGCAGCGAACAGCCGCGTCATGACCGGATGATCCGGAACGGCGCAGGAATCGGTACGGTTGATGTTCGGATCGTTCAGATGATTCTTCACGACCTCGATCATCAGAAGCACGCCGGGCGACCAGGCGTTCAGGCTCTCGTCATAGGCCGTCTTCCAGGTCCACGCTTCACCTGAAACCGTAAAGACGATGAGAATGGCAATGACCCGGCCATCCAGTTCAAGCGTGTGCACCCGCACGCAGTCGCGCTCGGCAAGATTGTTGACCGCTTCGCGCGCAAAGGCGGCGCGAAACCGGTCGACCGCCATGGCTGTCCCGCGTTTGCCTTTCCAGCCGCTTGCCTCCAGCGTCAGGAAATGTTCGAAGGCGTGGCGCACTTCGTCGGGCGTGCGGGCGACGCGATAGGCAAGTTCGCCCTTTTCCGCCAGCCTGCGCCACAGACGATTATAATCCCGGCGATGATGGGCATTGATTGCCTCTTTGATGTAGGCGTCGCCGTCCAGATCGCTTTCGAGAAAGGGACGCTCCTTCTGTTCTATGGCGACCAAAGGCAATTGCCGGCCCACCGCGACCGAACGGGTCAGCCGTGCCGCCGGGCCATCGGCCCGCATCTCCGGCAGGACGAGCACGTCCGGCAATCTGAGATGCTTGCGGGCGAGAATATCGAACAGGTCTTCCAATACGCCGACAGGATCGTCGTGATCGATCAGCGGCGTGCCCTGCGGGCCAAACGGCGTCGACCAGGCGCGGATTACCGGCGTCGAAAGTGGGAGGCCGGGGCGCTCGATCGTATAGGGCATGACGAAGCGCAGGCGGCTGCGGATTTCGTTTTCGTCGCGCATGACCATGAAGCGAACTTCGCGATCTTCAAGGCGCGGCATGGCAGGCGCCAGAAACCGCGCATTGAAGAAGATGTTCGGCTCGACGGTGCGGTTGCTCAAATGGTCGAGTTCGTCGCGCAATTCGAAGCCCGCCGCCGCGCCATAGATCGCCAGCTTGCGCGGTATATCGCGGCTGTGAAGGCTTTCCTCCAGCTTCTTGACGGCTTCATGCGCCATACCGCTCTCGGCAAGTTCCGAAACAATATGGGCTGCATTTCCGCCTGCCGATTCTTCAAGCAAAGGTTTCGCGGCCATTACAAAGTCCCCTCCGAGGTCTTGGTACGGTCTCGTGGAATGAGAATGAACATGGTTATGTGCAAGGTGCGCGATACGGCCGCCGAGAGGAGTGCCGCTTCCATCAGCATGGCGATGGCCGTGGAGACGGCGGCGCCCGTCAGGCCGAACTGCGGTATCAGCACCAGATTGAGAATGACGTTGACGGCAAGTGTTGCGGCATAGAGGAGGGCGCAGATGTTCTGCTTGCCCGACATATTGAGAAGGCTTTCCGCCGGGCCGACGCTGGCGCGCGCGATTACCCCGATGATGAGAATGAAGAGAAGCGGATAGCCGGCTGTGAAGGCCGGACCGAAAAGCCGCAGCAACGGATAGCCGGTCAGCAGGATGACGGCACCGAGGAACAGCGTCGGCCAGAATGTCCAGCGGACGGAAGCCTCGGCAAAGCTTGCAAATTCGGCTCGGTTGCCGCTGTGCAGCAGATCCGAATAACGCTGGGCGACACTCGCCTTCACAGCGAAATAGACAAAATGAGCAAGCGCCATGATCTTCGTTGCTGCAAAATAGATCGCCACATGCTCGGGGTCGAGCGCATGGCCGACCATCAGAACATCGACATTGATGAGCAGGAAGAAAAAGCCTTCCACGAGGAAAATCGGCAACGCAACCTTTATCCATTCGCAAAGGCGCTGGTCGCGCGTTGCGGCGGGAATGTCTTTTTCGAGTGAGCGGTCGACCGTTAGAAACTGCCCGACCGTCGTAAGCCAGGTCGCGGCAATCGATACTGACAGCGCAACAGTTGCCGTGGAGGGCAATCCCGCTTCATGCGCGATGATCATGAACAGGAGAACCAGAAGCGGGCGGACGATATAGCTTGGCGTCAGCGCCATCATTACCCAGGTGCGCGAGCGCGCAATGCCGTCCAGCATGTTGCCGAGCGCAATCATCGGCAGGCAGATGAAGCCGAGGATGAACGGCACCAGATAATAGCTCGCCACATGGTCCCTGAGCAGAAGCAGCAGGCCAGCGCCTAGAAGCGCGATGAGAGTGGCTGCCGCGAAAGCGAATATGCGCCCGGTCAGGATAATGCCGCGCACGAGGCCGAATGCCTGGTGCTGCACATATTCCGGCACGAAGCGGATGATGGTCGTGTGCAGCCCGAAACAGGCCAGATCGCCGATGATGATCATGGTGAGCCAGACGAGGACGAAAACGCCGTATTCGAATTCACCCATCCAGCGGGCCAGAATAACCTGAGACAGAAGGGCGATAGCCGCACTCGCCACGCGCACGGAAAAAGCGACGAGAGACGAGCGCTGCGCGCTGGCTTGCGGTCCACCATCCGTAAGCACGGCATCCAGCCGCTCCGTCACGGGACGAAGCCTGGCCGCGATCCTGCCCGGTAGAAACCGGCTCGCCGTTTCAGCTGCCGAAAGCCGCACTATCTGCCAACCCTGTCTTTGCAGGCCTCTTCGGGCCTGTTTATTTTATACCGGGCAACCCGGCTTTTCGCATCCGCGCTTTGTTGCCCGTCCGCACGGAAACCTTAGGCAAGAGTTCTTTATAAAGAGGAAAAGAAAAAGTCTAATCTTCCCAAGGTCGCGCGACATCAAGGAATGGTGAGTATTTTCTAAACGACATCTATATTTGCATCATCTAAAATAAAGCGAACATAAAGATAACGGTTTCACCTGTCAGCGCAGGTCGCTGGCTGAAACGACAAACCCCGGCAAACGGCTTGCCGGGGTTCGTTCGATTTAGACGATGATCGAGCCTGGCTCACATCATTCGAAAGCGCCGTGGCAGTGTTTGTACTTCTTGCCGGAGCCGCATGGGCAGGCCTCATTGCGGCTGACCTTGCCCCAGGTGCGCGGATCAGCCGGGTCGCGTTCGGCAGCAGGCACACTGCGCTCGTCATGCTGGTGCTCTGCCCAGGCTGCTTCGTCGAAATCGTTCTCGCCGGTCGTGCCATCGATATGACGGCCGGTCATCGGCGGCAATTCCGGCTCAGGCGGCGCTTCGCGAACGATCTCGACGCGCATCAGCTGCGAGATAACCACTTCGCGCAGATTTGCCAGCATCGACTGGAACAGCTCGAAAGCTTCGGTCTTGTATTCGTTCAGCGGGTCGCGCTGGGCATAGCCGCGGAAGCCAACGACGGAGCGCAGATGGTCGAGATTGACCAGATGCTCGCGCCAGAGATTGTCGAGCGACTGCATGATGACCGACTTCTCGACATAGGTCATGATCTGCGGGCCGAAGCGTTCGGCCTTTTCGGCAGCAGCCTTGTCGGCGGCTTCCTTGATGCGGTTCTCGAACTCTTCTTCCGCGATGCCTTCTTCCTTGGCCCACTCCTCGATCGGCAGGTCGAGATTGAGCTTGGAGATGATGTCTTCCTTCAGGCCAGCGATATCCCACTTTTCCGCATAAGCGTCCTTCGGGATGCGGAGCGCAACCATGTCCTCGATGACCTCATGGCGCATTTCGCTGACGGTCTCGGTCAGGTCTTCTTCATCCATCATTTCCAGACGCTGTTCGAAGATCACCTTGCGCTGATCGTTCATGACGTCGTCGTATTTCAGAAGGTTCTTGCGGATTTCGAAGTTGCGGGCCTCGACCTTCTTCTGTGCCTTTTCAAGCGCCTTGTTGATCCAGGGGTGGACGATGGCTTCATCTTCCTTGAGGCCGAGCTTCTGCAACATGCTGTCCATGCGGTCGGAACCGAAGATGCGCATCAGGTCGTCCTGCAGCGACAGGAAGAACTTCGAGCGGCCCGGATCGCCCTGACGGCCTGAACGGCCACGCAGCTGGTTGTCGATGCGGCGGCTTTCATGGCGCTCGGTGGCGAGAACGTAAAGCCCGCCTGCGGCCAGAGCCTTTTCCTTCAGTTGAGCAATGTCGGCCTTGATCGCCGCAATTCTGGCATCACGCTCCGGACCTTCCGGCACATCGGCAAGTTCCTGCCGGACGCGCATTTCCAGATTGCCGCCGAGCTGAATGTCGGTGCCGCGACCGGCCATGTTGGTGGCGATGGTGACGGTTCCCGGCACACCGGCCTGCGCAATGATATAGGCTTCCTGCTCGTGATAACGGGCGTTCAGAACCTGAAAGTCCTTGATGCCTTCCTTGCGAAGACGTTCGGCCAGCTGTTCCGACTTTTCGATCGAGGTCGTGCCGACGAGGATCGGCTGGCCCTTTTCGTGCGAGGCGCGGATATCGCGCACGATGGCGCGGTATTTTTCTTCGACGGTACGATAGACTTCGTCGTCTTCGTCGATGCGCTGCACGGGCAGATTGGTCGGGATCTCAAGGACTTCGAGGCCGTAAATATTGCCGAATTCTTCCGCTTCCGTCGCAGCCGTGCCGGTCATGCCCGACAGCTTGTTGTACATGCGGAAATAGTTCTGGAAGGTGATCGAGGCCAGCGTCTGGTTTTCCGGCTGGATGGTCACATGTTCCTTGGCTTCCAGCGCCTGGTGCAGGCCTTCCGAATAACGGCGGCCGGGCATCATGCGGCCGGTGAATTCATCGATGATGACGATTTCGTCATTGCGGACGATATAGTCCTTGTCGCGCTGGAACAGCTTGTGCGCACGCAGCGCGTTGTTCAGGTGGTGAACGACCGCGACGTTCTCGATGTCGTAGAGGCTTTCACCCTTGAGGTGGCCCGCAGCTTCCAGAAGCTGCTCGACCTTCTCGGTGCCGACTTCGGTAAAGATGGCGGTCTTCTGCTTCTCGTCGATTTCAAAATCTTCCGGCTCCAGGGCTGGAATGAAGGTGTCGATGAGATTGTAGAAATCCGAACGGTCTTCCAGCGGGCCGGAAATGATGAGCGGCGTGCGGGCCTCGTCGATGAGGATCGAGTCCACTTCGTCGACGATGGCGTAATTGTGCGGGCGCTGCACCATTTGGGCGCGCTCATACTTCATGTTGTCGCGCAGATAGTCGAAGCCCAGCTCGTTGTTGGTGCCATAGGTGATGTCGCAGGCATAGGCCGCGCGGCGCTCATCGTCGTCAAGACCGTGCTTGATGACGCCGACGGTCAGGCCGAGGAAGTTGTAGAGCCTGCCCATGGTTTCGGCGTCGCGGCTGGCGAGGTAATCGTTCACCGTCACCACGTGCACGCCCTTGCCCTCAAGAGCATTGAGGTAGACCGGCAGGGTCGCCATCAGGGTCTTGCCTTCACCGGTACGCATTTCGGCAATGCCGCGTTCGTGCAGAACCATGCCGCCGATCAGCTGCACGTCAAACGGGCGCATGCCAAGCACGCGCTTGGCGGCTTCACGCGCGGTCGCGAAAGCGTCTGGCAGAAGAGAGTCGAGCGTTTTGCCCTCAGCCAGCGCCGCACGGAATTCGGCGGTCTTGGCCTGCAATTGCTCATCGCTAAGATTTTCGTAATTCTTCTCGATAGCAGTAATTTGATTGGCCCGCTGGCGCAGGGTTTTCACGCGGCGGTCATTGGATGAACCGAATATCTTGCGGGCGAGGCCGCCAAAGCTGACCATCACTGGTCCTTTCCTGTCCGTTCAGCCGGAAGCGCTTCCGGCAATGTCGAATGCTTTATTCACGCGTATTGAAACAATTGCAAGAAAACTGCACTGCGAAAGCTGCCAGATACGGCGCTTTTCCGGCGCAATTCCCCCGCCCCTTACTGGACGTAAAGCCGAAGGACAGATAAGAGGGGCTTCGGGCGATGTCAACGTTGCTCTAAAGGCTCGAAATCCTTTCCTTTGTCGTAATATTGGAGGTATCCGGGCCAAATTCTGCCGCATTCATCGGGCCGGTAAGCGGTCACGAAGGAGAGAATTCCATATGAAAGCCATTCTGAAAGCCCCTTATCGCAAGGCTCTCGCAGTCGTCGGCATGTCTCTGGCGGCCTCGGTGGCGCTGGCAGGCTACACAGGCGCCGCATTCGCTCAGGATGCCGGAAAGCCTGCTGCTGCACCGGCTGCTGCTCCCGCAGAAAAGGAAGATCCGTCCAAGGTTCTGGCGACCGTCAACGGCAAGGACATTACCGTCGGTGAAGTTGACCAGGCTGCAGGCGATCTCGATCCGCAGTTCTCGCGCCTTCCTGCCGAGCAGCGCCGTCTGGCTGCGCTCGCTGCCCTGATCGACATCAAGGCAATGGCTGGTGAAGCGGAAAAGGAAAAGCTCGATCAGTCTTCGGAATTCAAGAATCGCATGGAATTCCTGCGCGAACGCGCACTCCATAACGAATATTTCAAGGATGCCGTTGTCGACAAGATCAGCGATGACGATGTGCGGGCCCGCTACGACAAGGAAATCGCGGCCATGCCACCGCAGGTGGAAGTGCGTGCCCGTCACATCCTCGTGAAGACCAAGGAAGAAGCCGAGGCCATCATCAAGAAGCTTGCAGGCGGCGCCAAGTTCGAGGAGCTCGCCAAGGAAAGCTCGACCGACGGCACTGCAGCCAATGGCGGCGATCTCGGTTACTTTGCCGAAGGCCAGATGGTTCCGGAATTTGAAAAGGCCGCTTTTGCGTTGAAGCCGGGCGAATACACCAAGGAGCCGGTCCAGACCCAGTTCGGCTTTCACGTGATCCAGCTCGAAGACCGTCGCACAAAGCAGCCTCCGGCATTCGATCAGGTCAAGGACCAGATCCGTTCGATCATCATGCGCGAGCGTTATGTCGAAACCGTCAAGAAGCTGCGTGACGGCATGAAGATCGACTACAAGGACCCGACTGTCGAGAAAGCCATGAAGGACGCCGCCGCTGCCCAGGAAGGCGCGGACCAGGGTGATGCGCCCGAAGAGGCTGCTCCGCAGCAGTAAATTTCGCTTCAAAGCATCAACGCCCCGGCTTGCCGGGGCGTTTTTTATTTCGATCCTGCGTTTCCCGCTTGATTTTGGGCTGCAAACCTTTCCAATGCGGCAACACCAAACCGAATATCCTTCGAGGCACCTATGTCCGCGTCTGTTTCTCCGCTCGCTCCAAAACATTACCCCGCAATGCCGGTCGTCCATGGCGTCCGTATTGCCACCGCTGCCGCCGGTATCAAATACAAGGGACGAACGGATGTGATGCTGATGGTGTTCGACCGCCCGGCTGAGGCTGCAGGCGTTTTCACCCGTTCGCTTTGCCCGTCGGCGCCTGTCGATTTCTGCCGCCGCAATCTCGTGCACGGAAAGGCGCGTGCGGTGGTGGTCAATTCCGGCAACGCCAATGCCTTTACCGGCGTCAAGGGTCGCCAGGCCACGGAAGCAACGGCTGAAGCCGCCGCCAAGGCCGTCGGCTGCGCCACGACTGATGTCTTTCTCGCTTCAACCGGCGTGATCGGCGAACCGCTCGATGCGACTAAGTTCGCGCATCTGCTCGGCGATATGAACAAGGATGCGGTTGAAGATTTCTGGACTGAAGCCGCCAAGGCGATCATGACCACGGATACCTATCCCAAGGTCGCGACCGAAACGGTGCTGCTCGGTCAGGTGCCTGTCACGATCAACGGCATCGCCAAGGGTGCAGGCATGATTGCGCCGGATATGGCGACGATGCTTTCCTTTGTCGTCACCGACGCGCCGATCAAGGCTGAAGTGTTGCAGAGCCTGCTCTCCAAGGGCGTTGGCTCAACGTTCAATGCGGTGACGGTGGATAGCGACACATCCACGTCGGATACGCTGATGCTGTTTGCCACCGGTACGGCGGCGGAACGCGGCGCGCCGGAAATTACCGATCCCGCCGACAAGCGCCTTGGCGAATTCAAGAAGGCGCTGGGGCGTCTCCTGAAGTCGCTGGCGTTGCAGGTCGTGCGCGACGGCGAAGGTGCGCGCAAAATGGTGGAAGTCGAAGTGACCGGCGCAAAGTCCGCAGCTTCCGCTAAGAAGATCGCGCTTTCCATCGCTAATTCGCCGCTGGTCAAGACGGCCGTTGCCGGTGAAGACGCCAATTGGGGCCGCGTGGTCATGGCTGTCGGCAAGGCCGGCGAGCCTGCCGACCGCGACCTGCTGGCGATCTGGTTCGGCGATATTCGCGTTGCGTATCAGGGCGAGCGCGATCCGGCTTATTCGGAAGAAGCGACGTCTGCCTATATGCAGGGCGAGGATATTCGCATCCGTGTCGATCTGGGGTTGGGCAAGGGCAAGGCAACCGTCTGGACCTGCGATCTCACCAAGGAATATGTAGCGATCAACGGCGATTACAGAAGCTAGGCTCGCGATATTCGGGTTCCAGCGGCCTGCAAATAGCACTCTTTTGTGCCTTCGGTGCTCAAAGAGCACTGTTTTCGGCACGCTGTCTTCCCGAATCTCATCGAGCCTGAGCGCTCAATCCGTCATCGTTTGAGGAGTTTATTGTGCCAAGTCTTGCCATCGTTCGCCAACTGGAAGCCGTCGGCTTTCGCGCCTGGCCCGCGACGTCCGTCCACTATGACGGTACATGGGCGATACGCATGACCGCGGCGCATCCATCCCGGCGTCTCAACTCGATCAATCCGCTCGATCCCGGCGATACGCGCGATATTCCAACGCGCGTGGAGCTGGCGGCGCAGCGTTTTCGCGCCTATGGCCGCGTTCCCTGTTTCCGGCTTTCCCCGCTCGCGCCGCGCGAGCTTGAGGATTATCTGGAAGGGCTTGGCTGGAAGCGCCGCGATGAAACCATCGTGATGACCGCGAAACTGGAAAAACTCGATCTGTCGGGTGCTATCGACCAGATCCCCTTGAAGGATATAGGGCGCTTCGTGGATGCCTCGCTTTCCATCCATGAAAGGCCGCAGGAGATGCGGCCCGGATTTTCCGAACTCCTCAACAGCGTCCGCCCGAACAAGGGCATGTTCGTTCTGGAGGAAGGCGGACGCGCTGTGTCCAACCTGCTTTGCGTGCAGGACGGCGCAATGGCGGGTCTGTTCGATGTCGGAACCCGGCCTGACGCAAGGCGCAAGGGCTATGGGCAAGCGATTGTCGGTTCTGCGCTCAAATGGGCGGCCAAGCTCGGCGCAAAGACGGCATGGCTGCAAATCGAGGCAGACAATGTGGCCGGGCTTGCGCTCTATGAGAGCTTCGGTTTTCAGGAAGCCTATCGCTATGCCTATCGGGAGAGCAACGAGAAATGACCGAGGTGAAGGGACGCCGCATTCTGTTGGTCGCGGCTTGCGCGCTGGTCGATTCGGATGGCCGGGTTCTGCTGACCCAGCGCCCGGAAGGCAAGCAGCTTGCCGGGCTGTGGGAATTTCCCGGCGGCAAGGTGGAGCCGGGCGAGACTCCCGAAGAAACGCTGATCCGCGAATTGCAGGAAGAAATCGGCATTGTCACGAAAGCGGCCTGCCTCGCGCCGCTGACATTTGCCAGCCACACCTATGATGACTTCCATCTGCTCATGCCGCTCTATGTCTGCCGCCGTTATGAAGGCATTGCGAGAGGGCTCGAAGGGCAAGCGCTGAAATGGGTTCGCCCGAAGGATATGCGCGACTATCCGATGCCGCCAGCCGACGAACCATTGATCCCGTTTTTGCTCGATCTTCTGTAGGGGAGCCTGTCCACAACTGTGGAAAAAGGTTGGCAATTTCTTACGATTCCGCTGGCCGGTTAATCTATGATTCACTCCGCTGAGGCATTCTCGTTCAAGAGCTGCCCCGGAGTCTTGAAGCATGAGTTTCGACAACAATTATTTCAGTGCCGACCACAACGAATATACGGCCAAGCCGCTAACCAAGGCTGGTCGTGGAATCCTGCGCGTTGTGCTGTTGTTCGGCTCTGCCGTTGTCGCTCTGGCTCTCATTATCGTGCCGGTTCTCAACGATCAGGCAAACAAGGTTGCAGCCCAATCAGTGCTTCCAGACGGGGTCGACCGTACCATGACCGGTTCGATCAAGCGCAATGTCGACACCCAGCCGCATGCAGCAGGCCAGACCTATACGGTGCGCAAGAGCGTGCTTCAGCCAAGCCCCAATTCCGTCTGCATCATTGAGGCTGACGGCAGTCATCGCGGCGATTGTTAGTTTTCTTTCGCATGTCTCTATTCCAAAACCGGTTCCCACCTTTGGGAGACATGCCTTATTTTTCTTCCGCCTTTTTGAGCGCTTCCGCCAGCGACGCCTTTGCGGAGCCGGGCTTCAATGGCTTCTGCTGCGATTCATGCGGCGCCCAGCCCGATAGCCAGATGATCGAGAACGTGGCGCGGATACGCCCGTCCGGGTCGGAGAAGCGTTCGGCGTAGATTTCTGCGGCACGCACGAAAAGCCGTTTCGAAACCGGCTTCCGGGAACGGTCGCGCAGGATGTTCTGCATGCCCATGGCGCGCAGATCGGCCATCAGGTTGAACAGCGAATCGTAGCGCACCGTGATGTTGTCGACGTCCGTTACGGGCAGGGCGAAGCCTGCACGCTGCAACAGACCGCCCACATCCCGCACATCGGGAAACGGGAAGATGCGGGGTGAGGCGCCGCCCGTCAGTTCGATTTCGGCCTGAAGAAGACTTTCGCGGAGTTCTCCCAGCGTTCCGCTGCCGCTCAAGGCCGCCAGAAAAAGCCCGTCCGGTTTCAGCGCGCGGGCGATCTGCACCATGGTCCCCGGCGTATCGTTTGTCGCGTGCAGCGCCATCAGCGACACCACAAGATCGACGCTGCCGGGCTTCAGCGGAAGTATCTCCTCATCGCCGACAATAGCCGGGAATGGACCTTGCAGAAAATCCCGGTCGCGTTCGATGCGGACAATCATGTCCGCCTTGCCGGACTGCGCAATGGCCGCAGCCGCCGCGCCGGTATGGCCAGCGAGATCGACGGCGACGGGAAAACGGCGCTCCACCGCGTCAAGGCGGTCGCCAAGATCATCGGCAATGCGCTGCAACAGGAAATCCGCGCCGGGTTCGGCGCGCGCAAAGGCGCGGCGGCGAAACGAGAGCAGGAGATCGCGATCGAAGATCGCGCTATCATCGGTCGGCGCAGGCATGGAATTCGTCTTCTCTTTCGAGCAAGGTTCAGTACAATCGTTGCGGGGATAGATGCATTCGAACGGGGGCGAATGCAATGGCAGATGACGATAGAACGCATCAAACCTTTTTGCGCAATGCGGGCGAAAAGCTTCGGCGGCTGGCCGGAACAGCCGTTCGCTCGTCGGCTGACATGTTGTTTCCGCCGACATGCATCGGCTGCCGCATGCATGTGTCCGAGCCGGGAACGCTATGTTCCAAGTGTTGGCCGGAACTGCGCTTTATAGAAAAGCCCTATTGTCCCGTGCTTGGCATACCGTTCAGTCATGATTTCGGGGAGAATTTCATGAGTGCGGAGGCGATCGCCGATCCGCCGCCTTTCCAACGCCTTCGCTCGGCTGTCCTGCATCGTGGAGCGGCACAGCGCATGGCGGTTTCGCTCAAGTTTCACGACCGGACCGATCTGGCACCGTGGATGGCGCGCTGGATGCAGCGTGCGGGGCGCGAATTGCTGGATGAATGCGATGTGATCCTGCCTGTGCCTTTGCATCGCTGGCGTTTCTGGCAGCGCCGTTTCAACCAGTCGGCGGAACTTGCCCGCGCGCTCGCGAAACTGGAGCGGAAACCTTTTGCACCGCAAGGCGTGAAGCGTGTGCGCCGGACCGAGCAGCAGATCGGCCTTGGCATCAAGGAGCGAAAGCGCAATGTGGACGGCGCTTTCCGTGTACCGCAGGAACATGAGATTCATGTTCGCGGGCGTCGGGTTTTGCTGATCGATGACGTCTACACCACCGGCGCAACGGTCAAGGCGGTGACACGCGCCTTGCTGCGTGGCGGCGCGAGAAGCGTTGATGTGCTGACTTTCAGCCGTGTTCTGCCCGATTAAGCCTCGCAACACAGGCTCGTGAAAAGCTTCGGGACTTCCAGATAGCAGCTTTGCCGCTTATATAGGGGGCAAAGAATGGAGTTTTTCATGGTTGACGTTACCATCTACACGCGCCCCGGTTGCCCTTATTGCACCAGGGCCAAGGAATTGCTGACCCGCAAGGGCGTGGAGTTCAATGAAATCAATGCCGGAGCAACTCCGGAATTGCGTGCTGAAATGCAGCAGCGTTCGGGCCGCAATACTTTCCCGCAGATTTTCGTCGGGTCCGTTCACGTTGGCGGTTGCGACGATCTTCACGCGCTGGAAGATCAGGGGAAACTCGATGGCCTGCTCAAGACTGGTCAACTGAACTAAGGTTGTAGGAAAAACCGATGAGCACATTTCGCGCTGCTGCAATACAGATGCGTTCGGGTACCGACGTTGTCCGCAACGTCGAAACCCTCGAAAAATTCGTGGCCGAGGCGGCAGCGAAGGGCGCGGCCTATGTGCAGACGCCGGAAATGACCGGCGCGATGATGCGTGATCGGATTGCCTTCAAGGCGAGCCTTCGCGATGAAGCAAACGACCTTGTTTTCAGGGCGGCTTCGGCATTGGCGGCGAAGCATGGCATCTTCCTGCACATCGGTTCGACGGCCATTGATGCCGGGGATGGCAAGATCGCCAATCGCGCGGGAATTTTCACGCCTGCCGGCGAGAAGCTCGTCACCTATGACAAGATCCATATGTTCGACGTCGATCTGGATAATGGCGAAAGCTGGCGCGAATCAGCGACCTATGAGCCAGGCAGGAATACCGTTATCGCAGAACTGCCTTTTGCAAATATTGGCATGGCGATCTGCTACGATATCCGTTTTCCGCAATTGTTCCGCGCGCAGGCGCTGGCGGGCGCCAATGTGATCACCGGTCCGGCTGCCTTCACCAAACAGACTGGCGAAGCCCACTGGCATATTTTGCAGCGTGCGCGCGCCATCGAGAATGGTGCATTCCTGATTTCTGCTGCGCAGGGCGGTCTGCATGAGGATGGACGCGAGACCTATGGCCATTCGATCATCGTGTCGCCATGGGGCAAAATTCTTGCCGAAGCCGACCATAGCGAGCCCGGTGTAATCCTGGCCGACATCGACGTGATGGAAAGCGCGGCTGCACGCGCCAAGATACCGAACCTGAAGAATGCGCGGGAATTTGACGTCAGCATCGTTTCCGCGAAACAGAAAGAGGATGTGTAAATTCCATGATCCGCTTTTCGCTCCATTGCGATCAGGGCCATGAATTCGAGGGCTGGTTTCGCGACAATGCCGATTTCGACCGTCAGTCGGGAATGAAGCTCGTCGCGTGCCCGGTATGCGATTCGCAAGCTGTCCAGAAATCGTTGATGGCGCCGGCTGTTTCGACAAGCCGCAGCAAGGAAAAGATTGCCATGGCGTTGGGTGACAAGCAAAAGCAGATATTGGACGAGATGCGGGAATTGAGCCGCAAGGTTCGCGAGAATGCGGATTATGTCGGCGATAAATTTGCTGAGGAAGCCCGGAAGATCCATTTCGGCGAAACCGAAACACGTGGCATCTACGGCGAAGCATCGCGCGAAGATGTGCATTCGCTGCTTGAAGACGGTGTCGACGTTCTGCCGCTGCCGGTATTCCCGGAAGACAAGAACTGATTGCCGCACGGAGACGAGGCGCATGAAACTGATGGATTCGGCGCCTTTTTTGCTGATCGCAACCGGCACCTTGCTGGGGCTCATTCTGCCGCTTGGCAAGATCGCGGCGCAGGCGGGTATTCCGCCCGCGATCTGGACCTTCCTGTTCTCGGCAAGTGCCGGAATTATTCTGTTCGCCGTTCTTCGTTTGCAGGGAAAGAAGATCGGCTTTTCAGGCGGGCGGCTGCGTTATTATATCTGCACCGCCTTCATCTCCTATGCCCTGCCCAACCTGCTCATTCTTTCCGCCATTCCGCGCCTTGGCGCGGGTTTTACCGGCATCATGTATACGCTGTCGCCGGTTATCACACTCGTTCTGTCGATGGGGTTTGGCCTGCGGCGTCCCAATGCGCTGGGGATCGGCGGTATAGCCATGGGCTTTATCGGTGCGGTGATGGTGGCGATGACGCGCGGTGAAGTGGGAAAGCCAGCCGATCCCCTGTGGATCGCTGCGGCATTGCTCATTCCGGTATTTCTGGCCATGGGGAACGTCTATCGCACGCTCGACTGGCCGAAAAACTCCGATCCGACCGAGCTTGCAGCGGGAAGCCATCTCGCATCGGCATTGATGCTTTTCGCGGGAATAATTCTGTTTACCGGCCAGTTTCCGATTGAATCGCTTGCATTCGCCCCGTGGGCTGCTTTGGCCCAGTCGATTGCATCGGCGGGCATGTTCGCGCTGTTCTTCCGGCTGCAGGCGGTCGGCGGTCCGGTTTATCTTAGCCAGATCGGCTATGTCGCGGCGGCACTGGGCCTTATCTCAGGAACCCTGTTCCTGGGCGAACACTATCCGCCGCTGACCTGGATCGGTGCGCTGGTCATTTGCGCAGGCGTTGCCATGACAACGCGCGCGCAAAGAGGCTGAGCGCTCGTTTTACGCACATCTTGTCCGAAAACCGTTTTACACTTTTCGGGATGTGCTCTGATCAGGCCGGACGTTCGGCCAGAACCATGTAGTTCACATCGGTATCGCGGGAGCGGCTCCAGCTATCGGCCAGCGGATTATAGGTCACGCCAAGCTTGTCGATGAGCCGCAGGCCGCCTTTCGCAAGAGCTGTTTCCAGCTCTTCCGGGCGCACCAGTTTCTCATATTGGTGCGTGCCGCGCGGCAGCCAGCGCAGCACATATTCCGCGCCGATAATGGCGAGGCCATAGGCTTTCAGCGTGCGGTTGATGGTGGCGACGAACATCAACCCGCCGGGCTTTACCATTTCGCTGGTTGCCGACATGAACAGGTCGACATCGGAAACATGCTCGACCACTTCCATGTTCAGTACTACATCGAATTTTTCCCCGGCTTCAGCCAGCGCTTCCGCGGTCGTGGCGCGGTAGTCGACTTCGACGCCGCTTTGTGCCGCGTGGATTTTCGCCACCTCAATGTTCGTGGTGGAGGCATCTGCTCCGATCACGGTGGCGCCGAGCCGCGCCATCGGCTCGCAGAGAAGCCCGCCGCCGCAGCCGATATCGAGCAGGCGCAGGCCCTCGAAGGGGCGCGGCGTATTGGGATCGCGGTTGAACTTGGCGCAGATCTTTTCCTTGATATAGGCAAGCCGCGTCGGGTTGAACTTATGCAAGGGGCGAAACTTGCCCTGCGGATTCCACCATTCCGCAGCAATGCGCGAAAAATGCTCGATTTCCGAAGCGTCGATGGTGGTGCGGGCTGTCTCGGTCATTTCATTCTCCAGCGGCGGAAGCGTGCAGGTCCTGCTCTCAAGGTAGTACTCCAAAGTCAAGGAACAAATCAATTTCGCTCTCGAGCGGCCCGATACGAATCACGGCCTTGCGGAACTACCGTATTTTAGCTATGTGACCCCGGGTTTGCCTGTCGCAACAATATAAGGTTTGGGCGGGTAAGAGTGTAATTTTTCTAAACAGCGGGACGTAACCTTAAATGGCGCGCATCGTGATGAAATTCGGCGGCACCTCGGTGGCCGATCTGGAACGCATCTATAATGTGGCGCGCCACGTCAAACGCGAGGTCGAGGCGGGCAATCAGGTTGCCGTCGTCGTTTCGGCCATGTCCGGCAAGACCAACGAACTGGTCGGCTGGGTGCAGAATATGCCGAAAGTCTGCGGCGCGAGCTCGCCGTTCTATGATGCCCGCGAATATGACACCATCGTCGCTTCCGGCGAGCAGGTGACGAGCGGCCTTCTGGCGATTGCGCTTCAGTCCATCGGCGTCGATGCGCGTTCGTGGCAGGGCTGGCAGATTCCGATCAAGACCGACAACGCGCATGGCGCGGCCCGTATTCAGGAGATTGACGGCTCGGAAATCATCCGCCGCATGGAAATGGGCCAGGTTGCCGTCGTCGCCGGATTCCAGGGCATCGGCCCCGACAATCGTGTTGCAACGCTCGGGCGCGGCGGTTCGGATACGTCGGCTGTCGCCATTGCTGCCGGCGTGAAGGCCGATCGCTGCGATATTTATACGGATGTCGATGGCGTCTACACCACAGACCCGCGTGTGGAGCCGAAGGCAAAGCGTCTTTCGAAGATTTCCTTCGAGGAAATGCTGGAAATGGCCTCGCTTGGCGCCAAGGTTCTACAGGTGCGCTCGGTCGAACTGGCCATGGTGCACAAGGTGCGCACCTTCGTGCGCTCGAGCTTTACGGACCCAGATGCGCCGGGCATGGGTGATCCGATCAATCCGCCCGGAACCCTTATTTGCGACGAGGATGAAATCGTGGAACAGCAGGTCGTCACAGGTATCGCCTTTGCGAAGGATGAAGCTCAGATTTCGCTGCGGCGCGTGGCCGACCGGCCGGGCGTTTCGGCAGCCATTTTCGGGCCGCTCGCCGAAGAGTACATCAATGTCGACATGATCGTGCAGAACGTGTCGGAAGACGGCTCCAAGACCGACATGACCTTCACCATTCCGACGGGCGACATCGACAAGGCGCTGAAGGTGCTGGACAAGGTCAAGGGCGAGATCGGCTTTGACAATATCCAGTCGGAAACCGGCCTTGCCAAGATTTCCGTCATCGGCATCGGCATGCGCAGCCATGCAGGCGTTGCCGCCACCGCCTTCAAGGCGCTGGCCGAGAAAGGCATCAATATCCGCGCGATCACGACATCTGAAATCAAGATTTCGATCCTGATCGACGGTCCTTATGCAGAACTGGCCGTGCGCACGCTGCACGCGGTCTATGGTCTCGACAAGTAATCAGCCGGTTCACATTCGGTTCTTAAGGCAGTGCCGCGTAGCCGAAGGGTTGCGCGGCACTGCAACATTTTGCGAGGCGCGACTATTTGTTCTGGACGTGGGTGTCAAAAATGCTCACAAAGGAATTGGCGTAACGCTTCGCTGGCGGGTAATGGGAATCGGCTGGCGAGTGCATGCCAGCAATCTGAAAGGAGCCCCCGACGATCATGCGTGAGCTGACAACCGGTCCCCGCGTACTGCTCAAGCGGTTGCGCGAATTGATGGCGGAGCCGCTGGAACCGCAGGCGCGCCTCGACCGGATCGTTCGTGAAATCGCGCAGAACATGGTCGCGGAAGTCTGCTCCTTCTATATATTGCGCGCTGATGGCGTTCTCGAACTCTATGCGACCGAAGGCCTTAATCCGCAGGCTGTTCACCTGGCGCAGCTTCGCCTCGGCCAGGGTCTGGTCGGCACGATTGCCGCAAGTGCCCGTCCGCTCAACCTGACCGATGCGCAAAGCCACCCGGCCTTCGCCTATCTGCCGGAAACGGGCGAAGAAGCCTATAATTCCTTCCTTGGCGTTCCCGTCCTGCGCGCTGGCCGCACTTTGGGCGTTCTTGTCGTGCAAAACAAGACCAAGCGTGCCTATCGGGAAGACGAGGTCGAAGCACTTGAAACCACCGCCATGGTTCTTGCCGAAATCATTGCCTCCGGTGACGGGCTGCGTCTGGCCCGTCCGGGCATAGAGCTTGATCTCGGTCGTCCGATGAGCGTGACAGGCCAGGCTTTCAATGAGGGGATTGGTCTCGGCCACGTGGTTCTGCACGAACCGCGCATTGTCGTCACCAATCTTTTCAATGAGGACAGCCAGGCCGAACTCAACCGGCTGGACGAGGCGCTCGGTTCCTTGCGCATATCCATCGATGACATGCTGTCGCGCCGCGATGTGGCCGTGGAGGGTGAACATCGCGAAGTGCTGGAAGCCTATCGCATGTTTGCCCATGATCGCGGTTGGGTCCGGCGGCTGGAAGAAGCCATTCGCAACGGGCTGACCGCCGAGGCCGCAGTCGAAAAAGTACAAAGCGACACGCGCGCGCGCATGGTGCATCTGACCGATCCCTATATGCGCGAACGCCTGTCGGATTTTGACGACCTCGCAAACCGCCTGCTGCGCCAGTTGATGGGGCGCGACATCAAGACCATCGCCGAATCGTTGCTAAAGGACGCGATCATTGTCGCTCGTTCCATGGGGGCAGCCGAGCTTCTGGATTATCCGCGCGAGCGCTTGCGCGGGGTTGTTCTGGAAGATGGCGCGGCCACGAGCCATGTGGTGATCGTCGCCCGCGCCATGGGCATTCCGGTGGTCGGTCAGGCCAAGGGCATCGTCTCCATGGCTGAAAACAATGATGCGGCCATTGTCGACGGCGACGAAGGCATCATGCATCTGCGCCCGCAGGCCGATCTGGAGACGGCTTATGCCGAAAAGGTTCGCTTCCGGGCGCGGCGGCAGGCCCATTACCGCGAATTGCGGGACAAGCCATCCGTCACCAGGGACGGCGTCGGCATCTCGCTCCTGATGAATGCGGGGCTTCTCGTCGATCTGCCGCAGTTGTCGGCGTCGGGTGCGGCGGGTATCGGCCTGTTCCGCACCGAGCTTCAGTTCATGGTGGCTTCCACTTTCCCGCGAGCCGAACAGCAGGAACGCCTCTATCGCTCCGTCATCGAGGCGGCAGGCGACAAGCCGGTGACTTTCCGCACGCTGGATATCGGCGGAGACAAGGTTCTTCCCTATTTCAGCTCGACCGTGCAGGAAGAAAATCCGGCGCTCGGCTGGCGCGCCATTCGCCTGACGCTTGATCGTCCGGGGCTGCTGCGCACCCAGATCAGGGCGCTTTTGAAGGCGGCGGGCGGCCGCGAGCTGAAAATCCTGCTGCCGATGATCACGGAAGTAAGCGAGGTGAAGGCCGCGCGCGAGATTATCGATCGTGAAGTCCGTCACCTGTCGCGCTTTGCTCATCAGTTGCCGATGTGCCTGAAGCTCGGGGCGATGGTCGAGGTGCCCTCGCTGCTCTGGCAGCTTGAGGAGCTGGTGTCGCTCGTCGATTTCATTTCCGTCGGCTCGAACGATCTGTTCCAGTTCCTGATGGCGACGGATCGCGGCAACTCGCTGATGTCTGGCCGCTTCGACCAGCTTTCGCCCGCATTCCTGCGGGCGCTGCGCCACATCGTCGAGACCGGCAACCGTCATGGCAAGCCGATAACCCTGTGCGGTGAAATGGCCAGCAGGCCGCTTCCCGCCATGGCGCTGGTCGGTATCGGGTTCCGGTCGATTTCGATGTCGGCGGCGGCGATCGGGCCGGTCAAGGCCATGCTCGATGCGCTGGATGCGGGCAAGCTCACCGCTTTGCTCGCGGAAGAACTGGACAAGCCCAACAGCGCGCATTCGCTGCGTGAACTGCTGATGAGATTTGCCGAAGACAACGATATTCCGTTATAGCGAAGCAGATTGATCTGACTAAACGGTCGCGGTGCAGGATTTGCGCGGCGTCCGGTTTTGCATTCCTGCACGCCGCTTACACTATTTAGGACATGATATGATCGCATTGCCGCAGGATCGGATGGACCAGCTCTTGAAGCGGTTCTCCATGATCGAAAGCCAGATGGCCAACAATCCGGATTCGGAAACCTATGTGAAGCTTGCATCGGAATATTCCGAATTGCAGGAGGTGGTTGGCAAAATTCGCGAACTGACCGACGCCCGCCGGGAAGCGGTCGATCTGGCGGCGATGCGCGACGATACGGCCACGGATGCAGAGATGCGCGCGCTGGCGCTGGAAGAGCTGCCGGAAGTCGAAAAGCGCATCGAGGCATTGGAGCAGGAAGTCCAGATTCTGCTGCTGCCCAAGGATGCTGCCGACGAGAAGAACGCCATTCTCGAAATTCGCGCCGGTACCGGCGGTCTGGAAGCCGCGCTCTTCGCTGGCGACCTGTTCCGCATGTATGAGCGCTATGCCGCCGAAAAGGGCTGGCGGGTCGAGCTGGTCTCGGCCAGCGAAGGCGATGCCGGTGGCTACAAGGAAATCATTGCTACTGTTTCGGGCAAGGGCGTGTTCTCCAAGCTCAAGTTCGAATCAGGCGTGCACCGCGTGCAGCGCGTGCCTGAAACGGAAGCTGGCGGGCGCATCCATACCTCAGCCGCGACGGTCGCGGTTTTGCCGGAAGCGGAAGATATCGATATCGAAATCCGCAACGAGGATATCCGTATCGATACGATGCGTGCATCAGGTGCGGGCGGCCAGCACGTCAACACGACCGACTCGGCAGTGCGCATTACGCATATTCCGACCGGGATCATGGTGGTGCAGGCTGAAAAATCGCAGCACCAGAACCGCGCTCGCGCCATGCAGATATTGCGCGCACGCCTTTATGACATGGAGCGCCAGAAGGCTGAATCCGAACGGTCGGAATCGCGGCGCAGCCAGGTCGGTTCGGGCGATCGCTCCGAGCGTATCCGCACCTATAATTTCCCGCAGGGCCGCGTTACCGATCACCGCATCAACCTGACGCTCTACAAGCTCGACAGGGTCATGGAAGGCGATCTGGATGAACTGGTCGATGCGCTGATTTCCGATCACCAGACTGCACTTCTTACCGAACTGGGCCAGTAAGGTGAGTGAGATTCGCCTCGACCGGCTGATGGCCGATGCCCGGACAAGGCTTCGTGCGGCGGGCCTCGACACACCGGACATCGACGCGCGGCTTCTGGTCGAGTGGGCGACGGGCAAGACGCGGCTCGATCTGATATCCGCGCCTGAGCAACTGGTGGATGCCACCGCCATTGCGACGCTTTCCGACGCGCTGGATCGGCGCGCAAAGGGCGAGCCCGTTCATCGGATCATGGGCGTGCGCGAGTTTTTCGGCCTGCCTTTCCGGCTTTCCGCTGAGACGCTGGAACCGCGTCCCGATACGGAAGCGCTGGTGGAGCTGGTCATTCCGGCACTGGAAGTGCTTGCGGAGGAGCAGGGTACGCTGGAGCTCCTCGACATGGGAACCGGAACGGGCGCGATCATCATCTCGCTTCTGCACCGCTTCGAGCGCGCGCATGGCGTCGGTCTCGATATGGCGGAAGGCGCGCTGGCAATGGCGCGAATCAATGCTGTTGCCAATGGGATGGGCGACCGATTTGCCGCGCTTAAAAGCGACTGGTTCCAGAATGTGAGCGGGCGGTTTCATCTTATCGTCTCAAATCCGCCCTATATTCCGCATGACGACATTGCGGGACTGTCGCGTGAAGTGCGTGAACATGATCCGCTTGCAGCGCTCGATGGCGGCGCCGACGGATTGAATTTTTACCGGGCCCTTGCACAGAAGGCGGCAGATCACCTATATAAGGAAGGAATGGTTGCCGTAGAGATCGGCGCCGGACAATTCCAGGATGTTGAAGCGCTGTTCGAAAGCGCAGGTTTTTCACTCGCAGGATATGCAAGTGATCTTGGCGGCCACAGAAGGGCCATGCTTTTCGAGCACAAATCGCTTACGCAATTTTGATGCGGCCAACCGCTAAAAAACACTTGGAATTTGCGGCGAAGCCGTTTAGTTTCCGGCCACCGTATACAGCCAGAATGGTTTTGCCCGCTGATGGGCGGTGGCGGAAATGCTCCATGACGATTTTTGGTCATGCTCCCTGGAGGGTTCTTTGGGGATGGCTTGTGCGGAAGTACACGACTTTCAAGCATAATCTCGAAGAGCAAAGCTTTTCGGAATGGTTATGCATTAATGCAACCGCGGAGTTTCGGTGACTTTCAAAAGGCGCACCTAACTCAGGAGCAGTCGATTTGTGGGAAGTTTTTAGGGCGTACTTCCTCCATGGCTCGATAGCGTGAAACCGGCAGCTTTTTTGGCTGTGGAGTTTCTACGCCCTTTAATCTGAAAAGAGATGAATATGAGGCCAGCACAGCAGAACAGGCGCATGCGCGGACGGGGGAATAACAATAACAACAACAACCGCAAGGGCCCCAATCCTCTGTCGCGCAACTATGAAAGCAATGGCCCGGATGTGAAAATCCGCGGCAATGCGCAACATATTGCAGAAAAATACTCGGCACTTGCCCGCGACGCACAGGCATCTGGCGATCGCGTGATGGCAGAAAACTATCTTCAGCACGCTGAACATTACAATCGCATCATCATGGCTGCCATGGCGCAGAATCCGGTGCCGTTCCAGCGCGAAGAAACCTTCGACGATGACGGCGCGGATGATGAGGAAGCAGGTTTCACGCCTGCCGCCGTGCAGCAGCCCGTCAACGGTTCCGGCCCGCAGCCGGTTATCGAAGGCACGCCAGCCGAAGTTGTCTACGGTGAAGAGAACGGCGAACCGGTAAAGTCCGGCGAAGGTCGCCAGCAGCCGCGTGAACGCGACAATCGCGACCGTCGTCTCGGTCGTGGTCGCCGTCCGCAGCGTGAGCGCTTCAACGCCGACGAACGTTCCGATGAACAATCGCAGGAAAAGCAGGCTCAGCCAGCGGCTGAAGAGGCTCCGGCTCCGGTTGAAGCTGTTGCCGAGCAGGCAGCGCCGGCTGTCGCCGAGGTCGCTCCTGCTGCCGACGCAGCGCCCGCAGAAGAAGCAGCACCGCGCCGCGCCACGCGCCGCCCGGGCCGTCCGCGCCGTGCCGCAAAGGATAGCGGTGACGAAACGCCGGTAACGGAAACGGCGAATTCCGACGCTTGATTGCTTCTTCGGATTGAATTCAAAATGGCGCGGTTTCCGCGCCATTTTTATTTGGTTAGCCAAGTGCCTGTAACCCTTGCCGAAACCCAGGCCTCGTCCCATATGCTGTCTTGGAAAGAAGCTCGCCCATTTGTGGGGGCTTCGTCACCATACATCTTCTGGTGCCGCATGACGGGCCGGAAGGCAAAGGAGACATCATGAATATCGAAAAATACACGGAACGCGTTCGCGGTTTCATTCAGTCTGCACAGACATTCGCGCTGTCGTCCGGCAACCAGCAGTTTACGCCTGAGCACGTGCTGAAGGTTCTCGTCGATGACGATGAGGGACTTGCCTCGTCTCTGATCGAGCGTGCAGGCGGACGGATTGCCGATGTGCGCATCGGCTTGCAGACCGCGCTCGAAAAGCTGCCCAAAGTGTCGGGCGGCAACGATCAGCTTTATCTTTCGCAGCCGCTTGCCAAGGTCTTCTCGCTTGCCGAGGAGCTTGCCAGCAAGGCGGGTGACAGTTTCGTCACCGTCGAGCGCCTCCTGACGGCGCTGGCGATGGAAAAATCCGCAAAGACGTCTGAAATTCTTTCCGCTGCCGGTGTGACGCCGACGGCGCTCAACAAGGTCATAAACGACATGCGCAAAGGCCGCACCGCCGATTCGGCGTCTGCTGAAAGCAATTATGATGCGTTGAAGAAATATGCCCGCGATCTGACCGAGGATGCGCGCTCGGGCAAGCTCGACCCGGTGATCGGCCGCGACGAGGAAATTCGCCGCACGATCCAGGTTCTGTCGCGCCGCACCAAGAACAATCCGGTTCTGATCGGCGAGCCGGGCGTTGGCAAGACCGCAATCGCGGAAGGTCTGGCGCTGCGCATCGTCAATGGCGACGTGCCGGAATCGCTGAAGGACAAGCAGTTGATGGCGCTCGACATGGGCGCGCTGATTGCCGGTGCCAAATATCGCGGCGAGTTTGAGGAACGTCTGAAAGCAGTGCTTTCGGAAGTGCAGACGGCTGCCGGACAGATCATCCTGTTCATCGATGAAATGCATACGCTCGTCGGTGCAGGCAAGTCCGATGGCGCGATGGATGCATCGAACCTGTTGAAGCCTGCCCTTGCGCGTGGCGAACTGCATTGCGTCGGCGCGACGACGCTGGAAGAATACCGCAAATATGTCGAGAAGGATGCAGCGCTTGCCCGCCGCTTTCAGCCGGTATTCGTCGATGAACCGACAGTCGAGGATACGATTTCGATCCTGCGCGGCCTGAAGGAAAAATACGAGCAGCATCACAAGGTCCGCGTTTCGGATTCGGCTCTGGTCGCCGCGGCGACCCTGTCGAACCGCTACATCACCGACCGCTTCCTGCCGGACAAGGCAATCGATCTTGTCGATGAGGCGGCATCGCGTCTGCGCATGCAGGTTGATTCCAAGCCGGAAGAGCTGGATGAAATCGACCGTCGCATCATGCAGTTGAAGATCGAGCGCGAAGCGTTGAAGGTTGAAACCGACGCTGCTTCCAAGGATCGTTTCCAGCGCCTGGAAAAGGAGCTGACCGATCTGGAAGAGGAATCGGCGGAACTGACCTCGAAATGGCAGGCTGAAAAGCAGAAGCTCGGGCTTGCCGCCGATCTCAAGCGCCAGCTTGAAGAGGCACGCAACGCTCTCGCCATCGCGCAGCGCAGCGGTGAGTTCCAGAAGGCGGGTGAGCTTGCCTATGGCAAGATTCCGCAGCTGGAAAAGCAGCTTGTCGAAGCGGAGAGCCAGGAAAACAAGGGTTCCCTGCTCGAGGAAACCGTTACGCCTGATCACGTGGCGCAGATCATTTCTCGCTGGACGGGCATTCCGGTCGACCGGATGCTGGAAGGCGAGCGCGAGAAGCTGCTGCGCATGGAAGACGAACTCGCAAAACGCGTCGTCGGACAGGGCGAAGCCGTGCAGGCCATATCCAAGGCTGTCCGCCGTGCGCGTGCCGGGCTTCAGGACCCGAACCGTCCTATCGGTTCGTTCATCTTCCTCGGCCCCACAGGCGTCGGCAAGACGGAACTGACCAAGGCGCTCGCCTCGTTCCTTTTCCAGGACGACACGGCCATGGTTCGTATCGACATGTCGGAATTCATGGAAAAGCATTCCGTGAGCCGGCTGATCGGTGCGCCTCCCGGCTATGTCGGCTATGAGGAAGGCGGCGTTTTGACGGAAGCCGTGCGCCGCAGGCCCTATCAGGTGATCCTGTTCGACGAGATCGAAAAGGCGCATCCCGATGTGTTCAACGTGCTGTTGCAGGTGCTGGATGACGGACGCCTGACCGACGGGCAGGGCCGCACGGTCGATTTCCGCAATACGGTCATCATCATGACCTCCAACCTCGGTGCCGAATATCTCGTCAATCTTGGCGAGAAGGACGATGTCGAGTCGGTGCGCGAGGAAGTGATGGGCGTGGTGCGTGCCGCCTTCCGTCCGGAATTCCTGAACCGTGTCGATGAAATCATCCTGTTCCACCGGCTGCGCCGCGAAGACATGGGTGCGATTGTCGATATCCAGATGCAGCGTCTCCAGATGCTTCTGAGCGATCGCAAGATCGTGCTGCAGCTGGAAGAGGATGCACGTGAATGGCTGGCCAATAAGGGTTACGACCCGGCCTATGGCGCGCGTCCGCTTAAGCGCGTCATCCAGAAGGAAGTTCAGGACCCGTTGGCCGAGCGCATTCTTCTGGGCGACATTCTGGACGGTTCCATCGTCAAGATTACCGCCGGTTCGGACAGGCTAAACTTCCGTCCGATTCGCGGTGCGCTTGAGGAGGAAGGTGAGACCGTTGGCGAGAACGCCTGAACGTTAGAGCATAATCCGACCGGAGTGAAACGAGGATCGATAAGATTATGCGTGAAATAGAAGAAGTTAGTGCGCCGATCTGATTCATTCAGATCAAAACGCGCTCTGATGAGTTGAATGCCATGGCGTCGCAACCCGACAGGTTGCGGCGCCTTTTTCATATAAACCCTGACAAGTTTTCCGGTTTTCAGCCGATCTCGGCCATTTTCATGTCCAGTTCATCTGGCATCTGCTTTATCAGCTAATCAGTTATTAACCATATTCGCGGCATCCATGATCTCTCGATCACCCAGGGCATTCTTCATGGCGCATTACACACGCACGCTTCATTTCGCTTTGCTTGCCAGCCTGGCGGCAACCGCAGTCGATGGTCCTGCCCGCGCCAACGACAGCAGTTCCGCAACGGTTGCCGGGCGCCCGGTACAGCTTGCGCAGCTTTATGATCCGGGTGAGGAAATCTATCACGATCGCCGCGTGCGGGTGTTCATCGACCAGTATGGCCGCCGCGTTACCATGGATCGTCGCGGACGTATCCTCAGTGTCGAGGACGCCAACAATTATGATCCGAACGCCTATGACCGCCGGGTTCGCCGCGCGCCGCGGCCGGATGACAACTGGACGCTCGATGGCCCGGTCGATGGCGGTGCGCCCTATGATGGTTTCGGCAATGTGCCCGAAGATCCGAACTATTATCCAGATGCTCCGGCAGCACCGCAATATCGCGGCAACCGGGATGGACAGGTACAGCGTTCCGAACTGCCACCGGCAGGTGATCAGTATCCGGACAATACCAATTCAGCCAGCGTTGACCCCGGCTATGACGGCCAGCAGGATTACGGGCAACCTGGTTATGAGCAGCCGCGCGGTGTGCCCAATCCGAGCGATATGGCTCCTGCCATCGAAATGCCGAAAGGGCAGGGTGCAAAAGCAAAGATTGCAGCCTATCAGGTGCTTCTCGACCGCGCCGGCGCATCACCCGGTGTTATCGACGGCCGTTCGGGCAGCAATGTCGACAAGGCAGCAGCTGCCTATGGCGAGCTGACCGGCAAGTCGATCAATCCGACGGATGAAGCGGCAGTCAATGCAGAGCTTGAAGCCACGGGCGGCCCCGCCTTCACCGATTACACCATCACCAACGAAGATATCGGGCGGCAATATGTTGCCTCGATCCCGGAAGATTACGCTCACAAGGCGCAGCTTCCCGCGATGGCCTATACATCGGTCACCGAAATGCTGGGTGAGAAGTTTCATATAGACGAGGCCTATCTGAAAGAGATCAATCCCGGCGTGAACTTCAACCAGCCCGGCTCGGTCGTGAAGGTTCCCAATCTCGGCAAGCCGGTTCGAACCAAAGTGGCCCGCATCATTGCTGACAAGGGGCGCAAGCAGGTTCGCGGTTACGATGAATCGGGTAAGCTTGTCGTTGCCTATCCCTCGACCATCGGCTCGTCGGACAACCCGTCACCGTCCGGCACGGTTCAGGTCGAGCGTATCGCGATCAACCCCAATTACACCTACAATCCGAAGATCAACTTCAAACAGGGTAACAACGACAAGGTTCTGACCATTCCGCCCGGCCCGAACGGTCCCGTCGGCACGGTCTGGATCGCGCTTTCCAAGCCGACCTACGGCATTCACGGCACGCCCGAGCCGTCGAGAATCGGCAAGACGTCGAGCCATGGCTGTGTGCGATTGACCAATTGGGATGCGGAGGAACTGGCCAAGCTGGTGAAGGCTGGCGTCACGGTAGAGTTTACCGAATAAGTTTGCAGAAAAAGCCGGGCACCCGCCCGGCTTCTATCAGCTCTTCGTCGTTCCGTTCGAAGCCAGCTTGGTGCCGTTGTCATCGCTGTTCAAAAGCGCATCAATGCGGTCGCGTTCCTGCTTGAAGGCTTCAAGCTCCTTACCCGAAAGCGCCTTGTTGTCCGGCAGGCGAATGCGCAGAGGATCGACCTTGGTGTCGTTCACAATCAGTTCGTAGTGAAGATGGGGTCCAGTCGAAAGGCCCGTCGATCCCACATAGCCGATCACTTGTCCCTGCCGCACGCGTGCTCCCGCTGTGACGCCGCGGGCAATCGCGTTCTGGTGGCTGTAGCTGCTCACATAGCCATTGGCATGGCGAATGAGGGTCTGGTTACCGTAGCCATTGGTCCAGCCTGCCTTTTCCACAACACCATTGCCGGAAGCAATGATTGGCGTGCCGCGCGGTGCGGCCCAGTCCACGCCGGTATGCATGCGGCTATAGCCAAGAATCGGATGGCGGCGCATGCCGAATGGCGAGCGGAAGACACCATTGGGAACGGGATTGCGCAGCAGGAACTGCTTCGCGCTCTTGCCGTCGCCATTGAAGTAATCGACGCTGCCGTCCGGAGCCTGATAGCGATAGAACTTGCGGGTCGTTCCGCCAAAATTCGCCGCCACGTAGAGGAGTTGCGAATCGGCTTCGGGCTTATCCGGATCGTCCGGCAGCGAGAAGAATGCGTCGAGCTGGTCGCTCGGAGACAGGCGTGATTGCAGGTCGACATCGCTTGCAAGCATCTTGATAAGCTGCTCCCGCATCGTTTCCGACATGCCATAGGCCAGCGCCGCCCGGCTGATCCCGTCATAGACACTGGGCAGGTTGCCACGAATAGCCGTTGGCAATGCGTTGCCATCGAAAGCCGCCTGTAGGAGCGGGGTTTGTTCCGGTTCGTCCGACGGTATATATTGACCGCGGTCGTTGAGGGCGACTGTCACCAGATGGGTGGTGCGGTTATAGATGCTCGCGCGCACGATCCGATCCACGCCGTCACGGGTTTCTGTGCCGACCCGCAGAACGCTGCCTTCCTTCAACCGAGGCGAATTCATCAGCTTGGCGAGTGAGTCGGCCATGTTCCCGGCATCGTCGCCGGTATAGCCTGCATCTTCGAGCGCCTGCGTAATTTCGGTGGTCTGGCGGAAAGGAATCAGTTCTTCTGAAAACCCTTCGCTGACGGTATCTTCATCGCCGCGCTGTGCGACACTGACATTTTCCTGCGTAATCTTCACACCAAGCGCGGGGCCGAGCGCGAAGGGAGAGTCCGAGCCGCCAAAACGGGCGGGGTCGACATAATGAAGCGAGGCGACCTGCACGTCGCCGTCCGTCAGGAGGCCGCCGGTATCGCGCACGACCTTTTCGACCTCATCGACGGTGAGGTCGCTGGACGCGTCGAAAGTCGTGCTGTTCATCGGGAAGTCAACGACATGCAGGCTGACTTCGCTTTCGACCTTTGCGCCGTAGATCTGGCCGGCATCGGCGGGTTGTGGAGCCGCCGGGCCTTCCGAGAATACGGTCAGCGCGTCGAAGGCCGGATATTTGCGGTTGGTCGGATGATCAACGGCGAGGGCCATGCGGACAAATTCGAACGGTCGGGTCCGTATAACCTCGCGCTCGCCCACTTTCTGCATCGTGGAAAGATCGAAACGGCGCCGGTCGCGCGGCTTTTGCTGGGAGACGGTGCTGACCAGACGCCCGCCCTTGGTAACGTCAACGTCGTCGGCTACACCCGGCATGTCGTTTCGGGCAAGGATTTCAGGCGGGGTGGCCAATTGTTCACGGCCATCCAGAGCGGCAAACAATGCCACACCGATCAGCATGCATGACGTCACGCCAGTCAGGAAGGTTCCGGCGAGCCAACGGGCAGAAACCTCACGACGATCCGGAGGCCGTCGCCGTCCGCCTACGCTGAGCGGGGGCTCGTCACCCGGATCGAGATTGTTCGGCCCCATCTCTTTCATACCGCTGTAGCCGGTCCTTCTTTACAACTGACAGCACAAAACGTGCTTGAAATCGTTTGTCGGAAAGGCGGAGAAGCCGCCAATCCGGTATCAAGGTGTCTTCCATTTGTCGGAAGGCTCCCAAACGGGTCCCAAAAGGGTATGTGAGTTTTGCCTGCCGGAGAAACGTAAGTCAACGACAAGCCTGCCGGACCACGATATCCACAATCGCCCGCAAGGCGTGTGGATTGCCGGTTATCAAATTCCGGCAGAAGCTATTCGGGCAATAAGGCCGGTTTAAGGCCCTCCCAAATGCTGGAGAGGCGATGAGGGGCCTATAATATAAGTCGTATACGTGGAAATCCGGCAGCTTGTGGAAAGCTGTCAAAAAAACATCAAAAAACTTCCGCGGTGCTGTTGACAGATAGGAGAGGTCCCCCCTATATACGCCTCCACAACGAGGGCGGCGGCGCCGCAAGCGGCAGGCTGATGCGTCCTTGGAGTTGGTTGAAAGAGTTGGGCAGCGATGTTTGATTTGAGTAGGCTGGCGGCGTTGACGGGACGGAAGTCTTGTTGATGTAGGAAGAAAAGAGCTTCGATTAAGTTTGTGATTTTCTTCGAAAAAAGTGGTTGACAGG
>NZ_JBVPGR010000015.1:0-20218 GCF_055816895.1 Ochrobactrum sp. PL_is501 | reverse complement strand
CTGGAAACTCCGCTTTGCGAGGTCGATCGCAAGGATATGCACCGCTGTCATCTGCCTTTCCTCCTTGAGCGCCACCATGGCGCTGCGACTGCCATCATACGCCGATGCCGGCCGGAGGGGGCATCCACCCCATCAGTTCAGTTCCGCGACCAATGGGCTTCCAATTGTTCAATGACAAACTTGCGCAGTTATGGATAACGTCTGAGCTTGCGCAACCGTGTTCTCCGGTCTTTGCTGATGTTGTCGGCAACAACGCTGTGATAGCCGTTATGGTCTGGTATCTCCGTGTCCCGAAAGCTGTTGCGCTTGATCTCGCGATAGATCGTCGAGCGATGACGACCCATCAGCCGCGCTATATCGCCGAGAGGGACTTTGAGCTGTTTCAGCTCGAAAAGACGGCGACGTTCACGCAAAGTGATCTGTGAACAGCAACTCGACATCCAATTTCCTCCATGGCTAACCTCATGAATTCATTGGCATGTTGCAGTTTAAAATAGAATGTACCCGAGCAACCCACAAAGATCGCATAAGATAGCTTATGGCAACTCAGATAGTAGCCGATTGATATCCAGTGGCCGCAACAAACATGGCCAAACGAGATGCGTTTAGATCCCATCCGTCAGAGCCATGCAGGAAGCGTTCCGTTCCATCGTCACCGACGGTAGCGTGTAAGATGTTAAACAGATGGTCGGATCAAGGCCACCTGATAGCCATTGGCCCGACCAAGCAAAGATGTGGCAGCGTCTGATAGTCGCTTAACTGATTTCATGCACGGCGCGCCAAGCCTGATCGATTGCCGATTGGGTCAATGCTGTCCAGCCTGCATCCGAATTGGCAATTGCCACATTCCCGTGCGGCTTGCGCGCGAGCGCAATGGTCGCTTCCATGTCGCTCGTCTCCTCGAATAGCGTATTCTGTCCATAAGAATAGCCGTGCGGCCAGCGATTGATGGTGATGCCCTGGATGTCCCGTGCGTCATTGAAGCCACTTCCTGCCAGCTGACGGCTGAGCTGGTCGCGCACGGCATGTTCCATTTCCTCGAAGGAGGTTTCCAGAAGCGATTGCCGCCCGATTTGCGCCTGTGTGCGGGCGTCAAGCCCTTCGTTGGGAACAGTCACCGCACGATACATATGAATGCAAATCGGGTCGTTCGGTGTCCTCGAGAATTGATACTCGCCGATGCTCACGGGATAATCCAGTTTGACGCGGGCATAGGGCATCGTCGGCGAGTAAATGTCGTGCACCCCCAACTTTTTGAATGGTCGCCAGTTCTTGACGACGACATTGGTATAAACCAGCGGCAGTTTGACATTCCGCCGCAGCGCGCCTTTCTGCTCGGCGGGAAGTTCAGGGAAAATGAATGGTATCAGCATGTTCCAGCCGGCCAGAATGACCTTTTTTGCATGGACCTTCCGCAATGTCCCTTGATTGAGATAGGTGACATCTGCGCCACTCGTCGTATTGGTGACATTCATGCCGGTGCTGTTAAGCCTGATCCTGATCGGTGACGAGGGCTGATCGAGCTTCGAATAGTCGAATTTCGCGAGCACGATATCTTGCATCGTTTTGCCCGTTGCCGCATCTGGAATAAGGCTCCGGACCAGCAACCGCGCAATGGACGCGTTGCCATCGGGAAAATGACAGATATAAGGGTCTTCCTCGTCTTTCGATGTGGCGGCATTATCCTTCAGCCCCAGCCCATCAAAACCTGGAAAGCCGGTTTCCATGGCGTCGAGAGCTGAAACGGTATCGGAGCTGGAGCCGAACAAGTCGTTGAAACGCCCCTGGAAATATTGAGCCGCCTGCTCGCTGAGACCGGCATTATTCAACAGAAAGTCGCGATAGCTCGTTTTGGAAAGATATAGCTCTTTTTTTTCCTTGCTCTTGCCCCGAAGATAATCATCCGGCTGCTTATGGAATTTGATAAGCGCAGCTTTGTCTTCGGAGGACAGAGGAAAGTCGTCGATAAACCGGTCTACCGGGCGGGCATTCAACATTTCCGGCAACTGATCGTCATCCGTCATCCAGAAGGGATCGCCGATGACAAGCTTGTCAGTTCCCCAATGATCGTTGTCGAAGAACACGCCCCGGCTCAGTTTATGTGAATGATAAAATTTCCGGTCGAAGGCTGCGGTGAACTGATCAATATCGACGGATAGTGATTTCAGCAGATTGGTAGCTACTTCGCTATAGCCGGTTCGCGGCGAGTCGAGGCTTTCTGTACCGCCATAGCCGAGGATCAGTTTATCGCCTGCACGAAATTCGTTGCGCTTTGCGTGGCCGCCGAAATCGTCATGATTGTCGAGGATGAGGATTTTTTTGTCAGCGCCGTTCTTCTCGCGATAGAACCATGCTGCCGAGAGACCGCTGATGCCTCCGCCAACGACAATGAGATCATAAGTCTCGTCTATGGGCAGTTTCTCGAACGAGAAGTTTTTGCCTTCTCGCGCCAACGCGTGGGCGCTTTCGAACGAGCCGGGGTGACTGCCGCGCAGGCCCTGCAGCGCCGGCGGATAATAGTTTGCGGGCAGAGCCCCCGGCACAACCTCGTCAGCCCGAACCAGATCAATAGGCGTCAGGCCCGCCGCTATGGTCAGTGAAACCCCATTGAGAAAATCGCGTCGCGTGATCATAAATCCCTCCCATTGCGCGCTCCCGTCGCGCCCGCTAAAGCTAGACGGGTCATCTGAGTTTGGCTATTCCGAAATTCCAATAGATGGTTTCGCTTTTTTCGATATACTTATGGAATGGAGCGCATCTAAAGAAAATCTGCTGTTTCGGAATGAAGGCAGCCACAATTAGATGCTTCGGGAGAAGGAGCAGGCATTTTGGGGAAAGTAACAATCTCAATCGATTGAAACAATGCCTGCTGGCAAGAATAACAGCTTGGGAGTGACACAGAGTAGATATCGATACAAGCGATTGAACATTTACCAATTCGGATTTCACGAGGCCAAGAATGTTTACACTTAGGCAATTGCGCTATTTCGTTGCGGTAGCGGAACAGGCGTCGATCACGCGGGCCTCGCAAAAGCTCTCCATTTCGCAGTCCGCGATAACTGAGGCGATCAAGGAACTGGAGATCGAACTCAGCACAGAGCTGTTTGATCGGCATCCGCGCGGGCTTTCCATTACGCACAACGGCCACCAGTTCTTGCGCCATGTCACCAAGATCCTCGCTGATGTCGAGGATGCCAGACAAACCTTCTCGAGGGTGGAAAAAGCCGAGAAAGGGACACTCAATCTCGGTGTCACTTCGCTGGTGGCCGGATATGTCCTGCCCGATATTCTGGCACGTTATCGACGGAATTTTCCAGATGTGGAAATCAGCGCCATTGAGGATAGCGGATCCTATCTGGAACATTTGCTGATCGGCGGCGAATTGGACGTCGCGGTCATGGTGCTTTCGCATCTTAGCGACCGGATGGCGCTTCACTCGGAAATTCTGGAGATTTCTCCCTATCGGCTATGGCTGCCGGGCGGCCATCCGCTGGTTTCGGCCGATAGCATCTCGATTGGTGACATCGTTCAGGAGCCATTAATTGTACTTACAATCGATGAGGTAGAGGAAAACACCGGCAATCTGCTCGCCCTTTTCGGCGCGCGACCCAAGATCGCATTTCGCACCCGCTCGGTGGAAGCTGTCCGCAGTCTGGTCGCGACAGGCGCAGGAATCGCGCTCCTTCCCGATCTGGTCTACCGTCCGTGGTCACTGGAAGGCGACCGGCTGGAAAGCCGTGATTTTTCGGGTTCCCTGCCTGCGGTTCAGATCGGAATGGCTTGGCGGAAGGGTTCCAGCCTTTCCAAGGCCGCGCGGGATTTCATTGGCATCGCCCACACGCTGAGATCGGATCGGTCTCGCTAATGCAGCGTTTGAGGCCTTTCTATCGGAAATTCCGATAGCATGTTTCTGATTAATGCATTTGCGAAGGCGTGCAGATGATTGCAGGATCACGGTGAGGAGAGTGGAAGGGTAAGGGAGGACACCCAATGCACGCTGTTTTGAAATCCTGCGTATCAGCAATTGCCATGCTGGCTTTTGCAGCGCAAGCCATGGCCGCGGAACCGCTGAAGGAAGTTGGCAAAGGCGAAGGCGCGGTAAGCATCGTCGCTTGGGCCGGCTATATCGAGCGCGGCGATACTGACAAGAATTACGACTGGGTCACCGATTTCGAGAAAGAAACCGACTGCAAGGTGACGGTGAAGACAGCCGCCACCTCGGATGAGATGGTGGCCCTGATGAACGAGGGCGGCTTCGATCTCGTCACTGCTTCCGGGGACGCCTCGCTGCGGCTCATCGCCGGCAAGCGCGTGCAGCCCATCAACATTGATCTCATTCCAAGCTGGAAGACAATCGACGATCGCATCAAGGATGGCCCGTGGTTCACGGTCAAGGGCGTCCATTACGGGGTTCCTTATCTGTGGGGACCCAACGTACTGATGTATAACAAGGATATCTTCAAGGGCGAAGCGCCCAAAAGCTGGAATGTCGTCTTTGAGGAAATGGACCTGCCGGATGGCAAACCGAACAAGGGCCGTGTTCAGGCCTATGACGGACCGATCTATATCGCCGATGCGGCGCTTTACCTGATGGCGCATAAGCCTGAGCTGGGTATCAAGAGCCCGTTCGAACTGAACGAAGATCAGTACAAGGCCGCGCTCGATCTGCTGCGCGGACAGCGCAAGCTCGTCAGCCGCTACTGGCATGACGCCATGATTCAGATCGACGATTTCAAGAATGAAGGCGTTGTCGCCTCCAGCTCCTGGCCTTTCATGGTCAATCTGCTGAAAGCCGAGAATGCCGCTGTGGGCTCGACCTTCCCCGAAGAAGGAGCGACCGGCTGGGCCGATACCACCATGCTGCATGTCGATAGCGAACATCCGAACTGCGCTTATAAGTGGATGGAGCATTCCCTTAAGCTCAAGGTGCAGGGTGATGCCGCTGCCTGGTTCGGCGCGGTGCCATCTGTACCGGCGGCGTGCAAGGGTAATGCACTGCTTGGCGAGGCCGGCTGCTCCACCAACGGCTTCGACAATTTCGAGAAGATCAGCTTCTGGCGCACGCCGACTGCGAAATGTGAAAGCCAGAGCGGGTGCGTACCCTATCACCGCTGGGTGTCGGATTATATCGGCGTCATCGGCGGCCGCTGATCTTGTAGCCAGCCCGAAATCGTGTCGCCCCTCTTTGACATGAGGGCGACAACCACCCGGATATTAACCCGTGCGACAGCCGATCGATGAACATGGTTTGTCGAAATGGAATAACGCGCCGGAAGGGTAAAGAGATGACAACAGCCGTCCATTTCGACAATGTATCCCGTTTTTTTGGCGCCGTTCACGCCGTCGATCAGGTGAATCTCACAATTGCGCCGGGCGAATTCTTCGCCATGCTGGGCCCATCAGGCTCCGGTAAGACGACCTGCCTCCGGCTGATCGCCGGTTTCGAGCGACCGACCGGCGGATCAATCGAGATTTTCGGAGAAAGCGTCAGCGGTGTGCCGCCCTACAGGCGTAACGTGAATACGGTCTTTCAGGATTACGCGCTCTTCCCGCATCTGAATATTGCCGACAATGTCGCCTATGGCCTGATGGTGCGCGGCGTCGGCAAGGCCGAGCGAAGGCGCGCCGCAGAAGAAATGCTCGAACTTGTCAAGCTTCCGGGCTATGGCGCGCGCAAGCCCGGCCAGCTTTCTGGCGGCCAGCGTCAGCGCGTTGCACTAGCGCGGGCCTTGGTGAACAAGCCGAAAGTGCTTCTGCTCGATGAGCCGCTCGGCGCACTGGATTTGAAGCTGCGCGAGCAAATGCAGGAAGAGTTGAAGGCGCTTCAGCGCGCGCTTGGCATAACATTCGTCTTCGTCACGCATGATCAGGGCGAGGCCTTGTCCATGGCTGACCGTGTGGCAGTCTTCAATAATGGCCGCATAGTGCAGGCCGACACGCCGGAGGCAATCTACAACCGTCCAGCAACGCGCTTTGTGGCTGATTTCGTTGGCTCTTCCAATGTGATCGCCCCGGACGTCATGGCATCCTTCGGCGGCGAGCGCCGCTGGGCAAGCCTCAGGCCGGAGGCAATCAGGCTCGCTCAGGGCACCGGCATACCGGCGCGTGTTAGGGCCACCAATTTTCTGGGTTCAGCCACGCGGATCGCAATCGATGTTGCGGACACGCGCTTTCATGTCATGCTCCCCCGGGACATCACTGCGCCGGCGCTAAATGATGAAATCTTCATCACCTGGCAACCGGGTGATGTGCATTATATGGATCAGGCAGCATGAGCGATACGCATCTGAACGGGCTGCCGCGCTCCCTCGCATCAACCACACCACAACGCGATGGCATGCTTGGCCGTCTATCGGATATTTTCTGGCGGCATCCTGGATTGCTGCTTTTCCTGATGCTGACACCGCCGCTTCTCTGGCTCGGCATCATCTATATCGGCTCGTTGATAGCGCTTTTGTTGCAGAGCTTTTTCTCGGTCGATGACTTCTCGGGAGTGATCGATTACGAGTTCACGCTCGCGACCTATGCCCAGCTTCTGCAATCGGCGAATTTCGATATCATCCTGCGCACTGTGCTAATGGCGGCGCTGGTCACCATCGCTTCCGCATTCATTGCGTTTCCCATCGCCTATTATGCGGCGCGCCATGCACATGGCAAATGGAAGGCGCTGTTCTACCTCGGCGTGATGATGCCGCTATGGTCGAGCTATCTCGTCAAGGTCTATGCCTGGAAGCTGATCCTCGCCAAGGAAGGCATCCTGACCTGGATTTTTGCCAAACTGCACCTGTCCTGGCTTATCGACGGTGTGCTTGCGCTGCCTATCATTGGGGGCAGCTCGCTTTCCATGAGCTATACCGGCACATTCCTGGTCTTCGTCTATATCTGGCTGCCCTATATGATCCTGCCGACCCAAGCGGCGCTGGAACGGGTTCCCGGCAATCTAATCGAGGCTTCCTCCGATCTTGGCGGGACACCTTCGCAAACCTTCCGCAATGTGCTTCTGCCCCTAGCACTGCCTGGCATCGTCGCGGGTTCGATCTTCACTTTCTCGCTGACGCTGGGCGATTACATCATTCCACAAATCATTGGCTCGTCGCGGCTCTTCATAGGTCAGGCTGTTTACACCCAGCAGGGCACCGCCGGAAACGTGCCGCTTGCTGCCGCTTTCTCCGTGGTGCCGATCATCATCATGGCCGTTTATCTCTGGGCCGCCAAACAAAAGGGAGCTTTCGATGCGCTCTAATAGCCGCAACGGGGCGCCGCTCGCTCTGAAGATCGCCGCCGGATGCGGGCTTGCCTTCCTGCATCTGCCCATCCTGCTCATCTTTGTCTACGCTTTCACTACCGAAGAAAAAAGTTATCAATGGCCGCCTCCGGGCTTTACGCTGAAATGGTTCGAGGTCACCTGGAACCGGCCCGACGTCTGGTCCTCCATGGCGCTGTCGCTTCAGGTTGCTACAATCGCGACCCTGATCGCTCTGATGCTCGGCACGCTTTGCGCAGCCGCCGTCAGCCGTACGCGCTTCTTTGGCCGTGAGAGCATATCGCTGCTGGTAATCTTGCCCATCGCCTTGCCCGGCGTCGTCACCGGTATTGCCCTGCGCTCCGCGTTCTCGCTTCTGGAAATTCCATTCTCGGTATGGACCATCGTGCTTGGCCACGCCACCTTCTGCGTGGTGGTGGTCTACAATAATGCGGTCGCCCGTTTCCGCCGCACTTCCGGCTCGCTGATCGAGGCTTCGATGGATTTGGGCGCGAATGGTTTCCAGACGTTCCGCCACGTCATTCTGCCCAATATCGGCACCGCGCTGCTGGCGGGCGGCATGCTGGCATTCGCCCTCTCCTTCGATGAAGTCATCGTCACCACCTTCACCGGCGGCCAGCAAATGACCCTGCCCATCTGGATGCTTCAGGAGTTGATCCGGCCCCGACAGCGGCCCGTTACCAATGTGGTGGCAATGGCGGTGGTGCTCCTCACCTTCCTGCCGATCCTCACCGCCTATTACCTCACCCGCGAGGGCGATCAGATCGCCGGTCACGGCAAATGAAATCCCGATAGTATGAGAGATGACATCATGAATACTGAGATGCTGATTGGTTCGCGTTTCGTGGCAGGCACGGAAACAGAAGAAACCGTTTTCAATCCCAAGACCGGTGAAACGATACTGGAATTGCCGGAAGCGTCCCTTGCACAGATAGACGCCGCCGTCGATGCCGCCGTGAAAGCCTTCGCCACATGGTCACGCACCACGCCTGCCGAACGGTCGAATTATCTTCTCAAGATCGCCGACGCCATCGAGCGCGACGCTGCCGCCTTTGCCGCGCTTGAGGCACTGAATTGCGGCAAGCCTATCAATGCGGTCCTCAATGATGAAATTCCCGCCATCATCGATTGCTACCGATATTTTGCGGGCGCTGTCCGCAATCTTCATGGGCCGCTGGCCGCCGAATATCTACTGGGCCACACCTCGATGGTCCGCCGCGATCCCATCGGCGTCGTCGGCTCCATCGCCCCCTGGAATTATCCGCTGATGATGATGGCTTGGAAACTCGCCCCCGCCATCGCCGGGGGCAATACGGTGGTGTTCAAGCCTTCAGAGCAGACACCGCTGACAGCGCTCAAGCTGGCGAAACTGCTTGCCGGCATCCTACCGGAGGGCGTCGTCAATATAGTCCTTGGCCGGGGTGAAACCGTGGGTAATGCCTTGATCAACCACCCTCACATTGATATGGTTTCGATAACCGGGGATATCGCCACGGGCAAGAAGGTGTTGCAGGCCGCGGTCAAGACGGTGAAGCGCACACACTTGGAATTGGGTGGCAAAGCACCGGTTATCGTGCTGAACGATGCCGATCTGGAAGCCGTGGTCAACGGAATCCGCTCCTTCGGCTATTATAATGCCGGGCAGGACTGCACCGCGGCCTGTCGTCTTTACGTCGATGCAAAAATCTATGATCGCTTCGTTGCAGACTTTTCTTCTGCCGTTTCATCAATCCGCTATAATCTTGAGGATGATACCCAAAACGAGATCGGACCGTTGATCTCGAGCCGCCAGCGTGATCGTGTCGAGAGCTTCGTCGCGCGCGCTCGCGACAACGCTCATATTGAGGTGACGGCGGGTGGAAACCCTGCCGGAGACCGGGGCTTCTTCTTCCAGCCTACGGTCATTGCCGGGGCTACGCAAGAAGATGAGATTGTGCGCCGGGAAGTATTCGGGCCAGTGGTCTCCGTCACCCGGTTCACGGAACTGGACGAAGCCGTGACCTGGGCCAATGACAGCGACTATGGTCTCGCTTCGTCGGTCTGGACCACCAATGTCAGCAAGGGCATGCAGATTGCCGCGCGCCTGCGCTACGGCTGCACCTGGATCAACACCCATTTCATGCTAGCCAATGAAATGCCCCATGGCGGCCTGAAGCAATCCGGCTACGGCAAGGACATGTCGATCTACTCGCTGGAGGATTACACCGCCGTCCGGCACATCATGGTCGCGCACAAATAAGCAGAGCTTTGAATTCGCAATTGGAATTGAAGCCTCAGCTAAGAAAAAACCGCTACCACGCTCCGCCCTCCTCCTTCTTGGAGAGATCGGCCAGCTTGCCGCTCACATCCGCAGGTCCACCCGTCGACGCATCGTCGTGGGATCTGCGCGCCTGTGGCCGGTTGCTTACGTTCGGGCCATCGTCGAAGCGGTGGCGGCGATGTCCGTTTCAATGACGACAGCCGCGGTATGCAGTTCCCTATGTTTGTCGACGCCGCCAATGACGTGAGTTTCAGCTGGGTATTCGGCCATCAAACCATCTTTTCCTGCGGTGCGTATCGAGCTGGCAGTGGTCGGGCCCAACTGTTGTCGTCATTGACGACGGTGGGGTCATTTTTGAATGATCTGGACATATGCCTTTCTGAGATAGCCGGGGAGTGTCCAGCGCAATCCGATCCGTGCAGCGACTCCACTGCCAGGATCGGCAAGTATCGGGAAAGTCAAACCATTGTCCCGGATCGATATCCGGGCGATTGCGGTAGTCTGTGGGGAGACCGCGATCAGTTATACGCGCGCCCTGGTTCTATGTCAGGGAGGACGGCCAGTTCGCATCAGAGACCGAGTCCTAAACTCTCACGAATCGCCGTAAGGGAGAAACTATAGATGAGGGCATTCGACGATGGCCTCAACGAGTTGTCTCACTTTATTCGCTGAGGTTCGGAAGGAACGTGGCTTGGAAAACCCGAACGCGACGCTTCCGGCATCCTCAACTGGAACTTCCTGCCGGCAGGAGGCATGAATTTCGCCGACCCCGGTTTCATCCAGAATATGCATTGCGTTTTCTATAGTGATCCCGCTACCCGGCATGATGCCAATGCGCCCGGCAGCGCGCTTTGCAAGGCTCGCCAGCATCGGCAGTCCCTCCAGCGCCGTATGCCGCAAACCGGAGGTCAATATGCGCTCGCAACCGAGCTCGATAGCCTCCTCCAGCGACCGCTCGGGATCCGGCACAAGATCGAAGACTCGATGAAGCGTCGTCCCCAAACCGCTCGCACGATCGACAAGACGACGCAACAACGGCAGATCGAGATTGCCGTTCGGCAAAGATGCGCCGATGACGACCCCAGCAAGCCCGGCATTTCTGGCTGCGTCGATATCCGCGATCATGGACACTGCATCGTCGGTCTGAAAGCAAAAGCTACCGGCACGCGGACGGACCATGGCATACACAGGTATCGGTACTCGGGCAGCCAGTGCCATCAAGCCGGGCGATGGTGTCAGCCCGCCGACATCCAGCGCCGCACATAATTCAATCCGGTGCGCACCACCCTCGACAGCCGCCCTGAGACCCTCTGGGCTATCCACACAGACTTCTAATCTGGCTCTCACGATTGGCGCCCCAGAATAGCGGCGCCGATCAGCCCGCCTTCACTGCTGAAGCGTCCAGAGACGATCAACGGCGTGTCCACACGGCGCAAGATGCGTTGCCGAACAGATTTATCCAAGGCCATGATCAGAGGTTCTGCCGTTGCGAGTCCTCCGCCAACAGGGACGATCGAAGCGCCCGTAATGTTCACGACCGCAGCCAGAGGATCAGCAACCAGCTGCAGATAGGCTGCCAGGGTTCTGCGCGCCGCACTGTCACCGCCTTGCCATGCCTGCAGGATGCTACGGCTGTCCTTTTCCTCACGGTTGAGAAAAGAATGGACGAGTTCGATGCCGCGTGCGCCGCCAACCGTATCCACACATCCTCTCTGACCACACCCGCAGGCGAAACGTGGGATAAACACCGACCCTTCGCCTTCAAGCTCCACCTGCGTGTTGAGGATCGGCCCGTGCCCCCATTCGCCTGAAATGCCGCCTGCCCCGCGGACAAGACGGCCTTCCACCACCAGACCGCCACCAACGCCCGTGCCAAGCACCGCGCAGAAGACAATACGGTTTCCCGCGCCAGCGCCCTCGCCTGCTTCCGCCAACGCCAGGCAATCGGCATCATTGGCCGCAAAAACTCGCCGCCCAAACCGCTCGCCGAGTTCCTTTTCGAGATGGCGTCCCGTGATGCACGGAATATTGGCGGAAAAAGCCCTACCGTCGACTGGATCGATCAGTCCGGCGATCGACAGGGCGAGTGGAGCGTTGCTGCTGCCGGCGTGACGCAGAAGCAGTCCATCAAGCGCGCTCACGAATGCCGCCCAATCTTTGGTCGGCGTCGGGAGGCTCTCCAGATGCTCAAGCGAGCCAGGCCGGGCCGAATGCGCGAACCGTATGAAAGAGCCTCCGATGTCCGCGGAGAAGACCGGCAGCGTGTGCGACGCAGAGTGCGGTTCAAAATGCAGCATTGTCGATTGCCTCACCGTCGCGGATCCAGGAGATCTCGCAATCCATCCCCAAGAATGTTGAAGCCGAGCACCGTTATCATGATTGCGAGCCCGGGAAATAACGACATATATATGTTCAATCCCAGATAGTTACGGCCGCTCGACATCATCGCACCCCATTCGGGCAGCGGCGGCTGTGCACCCAGTCCGAGGAAGGAAAGGCTGGCAGCGGACAGAATGACCGTGCCGGCGGTCAAGGTCGATTGCACAATGATCGGCCCGACTGCATTGGGCATGATGTAATGTGTCATGATCCGCCACCGCGAAAGCCCGAGCGAGACAGCGGCTTCCACATAATCCATGGAGCGTAGGCCAAGCGTAAGATTGCGGGCTAGGCGGGCATAGATCGGCACGGAAAACACGGCGATGGCAACCAGAAGATTGACAAGGCTGGTACCAAGGATGCTGATCAACAGAATTGCCAGGACGATACCCGGAAACGCGAACAGCACATCCATGCACCACATGATCACGGTATCGATACGCTTGCCCGCCATGCCGGATAATATGCCGAGCGGCACGCCGACCAGAACCGCAAGGCCGACGCCGAGCGCAACTTCCAGAAGCGAAATCCGCGCACCATGGATCACACGGGCGAAAATATCGCGCCCGCCGTCATCAGTGCCGAAGGGATGTTCCCAGGATGGTGGCAGCATGGTTGCAAGCAGATCCTGCTCATAAGGGTCGGCCCTGGCGATGAACGGCGCGAAAATCGCACAGAACACGATGAGGGCAATCAGCGCGCCACCGACCGCAATACCTGGATGACGTGCGATCCAGCGCAATGTTTGCCGGGAGCGTCCGAAACGCGGTTGGGCGGAGACGGTCATCGAAACGTTGTTCATCAGTCGAACCTAATGCGGGGATTGAGCGCTGCGATCAGCATCTCGGCAATGAAATTGGCGAGAACCACACCTGTTACAGCCACCAGCGTAACGCCCTGGATGACTGGATAGTCGCGATAGCGTACCGAATCCACCAGAAGCCGCCCGATACCGGGCCAATTGAAGACAGATTCCGTCACGACAGCTCCGCCAATCAAAGCGCCGAAGTTCAGCCCAACAATGGTGATGATGGGGATCAGCGCGTTGCGCAGCGCGTGGCTCCAGTAAATCGAGGCAACGGAAACGCCCTTGGCACGCGCAGTGCGAATATAATCCTGTCCCAGCACTTCGATCATGCTTGAGCGCGTCATGCGGGCAATGAGTGCGGCGGGCAAGACGGCGAGAGTGACGGATGGCAGGATGAAGCTTTTCCAGTTCGATGCGCCGAGAAGCGGCAGCCAGCCGAGCTTGACCGAAAACGTGTTCATGGCCATCAGCGCCAGCCAGAAATTGGCGATCGAAGCTCCGAGAATGGCTAGGAACATGACTGCATGATCAGGCCAACCGTGCCGATAGATCGCCCCCACCATGCCGGCAGGAATGCCGATCGCCATGGCAAGCAGATAGGCTGTCAGCGCGAGAGCCAGCGTATAGGGCATGCGCTCCGCGATTTCGCTCGTTACCGGCAGCTTGGAACGGATGGATGTGCCAAGATCACCCTGCCCGGCATCGATCGCAAATTGCGCATATTGATGGACAAGACCGCGATCCAAGCCCAGACGGGAGCGCATTGCGTCAACTGCTTCCTGCGTCGCCTCTGGGCCGGCCATGAGGCGCGCCGGATCACCCGGTAAGGCGCGCAGGGCGAGAAAGATCAGCAGCGATACGCTGATCAGTATCAGGGGCAGGCCGATGAGCTTGCGGAGAATATAGGCTTTCATACGCCCCTCGTCGGTTTGTCACGAAAGGAAGTCGCTCAGGCGGCTTCCACGTTCTTTATGGCCTCAGTTCTTGGTGGCTTCCTCGACGACTACCTGACCGCCGGGAATCATACCCACGCCTTCCACATTGTTGCGCACGGCATAGACGTCCTTGGTCGTGTAAAGAAGGACATGTGGCGCCTGCTCATTGATCTCCTTCTGCGCTTCGACATAGAGCTTGTTGCGCTCGCCTTCGTCCTGGATATTGGAAGCGTCATCAAGGAGCTTGTCGAGCTTTGGATCGTTGAAGAAGCCGAGATTAGCGCCGACGGGCGCCGAGCTTGCGGAATGATAGAGCGGGCGCAGCTGAAGGTCAGCACCGTTCACGCTCGTGGACCAGGAAGCAATAACGGAGCCGGTGCCGTCGGCTTCCTTGCCCGCCAGATCGGCGAAGGCTGCCTTGGTCCAGACACCGCTTTCCATCCGGCGCACATCAAGCTTTACGCCAACTTTTGCCCACATGGCCTGCAGCAATTCGGCGATGCGTGCTTCCGGCTCTTGCACGGCAACCGACATCGAGAAACCATCCGGATGGCCAGCTTCAGCCAGCAGGGCCTTGGCCTTGTCCAGATCAAGCGTATAGGGTTGCAATGACTTGTCGTAGCCGTTCATGACCGGAGGCAGCGGGGAGTTAGCGGGAATGGCGTAACCCTGCATGATGGCGCGCACGAGTCCGTCGCGGTCGGTGGCATAGTTCAACGCCTGTCGCACCCGCATATCATCCAGCGGTTTCAGCTTCGTATTAAGTGCGACCCAGAAAACAGCCGCGCCATCAGAACTGATAACCTTCACATCGTCGCTTGCAGAAAGCTGGGCCGCAAAAGCGGGTGGCAACGGGCTTACCACATCCGCGTCACCGGTCTGGATCGCCATGTTCATTACCGACGGCTCGGATGTCCAGGTCCATTTGATCTCGTCTGCGCCTTTGGGGACACCACCCCAATAATCCGGGTTCTTTTCTTCCAGCACATACTCGCCGGACTTATATTCCTTGAACTTGTATGGGCCAGTGCCAACCGCTTTTGCGCCCAGCGTTCCTGTATCGTCCGCGGTGGGGCTGACGATCCAGTTGGACGGCGTAGTGAGCAAGGCCAGAAATGCCGGGTACCGCTTCTTGAGCGTAAAGCGTACGGTTTTGTCATCAACCGCTTCGACCTTCTCGATCACGAGGCGCAGGCGACCGCTTGCCGCCAGACCGCGCTTCGTGTCGAGATGGCGGGCGTAGTTCTTCACCACAGCATCCGCATTGAACGGTGTTCCGTCATGAAATTTGACCCCCTCGCGCAGCTTGAACGTCCATACGAGCCCCGTATCGTCCCCGGACCATTCGGTGGCAAGCGCGGGCGCAACAGGGTTGCTTTCCGTCTGCTTGAGCAGGCCGTCATACATAGGATCAAGCACAGAGGCTGTATAGGTTGCCGTCTGGTCACCCGGATCCATCGAGCGCGGAGCCTCGCTCTGCATAACGGTCAAAGTTGTGGCCGCAGCCTGCAACGGCAAAAGAGAAACGCCTGCCAAAAAAGCGCCGCCGAGCACGGCAACGCGGAAACAATTGAACGATCGGCTGATAAACATCCCGGACCCCCTCTTTGTCTTAAGATTCGCTCAAATTTCGATTGGATCATTTCAGAACCAATTAGGCATTGATTTGTTCACTTATTGAACTTAGTGTCAAGCATGAAGTCAAATCGCCATGGGCCAGCCCTCTTGTTCACCGCAACGCAACGACAGATATTACGAGCCATCAGCGAATCCGGCCCGCTTAGCCGTACGGACCTCACGGCGGTGCTCGGGCTGAGTAAGGCAGCGATGAGTGGTCTTGCGCGCGACCTGATCGACAAGGGCGTATTGCAGGAAACCGTACCTGTTTACGGACAGGGGCGCCCTTCGCTTCTCCTGGATATCCATCCTGGTTGCGCCTTTCTGCTCGGTGTATCGCTCTTGCAGGACCCTGCTCCGATCGTACTGACAGACCTTGGTGGCGAAATCGTTGCCGAAGCCCAGATACCGTTATCCCGCGATCCCGAAACGATCGCAGCCAGCATTGCCGGTTCACTTTCAATACTTATCGGCGGCCAACCGGGAATGCGGGAAAGGCTGGCGGGTATCGGCATCGCGCTTTCCGGCTTTGTTGACCACACACAAAGCCGCTGTATCCAGTCGACGCTGCTTGGCTGGCAGGATGTACCATTTGCGGAAATCGTCGCAGCCAAGGTAGATGTGCCGGTCTTCATCGAGAATGACGCGAAATCGGTCGCGGTCAGCGAAAAACTGTTCGGCGAAGCCCGAGAAGTACAGAACTTCAGCCTTGTATCGCTTGGCGACGGTATCGGCTGCGCCCATTTCATCGATGGAAAGCTCTATCGCGGCAATCATGGCGGTGCGGGCGAAATCGCCCATCTGACGATCGAACCTGGCGGTGCACCCTGCCGTTGCGGCAAGCGTGGCTGCCTCGATACGGTTGCATCCATGAAGGCAATTCGTGAAACGGCCCGCGCCGAAGGGCTTTCCTGCGAGGCACTGGCTGACATTGAAACGGAAGCAGCGACCGGCAACGCCACCGCCATTCGTATCCTGCATCGCGCTGGATCAGCGCTCGGCCTCGCCATCGCGCATGTCATTCAGCTGAACGATCCCGGCGAAATTCTCGTCACCCATGACGAATATTCGTTCAACGGCTTGTTTGGCACAGTGATGCAGCAGGCCGTGGAGGCCAATGTCCTGCCGCGGCAGGCAGGTCAGACAGCAATTCGCACCCTGCGCGTCGACCAGACCGTATGGGCGCGCGGCGCCGCGGCCATCGCCGCACACCGATTTCTGGTTGGCCGGTAGGGCCGCAATGAGAACACTTCCATTGATCAATTGAGGTCACCCATGCGCATAGCCGTCGGCGGAATTCACACCGAATGCAGCACCTACAATCCGGTTTTGGCCGGGGTAGAAGAATTCATCGTCCTGCGCGGAGAGGAACTCACCGCCTCCCCTCGTTTCGCCTTCCTCAAGGATTATGATGCTGAGTTCGTTCCAACGCTTCATGCCCGCGCCATTCCTGGCGGGCCGGTTTCCCTCGCGGCCTACGAGTCGTTCAAGGCCGAATTTCTGGAACGGCTGAAAGCCTCCCTTCCCATTGACGGCCTTTACCTCGCCATGCACGGGGCGATGTATGTGGAAGGCATGGAGGACGCGGAAGGCGACTGGATTTCCGCGGCTCGCGCCGTCGTCGGCGATGACTGCCCAATCTCGACGAGTTACGATCTTCACGGCAATGTCACGCAACGCATTCTCGATGCGCTCGATATGTTCTCGACCTACCGCACCGCTCCGCACATCGACGTCGAAGAAACAATGCGCCGCTCCGTAAGCATGTTGGTTCGCTGCCTTTCCGAAAAGGTGAAGCCCATCCTCTTGTGGGCACCCGTACCGGTGGTGCTGCCGGGAGAACGCACATCGACGGAAGATGAGCCGGCAAAGGGCCTCTATGCGCGCCTGCCGGATCTGGATACCATTCCAGGCATATGGGATTCGTCGCTGATGGTAGGTTATGTCTGGGCCGACGAACCGCGAGCAACCGCCGCTGCGATCTTCACGGGTACCGACCGCGGCGTCCTTGAACGCGAAGCCAAGGCGCTTGCCGCCGCCTATTGGGATGCGCGCAAGGATTTCGTCTTCGGTTGCGAAACTGGCTCCATTGAGGAATGTGTTGCCCGCGCGGTGGCAAGCCCTACAACTCCCGTCGTTCTGGCGGATTCCGGTGACAATCCGACCGGTGGCGGTGTCGGCGACCGTGCCGATGTGTTGCGCGAACTCATCCGTCAGGATGCGCAAGGTGTCATCGTCGCGGGCATTACCGATCGCCCGGCAGTCGAACAATGTTTTGCCGCATCAGCAGGCGCCGAACTGGATCTGACAATCGGCGCTACATTGGACACGAACGGCAGCAAGCCGGTCCGCATCCATTGCCGGCTACGCAGCCTTCACGATGCGGCGAAACCAGTCGATAGGCAAGCGGTAGTGACAGTGGGTGGTGTAGACCTTGTCCTTTGCGCGAAGCGGCGCCCCTATCACAATATCTCGGACTTCACCACGCTCGGGCTTGATCCTCGCCGGGCGAAAATCGTGGTGGTCAAGTCCGGATACCTTTCCCCCGAGCTTGCACCCATCGCCAATCCGAATCTGATGGCGCTATCTCCCGGCGTCGTGGACCAGTTTGTCGAGCGGTTGCCTCGCCTCCGCAAGACACGGAATACGTTTCCGTTCGATCGCGACTTTATCTTCGAGCCGGAAATCCGGCTCTCCGCCCGTTCCGCTTGACAGGAGATATCAACGTGACAGCCAGCGCCATGCAACAAGCCGCCGCGTCCCCAGTGCTTTCCGTATCGAATCTCGTGACGGCATTTGAAGCGGATGGCGCATGGCGCCCCGTGGTCAAGGGCATTTCCTTCGAGGTCGGACAAGGGGAAACGGTTGCCATCGTCGGTGAATCCGGTTCTGGCAAAAGCGTCACATCGCTCTCCATCATGCGTCTGCTCGACCCTGCCCGCAGCCGAATAAGCGGTGAAGTGCATCTGGGAAATCGCAATCTTCTCGCACTTTCGGAGCGCGAGATGCGCCGAGTACGTGGCCGTGACGTTGCGATGATTTTTCAGGAGCCGATGACCAGCCTCAACCCGGTTTTCACGATCGGGCGGCAGATATCGGAGGCCCTGACGTGTCACGGCGGTATTGATCGCGCTACCGCGCGTTCTGAAACCCTACGGCTTCTGGACAAGGTCCGCATTCCCAACGCGGCCGCGCGATATGACGACTATCCGCATCAGTTCTCCGGGGGCATGCGCCAGCGGGCCATGATTGCCATGGCGCTGGCAAGCCGTCCGAAACTGTTGATCGCCGACGAGCCGACGACCGCACTGGACGTGACGATCCAGGCTCAGATTCTCGATCTCGTTAAAACTCTTCAGGCAGAAGAAGGCACATCTGTGCTTTTCATTACGCACGACATGGGGGTCGTGGCGGAAATTGCCGACCGCACCCTCGTCATGTATCGTGGCGAAGTGGTGGAGCAGGGAACGACGGCCGATATCTTTCATCGCGGCAAGCATCCCTATACGCGTGCGCTGCTTTCCGCTGTTCCGCATCTGGGCTCGATGGACGGGAAGACTGAGCCGTTGCCATTTCCTGTGGTGGACATGGCGACCGGTGAAAAGCGTGAACCGCAGCCGATGGCAAACCACCCCAAAGCAATTGAACCGGTGCTGCGGGTGAAAAATCTCACCACACGTTATCAGATCAGAGGTGGCGTTTTCGGGCGCACCATCGGCGCCGTTCATGCCGTCGAGAATGTATCCTTCGATCTGTTTCCCAGGGAAACGCTGGCCCTGGTGGGAGAATCCGGCTGCGGTAAATCTTCCATCGGCCGTACGATCATGCGACTGACCAACGCGCATGGCGGCTCCATTTCTCTAGACGGAAAAGATCTTTTGTCCCTGCCGGCAGAAGAATTGCGGCGTGCGCGTCGCGATGTGCAAATGATCTTCCAGGATCCTTTCGCAAGCCTCAATCCCCGCATGAGCATCGGCAATGCCATCGCCGAGCCCATCGTCCAGCATAAGCTTGCAGGCAAGACGGAGGCCCGCGAAAAAGCGGCTTCATTGCTGGAAAGAGTAGGCCTCTCAGCAGATATGATGAAACGCTATCCGCACGAATTCTCCGGTGGGCAGCGCCAGCGTATCTGCATCGCCCGCGCGCTGGCACTCGACCCCAAGGTGATTGTTGCCGATGAATCCGTTTCCGCGCTCGATGTGTCGATCAAGGCCCAGGTCTGCAATCTCCTGTTAGATCTTCAGGACAGCCTCGGCCTTTCCTATCTCTTCATCAGCCACGACATGGCGGTGGTCGAACGCGTCAGCCATCGCGTGGCAGTGATGTATCTCGGTGAGATCGTCGAAATCGGCCCCCGCGCCGATGTCTTCGGGAACCCACAGCATCCCTACACCAGGAAGCTGATGGCGGCGGTACCTGTGCTAGATCCTGAACGAAGACATATCAAGCGCAGCCTTAACGCAGATGAATTGAAAAGCCCGGTCCGCCCACTCGGTTTTGTTCCGCCGGAGCGGAACTACCGAGAGGTTTCTCCGGGCCACTTTATTGCGGCCTAGGGTGAGGACTCCGATCTGCACCGAGAGGTACCCGGCTTACAGGCCAAACCAAGAAGCTAGATTACCGATGCCCGATCGCAATGGGCAGTTCTATGCACTGTCACCACTCAAAGCAGTCCGTTCCCGGGAAATAGGTCGGCGCGATTTGACGCCGATCTTCAAAAAAAGTGAGCTTTTGCTGGAAGGGTGATATTGCCGACAAACGGCAGCGGCGGGGCTATTGAGCGTCTCGAGGGTGAAATGCGTAAAGAAGGTATCCTGAACTGATGGGGTGGATGCCCCCTCCGGCCGGCATCGGCGTATGATGGCAGTCGCAGCGCCATGGTGGCGCTCAAGGAGGAAAGGCAGATGACAGCGGTGCATATCCTTGCGATCGACCTCGCAAAGCGGAGTTTCCAG